>NZ_CACSJW010000004.1:0-659914 GCF_902706145.1 Sphingobacterium sp. 18053
GTAAATTACAGCGGACTTATATAGGTAATATAAATTTTGAGGGCGAAGATCTAATGCCTGGACAAGAAAGAATTGCGACTATTCGCTTTCTCCTTGTAAAAGAGCTGGAGCAATATTTGACAAAAGGTCGTAAATGGTGGCTACATGAAGGACCTAAACTTATTGGTGAAGCAGAGATTTTATAGAGGATAAGCTAATCACCTCAACAAACAATAATATGTCTAAAAATTTCAGATAAACGGATATAACCGAAATGAGTTCTACATCGAAAGTAAACTCCCTCTTGCCGAAAAGATTATAAATCAAACGGGCACGACAAAGGAAAAAAGACGTATCTTTCTACAAGCGCAGTATAATCTAGTACTATTCCATTCATGAATGGAAGCCGTTGGTTAAACTGCCAGGAAATTTTTAGTATAACAGAACGCCATGAGAGCCTTTTTATTAACAGTAATTGCCACCCTCGTCAATTTCACATATAGTTAAGCGCAGAAAGATCCTGAGGTTAAAATTGCATTATCAAAAATGAATGCTGCAACAGTCGCTTTGTTAACTGTTATTTTCAAATCGAATAGACCAATTGACTATATTTAAGTTTCCCTACTCATTCCTTGGGTACCACATTAAAGGCGTCTTGGCACGACGGATCGCCCGAGACATAGGATAAAAAAGATCCAATATTTCCATAAGGGGCTATAACTGTATTGACAAGAGTACTTAAGCACCCTTGTCAATCGTTAAGGGAGCCTTTTTGGCTAGAGTCCCCTCTAGTTAAATGATATTAAATTCCAGCTTCTTTATCGGTAAAAATCTGGACTCCTGCTTTCTTTTCAATTAACTGTAGTGGATATAGTTCAGGATTATATACACCATTAAGAACTTCATTCAAAGCGTTTCTCTTGGATTTACCAAAGGTAACAATCAGAATATTTTCAGCTTTATTGATAATAGGTTCAGTCAAAGTAATTCTGAACATTGCCTGAGGCTTTAAATAGTAGGCATCAACCCATTTTTCTTTTTCTTGTAAGATCTTTTCTCCTGGAAATAGAGAAGCTGTGTGGCCATCATCACCCATTCCTAAAAGGATGAAATCAAAAATACCGTCAGCTCCCAAAACATTTCTGATTTGGGCTTCGTATGCTTTAGCGTAATTTTCAGGCTCAATTCCCTCTTTATACATGGGAAAAATCTGATTTTCATTTACCGGAACCTTATTCAAAAGTACTTCCAAAGTCATCTTAAAATTACTTTTCTCATCTTCAAGAGAAACCCATCTTTCATCTACCCAAAAAAAATGGATTTTGTTCCAAATTATTTTATCTGCATATTCAGGAGTAGCTAATAAACTAAAAATAGCTTTCGGTGAAGAGCCACCACTCAACGCGACCACAAATTTATCATGCTTCTGGATTGCTTTTTTCGAAAGCTCAACAAATGTATCTGCTGCTTCTTTATATAAAGCATCCAGATTATTAAATATCGTAATATTCATTCTCTTTTCATTAGATTTTAAACCCACTGATGTCCCTGCCGCTCGACCAGTGCATCACTGTCATCAGGGCCCCAGTTTCCCGAAGCATAATTTGGGAAAGATGGGTCTTTGGTTTTTTCCCAGGTTTCCTGAATCGTTTTTATCACATCCCAAGCTTCTTCTACCTGATCAGAGCGCATAAACAGTGTAAGGTCTCCCACAAGTGCTTCCAATAAAAGAGTTTCATAAGCTTCGGGCGTATCGGTCTGACAGGCAAAATTATCGAAAATCATTTCTACAGGTTTAAGCTCTAAAGACAAGCCTGGTTTTTTAGACATAAACTGCAATCTGATGTCCATTTGTGGCTGGATATTAATAACCAATCGGTTTGCCGACAGAAGCGAGGTGCTTTCTGAAAAAGTAGAATTTGGAAGTGGCTTAAACTGAATCGTTATATAAGAATGCTTTTCTTTCATCTTCTTACCGGTACGAACATAAAAGGGAACATCCTCCCATCTTTCATTATCCAGATAAAACTTAATAGCGACAAATGTTTCCGTATTGGAATCATGAGCAATTCCATCTTCCTGGCGATAGCCATTTACTTTTAGCCCGTTTACTTTGCCTCGTCCGTACTGTCCTCTTACCGCATAATGATCTACTTTTTCGGGAGAAATCCTACGGATGGATTTTAAAACATCAACTTTACGATCCCTGATCTCACCCGATTCAAGTGAAGCCGGAGGTTCCATAGCAACCATACAAAGAATTTGCAAAAGATGGTTCTGAATCATATCGCGCAAAGCTCCTGTCTGCTCATAAAAACTGGCTCTTGTTTCCACACCTACTTCTTCGGCAACCGTAATCTGTACCGATTCTATATGTCTGTGATTCCAAAGAGGTTCAAAAATTGAATTTCCGAACCTGAACGCCAAAATATTCTGAACGGTTTCTTTACCTAAATAATGATCAATGCGATAAATCTGTTCTTCCTGGAAAGTTTGTGAAAGAAGATTATTTAGCTCAATGGCAGATTCTTTATTGTGACCAAAAGGTTTTTCGATAATAATTCGATCTGTTGCAGGATCAGATGCTATTGACGTATTTTTGAGATGATTTGAAATTACCGATACAAAGTTTGGTGCAATCGACAAATAGAAAAGTCTGTTTCCTCTCATTCCGTACACCTTGTCAAAATTTTCCAGTTTCTGATATAAATTCCGATAAGAGCTTTCTTCATCAAGCTGATGCTGAAAATAGCTGATGTGAGCCTGAAAACCAGCCCAATCTTCCTTGATTACAGTTTTCCGGGAAAAACTCTCCAGATTTTCTTTAATATAAGCCCTGAATTTTTCATCCGTATTTTCGGCTCTTCCTAAAGCTAAAATATTAAACCCTTTTGGCATTCTGCCATCGATATATAAATTGTAGAAGGCAGGAAAAAGTTTTCTTTTTGCCAAATCCCCTGTTGCACCAAAAATAACGATCGTTGTTGGATGCAGGATTGTATTGTCACTCATTGTTAGATTCAGTTATTTGGGTTTTGCCATGAGGTATGAAAGACTCCTTCTCTGTCAGTTCTTTGGTAAGTGTGTGCACCAAAATAATCACGCTGAGCCTGAAGCAGGTTTACAGGTAAAGATGCTGTGGTATAAGCTTCGAAATACCCTAGAGCCGACTGAATTCCTAAGCTTGGAATTCCGTTTGATACAGCAAAAGCAGCTGTTTTTCTTAATGAAGAAATTTTATCTTTTACAATTTCTGAAATTTCCTGATCCAATAAAATATTAGATAAATTCTCGTATTTTGAATAAGCCAGATAAAATTTCTCCAATAAAACCGAACGGATGATACATCCACCCCTCCAGATTTTAACAACATCTTTTAACGGAATTTCAAACTGATATTCTTCAGAAGCTTTTACCAATAATGCCAATCCTTGCGCATAACTGATTAAAGTAGATAAATACAAAGCATCCCCCACCTCTTTGATGAACAATTCTGTATTTTCAGGAGTTTGTACTTCTTCTTTAGCATATAATTGCGAAGCTTTCACGCGCTCATCTTTGTAAGCGGATAAAATTCTTGATGTTACCGCAATATCGATGGTTGGAATAGACACCCCAACTTCCATAGCCTCCTGGGAGGTCCATTTTCCGGTTCCTTTTGCTCCTGCTTTATCTAAAATCTTGTCGACAAGAAAACCGTCTGTTACATCATCTTTTTGCTGGAAAATATCTCTTGTTATTTCAATAAGGAAAGAATTCATCTCGCCTTCATTCCATCTTTTGAAAACTTCATACAATTGGTTATTGTTAAGATTAGCTCCTTTTCTCAGTAAATCGTATGCTTCACTGATTAATTGCATGATAGCATATTCTATACCGTTGTGAACCATTTTAACGTAATTCCCTGCAGCTCCTTTTCCCATATAAGCGGTGCAGGGCTCCCCTTTTACTTTTGCTGAAATAACTTCCAGCATAGGCTTCACCAAATTGAAAACTTCCAAATCTCCACCCGGCATAATACTCGGTCCTCTTCTTGCCCCCTGCTCTCCTCCAGAAACTCCCATTCCCATAAAATGAAGGTTTTTAGAAGCTAAATCAGCTATACGTCTCTCGGTATCTTTGAAATAAGAATTTCCCGCATCAACGACAATATCTTTTGGACTCAGAAGCGGTGTTATGCTTTCAAGAACAGCATCAACCGGTTTACCTGCAGGAACCATCAAAATAACTTTTCGCGGACTGTCTAAACTCAACACAAATTCCTCTAGAGAAACAGTTCCAACAACCTTTGTACCTGAAGCAACTCCTTTACGAAGTTCGATTACCTTTTCTTCATCTAAATCGAATCCTACGACAGAAAAACCATTATCGGCAATATTGTAAAGCAGATTTCTTCCCATTACACCCAGACCAATGACCCCGTAATTATACTTTTCCATTCTTACTTAAAGTTTATGTTATGCATCAAATTTACTGAAATGCATGCCAGCAAAAAAATTATCTAAAATTTTCTTTCAATTGTGACATTAGTAATCATCAACTGGAAAATTTCATTAGTTATTTGGTTACGAGCTTCCAATATAAAAGGACAGTGCCTTAAACAATACTAGTCAATACAAGTCTTAACATATCCGAATTCAAAATTATTTTATCAGGTATCGTATCAAAGCCCACATTTTCATCAACTTCTGAGAATCCTATTTGATTAGGTTCAAATTGAAAAACGTAGAATTTTTTATTAAACCAAACATCAAGCATTATTGAACCAGATGAAAATTTCATATATTCATACTTCAAATTATTCTTTTTCAAGAACTCAATCGTATTGTTGAACATTATTAAGTAATCCTCCATTTCTATTTCCTTGTTAAAAAAATTCCCCTGAATTTCGAAGAAAAATACTGAATCCACCGACTGATTTGATTTCAATCCTATATCCTATTGTCAAAGCTGCAATGGAACAATTGGCATGATAAGTTACAAACTTATCATCTAAATACCCTACATTCTATCATTAGACCCCGATTCATAGTCCCATGCTGATCTCTAATCCGGTTTGGGGCACAAAGTGGGATGCTTATTTTTCTTTTATGCTGGATGTCCAGTTCAGTCATATGTAAAATCCGAAGATTTCAAAACTTCAATTTTTGCACAAGCAAAGGAAATAGCAGTGGGATTTGATGATGGCGAGTTAACGATAATAAAATCTCAATAACTATGGATCTTATCACAGTTGTTTATCGCGAAAGAATTGATTGAAAAAAGAAGGAAAAAATACCAGATAAAGAAGGGTAGATAAAACTCATGATCTATTAATAAAAACATCAAAAAGAACAAGCATGATAACGAATATTCCCAGAGCAATTGGTCGGGTATACCAATATGATGGCTGTCCGAACCTTTTCACAATAAGTCCAACAATAATGCTAAAAATGGCTAGAAACAAGCCCGATGCTTGATTATCATTCATACGCTAAAAATAAGTAAAAGAATTGACACGCTAGGTCCTAAATCAATTCCTAACTTTACTTGAAAAACGAGTCCCGTTATAAGGAACATAACTGGAATCCGTAGTTTTTATTTACACATTTAGTGGGACAGGTCCGAAAAAAATGAAAAAGTTTTTTACTTGGTTAATGTATGTCGCTGCTTTTTTTTCTGGAATTATTATATTGTTGTTTATTTATTTGTCTGTTGACCCATTTCGTAAACAAAAACAAAGAAAACTTTATTATAAAAGGATCGAAGAAATAAAAACACGTAGGAATCTTTACTGACAATCATATTTTAAAAGCTCTACATCTTCTGCGCCAAAGGCCCATCTTTAGTGACCAGACTAGACCAACCCGGAAAAGACCCTACGGTTAGCTTTGCGATCAATCTGGACGCTAGAAATATATTGACCACCGTTTCTTCCCCCAAATCCCAGGTTACCTCGACAGGTGAAATCGCATCAAATGCTTCAAGGTTTTCTTTGACAAACTCAGCAGGATTTAAAAACGGTAGATTCTCCCTTTTATGCCATTCAGATTCTCTCGGAGTAGGAACGCTATTGTATAACCAAATATCTCCAACTATTCTTTCCTCATTCAATAAGTATGCATAACAAACCTTATCGTCATCTTCGATAAGTACGGCGAATTCTGGACGATCGTTTGATACATATTTTGTTAAACTTCCCATAAAATAGCTAATTTAAAACAACGAAGTCTGTGCCGTATCACTCCACAGTGGAGTCAATCCCTCCCCTATCGAAAGCTTCATAACGGTGACTTGTTCAAAGAGATTGTTCAGCATAGCGCTAAGATAACATTTATATCAGAAAAAAGGCTGGATGGATCCAGCCCTGATAAAGATCTTATCCTATTTTAAACACTAAACCAAGCAATTGTGTTCCATGGAAAAACTATGCTTAAAATTATATCTTGGATTCATGCTATGGTTTTACAACTTCAATACGCTCTCCATCGGCCGGAATAAATGTCTTTTGCAGCAATCCCTCCTTCTCCAATCTTTGCTTTAACTCAAGGCGCGTGGTAGGACAATGATTGATGGCTTCCATGTGATTTGCCAATACTTTGCCTGGCGCATCACGGATAAACTTTACAATATCGTCCATTGTCATCAATAGTGGTCTGCCGAAATCGAATTGTGCCGAACCGCAAGCTAGCACAGATACGTCGGGCTTGTAGGTAGCCAACACCTTTTTTACGTCATCGGTATAAATGGTATCTGCACTTATATATACCGATTCTTCATCGGATGACTGCCATACGAATCCATACACATGCCCCATTGGTTTTCTTACCCAGCCATAGCCATGAACTGCAGGTGTCGCAGTAAGTTTGCCTTTCAGAAACGAGATTGTCTCCCAATAATCAATCGCTTGCAGGACATTTAACCCCCATTTTTTTAATTGGCGGGCGTGTTTTTCACCGCACAGGACGGGAATTTTACGGCTACGCAAAAACTCGATTCCTACCGCATCGATATGGTCGGGATGCAGGTGTGTAATCAAGCAATAATCGATTTTCTGCAACAGTTTTTCGCTTTCAATGGGTAAATCAACCAAAGGGTTGCGACGGGGTTTGAAACGGAAAAGGGTTAGCGGAACAAATGTCTTTGACTTTCCCAATAAAGGATCAACCAATATAAAGTTGTCTTCCGATTCGATAATAATAGTGGCATTACGTATTTGATGTATTGTCATAGTGATAACGTATTTAAATTCCTAACTTAGCTGGTAAATTTCGGTACAACCTTCGGCTAACGAAAGATATTTACCCAGAGGTTTCCCGGTTACAAAATTGTTACCTAATGAATTATAAGGAATTTGAAAACTGTTCCGTAAATCTTTTTTTCAGAATATTTTCCGGGAAGTGGAAGCCCTTGATCCTCCATCATTTTTTTTATACGGGTGATGAACGCTTCATTGAATTGTGGCGTAAAATGCCCAAGGTTTCCAAAAAAGTATTATTAGAACAACTAAAAGAAATGGAAAACGATGGAATTGTGGTTCGAAAACAAGTGAACACCTTTCCTCCGGAAGTATATTATGGGTTATCTGAAACGGGTAAAAGTCTAGAGCAATTGCTGCTTCATATTGAATCATGGATGGAAAATTACCAGGTTCAGCATACTACCGGGTTAGATCCTATGAAAGAAAAGCAAAAATAGGAAATGGTAAATGGTTTAATACAGGGGTCTGTGATACTGTCCCCTGATAAAAGGATGTATCTTAACCTATTAAAATTTATTGTCAGATTATGAAGCAGAACAAATATGACGACCAAACATTCTTCGATCAATATAAAAATATGGACAGATCTATTAAAGGTCTTGAAGGTGCCGGAGAATGGCATGCGTTAAAAAATATCCTTCCGAGCTTTGATGGCAAAAATGTATTGGACCTGGGCTGCGGTTTTGGCTGGCATTGTCGTTATGCTATTGAAAACGGGGCCAAAACAGTAACAGGTGTCGACCTTTCCGAAAGGATGCTCAATAAGGCGAAAGAAATCAATGACCTGCCTGGCATCACTTATATCAGAAGCGCATTGGAGGATATCACGTTTGAGGAGCAGGAGTTCGACTGCGTCATCAGTTCCCTTACATTCCATTACATCAAAGACTTTGATCCGCTCTGCATGCATATAAACCGTTGGCTAAAACCGGGCGGCAGTTTTGTGTTTTCTGTTGAGCATCCGATATTCACTGCAAGACCCGACCAAGACTGGGTTTACGATGCATCCGGAAACAAGTTATACTGGCCCGTGGACCATTACTTTGAAGAAGGAAAGAGGGAAACACATTTCTTACAAAACAATGTAATAAAATACCATAGGACACTTACCACTTATCTTACAATCCTGCTTGCCAATAACTTTGCCATCGATTTAGTTACTGAACCACAGCCAAACATGGAAATGATTAACAGTGTCGCCGGAATGGCAGACGAACTCAGAAGGCCTATGATGCTGATCGTGTCGGCACAAAAAAGGCCGGAATAATCCAGCCCTGATATATAGTTATGATCCCAATAAAGAGATAGTCGGTTTCAAAAAATAAAAAAACCTTGAGGAGGGGGATCTCAAGGTTTTTACTACCTGTTATTAACCTAATTTATGAAAGTATTGGTATAACAATGGTTAGTTCGCTTTCGTTTGATCTTTTTATAAAAAGGTTGAGTTCGTCTCTTCGGCCTTGTATTTATTTCTATTTAAATGAGAGCTTATTCAAAATGGTATTGGTTAAGAAACCAACTTAACCTATAAAAAGAAAAAGGCCGCTTAGACAGTATCCAAGTGGCCGTAAAACCTTATATGGTTATATACTCTATTTTCCTTTAGCTTTCTCTTCCTCGATCTGCTTTACAAACTCTACAGTGACGTCCGCTAATTCGGCTATCTCCGATATCGAAAACTTATTCGAAGACAAAAGATTTTTTATTACTTCCGCCTTTCCTTCGGCTTTTCCTATAACTTCTCCCTCTGCTTTTCCTTCTGCTTTTCCTTTAGCCTCTCCTTCGGCTCTTCCCTCAGCCATTGCTTTTTCGCGCGCTCGTTTCAATAGCTCCTCCTGACTACTTCGGATACTCTCGGCATCCCATTTATTCCTTAAACTTACGTTGTACATCTCTCGTTCCTCCGGTTTTAGTTTGCTATACTCTGCTAACTGAAATAACTTCTCAAAAATAGGCTTACGCAAATAAGTGGAAAGTCCATTTAGCGAAGACATATTTTTGAGTACATAAAGCCAACGATCTAAATCATTAACTAACTCTGCATCAGCTTTTACAAAGTTAACCAATTCCACATATATAAAGCCTAGATCGTCATAAAATATTTTACCATGATCTCGATAACATAAACAAATATCGTGCAGAAAATACTGCTCATCCCCCGCATCAGGCATTGCAAATCCATCCATCAGTACAATGATATAAACTTCACTAATTGCATAATTCCAAGCCCTTCGGTTGCCTTTGGGTGCCTGATCCGCTATCAATTTACTGCTGTAATAAAGCATGCGCTTTTTCAAATTATCCTGCGCCGTGCGCTGCACTTCAATAATAAAACGTTCGCCATTGTCTGCCGTACAGGTCAGATCAAAAATAACGGTACCGATATCCTCTGTATCCCCGACATGCTCATTTTTGTTATAATACAGGTCAGCAATAACCTTGCGCCCTCTAAAGAGTTCGTTTAAGAAAGCGATCAGAAGATCTTTATTGGTATCTGATCCGAAAGCTTTTTTAAAACCATAATCTGTTGTAATATCGATATATTTCGATTGTTTCAACTCACTCATAATACATTGTTTTTAAATTGGTTAACAATGCAAATATATGTAAATAAATATTATAATACTAATATTTTTAGCATTATAATACTATTCTGTATATGAATTAAAACAAGGTTCCCGATGAAGAAGATCATTCCCATCCTACCCACTCCTCGGATCGGGTTTTAGCGGCATCTTGCCACAGCGAATCACCTCAATGGAAGAGCAACCGTATTCTAGGACCTTTGACTTCCAAAGGCGGAAGAATAGGCTTGCGACTCTCGGTCTCAAAGAGGGCCATACCTGCTGCGAAAGGCTTATGCTTGTGCATTGATAATGCTTAAAAATTAGATATTGGATCATTGTTTTGATTATCTATGTCCTAGTTTTTAAAGCTCGATTTAAGGGAGAAAAAATGATTTATGCTACTAATAAAAATCTTCTATTATTAATCAATAAGGGAGACAATTTTAGCTAGATGTCCGCTTGAGCTAAATGTTAACCGGCTTTGGCTTCGATCTAAGCGAAAGGTCGTAAGATTAGCTGGAATTACATCTGTTCATTTCCTTTGAAATATTGTTCAAAAGTTGACAAAGGGTTGTTAAAAAGTGATAGTTCCCTTTGGAATTTTAACGATACTTAATGACAATTGGACCAATTAATTATAATTTCACCTATAAACTCACACATATATAAGACATTTGTCATACATTTGTGCCAAATGAATAGAGAAAAGCTAATTTATAGTGCAGTAAAAGTTTTAAATGAAGACTTTCACGCTCCTTTAGAGCGAGTAGCCGAGGTTGCACAAATCAGTAAGCGAACTTTGTATCGGTATTTTAAGGATAGAGATGCACTTATAACTGCCTGCTATGTCGATATGCTTGAAACCTGGTATATCGCTATGGTTTCTGCATTTAACAGCGATACTGATCCGGTCAAACAATTGGAAGCAATGCTATACGCAGCTATCGACAGCGGTGTAAAATATATTTTCCTACACGCCCTTGAGGAGAGGCAGGTTGATGTCGCAGCGATGGACAAAGAAAAAGTTATTGCCTATGAACAAGCAAAAGAAAAGTGGTTTGCTATAGTTCCCCAGCTGCAGGCGAAACACATTATAGACAATCGTTTGTCCTCAGCCTGGATCAGACATCTCTTTGCCAGTGTGGCAAGAGCAAGTGTGAAGGCTTTAAATTCTGGTGACGTCGCTCCGAATGATCTTAAAAAATTTGCCTGGCTATCATTTAGCCGCAGTATAGGAATCGTGGAGTCTTAAATATATAATCAACTATGATACAATCTTTTTTGCTAATAGGGCAATCAAATATGGCCGGCCGCGGAATTCCGGATTCAGTGCCGCCTATCATCAACGAATCAATAAAGATGCTTCGCAATGGACGCTGGCAGATAATGGCCGAACCCATACACAATGACAGGCCTATGGCTGGTGTGGGGCTTGCATCATCATTTGCTGCCTCCTGGCATGCGGATCACATTGGCGAGGAGATCGGCCTTATCCCTTGTGCTGATGGCGGTACCAGCTTAAATGACTGGCAGGTTGGTGGCGCACTCTTTGACCACGCTATTTTTCAGGCTAAACTTGCTCAACGTAGCAGCCAGTTGACAGGAATATTGTGGCATCAGGGAGAAAATGATTCTTCCATCGAACTGGCCGCAAAATACGGTGAAAAGTTTGATAGTATAGTCAATGAGCTACGGAAGCAATTAGGGGCTCCTGAAGTTCCCCTGATTATCGGCGCGATAGGCGATTTTTTGCCTTATGGTCTATTTGGGGCGCATTTCAATGATTACCATTTGGTCAATAGCGCCTTACAAAAATACGCAGCATCGCACAACAATTGTAACTTCGTCTCGGCAAAAGGGTTAACTGCAAACGAAGACCAAATTCATTTCAACGCGTCGTCGCTTAGAAAATTCGGACTACGATACTATCAGGCATTTTTAAATGCAGCAGATGTGACCGAAGCTTTACCTGATGAAGATGGATTATTAGGGAAGATTTATGGACGTGAACTGTCCCCCAACGAAAAGAAGTTTATTTTAGATGTCAACTTTGCATCTGGGAAAATCTCATTAAGTGAATTCCAGCATCAACTGAAATTGATCGATAAATAATTCAAGATTCATGTTAATCCAAATGGCATAAAAAACAAAGTAAGAATATAAAAACCTTAACAATCAGTTATGGGTGGTATCTACCTTATTCAGCTACACACTTGGCATTACGGATTACAAAATATCGTTCAATCACCTATGCCATCTACAGGACTAAAAATACAAATAAATACGCACAGTTTAACCGCATCGATCTATAATCCTTTTTTACCCGCTAACCAGTAGCCGTGTAAAAAAACATTGCCATTGGTTTTTTCTTTAATGATTTTTCTAAGCAGCTGAGCCGATTTTGCGTTACCTGTCAACACGAAATTAGCTTCTTGCCAATCCGGGGTATTGATCATTGGTAGCTTGCTGACCCATTCCTCCATGCTGAACGAAAAGTTTTTGGGAAATATCAGGCAATTTTCCAAACCCAATAATTTTGGAACGTTTTTGTTCTCTTCATCCAATTCAAAAAGGAACACAAACTGATGGTTGTTTTTCTTTAACATTGGAAGAAAAGAACAAGCAAGTGCTAACGAGGTTTCATCGCCAAAAATTACAAACCTTTGAGTCGTTTTATCATAATACCTGCTTTCTCCTCTCGGCTTATACATCACGATGTTGTCGCCCACTTTTAAATCCGACATATAATGACTTCCGCAACCTTTACCATTCAAATAAACGATGAATTCAAACAAGCCCTTTTCAGTATCTGCATAAGAAACGGTATATCTCCGCGCCTCTGTAGCATTAATTCTAAAGTCGATGAACAAACCTACCGCGAATTGTACATTTTTTAAATCCCCTTTAAAACAAATCTTCTTGACAGATTTTGATAAAGAGACTGCTTCGACAACCTCGGTCAAAGGTAGCTTGGGCGTTAAGAAATCTAAGGTATCAAATAACCATTTTGGTGCACTTGGCATAGTATTATATTTTGTTCAAAGCAAAGTACAGCAGAATCAATCGTATAAAATAGAACGGAAAAGAGTAGGTATTGGATTAATCGTGGTTTTTGCTACGAAATGTCAAAGCGGTAATTCCTGCAACTTTTACAAATAGTCGTGAAAAATAGGGATAGTCATCGTAACCTAATTCGGCTGCAACCTCTTTTACCGATTTATCAGAATGATATAGCAGCCGCTTTGCCTCTAAAATAATACGTTGTTGTATATGATGTGAAACAGAAAAACCCGTTACGTTCTTTACACATTCATTTAGATAAGCAACGGAGATGTTTAATGCTGCGGCATAGTCCGCGGGGCGTTTCATGTGCACAAAATTTTGCTCGAGCAATTCTGAAAATGCCTTCTGAATTATTTCAAAACGCGACAATTTTTCTGCTGGTTTTGACTGCTTGAGGAACTGCGACATAAATAGGGCGACCAATGTATTGCAACTGTCTTTCAGCTGCAAATGATATAACTTGTCTTCTTTTCTGTCATACAGGTTTCTACATAAAAGAAAACACGCTTGGATAATCGCTAAATCTGTGCGTGAGCATAACGATAATGGCTCGATAGGCGTATTGCGCTGCAATAATTTTAGGTAATCCGCATTTAAGTTTTCATTGGATATTGTTAAAATAAATCCACTTATATTTTCGACTTTCAAAGCTCTGTGAACCTGATTTGGCGATTGATATAGTATAGTTGGCTTATCTATCAAATATTTTTTAAAGTCTATTTCGGTATACGAGATACCACTTTCCTGCAATACGAAAAGGTGATAGTCGTGTCGATGTGCATGATTAAACTCTTTACTCCCGGGAATTTCTGATGCTATACGAACAACAGCGATTCCATTAAAATTGCTGTCCCAGCTCCTGACAGGAATGGATGCCCTGTGTTTTTGCATAGATTTTAAACTATTGTTAAATACAAATGTAAAAAATAAATGCCCCATAAACGGTTCAACCGATCTATTTATTCAGAATAAAAAGCATTGCGATGGCAACTCAAAGGTGGTATTCATCTTGTTATATTGGCCAAATACTAAACGATATTATGATCCACAGGCATTTATTCCTAAAGTATTCACAGAGTTGGATGAAAAGTTAATGAGAAGTATAGGCTTGCAACAGTAAAAACAACCATAGTTGGTCCTATAATGATTTATTATTCGTGACTGTTCATTTATTATTCGTAGCAGATAAGTAATCCCTATTTATTAGTTTCGTGAATTATTTATTTTTAACACTATTATATGCAAAATTCTTATTTTACTAAAATTTTCACAGTCCTTTTCCTGATACTTTTTCAATTTTCAGTGCTATCGGCTCAGGAGAAAATAAAGGTTATTTTACTCGGAACCTATCACTTCAATAATCCAGGAAACGATATGATTAAAGTACAGGATAGAAATATCCTATCCCAAGAAAATCAAAAGGACCTGGATAATGTCGTAGAAAAAATCTATTCATCTGATTATAAACCTGAACAAATATTTGTTGAAAGCAACTTTAACGAAAAGAAACAGTTAGATGCACATTACAAGTTTTATTTAAAGAATCAATATAACGCGTTCACCGATACAATAAAAAGCGAACGGATGAGAAGATTTTTTAAGGAAGGTGAAACGGTTCAACTGGGATTTCGATTGGCAAAAAAATTGAAACATCAGGAATTATATCCAATTGATACACTGATCGAAATGAGATTCGATATTTTGATGAAAGAGGTTAATTCCAACCCTACCTTAAAAAAAGAACTTGATGAAATAAAATTGTCAATATCGGATAAGTGTCTGGAAGAAAAGAATTTGAGTCAAATCTTTTTATGCATGAATGAAAAATCGAAACTAGACAACAATATTGGCTTTTATTTTTCATTCGCAAACAAAATTATGATCGGGAAAGATTATTTTGGTGCTAGACTCGTTACTGATTGGTATAAAAGAAATTTAATTATGTATGCCAATATTCAAAATCAAATTAAGCCCGGTACAAAAACCATCTTTATTTTGGTTGGAACCGGACATGCTTCAATATTTAGAACATTTTTTGAGGTTGATAAAAAGTTTGAATTAGTGGATCTAACAAAAATCTTTAATTAATATTAGGAAATCAGAGTTTACAACTCTTACTCCATGGTGAAATTATCTTTCATTTTAATGTCACCATGGAATTATTGGAGATTTTTTAAAGAGGTTTTATCCAGCATATTCGTATGAATCGATTCACAAATTAGGTCCATCGAAGACTACGTTTCATTAAACATTCGATATATTCTTTGAATTCAATCGGAGTACCGTCACAACATTTATGCTGCTTTTTTCAAATAAAAGGCACCCTTATTAACCGATAAGGGTGCCTTTTTGGCTAGATGTCCGCTTGGGCCAAATGTTAATCGGCTTTGGGCTTTGATCTAATTTAAAGTTAGGTATATTTTTGGATTTCAGCTTATTCTTTCGTTAATAAAAGGGCTATATCCTGTTTTGCAAGCACATGGCCTTTATGGACAATATTACTCTTGAGATAAAGGAAACATTGATTGCTATGATCGAGTCGGCCTACTGACACTTTTATAGACTTTATATCCAGTTCTCCCATTTCTGCAGGAACGACTTTATTCGGATCTGAAATTAATTTTCCATCTTTCTTAAATTCTTCGAGTTGCCAAGAGTAACCTGTCCAAGGTCCTGCGACCAATGTTGTCTGTTTGGCATCCAAAGTGATCTGTCCTTTATATTCCAAGCCCAGACTATCAACTCTGACCCTTTGGTCTTTTAAATCGATAACTAGATATTTTAAATAATCGCCGAAGTCTTTAGGCTCGAAATGGATACTATTGTCCTTGCGGATGATCTTGAGCTCCATAGCCCCTATTTTGTCTATTTTGATAGATTGGGAGAACTCCATAAAAGCAGCATACTCCTCTTCGCTAATACCTAGATTTTTGTGATATGGTATAGGCTCTCCGGGTTTTAACTCCTTCATGGTTTTGAAAAACCAATCTTCATTGGCTTTCATGGCTTGTTTCATCTTCCCAACAATTGCAAGCTGCGATGCATTCGGTCGGGGAATTCCCAACACCGCAGCCGTATAGTTGCCTTCAGGAAGTTGCCCGTCAATGAACTGAATTGCCAACGCATTGCTGTCCACCCCTGATTGCTTTTGTGCAGAAACATTGAAGGAAAATATGAATGCCACTAGCACCCCATAAAAACGAAAATATTGGTATAGAAATGTCATGTTCAATGTATTTGATCGATGAAATTACGGTTTAATCCTGACAATCCGCCATCTTCAGCGCCAAAGGGCCGTCTTTAGTGAAGATACTATACCAGCCTGGCAGGATCCCTCTCCAACTATTCTTCCTCCTTCAATAAGTATGCATAACAAACCTTATCGTCGTCTTCGTTATATCGTTATGATCCTCATAATGGAATGGTCGGTTCCTAAAAAAATAAAAAAACCTTGAGGAGAGGGATCTCAAGGTTTTTACTACCTGTTATTAACCTAATTTATGAAAAGTATTCTTATAACAATGGTTGATTCCTTTTCGTTTGATCTTTTATAAAAAACTCACCGACCCGATCACGGGTCTGTTGTCCAATTCGTTCCCTCGATCGCGGTGCCGGACGACTGAGTCGTTGTTGTCGCGATATAGCTTGAGCAATACGCTCAATTGTCGTAAAAATTCCATTGTTCTATTAGAGCCCAGTTGTGGTTGTTCCAAATTTTTCTTTAAACGAAGCATAAAAATGGGATAAGTTCTCAAACCCTAGATCCAGATAAAAATCGGATGGCTTTTGTTTTTTGTGCCTGATTAAATAATGGGCTTCGTCCAAACGCTTTGCCAATAACCATTTTTTTGGCGTTGTACCAAATGCTCTAGCAAAATCACGTTTAAAGCCGGAAAGACTTCTTCCGGTCAGTTTTGCAAAAGATGTTACTGATACATTGAACATAAAATTCTGGTTCATAAATTCTTCCAAATCTATTTTGTAGGGTTCGGAAAAATCGAACAGAATTTGTTTAAAATCAGGGTTGCACTGTAATAATAACTCGATGGCTTCCCTGATTTTTAAATCTGCCAATCGTGGCGTTGCTTCTTTTTTCTTATTGATATACGGAGCCAATGAAACGAAATAATTTTGCAGAAAATCATCCGGTTCAAAAAACAATTTCTGTTTGCCGGTGTATTTTTTGTCCACCACAATTTTATTTTCAAAAGCATACTGTTGCAATGTTTCCTTGTCCAACGTAATGGATACAAATTGGTATTTCCCCGATTTTGCAGGATATTTTATCGTTCTTATTAATTGATTTTTACGAACCAATACGACGACGTTTTCAGGAATTACGCTATTTCCATCAGCATGAAAAGCGTGTGTTTCTCCCGATAATTGAAATCCTAAGAAATGCTCGGGAATAAACTCTTCATTTCCTCTATGCTTTTCAAATACACAGGAATAGACCAACTTATCAAAAATAATTTCACGCTTTGCTTCCATACCACAAATATCTTAAATTTTAATTCAACCCGACAGCTCCTGCACCCGCGATTTCTTTATCCTGTTCTGGAGAGCCCCCCGAAGAAGCTATAGCCCCAATGATATTCCCGTTTTTATCCTTTATCACAACACCTCCAGCTATGGTCAATAGTCCATCATTTGAATTCAGCATTCCATATCCGTGAATATCTGCGCCGGAAACGATTGTGCCCATTATGTCACTATCTACACCGAACATTACGGCAGTTCTGGCTTTTTTTACGGCAAATTCTATTACACCAAAGACACTGTCTAATCTTGCAAAAGCAAGCAGATGTCCCCCAGCATCAACCACTGCAATGCTTACGGGAATGTTTAAAGCTTTCGTTTTTTCTATGGAAGCATTTAAGGCTTTCGTTGCTTCGTTATAAGTTATGTTCATTTTTCAATATTTTATGATCCGTGCTTTGTGGATTTCTATTTAGCTTTTAGCCGTCCAGGCTTCTGCCTGCAATTGTTTTACAAAATCTTCAGTTTCTTTTGGATGTACATTTCTAAAGTTCGAATTTTCATCCAGAGCCACATCAACGATGCACTCCGCCATCGATTGAGGATCTAACTGGTTGGCCAAAGCTTCGGCAGTACCATCGAATGCAGATGGAGGTGTAAAATTGTTATCGGGATTGTACCAACGGGAAATTGTATCAACACCTCGATCATTAAAACCGGTTCCAAAAATACCCGGATTACAGGTTGCAATCTTGATATTGAATGGTGCCAATTCTGTTTTCAACCCTTCAGCGATTGATCCCATTGCGTGCTTGGATGCACAATAAGCGGCCACATAAGGAACAGTCCATAATTCTCCCATAGAAGTTGTGAAAACAATTTTACCAGGTCTTTTTTCGTCAATAAATTTTTTGATAAAACCTTGTGCCAGTTGCAATCCACCAAAAACATTGACATCAAACATCGAACGGATTAGATCTATAGGCTGCTCCGCAATCGGACCACCTTCCATAATTCCGGCATTACTGATCAAAATATCGATATCGTATTTTTTAGTGATATAAGCGATATCTGTAGCATTGGTTACATCCAATTTATCCACAGTCAATTCTACGCCTTGCTCTTTGGCTTCTCTTATCAAGTCGCTCATTTGCGGATAAACTTGCGCTGTTGCAATCACCTTATGTCCTTTTTTTGCTAAATCAAAAGCGGCAATTTTTCCAAATCCACTTGCAGCTCCTGTGATTAAAATTCTCTTGCTCATATTTTCTGTATTTAAAAGTTATACAGCAAAATTGGACTAATTAGCGATGAAATTAATTCGTGAGAAGTTCAAAATTATATTGGCAGAAAGTCCAAGCAATTGTTGGTTGTTAGCATTGTAGTTTACTGTTTAATAATCGTTTCAAACGAAAAACCTGTTAGCTATTTATCATTTTTTGTTTCAGATAACCTATGGAGCAAGAAATGCAATAGCCTTCGTTAAAAAAGTCTCATAATTTTGATAAAATGCGGCGTGCCCCGAATCTGAAAACTCTAAAAGCATAGCGTTTTCTAAATTTTGTTTCATATTGTAGGCATTTTGAATGGAAATTGGAAGGTCCTGATCACCATGTACGATTAAAACAGGTTTTTTGATAGCCTTAATTTCATCCAGTGCTCCGGGGTCTGGCTGTGCCCAGGTTAGTACAGCTGTAAACTGAGCAGACGAACTAGCATCGCTAAGCACTGGATCTCTATCAATTATCCGTTGATGAACTCTAGCATAAGATGATTTTCCAGACGCAATACTTGACTGTGAATCGGTAAATCCGAATTTTAAGTAGGAATCTTCGGGACTAAGTCCTGCACTTCCAGCAATTATATTTGGAAGATTGGAAAGACCAATAGCTCCCTTGGGCCCACTATCAGCTAAAATTATTTTATTAATTAGTTCGGGATCCGTCAAAACAATTCTTTGAGCCACGAATCCGCCCATTGAAAATCCCATAATATTGACCTTCCCTAAATTCATTGCTTTGATAAAATCAATGGCATCGTTAGCCATTGCCTGAATAGTATTGGGGGTCGCTCCTTTCGAAGATGCCACTCCTTTATTATCAAATATGATCAATTTGTATTCTTTCGCGAGACCGTCGGTCACGACAGGATCCCAATCATCCATAGAACCACCTGTTCCAGGTAGTAATACTAGCGGAATTCCTCCATCTTTACCCCAACTTCGGTAAGCGAAATCTGTTCCTTTCACATTGATAAAGCTGGTCTTCGCATTTTTGTGATTTACAATGGTTGTCTCCTGCCCTATTGGTAAATCATTATCGTCGCTACACGAAATCGATACTGCGGAAAAAAGGCTTAAACATAGTGCGCCTGCGATAGTAAATTTTCTGATTGTCTTCATTTTATTATTGTTTTAATGATTATGAAGCAAACTTAAAACGATCGTCAAAGCACTACATACCCAAAACAGTTGAACCGGACAATTTTGTAAGTGAATTAGTCAATTCCGCGGCTCATATAGTTCATAGAAAAGTACCTCTACGTTGATTACAGGACAATGCTTTCTATCAAAATCCTTCATAGCCGGTTCTTTTATCTACCGATATCTTACTTTCAATCCGATTTATAAAAATGGAACTTCCTGTTCGAGCTTTAAAACTCCCAGCTCACCTGTGAATATGTCCACTTGAACCTATTCTCCGTTTAACACCCACGCCGCCCCACATACATTTGTTGCAACAAAAGAAATCAGATCGTAAAATCTAAAACAAAAAAGAAATGAAAACAAAAATAACAACAATCCTTATGGTAGCGACATGCGCACTATGTATTCCTACAATTACAAATGCACAGCGCACCATAGCAAAAACGGAAAGCGTAAACTCAGAAACTGGTATCAGACCTTACAAGATCAATATTCCACAGGCTAAACTTGATGAACTGAAAAGACGTATTTCGGAGACCCGGTTTCCAGATAGCGAAACGGTAAACGATGAATCACAGGGCATACAACTAGCCCAGTTAAAAGAACTGATCAATTATTGGGGAAATGGCTATGACTGGCGTAAGCTTGAAAACAAACTGAACGCGCTGCCACAGTTTGTCACCAAGATTGATGGACTTGACATACAGTTTATCCACGTGCGTTCAAAGGAAAAAGGTGCCTTACCCCTTATCCTTACACATGGATGGCCAGGATCACCCTTGGAATTTATCGATGCTATAGGCCCACTTACAGATCCCGTCAAATACGGTGGTAAAGCTGAAGATGCCTTTGATGTTATCATTCCCGCAATTCCAGGATATGGATTTTCCGAAATCCCTAAAGAACTTGGCTGGAACCCTGACCGTGTTGCCAAAGCCTGGGATATTTTGGTAAAACGTATGGGCTACACAAAATATGTTTCTCAAGGTGGAGACCATGGATCTGTAATCTCCGACGCGCTTGCCAGACAGGCTCCTTCGGGGCTATTGGGTATCCACCTGACCATGCCGGCCACAATTCCTGCAGACCTGGTAAAACCAATCAACGCCGGTGATCCCGCTCCGACAAGCCTTTCTCCAGAAGAAACAAAGGCTTATAATTCAATGCGCACTTTCTTTGGCAGAAACGCAGCGTATGGCGGGATGATGGTGACTAGGCCACAAACTACAGGCTATTTGCTTTCTGATTCTCCAACTGCACTAGCAGCGTTTTTATACGAAAAGATCGCTGAGTGGTCAGAAAGTAACCTCCAGCCAGAAAAGGTAATTAGCCGCGATGCGATCCTTGACGATATAACTTTGTATTGGCTAACCAATACCGGAGCATCCTCGTCCCGCTTTTACTGGGAAAATAATAACAACAATTTCAGTTCCGAACATCAGCAAACAAAGCGCATAAAAATTCCTGTAGCTATTTCAGTATTTCCGCATGAAATCTATCAAGCACCAGAAAGCTGGTCGAGAGCGGCTTATCCTTCTTTATACTATTATCATATCGCACCAAAAGGTGGGCACTTTGCGGCATGGGAACAGCCGGAGCTCTTCACCCAGGAAATGAGGAACGCTTTTAAAACGCTGCGGGATCAACTGTGATGATTTTCCTTTATGATCCAAACTGTCCATTAAACTGTCCATTAAACTGTCCATTTAAGGGCTTAAAACGTCTACTTCAAGCAGTTTACAGTGGCAGCAGGAGCATAATTCCGGTCTATTTGTACAAAGAATTTAAGGTTTAACAATTAAAAACATAGAAATGAACAGATTAACAATTTTAGTACTGACAGTTCTAATGATGTTCTGCTCACATTCAAAAGGACAGACCTTATTCGGTCAGGTGACATGGGAATGCACGCTTAAAAGGAAATCCCCCGAAGAAGGAGAAATCCGGATGAAGGCCAGGATCGCCCCCGGATGGCATATGTATGCACTGGGCAACAGCCCCCTGAGCCCTATCAAGATGAATTTTAAATTCGAGCCTGACAGATCTTACCAATTGGTGGGAAATGTGAGCCAGCCCAGCCCACTGTTGAAGTCTGATAAACTTCTGGGCATGCCAGTTACCTATTTTGAAAATGAGGTCGAGTTCGGTCAGAAGATCAGATTAAAGGGCAAAAATGGAACAATCCGGGGAACCATTCAGTTTATGCAGTGCAGCGATCAGGTATGTGTTCCGCCACAGGATTTCGGCTTCTCCCTAAAAATCTTCAACTAACAACAAACTATAAACAGCTTAAAAATTTAGATCATGAAATCAATAAAAGAAATACTATACGTTTTGAGCCTGCCTTTGATCATTGCCCTGATCATGGCCTTCAAGGGTATCAATGATGATAAAAACCTGCAAAAGATCAAAAGCAGCAACTCCGACAAAAGCTTCGCCGTGGTCGAGCTCTTTACTTCAGAAGGTTGCTGGAGTTGCCCTCCCGCAGATGAGCTTATTGCAAAACTTGAGAAGGATAACCTGAATAAAAAACTTTATATCATGGCCTTTCATGTCGATTACTGGGATCATCAGGGATGGAAAGATCGCTTTAGCAAAAGCAGTTTTACCGAAAGACAGAAACAGTACGCCACATGGATGAATCTAAGTACCTTATATACCCCCCAAATGGTCATCAACGGCAAACAGGAAATGGTCGGATCGGAAACAGGCAAAGTCATCAGCGGCATCCAGTCCGCGATGCTGGAACAACATACTGAAACTCTTGCTTTAAAAGTATTGAAAGCCGAAGGCAAAAATATCCAGATCGCTTATGTATCATCCTCTAGCTCCAAAAACTCGGACATCCTGGTCGCTCTTGTCCAGAAACACGCTTCCTCTCAGGTATCTGCGGGAGAGAACGCCGGAAAAGCCCTCTCCCATGTGCAGGTTGTACGCGAGCTGAAGAGCATGGGCACTAAAGCCCAGGACAGTTTTTCTTTTAAACTTCCGGAAACCGGTCATGCATGGGAAATCATCGCTTTCGAGCAGAACAAGAAATCCGGAGAAATACTAGCTGCCACAAGCATAAACCTTTAGGAAATGGGTTGTCCATTTCGGGGATCCAAAGGAAGAATTCAACATGCAATATGTCCGGTCCAACTGTTTTGAGCTTCCCTAGGGTAGTACTTTACCTTAATTTTAACATAACAAAAGAGCAAAGATCATGAAACTCCTAAAGCGAATCCAACTGATACCCACCATATTCATCTGCATTGTGGTCGGTCTTATCGCCCTTCAATTTTTCAATAGAACCATTAAACAAAAAGCCGTAACCGGACATATCAGAAATGTGCCCAAACAGGTTCAGCTTATCCTAGAACGTTCCTGTTTCAACTGCCATTCCAATGAGCAGCGACTATCGTTCTTTGATAAAATTGCCCCGGTATCGTGGATCGTGAACAGGGATATTGACCGTGCACGGGAAGTGATGAATTTTTCCGAGTGGGATAAGCTCTCCGATGCGGAACAGAAAGGTAAATTTTATGCCATTTACAATATGGTAAACGCGGGTAAGATGCCCCTGCCTTCCTATGCGCTCACACATCCGGACTCAAAACTATCTGCTGTTGAAGTAGCGACCATAAAACAGTATACCCTTTCGCTATCCGCAAAAGATGGTTTGCTACCTGCACATCAGGGTATTGCGAACGTACTAGAAACAACAGCTGCCCTTGCCCCGGTATCACCGAACGGAATCCCGTACAATGCCGATTTTAAGAACTGGAAAGTGATCGGGATGAGCACGCTTATCGACAATACACTACGCGTGATTTACGGAAATGACATCGCAGTCCGCGCTATCGAAGAGGAAAACTTCCACCCCTGGCCCAATGGCAGTGCAGTGGCCAAGGCGGTTTTTAAACAGACCCGAAAAGCCAATGGAGATATCGTGCCCGGAGATTTCGTAAACATGCAGTACATGGTAAAAGACGGAAAAACATATAAGGAAACCGAAGGCTGGGGTTTTGCGAAATTCAATGGTCAAGATTTAAAACCCACCGGACAGACCGCACTGTTTGCCCAACAGTCCTGTATCAGCTGTCATAGGCAGCTCGCAGAATCGACGGGTTACCTGTTCAATGTTCCGCCGAAAGTGAACTCCAAAAGAATGATCCAGCAATATCTAAAAACTGTCCAAAAATGAAAAAGATCCTATCCGTACTATTTCTAAGTAGTTTAATCTTCGGCTCATGCAGCAAGAACATATCAGATAAAGAGAATGGAAAAATACGGTTCATGTTTGAACCCGGCGAACTGAAATTTATCTCATCATCTTTTAATACGGACAGGCAGACGATGTCGGCATTATACGGGAATAAGGAAGCCCTGTCCCTCCTGGAAGGAGCCCGACATAGTCACGACCGCGTTTCACTCAAGCTTGTTACCTATAAAATGCTGGAAGATCCGCAATATTTTGGGAGTAAAGTAAACGGTGAACTCTTGCGTGTAGAGACGGTAAAAGCCGGCGGCGATGGCAAACTGGACTATACCACAGAATATGGTGAAATACCCTCCGGAGAATCCAGAGAGCAGCGTATTGCCGACATAATGGATACTGATCCCGTAAATTTTCCACAATGATAGCTTCAACTCAATAATTTAAAATCGACAAAAAACAGATCCAATGAATACAATAGCAAATTTTGGCAAAAAGGTGATTTTCACCCTCTCGTTATCCCTGCTTGCCACAGCAGGTGTATCATTAGTCCACGCCCAACAGCTTTCTCAGGATAAACATGTACAGGCTGACAACACCGTAGACTCCGCATTCCAGCATACAAAAAAAATAAGGGCAGGACTGCTTGATATAGGCTACGCAGAGGTCGGTCCAAAAACCGCGAAGCCCGTTATCCTGCTCCATGGATGGCCATACGATATTCATAGTTTTGAAAAATCCGCTGAATTGCTTGCAGCAAAAGGATACCGAGTACTTGTGCCCTATCTCCGGGGTTACGGAACAACAACCTTTATTTCGCCAAAGACTGTACGTAACGGACAGCAGTCAGCTGTGGCGCTCGATATCATCGCCTTCATGGATGCCCTGAAAATAGATAAAGCTGTTGTTGGGGGCTTTGACTGGGGCGCCAGGACTGCCGATATCATGGCTGCCCTCTGGCCGGAACGTGTTTCTGCGCTGGTGGCTGTAAGCGGGTATCTGATCGGGAGCCCCAAAACAAATGAGATCCCACTTCCACCGGCTGCTGAATTCTTGTGGTGGTACCAGTACTATTTCTCAACGGAGCGGGGTTACAAAGGTTACAAAGCACATACAGCGGCTTTTAACAAACTGATTTGGAAAACAGCCTCCCCGAAATGGTCTTTTGATGAAGAAACCTATCAGCGCTCGGCCAGATCGTTTGAAAATCCTGACCATGTTGCTATCGTGATCCATAATTACCGCTGGCGGCTGGGGCTTGCTCCCGGAGAGAAACAGTACGACGAACTTGAAGCAAAGCTCGCCAAATCACTGGATATCACCGTACCGACCGTGACCCTGGAAGGTGATGCCAACGGTGCGGCGTTTCCACTCCCTGAAAACTATGCTTCCAAATATAAAGGAAAGTACAAACACCATAACCTGACGGGTGGGATCGGACACAACCTGCCACAGGAAGCACCCAAAGAATTTGCAGATGCCATTATTGAGGCCGACTCGCTCTCTAAATAATAAAGAAATTAATCACAAAAAATATTATGAAAAATTCAACATACAAAAAGATTTATTTTACCGGAAGTATCCTGATATCAATATGGTTTGGGCTCAGCGGCTTTTTTGAACTGACACATAACCCTGCAGTATGGGACATCACACAAAAATTAGGCTATCCAGCGCATTTTATATACATTCTCGGCGTATTCAAAATTTTAGGTGTTACTATATTACTGATCCCGAATAGATTTAAAAGGCTTAAGGAATGGGTTTTCGTAGGTATGTATTTTGATATTATTTTTGCGTTCTTCTCAAAAATTGCTGTTCTTGAACCTTCTTCCGTAATCGATACATGCGTTGCCATTACTATACTTTCAGTGACCTATTTTTCATTTAATAGGATAAATCATGTTATTTATACAGCAAAAGATCTAAATACTTAAATTACAAGTATCAGGTATTTAGATATAAAACATTTTTCGCTAATTTGCTGGCATTTCAAACAGCCAGAAATACCAGCAAATTATATAAAACATTATCAGCTTAACAACGGTGAGCAAAGTATGAAGACACCTTTTTATATATCCCATAAACTAATCTGGATCAGTTCAATATCATTGGGTATACTAACATCTATCCCAAAGATTGTGGACCATAATTTTATTCTTTCTGAGGGTATTGCCGACTTTGGTGTAACCACGGGTTTTGCCCTTTTGATCTGGTACTACAATATCCATTCGATACCAGCCTATACAAAGAAAACGGGCAGCAAAAATGTGATATCACCTCAACTTTTCAGAGGTTTAGGAGTTGGTTTGGTATTGATGTTCGTACTTTCCTCAATACAGTATTACATCCTTTCACATCTCAATTTTGGACCTAAAATGCTGATGTATGAGGTCAGAGGTGTACTCATCAACCTGACTTTCTATATGTTTATACATCTCCTATACCAGACTTATCTCAACCAGCAGGTGGTACGGGAACTTGAGCGTTCGATGTCCGCAAACCTCGCAGCACAGTATGAGCTTTTAAAACAGCAGGTAAATCCGCATTTTCTGTTCAACAGTCTCAACACGTTAAAATACATGGTGGAAAGCAATGACACTCAGTCAGCGGAATTTATCATCAAGCTTGCTGATTTTTACAGGTTTACTTTGGGCAGCCTCAAACTGAACCTACTTCCACTCGGAGAGGAGCTACAGATCATGGACTCCTATATTTACCTATTAAAAGCACGTTTTGAGGAAGGTTTAGTTATTTCAATGAATCTAGGACGTGAAATTTATGGAAGTTTTATTCCTCCTTTTACATTGCAGCTCTTGGTAGAGAACTGCATTAAACATAATATAGTTTCACTTGAGAAACCCCTACATATATCCATTGGGCAGGAAGGTGATTACCTTATTGTCAGCAATAATATGCAGCCCAGGAAAATATCGGAACCTTCTACCGGTTTAGGACTTGAAAATATCAACCAGCGTTATCTTCATCTATCCGAAAAGGAGATCAGTATCCTAATGGATACTGAAACATTTACTATAAAACTTCCCATTATATATGAACATACTAATAATTGAGGACGAGATTAAAGCTGCCCGTTCCCTCGAGAACCTGATATCGAAACTTCGTCCAGAGTCTAAGATTATGGCAAAGATCCAGAGCGTTGAAGGAGCCATAGATTACCTCTCTGACAGTGCCACGCCGGATCTTATCTTTATGGATATACAACTTTCTGACGGGATCAGTTTTGATATATTTAAGTCGGTAAAGGTTGTATGTCCTGTTATCTTTTGCACAGCATTTGGTGAATACGCAATGGAGGCTATAAAAGAGAACGGAATTGATTATCTGCTTAAACCCTTTTCAGAAACAGACCTAAAAAACGCTTTTGAAAAGGTAGATAATTTCAAGAATTTCTTTCAGAAAACCACCGAAAATAATCTTGTTGAACTGATCCAGAAGATCAGTGGCGAAGACAATAAAAAGAAGAGCTTTCTCGTGTTCAAAAACAATAAGTACATGACGGTGAAGACAGAAGATATTGCTTTTATCTATATTAACTACACCTCTCCGACCATGGTGACTTTTAAGGGTGAGCATTTTGATCTCAGTCAATCCCTGGATCAGCTGGCCTCCCAATTATCTGGCAAAGATTTTTTTCGGCTGAACAGACAGTATTTAATCAGTTTTTCGGCCGTTAAAGAGGTTGAACATTATTTTGCCAGGAAATTATATGTCAAATTGACTGTCCCCACAGACGATAAGCTGCTTATAGGCAAAGAAAAGACCGCCCAGTTCCTCAGTTGGCTAGAAGATCGTTAAGATACAAATGTCCGCTTTACGCTTGAATATGTCCAATTAAAAGTTAACCTGTTTTGGTCTTCGATCTAATTTAAAGTTCGTAAGATCATTTGGAATAACAGATTAGATCCTTGCATTAGGAATTAAAGCTTGATCTGATAAAGGTACTTACGCATGTCAACCAATTGCTGCCTTAGCTTATCCTGATCTGGCGCTACCGAAAGTAAACTGTGCAAGCAGAGTTCCTGCACTTCCTGAAAGAGCTTTTGCGACCAGACAAAAAGTTCATCATAGCTATAAGCACCATTTTTGATGCGCAGGAGCTCTTCCCTATTGAAACGTTGTACCTGTAGTTCACTTTTATACAAAATCTCTTTTGCCTGTTGCAATAGACGTATGGTATGCATCATATTTTTGGCATCATAGCCCTGCCCGTGATTCATTGTCCCTCGAAAGCGCGCTTCATTGCGTTCTGAAACCCAACTAAAATATTCATTATAGGACTTACAATACAAAGAGTAAGCTTCGTGATTAACAAAGAGGTACGCACAAAGTGTTTCTTCCTTACGAATAGAACTGCAGGAAACCTCAGTGCTCTCTGGTGTAGCAACGATGCCTTTGTAACCCAAAGTCTGCGTCTCATCATAATACAGGGCATACATCCCCTTTGCATGTTCGATCTTCGCTAAACCACAGTTTTCCTGTTTCCACAACTGCTTGCTTAACCAGGCTCTTAACGATAAACTACCATTACCAGCTATGATAAAGCAGAAATCCAGTAAACTTTTACGTTCTCGATCCATCGGATTGTTGATTTTCTTGTTCAATCCTTTTGCCTTCCGCACCTGTACCATGGCGTATTGCGCAAAGGTCATTGCGGCCTCTCGGGTGATAAAATCCTGCATTTTAAATTGATCAAACAGAGGATCTTTGTATAGTATGCAATCGGTAGGACTAGCCAAAAGCTCCAATAAAGTAGGATTACTCTTTGAAAGAAGCTCCACAAAGCGCCCAAGCTCATAGTAAACTTCATCATTGCTTGCATTTGCAACCTGCGCAATATATTGACCGCCCAAGTAATATTCCAGGGGCAGATAAAACACCCCCCTGATATCGGTATCGGAAGATGCTGTCGCCAATCCATATGCCCGGCTACCGACAACGGCCTCAAACAGGATCAGCCCGCTATCTCGAAGTTCGTCTATAGTCATCTTAATACGGTTTTAAAGTAATTCTCCAGTCCTTCCTTATCCGATACGGATACGGGAACCTGTTTTACTTGATGCTCTAAATCTATTAACCTTGTTTCAATATAATTCCTTATGGACGCTGAACAGTTGTATATAAACCCCTCATCTTCTTGACTCTTCAACAGCTGCAATTCCAACACTTCGATTTTTACAACATCAGGCAATAATACGGATAGTTCTGCTAATGTCATAGGCGCATAACTGCAATAGGTGATATTCCAGTCTGCTGCAAGTAAAGATCTTAGGATATAAAATAAGCTCTTGAGCTTCATCGTTTCTCGTTGGAGATCTTCAATTTTGCTACGGACAATCCCTAAATAATGATGGGCGTGCCTACGTGCGTCAAAATAATTTTCGACCATTGTCCTAAAACTTGTTTTGAATCCGTTAAACTCGTAATAGACGACTGGCGACTGTATCCATTCAAATGGACTCACATTACTCTTATACAATAATGTGAGTACTTTAAAGAGGTCCCAACCTACCATATCGAGGTCATCGATTATTGGAAATCGCATTTCGGTCGCCAGCGGAAACAAGCGGGAGTAGTCCTCCGCTTTTCGCACATAAAAAAAACGTACGTCGTAATCACTGTCGATTGATGGGAAACCCCAACCCCGACTTCCTGATTCACAGGCGAAAAGTATACGTATCCCTTCACTCGCTTCTATTTCCATTAGCTTTTTAATGATATGTGCTTTCATTTCTTCGTGTTTTTTAATTTTTCATTAACACAAAGATCGATTGCGATACTGAAGCCTTTTTGCGCATTAAAAAAAGAGCATAAAAACAACAGGAGATCACTCTATATCAGTCAGATAGTTTTCTTAAAAAAAATCGAGCCTTACATAGGAATATAAAAGTACGCAGATAGATTGCGTAGCACTTCCAGTTCTTCTGACCAAAACTCATATCAGTTTATCATTCCACTTCAATAATTTCTTGATGAATTATAGCCCCATAGTAATCTCTCTTGAGATATCTATATATTCCCTTTGGAAGCTCTATCTGTACCGAATCCTTTTGGGAAAGTGACAAGTAAACTGGGATCGCTGTTTTATCCAATTGATATTCCTTTTCATGATAGATGTAAATGGCAGATTTGCCTGATTTGGTCGAATCAGTACTTAATAGAAGATATCTTCGATTTAAATCATTGGATCCAATCACTATTTTATCGCTATTCAGATTATTTGATAAATACAAGTCATTACCATTCAACACCTTGTTATCCATAACGTATATTGAATCGTTAATTTCTTGCATAGCTAAAAATTTAACTTGATTAATCGTATAGGGATCAATTTTAGTCAGTTTCTTAAAATACTGAGCCATACTTTTATTTTCTCCAGTATCCCCCTCTTCAATATGTCCTCCTCCGGCTAATACAATAACTTTAACTTGATTTTTTGTAGCGATTTCACTTTTTTGAATAAGATTCTTAGCTTGTTGGAGATCTCTTTGACTTGCATTGCCAAAATCTTCATAGCCAATCACTTTTAAGCCATAAATTCTTGCCGTTCTAATGAGATTCGCCATATTAGGGTCCCTAGTGTAAAATCCACTCTCAACATTTGGGAATCCCAATCTATTAATCCGGTCTTCATCTTCGGATAGACTTTCTAAAGCCAGGACATTAAAACCTTCTTTGGAAAGTTTTGGTAGCAAAAGATTGATTAACAAACGGCAGCGTGGTTGTAAATGATTCTCGTTAAACATAAGCACTCGATGTGCCTTAATTTTTTCGACTATCTCGTCGATTGTAACAGCCGTTTTTTCGACTGCTTGTTGTTCTTGTTTAGTCGCGCTATCATATTGAACACTTTCACCAAGAAACGAACTATATGATTTAAATAATTCGTTCGCAAATTGGCTGTTTTCGTTTTGCAGAACAAGCTTTTCTAAGGTATCTCTTGGATATACATAGTTAACATATCCCCTATCTTTAAAAGCTGATTCAGCTATACTAAAATAATCGGGTTCTTCATCTGGTTTTTGCTCGACAAATTTTGCTCCGTAAGCCAAAGAATTGTATGAAGTTTTTATGCTGTTTAAAACATCCTTAGCACTTTCTTGCATATCGGTGATTTCCGTCCTAACCTCGCTAATCAAAAGAAATGAATCTTTTTTATATGGGATCGCTACACTACTTATTATATTATCTCTATTTTTCTGAATACTTCGATAATAAATACAATGATACATAGAAGTATCTGCAGTGAACTTTGAGACATCTAAAAAAGTTTCCAAACTACCCACAAAATACATCGGGTTTCTTGTCACATCATATGTACCCCACAAAACAATATTCTTTGATGGAAACTTTATTTTTCTCTTTCGAAAAACAGATCTGACATCTTTTAAATCTATATACTTAGATCCGAGGTTTGCGTTCCCATAGAAATCAATCTTTAGTCCTAATGAATCATTTGTCAATTGATTCATTCCCCCTTGAGTAAACTTATTTAATTTCGCAATTGGTCTATTTACAGGTGTACAACTAGAAAGAAAAAATATAAATACCAAAATCTTATAGTGTATATTTAGCTTGAGATGGATCATAATTACAAGATTTTGGTTTAGAATATTTATTAACTGGACTTTGAATATTTACTTGTTAATATATGTATATTGGACGAAATTCACAATGAGTTTATTAAATTAATTTAAAATATTAACCAATACTATGACGAATGAATTATTTGAATTCGAAATTTTAAAAGCCAGCAGAACCAGATTATTACAATTAATAGAAACAGTTGATAATAACATATTATTTAAGATTCCAGAAAGCTTTAACAATAATATCGTTTGGCAAATTGGTCACTGTATCACTTCCCAACAGCGACATATGTATATGCGTAGTGGACTTCCAATGCATATATCACAGGATTTTATGGAAACGTTCAAAATTGGAACTGCACCGCATACTTGGAAAAATACGCCAGACCTTGATGAAATAAAACATCTATTGCTTTATACAGTAAACCAACTTAGTAAAGATTTAGCATCGGGTATATTTGTTGAATACCAACCATTCAGCTTACCAATTGGCTTCTCGATTAATGATCACATCCAAGCACTTCAAGCGGCTAACTTTCACGAAGCCGAGCACAGCGGAATAATATTAACTTACTTAAAACTTCTTAGGCAATAAGATGTTCCCAGTTTTCATAAAAGTCCTGAATTTGAAAAATTCACTAGAGCATCGCAAGAAATAAGGAACTTCTTATTTTGTTTTTTACTTTCATACAGGGGCCGTGGTTCGCGAATTGAACAACGATACGCATTCCGCTACAAATTGCTCAAACTTTCGGTCCGTATTTCGCATCACCGGGCCATGACCGAAACATATGATGGAGGGATTCAGTCCTGCCAACTTCTGAAGCGATCTAATATTGTGCTGTTGATCCGACGTGAATATTTTTGGAGGGAGCCCTAGGCCAGTCACTGTTGTGAGCAGATTCATATTTGTAGCGGCATCCCCGATTATCAATACACCATCTCGCTCACGAAATAAAGAAATATGACCGCTTGAATGGCCTGGAGTTTCTATGACCCGAAAGTTTCCGATGCTATCATTTTCAACGAGTGTACCGTCGACTTTGTGGCCCTGTCCTGCCCAATATTTTTGTTGAAGTTTTGCAATCCAATGTTTGGGATTTGGATAATCATTGGTTACCATACCTGTTTCTGTCCTAGCCACTTCATTTCCATGGCAAAGTAAAGGTATTCCAAACTCATCACAGAGCTGATCACTACAGCCCTGATGGTCTGCATGCGCATGCGTAAGTACATGTTGGTGGACAGGTATTTTCTGAAGGGCATCCTTCAGCACATTGTATGAACTTCGTATCCCACAATCAACCAATACACCCTCTACGATATAGCAGTTGATACTGTTTCGTGGCATCAATGGAACATGGAACACTTCTTGGGCAATTTGATGTAACATAGCTTTTTTGTGCAAATCTATATCACTGAACAGAAATATATAAGGACATTTGTCCTATAATACTTTGGGGCTGTGTATTTGTCCCTTCGCCCGTGTAAGAGATCTCTGTGTAATGCCCAAATAGGATGCCAGGTCCTGTGTCGCTATGCGCTGAACGAGCTTGGGTTCATTCGAAAGAACATGGCGATATTTATCCAGAGCTGACTTATTATTGTAATTCAGGAGATATTGTTCCTTTTGGCTATATTCCCGTTCCATCACAGCTTGTATAACCTTGTGCCAAGAAGTCACTTGACCAAGCAGGTATTGATAATCAGTATAGCTTATCCTATGGATTATACTATTTTCCACCGCCCTGATGCTCCTTCTGGATTTTTCCTGAGCGACAAACTCAGGGAATGAGGTTACAAATTCATTTTCAAATTTAAAGCAGGTTATATTTTCTTTACCCTCCTTGTCAATAGCATATGCTTTTACCGCACCACGGGATATGAATCCAATATGACGACAGGGTTCGTCCATATGAATAAAAAAATCACCCTTCTTCAAACCAAGTGATTTGAAGAACTGAACAGAAAAATTTATTTCGTCAGCAGACAACATCCCTATCGAGAATAGATATTTTTCAAGCACATCCGTCATATCATCTTATTTTGTCCTCTATTGCCGATCTTAAAAAATTTGGGGCCTATACAAAATCTAGCATACAAAATTAATAATAATTGCATTAACAAGTTTAACTGCTAAAAAAGCGTCATTACGACAAATTATTTATAAAATTTGGGATCAGAAAATTTCCTTCAAACGAAATCGGTTGCGTAATCTTGTAGCCCATAGGCTCATGCGCCAAGTGTTCGATCCCGGCCTTGGAATTGCATAATACTTTGCTTTGATAATTTCTGAAATAACAAAATCTTTAATAGGGAACATTTCCTTTTCTTAATCTCAAAACAACATGTTGAATTTGAGGCAAGAGCAGCAGAATAATGAGGACAAAAATCAAACCTGTCAACATCAGATCATAATAGTCCCTGATAGCGCGAGCCAATATTTGCTGACCGATCATTTGATTAAAATAGCCGGAAGATACTGTTTTTGCCGTATACATATCACTGCCTGCATTTATGTACTGGTTTTGAATATCCAGTAAGGTAACAGGCAATTGAGGGCTGGTTTCGGTGAGCGATTCCCGCACCTTTTCCCTTACGGATGATTTTGCAAATAATTGAAGCTCGTTATTAAGTGCCAGACTAGCTGTAAAGCCTATGAACCTTGAAAATATACCAATCAGAGAGGCATTGACGGCGATTTTGGAAGGCGCTGACGATGCCGCAAATGAAACAATCGGGACAAACAATACACCTGTTGCCACACCATAAATAAACATGGGCAGAAGGAAGTCTGCTGTTTCGCCCTGTACAGAAACAAATAGTATCATATAGGCATAATATACTGCCATCAACCCAAAACCAACAATAATCATCCGGATCAGGTTATAGCCCATCAAGACAAATCGGGAAATGATAAACATACTCAAAACAGTTCCAACAATTACGGCAATCCATATCGGAATGGTACTCAGTGGATGGTTTCCTAAAATCGCTTCAAGATAACCATAGGCAAGCCCAGTACTTCCTTTAAAGATATAAAAGGTAAAAAGAAGCAAAAGCCCAATAACGAAATTCTTTGTTCTAAAGATCTGTAAATTGATTAATGGTCGCTTAAGTTTCAATTCTCTGCTAATAAAAAGAGAAAGAATAATTAAATTAACTAAACAAAGTGTGCTGATTAATGAACTATCAAACCATCCCAATTGTCGTCCGTACACAAGGATGTATCCAACTATCAAGATAAAAGACACATAAAATAAATAGCCTATCCAGTCCACCTGATACAGTGGTATTTTTCTAGTAAACCGGGCCTTACTGTTCATGGTAAGTAAAACAACACCTGTCAGCATAATGACTACAATAATAAATCCGTAGAATATCCAGTTGAAATCAAAGAAATGAATGACGACACTGATATAGATGGAGTAAAATGGTACAGCTATTTGTATACTGCCATAAAGGAGACTATAAGCAATCACACGGGCACGTACAGACTGTAACCGTGGAAAAATAAGCTGTAACACAATTCCCGACATCAATGCACAGGTAATACCCTGCAAAAACTGACAGAAAACAAATAATGCCCAATCTCTGAAATAAAAACAGACCACAGCACATAGTGCATTTACCGCAAGTGCCAGCAGTAGATATTCCCTTGGTGCAAAATATTTTACGATTCTAAAATCCAGAGCCAGAAAGGCTACGGTAGAACCATAAATAACGACCATACCATATTGTACATCGGTAGCTTGTATTCCGTAAAAGCCCATCGCAGCAACCGGACTTCCGTAAAAGGCAAAACTAAACAGACTGCTCATGAGAATAGCAAATATGACGGACCTTGCCATCCATTCTGATACCCAGGATTTAAAAATTGGTATTTTATGTGCTTGCATCGTTAGTTTTTTAAAACGTAAACATTCGCATTCATTCCGGCAGAAAGCTTAGTTAATTTTTCGGACATATCGGTCAGTTTAATCCGAACAGGAATACGTTGGATGATTTTAACAAAATTACCGGTAGCATTATCTGGCGGAAGCAACGAATAACGGGAGCCTGTGGTTGGCGAAAGGGATTCGATTGTACCGGTGAATTTTTCATTTGGAAAAGCATCGACTTCAACAGATACCGCTTGACCGATTTTGAATTTCCCAATCTGTGTTTCCTTAAAATTTGCCATTACCCACTTTTCCTCGGCTCTGTTCACCAAGAATGCCAAAGTCTGTCCGGGCTGTATCAGTTGTCCTGCCTGAATGGTCTTCTTCCCAATTTGTCCATCAAAAGGTGCTGTGATAACGGTATATCTAATGTCCAATTCTTGTCTTTCGAGAAGTGCTTCTTTTATCTTTATCTCTGCCTCTATGGCATTGCGCTGTACCCTGAAATCGTTTAGTTTAGATTCGGCGACCTGTAAAGAAGCTTTTGTCTGGTCATAATCTGATTGGGTGATGGATAAAGTAGCACTGATGTTGTCGAATTTTTGTTGTGTGGTCGATTCGTCCGCCAGTAGATTTTTATACCGGTCAAATTCTTTTTGCTGCTGATTCAATCGCGCTTTAGCACCTCCCAATTGGGCTTTGATGACTGCAATACTTTTAACCTGCGTTCCTTCGCTTGCCGCCAAGATCGGTAATTTTGCCTGTGAGCTCATGAGTTCTGCGGACGCAGCATCTCTTTTCAGCCCGTACTCATCCAATTCAATCACCACAAGTGTATCGCCCTTTTTAATCTGCTGATTGTCCTTATAATATATTTTACGGATATAGCCCCCTACTTTTGCGTTTATCGGGGAAAGATAGGCATCAATCTGAGCGTCGTTGGTCTGTTCATAGCGATATCCCTCGAAAAAATAAGCTGCTACCCAAATAATGATTCCTACGAATAATGTGATACCAAACCATTTGGTTAAGCTTACAACAATTTTATCTGTTTTATTTTTGTTCATGATATTTGTATTAAAGAATTCCGATAATTGCCAATAGCCTGATATGCGCAAGTTTGACGTTTGTTTGTGCCGTTGTCAGATTAAACTTAGCTTCCAGTAAAGCATTTTCGGCTTCTAGAAGATCGGTAAGAAGTGATTCCTGGTTTATGTAGCTACTTCTGATAACACGAACAGTTTCGGCGGTTTTAATGATATTTTGCTCCGCTGTTTCCATACTCTCCAAAGCCTGTTGCCGCTGCAAATAAGCTTCTTTTACCTGAAGATAGATTTCATCTTTTTTAATGTTCGCTTTTTCTCTTGCCTCATTACTGACCACTTGGGCATGAGCGATGGAATGCTTGCTTTTGTATAGATTATCGATAGAAAACTGGACTTTAACCCCTGTCTGACCAAATCCCCATAAATCATTGGAATACGGATAGAATGAAATCTGCGGATAGGTGTAATTGTAAGTCGAATACAAGGAGACTTTAGGTAACAGCATCGCTTTTACCTGCTTGATGTTCATTTCGCTCAATTTGACAGCGCTATAGGCTATCTTGTATTCCGGCGATTTGTTAAAAGCGATGTCTACATAATCCTCATAGTCACCTTCAGTGATAGCGCTTAACTCGATTGTATCTTGGTATTTTATTGCCAGCTCAGCATCATTTTCACGCCCCATCAGAATATTGAGCCGTTGTTTAGCGATTTCAATCTTCTTCGTAACATCAGAAAGGCTGAGCTCCAGTTGCGCTAATTTTACGGAGGTTCTCAGTACATCGCTCTTTAGCACAGTGCCGTTTTTATGCAGGCTTTCTACGAGTGCCAGTTGTTTTTTTTCTGCATCAATTTCTGCATCAAGAAAATCATGGAAATGCAGAAACTTGTATAGATAAAAGTAAGCAGCTGCAACATTGTATTTTACACTGTGCTTTTGCAGATCAACTTCATATTGTATGCGTACCGCTTCTTCCTTTTTCATGGCAATGTTTCTTTTGTCTTTACCACCATTGTAAAGATTGACGTTCAGGTTGTAACCCACGCCGTAACCATAACCTTTTACAGGCACATCCTGTGGAGAAGAAAATAATCCATTGTCATAGATCAGGAATTTGGAATTGAGTTTTGCATCTCCACCAACCGAAAGCTCCGGCAACAAACGGTCTTTCGCTTCCAATATTTCTAAATTGCTCTCCTGGAGATGTAGGTCGGATAGTTTCAGTTGACGGTTATTTGTTTCGGCTACTTTCCAAATTTCTTCCAAACTTAATACCCGCGCATTTTCAATATGCTGGGCATAGAGTGATTGTACAAATAGGGCTAACAATATGCCCAAAATCCGGACTGTTCTATATTGTTTCATCGGTTTTCTTTATATATTTCTTTCCTTTTACTAGCCATGGTTTTACGATCTCTTTCAATTCATCGAAGGCAAAAGTTAAATCTACCATTGGCATAAAAGCATAGTTATACCCATAAGCAAACCAGAAGATATTTGCACTGTCGATTTCTTCATCTGAATGATGTGATTTATTATCAGACTTTTGAGCTTGTGTTTCAAGTTTAAAATCTTTGTGAGATGTTATGATTTTATGTTTCATAATGACTTTACTATTATTTACACTGCAAAATTATCTAGCATGGTGAAGTATGATTTCATATAATTAGCCTAATATTTATTAAATTTGGCCACATGGAAATTCTTAGTCAAATAATACATATTGTTGATCAAAACCCTGATTCAATCCTCGTGATGCGACAGCAAACGGAGCAGCGTTTGCCTGCTCACCAGCACAATAAAGCTCAGTTGTTATTAGTTTATGGCGGGATTGCTTACTTGCAGACTGACGAAAAGGACTTCTATATTCCCTCAAATCATTATATTTGGATACCAAAAAATTATCGGCACAACCTGATGTTCAATACGCAGGACCTGTTTATTATCAATATCTATTTTCCGGAAGAAAGTGCTGGTAATTTTTATGAGGAATTGGGTATTTATCCAGTGAGTAAGCTCCTGGCAGAAATGCTCTCATTTAGTGAGAAGTGGCAAGGTGATTATTACAAAGGTTCGTGGGAGTATGAATTTTTAAATACGCTGAAAGGCGTATTATCAAAAGAAAATCTCAAAAAATTCTCCATACAACTTCCTACAACAGACGATCAAAGGCTCAATACCATAATCGACAGTTTTAGAAATCGGTTAAATGAAAATCTAAGTTTAGCGATGATTGCTCAGCAATCTGGAATGAGTGTTCGCAGTCTCACCAGATTATTCCAGCATAAATTGCACATTACATTTGTTCAGTACTTAAAAATGCTACGAATTATTAAGGCAATGGAATTAATCAACGATACAGATTTCAATATGACTGAGATTGCCTACGAGATTGGCTATTCAAATATCGCGGCTTTTAGCAATAACTTTTATCTGCTCACCAATATGAGACCTACGGAATTTAAAACGAAATAGCCTCTTTCCATTATGCAAAGCAACAATTGGTTCAACAAGTTTAAAAACATCCAGCGAAAAAGATTTTTTTTGCTAATTACACTATTAACTATTTTTCACCATATAAGCTCTGCGCAAAGAGATCCGCAGCTTAGGGAAGCGCTTTCAACCATGACAAAAGCGTCTATTTCCGGAGATATCGAAGGTATTCTAAGTCAAACATCGCCACGTATAATTGAAAGCATGGGCGGCATTGAGCAAGCAACAAAGGTGACCAAAGAACTTTATTCTTCTCTTATAAAATACGGGGTTAAAATTGATTCCATGATTAACTATGTCGATATGGATATCTCGAAGATTGATGGAATAGCGTATTGCTTTATTCCCCAAGTACTGGTCATGTCCATGCCCGAAAAAGACAAAATGGCGATCACTTCAGCTAACTTATTAGCGCTAAAAGAAGACGAAACCAAAAAATGGACTTTTTTTAATTTCAATAAAATGAATCAGGAAATGATCAATATGTTTCTTCCTGAATTTAATGGCAAGATTTCCCTTCCTCCAGATCTAGAAAAAAAGACATTAGTTGTGCGGAAAGAAGAAGTAGCTAAAACTGTCAATCAGCTAATGAAACTTATAGATGAATCTGTCAAAAAGCATCATTAGTTTTTAAGTTATTTGATCTATCTGCTATACTTTTTATTTAATACCGTTTTCCGCGCGCCCTTACTCTTGGTGCAATAATCTCATTATCTGCCAAAATACTAAATTAAGTTTACCCCATTTTCCGCTATAACACAATAGCACGGTAAAAAGGTTCAAAATACAATAACTTATTAGTATAGCTCTATAGAATTTACCGCTGCATGCTATAAAGAATGAAGCTAATCTTCATGAATTGAATTAACGTTGCAAACGACAGAAATTTACCGATCAGCTTCAATCCATAGCATCTTTATCGATAAAGCATCTTTTATTTTAAACGAATGAAACTTAGTTTGGTTTATAAGACATTAGTTGCGGTTGCAGCTGGAACAGTGCTTTTTATTCAGAAGAAAGCGATTGCGCACCTTCGCTACAACCGCTTTCTGTGGCCTGTTCGATTAATTCTCGTAAATCACACCTTCGTAGCAAGCGTTATAAAGATCTTTTAAGTCCTGTAGGCTAGGCTTACGCGGGTTAAAGCCAGTACATGGATCTTGTAAAGCATTTTGAGCCATATAATCCAGATTTTTTTCCCAGTCTTCCTTGGAAATACCAAATGCCTTGAGGGAGCCAATATTGTTGACCGCAGTTCTTAGTTTTTCAATTTCCTGTGCCAATCCTTCGGCCGAATCTCTACCGACAAGTTTAGCCAAATCAGGATATCTTGTTGTAGCTGTCTGATTAAAACGGATCACATTAGGCAAGAATATCGCATTGGAAGCTCCGTGAGGGACGCCGTAGAGTGCACCTACCTGATGCGAGAGAGAGTGGACAATACCCAACCAGGCATTGTTGAAAGCCAGTCCGCCCATAAAAGATGCATCGTGCATATTTTGGCGTGCTTTAATGTTTGTCGGGTTATTGACCGCCTCTTCCAGATTTTCGAAAACAATTTCCAGTCCCCCTTTAGCCAAGGCATCGGCATAGTTATTTTCGATGTTGGACACATAGGCTTCCACACAGTGTGTAAGAGCATCTAGACCAGTATTGGAGGTAATATGTGCAGGCATCGTGGCACAAATTTCACCATCGACAATAGCGATATCCGGCGTCAATTCATACGACACGATTGGATACTTCACCCCTTTTTCCCGATCGGTGATCACAGCCAATCCTGTGGTTTCCGTACCTGTACCGCTTGTTGATGGAATGGCAATGAATTTAGCCTTTTGACGCAATGTTGGCACGTTAAAAGGTTGGGTCATCGCTTCAAAATTTGCATCGGGATATTCATAAAACACCCACATCATCTTTGCCGCATCAATTGCAGAGCAACCTCCTAGACCAATGATCCAATCAGGCTGAAAATCAGTTATCACTGCAGCACCTCGAAGGCTTGTCGCCGATGATGGATCTTCTTCGACACCGTCAAAAACAGCAGTTTCCAATCCTGCTTCGGTCAAATAACTTATGGCACGGTCCAAAGTTCCGCTTTTTTTCATGGATTGACCACCAGTTACGATGATGGCTTTTTTTCCAGTTAGATTTTTCAATTCCGACAATGTACCAGCCCCGTGGAATACTTCGCTGGCAACAAATAACTTGCTCATATATTTTACATTAAATTTCTGATGCAAAGTTACTGTGTCCGGGAAGGCAAATGTTATACTTTACTTACGATATGATATACATTTGATCCAACACAACCACAGGATAAAACCATATCAAATCACATAATAGACTTAAGTCTTATACATTTGCGCCAATTGCTGCTGCAGATTGGTTGGCGTTTCATCCAGTTTGGCGCGCACAAACTTGTTCAGTGCCGCAGGTGAATTGAATCCGAGTTCAAAGGCAATCTCCTTATGTGAGTAGTTGGATAACAGCAGCAGTTGTTTGATTTCATTCATAATCCGCGCATGAATGGTTTCTATAGAGGTCAGTCCTGCAATCTTGCGGGTAATTTCATTTAACTTTTTTGGAGACAGCTGTAATTTTTCTGCATACCAGCCCACGGTACGCTCCGTTTTATAATGCCTTTCCAACAATTCCAGAAATTTACCATAGATCTTTGCGTTTTCATTACTGAGCTGGCTGTTTCCCCATTTGGTATGGACAAATTCCACCAATTTGAGTAAGATGATTTTGATGTAGAAACGCGCTTGCTCCTTCTTGATCGATGTTAAATCCTGATATGATTTTTCGACCTGCTCCAGCAGCATCTCTATTTCTGAGGTTTCTGCCTCGGGCAATTCAATATGGTTGAGTTTTACGGAGATATTGTAGTTGTAAATACTCAATTCATTTTTCAGGATATCCGAACAGAATAGTACTTCGTCAAACAGGATCAATTTGCCTTCAAAGTCGTCGCTTAGCAACTCTTTGGAGGAGAGCTGACCGGGAAAGATGACACATATATGAGGTGCATTGACGGTATAACGGCGGTCTTCCACCTGCAGATTGAGCCGACCTTTTTTAACAAACAAAAGGCAAAAATGGTCTTTTGTATGAGGTTCTCTATAAGCTGCGAGAGCTTCCCTGTCCAAATCAAAAATATGAAAAGGGGTGATCGCCCTTTCAGCTTTATATTGTATATCTTTTAGATGATAAACTATCATAGAGGCCATGATAAGCATTTATTCTGAATTCGTCAAATTTACTTTTTCGTCAAGCTAGCGTGAATAGAAAGCCTATTTTTCTCCTTTACATCAGAACATTCGAAGCTCTTCAATGAACGTTATCCAGTGAGAATTGTTCCTTAATTTTTAAAAAAAGGACTAATCTTTCGACTAGCCCCTTAACTAAATTATAAACGAATCCTTTATGGACCGGAGTATACTTTCTAAAAGCCCAGTCCCTAAACCTAAGCTTAAAAATGGCCAGGCATTAAACCTGACCATAAAATTAAATCAACCGAAACTAAACTTCCTAAATTGAATCGATCGTCAATAAATAGACAAATGCTTGAAGTGATTGGTTTGATAAAAATAAAAAAAGGTCGAGTTTAGCACTGTGATAATACAGCCGTTGAGATAATACAGCCGTTTATTTAGGTTGTTTTTGCACTAAATACAACGTTATATTTGAATTTCTTAACTTTGTTCTATGGAAACAAAAATAGTCCGAAGTGTCTCTGAATTCAATAGTGAACTGAGATTGCAGGGTTTTAAAGCATTTCAGATTGAGGATGACAGTAATGCTACACGTGTTTATAGTCGTAAAGATTTCTTTAAAATATGCCTTACAACTGGTAAAAGTAAGATTCATTACGCAGATAAAAGCTTTGAACAAGAAGGCACGATACTATTTTTTGGGAACCCGCATATCCCCTATTCCTGGGAAACCATTTCTACGACCTATGCTGGTTATACATGCTTGTTTTCGGAAGACTTTTTAAAACAGGCCGACCGCGCGGAAAGCTTGCAGCAATCGCCGTTCTTTAAAATCGGAGGTACGCCGGTCTTAAAAATCACTGAGGATCAACGCTTGTTCCTTAACACACTTTTCGAGAAGATGATCGAAGAGCAAAAAAGTGATTATACGTTTAAAGATGAACTCATACGCAATTATATCAACCTAATCATTCACGAAGCCCTTAAACTTCAACCGTCAGAAGTGTATACCCCTACCAAGAATGGTACAGCACGTATCGCATCGGTGTTTTTGGAACTATTAGAACGTCAATTTCCAATCGAAACACCTACAAGTCCGCTCAAAATGAGAACAGCGCAAGATTATGCGCAAAACCTCAACATCCATGTCAACTATCTGAATCGTGCTGTAAAAGAAATTACGGGCAAATCTACAACGACGCTGATTTCAGAAAGAATCTTGACAGAAGCAAAAGCCCTACTGCAACATACAGACTGGAATATTTCAGAGGTAGCCAGCGCACTGGGATTTGAATATCCTACTTATTTCAATAACTTCTTTAAAAAACTGACAGGAACAAACCCGAAATCGCTCCGGGAATCTGAGATTTGAAATTCTTAAGTTTTGGTTTGATAATCGTTAACACCTCCCCTTTATACTGATCTACCTTTGTATCTGTAATAATTAATGTAATACAGATATGAAAATAGCAGTAACATTATTGGTCTTGTCTTTCCTGTTTTCTGATAGGACTTCCGCGCAGCATGTACAATCAAACCAAAATTTAAAACCGATGAATAGTTCGTCAGATCATTATACTTTTCAATTAAGCGATAAGGTAACCCGCAAAAAAGTAAGTTTTAAAAACCGTTATGGCATCACACTTTCTGGCGATTTATACATCCCTAAAAACACAGACAACAAAGTGTTATCTGCACTTGCCATCAGTGGCCCTTTTGGTGCAGTGAAAGAGCAATCTTCTGGATTGTATGCCAACCAAATGGCGGAAAGAGGATTTATTGCCTTGGCGTTCGACCCTTCCTACACTGGTGAAAGCAGCGGTTCACCTCGTAACGTAGCATCGCCAGATATCAACACCGAAGATTTCAGCGCAGCTGTAGACTTTCTAGGGTTGCAGAAAAATATTGACAGGAGCAAAATCGGAATCATTGGCATCTGTGGATTTGCTGGCTTTGCATTAAATGCAACGGCAGTAGACAAACGTATAAAAGCAGTAGCAACGACCAGTATGTACGATATGACGCGCGTCATGTCAAAAGGCTATAACGATGTGATAACTGCTGCGCAACGTACACAAACATTGGAACAATTAGGCCTGCAGCGCTGGAAAGATGCCGAAAGTAGATCTTACGCATCTTCAACAAACAATTTACCGGAAAAATTGACTGGCAGTGAGCCTCAGTTTGTCAGGGAATATTTTGATTATTATAAAACAGCTCGTGGATTTCATCCTCGTTCTATCAATTCAAATGCTTCATGGACGGGAACTTCCCCCCTGTCGTTTATGAATATGCCGATTCTCTCTTATATCAAGGAAATTGCACCTCGCCCCATGCTAATCATTGCAGGTGAAAATGCTCATTCAAGATATTTCAGTGAAGACGCTTATAAAGCTGCTACCGAACCAAAGGAGCTAATGATTATCCCCAATGCAGTTCATGTTGACTTATATGATCAATTCGACAAAATTCCATTCGATAAACTGACAGCATTCTTTATTGCTAATTTAAAATAACGTACTTATTCCATTAAATTACATATAAAATTTAACTAGCTATTCCATGAAAACATCAGATAATACTTATCAGGAAGATATTTTTGAACGATTGAAAAAGAATAAAAATATTTCTTCCGATGATCCCCAGGGATACCGTTTACAGCAAGCTTCTTTTGCTACAAAAGCATTATTGGTGCCTATGAACAATTCAGCTGATCCCAAAGAGATAAGAAATCTATTAAGTCAGATTACCGGTTCAGCTATAGATGAAAGTACAACTGTATTTACACCATTATATATCAACTATGGCAAGAATACAACGATAGGAAAAAATGTCTTCATCAACTTCGACTGTATTTTTTTGGATTTAGGTGGTATAATTATAGAAGATGATGTATTAATAGCTCCCAAAGTGAGTTTATTAACAGAAGGCCATCCAATTGAGGCTGAAAACAGACAATCGTTAAATGTGGCTCCGATCCATATCAAAAAGAATGCTTGGATTGGGGCAAATGCAACAATCCTGCCCGGCGTTACGATTGGAGAAAATGCGGTGGTAGCAGCTGGTTCCGTAGTCAGCAAGGACGTACCGGATAATACAGTTGTTGGTGGAATTCCGGCAAAAATTATTAAAAACATATAATAAAGAATTCGGATCATCTTTATAAAGACCAAATTGCAAACTATATGAACGGGTTATTCGTTATCCCAATTATGGCGATAAGTTTATTCGCCTGCAACACTAAAACAGATCATACAATGAACACAGCAGAAATATTTCCCAAAGGGGAACCATTGCCTAAGGAATGGTTTACTGGAGATGCATTTTTAACCCCTTTGGTAGCAAAGGATAAAAACAATGATTTCTCGGCAGGTAGCGTAACTTTTGCACCTGGTGCGAGAACAAACTGGCATACACATCCTAAAGGTCAGGTTTTACTGGTAATCGAAGGAAATGGACTCTATCAGGAAAAAGGAAAACCGGCACAAGCAATCAAAAAAGGTGATGTTGTCAATATTCCTGAGAATATAGAACACTGGCACGGCGCAACTGCTACTACGAAAATGGTACATGTTGCCATCACTAATTTTAAAGAAAATGTTCAGGTTACTTGGCTAAATCCCGTAACAGAAGAAGAATTCAGTTTGGCCAATAAATAATAAAGCCTGTACTTGTTTTGAACAGCGCTTTATTGTCAGAACTCCGCCATAGCTCGATATCGGTAGGCTCATGGTTACCTACAGTCGACTTCTAATCCTTGAAAACTAATTGGGTGACTTTAGCTTAGCGAAATTCTTGATCCATGTCAATCTTTTTTTCCGAAAAATAAAAGAACTTTAGTTTATATATAAAAAGAAATAATATAAACAGATTTAAAAGGAATAGGATGAAAAAGATAGCAATTAATGGATTTGGTCGCATCGGACGTGCTGCCTTAAAAATAATATCAGAAACTGCCGATCTTGAGGTCGTTGGAATTAATGATCTAATGAGTATTGAAAACGCCGCATATCTGCTTAAATACGATAGTAACTATGGGAAATATGAAAAAGATGTGCGTATCGAGGGAGATACAATTGTGGTCGATGGAAAGGTGGTTAAATATACAAGTATCAGGGAGATTGAAAAGTTACCTTGGAAAGATATCCAAGCGGATATCGTTATAGAGAGTACGGGTATTTTCACGAACAAAGCGGACGCTGAAAAACATTTAACCTCCGGAGCAAAATTTGTCGTCATCTCGGGTCCTACCAAAGATACGCCGACAGTGGTCCATGGGGTAAATACCGAAGATGGAAGGGTTTCTGTCTTTTCGTGCGCAAGCTGTACGACAAACAATATAAGTCCAGTAATCGAAATATTGGGCAGGAGACTGGGAATAAAAAAAGCAATACTAAATACCACACACGGTTATACAGCTTCGCAGGCATTGGTCGATGCTCCATCAAAAAAAGAGCCGCGTATGGGAAGGGCTGCAGGTATTAACCTTGCCCCCGCGGCCACGGGTGCTGCAATAGCGACGACAAAAGCACTTCCACAATACGCCGGAAAGTTTGACGGTATAGCTGTGAGAGTTCCTGTTCCAGTAGGATCCATCTCCGATATTACGTTTATTGCAGAAAGGTCCACCACAATCGAAGAGATCAACCAAATCTTGATCGAAGAATCAAAAACTGATAGCTATAAAAAGGTGCTAACGGTAACCGACGAGCCCTTGGTATCTACCGATATTATCAAAAGTCCATTTGCAGCAACAGTAGATCTAGAAATGACTCGAGTTGTCGATGGCGACTTGGTGAAAGTGATGGCTTGGTATGACAATGAATGGGGATTTACCAACCAAATGGTCAGACAAATTCAATCGATTTAGCGCGATAGCAAACGAAAAGCTGAATATACAAGGGGCTATCTAAATTTGGACTGCCCCCAAAAGATTGGACAAATTTAGTTAATTAGATTTGTAATAATGAGCTCGATATTCTGTCGAGCTCATTCCATTTAAATTTAGTTTTATCCGTTGATTATTGTAATTGGAGATATAATTACTCGGCCTTATTAAAGTCTTTCAGCTCAAAGTAACAATCTTCACAAACAAGTTTGATCTTCGCAAATTCTTCTGAGTCTTCGTTCCAACCATTATATTTCATTCTGACCCTTTCACATTCATCGCACCAGGCCGCAAAATCATCTTCTTCATCAAGTTCCATCCCTTTATAGGTATCGAAACTTTCTTCAAAACCTTTAGGATTTTTCAGATCAAGATGCTGGCATATAAATGCTGGTCTCGACAAGCCATGGATTTTGCATGTTACTTTTGCCTGGTTGAAATGGACAACTTCCCGAGAATTTTCATCCAGAACAGCAGTGATCAGGAAATAACTTTGGAGCTTTTCTGTGCTTACCCTATAAAGCCCCATGCCGTTCAACATATCCAAAGAAATCGCCGCAAACTCCCAACAATCGAATTCATCTGCCGGGAAAGTTCCTTCTGTCAATTTGGTATAATTGTTTTTGATTCCAAATTCTTTAACAGCAAGTATACTCCCCTTGTTGGGTTCGACACTATGCTCATTGAACCAGCTCCACATCCATGTTTCTGATGTAAACGAAAAAGTACCTATCGGAATATATTTTAGATAAATCTGATCTTCATCGTTATTGTATAACCTCAGAAGCGCAAGTTCAGCGTCATAATACCATTGCTGATAGTTGCCTAGCTCAAACTGCGTTCTAAATCTTTCCTGAATCTGTATAAGTTCCTGACATTTTTTGCCAGCAAACTGTTCGTAATCTGTTTTTTTCAACCTTTTACATTTTAAATTTATAGCAGTTAAGAAAATATTTCTATCACATTATTTAGGAATCGATATAAAAATGATGAAAATAAATAAGCGCAGCAATACTTGTACGATGTATTTAAGATCGTTTTACCTTATTTTAAATGTTGTCACTACAAAACCGTGATCAGAAGGGTATAAAATTTCTTTACCGTTCAGTTTGATTGGCTCATTAAAGAATACCTTATAAGACTCAGATTTTAACGCTTTTAACTTCCGGCTTTTGTAAAATATATAATCTATCCGATGGTCATCATTTTCCCCTTTCGTATGCCATGTAATACCTGGATGTGTGATGGGATTGGGGTTCAAGGTTCTATAAGTATCCACCAGTCCGATATCGGCCAATACTTTTGTTGAATACCAGGGAACCACCAGATTATTATGTATTTTCTTTGTATCCTTGCCCCAATCCAAATGAGACGGCGTATTGAGGTCTCCACCAAGAATCATTGGAATTGAATCCGCTTGTGCAGCATATTTTTTTAGATAGGGCAATACCTTTTGTATCATTTCATATTTAGCTCCCGATCTTTCCCAAATAAGAAGTTCGGCAGCTGTTTTACCCAACTTTTCGGGCTCGTTTTCCCATGGCAAATAATGAAACCAATTCGAGAATAATCTGATTTTCTGCTTGTGGATGATAACTTCTCTTCCACCTAGATAAAATGGAAATTCAGTGTCAATCCGTTCACCAAAAGGGTACCTAGATATGATGGACAAATTAACACTCTTATCATTTAAGGCTGTTCCTTCGGGAGCAATTAAATGAAAATTGTATCCTAAGGAATCGGCTATTTCTTTACCCGAACCGTAAGTTTCCACCATCAATATGACGTCCGGATTTATTTCTCTTATAATCTGTACCGCATGGGCTTTGCCATCCTCACTATCATTTGCTCCGTGCAATATATTCCATGCCATCACCTTAAAGACTTCAGGTTGCTTTTGGGCTTCGCTGTTAAAGCAAAGAAATGTTAATGTTAAAAAGAAAATAGTAAACTTCATGTCGTGTCTTTATTAATTTATAGATTTCAAATTTAGAAGATTCGTCAATGTATTGCAGGGCCAATATTAGAAAATAAATATGTACAAACGGTACCGATATCTTATTGTATCCGGCCGCTTTCGCTTTCGAGAGCCGATTTGCGATTACGTTGATCCTTAGTCGCTCCACTGCTGAACCTATAGTTGAAACTCAGACGTACCTGTCTTGATTCGTAGTAGCCATAACTTGATGAAAGCAGTCCTGGTAAATTTTGCGTGTATTTAACTTGGTTACCTTTATAGATGTCGGTGATAGCCAGTCGTATTGTTGCTTTGTCTTTTAATACAGATTTTTGGAACGCGATGTCCGCTTGACTAACCGGTCTACTGATGGTATTGGCCCCTCCGAGTCGTTTTGAATTGTAGACCACCGAAACTTCTGCCCTCATCTGAAAGGGGAGTTTGAAGGTCTGAAGGAGACTGGCTCGTCCCGCAGTCTGCCTCAAGTTGAGATTTTGGTACTGGTCAAAGGAAACGTCATTATGGATATAATACAACAGGCCATTGAAAGTCATGTCCCACCAGGACCTAGGCGAATAAGTCTGCGTCAGGGACAGGGACCAATGTTGCTGTGTCCCCACATTTTTACTGATCATCATGATTTTATCCTGTTCCAGTGTATCTGTTACTTTTGCATTCAATTGGTCTGTATAGGCATAGTTTATGCCTATTATTGTCGAATTTTTCACGGAATAAAGTAACGAAAATCTTTGGGTCAATGAAGGTACCAGGAAGGGGTTCCCTTTCCAGAATGAAAGCTCGTCAAGCATATATACAAAAGGATTGAGATCCTGATATGCTGGTCTTTCTATACGTTTGGCATAAGACAAAGACAGTGTCTGTTTAGCAGTCAATTGTGTGGCAATAGAAAAAAAGGGGAAAAAGTTAGTAAACTTTCTATTGATATGTTCGTTGAGATCTGCCCCATACTCCTGATAAAGTAGGGTACCTTTGGAGCTAGCATATTCTAGTCGCAGCCCGCCCTGTAGGGACCAGGCACCAATGGACCGTTTGTAGTCAACATACGCACTGCTGATATGCTCATCGAAGTGAAAATCATTTGAACGTCTATTGTCTAGGCTATCTTCCGATTGTTTAACATGATAAAAGTTTGCGTTATTTTTTGAGCCTACTGCGGAGTATTTGGCACCTGTTTCCAACTTCCCACCCCATAACCGCGTCGCATAGTCTATTTTTAATCCTTTTAGATCAATATCGATATCATTAAGAGTACGGTAAAGATTTTCGTCAGTAACGACATACTGATTGTCACGGTAAATATTTGACTGCAAGTTTTTGTTCCATTTACCGAAGAGACCGTAATCGGCATCAATATTTAGACTATGCCCTATTGTATCTTCGTATTTGTAGTTCAGGTTAAAATTGTAGCGTTTCGTATTCTGCCCGTAATAATCGTTAATGGCATCCAGCGTTTCCTCAACCGTGGTGGAAGGCGGTGTCGTAATGGCTGTAGCGGTATTGGTGAGACCTCCTCCAAAGATAAAATTGCCATTTGCCAAAAAACCGACCGTATTCTTTTCGTCAATAAAATAGTCGACCCCGACTTGAGCCGCCATTTTCTGACGTTTGTCCACGTCGATCGTATGGCTGTCATACGACTTTCCATTTTGCTGGCGATCCGTACCATAGAGGTAATTGTAATACCCCAATGTATGATTGTAAGTTCCATAGACATTAATCCTATTAACCCGATAGTTAAATGCAAGGTTTTCCAATTGTTTGGGACTGACACCATAGGCAAAGGCCGTGGAAATGTTACCATTTAATCCTTTTGTCTGATTTTTTTTGGTTTTGATATTGATTATACCTGCAGCTCCAGTGGCATCATATTTGGCACTTGGATTATTGATAATTTCGATGGATTTGAGGTTATTTGATGACATCGATTTCAATAGATCACTAAGTTCTTTTCCTGAAAGAAAAGTTTGTTTTCCGTCCAGGAGGATCTGTACACCACTTTTCCCATTGAGTGTAATGTCTGTATCGTTTTCTATCTGCACACCAGGGGATCTCTTCAAAGCATCGAAAGCTGATATATCCTGTGAGCCTATGCTATTCTCTACATGATAGACGACTGTACCTCCATCTACAGAAAACAACTTCTTTTTACCTTCGACTTCTGCCGCTTCCAGTGTATTCTCCTGTCGGAGAAGATGTAGTGTCCCAACGTTGCCATTGGACGGATTAAACGAACTGCTCCTCAACTCTTTATAACCAAGGTGCTTAATCAACAAATAATAGTTGCCCGTTAGTCTATGCGCAATCCGAAAACAGCCCGTGCTATCTGTCATTGAACTAGCTATCAGTTTGCTATCAATACTATATAAGCTTATTGTAGCCAGGAAAACAGGTACGTGATCAGGATTGACGACCTTACCCTGCACGATATTTTCCGTAGTCTGCCCATAAAGGGCTCCGCTCCATAAGAAGAATATCACAATTAATAAGAATTTTGGTAAAGAAGTCATTCGGTTTATAATAAAATCGGTTTTTTCACTTGGGTTAACGAGATCACATCCTGTGACCTAAAATGGATGTTCATATTCTCAAACTAATATGCTTTAAAAAAGCTATTTTATTTCAAAATGCCAATTGTAATCAATTAATGTCTTTGAGCTATTTCAAATTTCCGGATTACAGTTTGTGGAGGTTTATCCAAAATCTCTGTCTTTAGTCTTCTCTAAGTTTATATTAGATTCAGTCTCTATCAAATTGAAGTATTCCATTCCCCTCGCGAATTGACTTATAAATACTATCCCGTAGTTTTGGATCCATGTTTTGTTGTTTAATATATTTTAAAAGACCTATAACAGTGTCATCCTCATGATATGTTTTTTCAGAATTACTCTTCTTCAAAAATAATCGGTGGGTACCAAGCAGGTCAATTTCAGTTAATTCAACAGTAGAGTGTATAGGTATTGGATCAGATAAAGTCACCTTGAAAGTTGGAACAGTTGATTTTAATAATACCTGATCCACCGTCCCTATTTTTTGATCGCCGAGATAAATATCATTGGGCATAAATGCTATTTTCTGTTCTTCTCTGAATTCCAGAAAATACTGTTTTTCCCTACCGAAATCACACCCGATCAAAAGCACAGCCACAATTAGTATTATTTTTGCAGATGAATATCTCATAATGCGTCTATAAATTAACAATAACAAAATCTATAATACTTAAGATTCATTAAAGTTGCCAATTCTAAAATCTATCCAATCTTCTGCTTTCGTATGTTCAATTACAGTTTGAAACCTCATCCTTTCTCTGGCAACTGGCTTAAGCGTGTCATCGGCACCTTCCTTTTCATCTTATTGGTCCATACGATTGGTCGGTTACTGCGATGTAGCAACAGGACTGGGCTTACGATCAAACATAACCGGTTTTTCACTATCGTCCAATAGAATTCCTATACCTTGAATCTGACCGTCCACATCGCTAAAGAAGTTAAAGAGAAGATTACTTGGTTCAGTATCTGCTACCCCATTTTTATCGACAGAACGTGGGTCAAAAACATCATAATGTCGGTGGATAAGAACAACCCTCTCATAACCGAGTTCACTGTATAACTTGTTATCCTTAAGCCCTACCTCAATAATTCCATATGCAGGGTTTTCAAAAGAACCAGTATACTGTTTTAAGGAATGGGAAGGTTTCGTCGCTGTAACGGGCAACTTTTCTTCTTCTTCTTTTTTAATATGGCGCAGTGAGTCGATTTCAGCCTTTTTTTCACCATTCCAGTCGATTGGATTCAAACCAAGAAGTATATCCGCTATAGAATTTCTGACCACCGTAGGAACTTTAGATACGTTTTGATTGGTTAATACGACAATTCCGAGTGTATCTGTTGGAAAAAATGCCACATTCGCAGAAAATCCGTTAATATTTCCACCATGTTCTACTTGATAATGTCCTCTATAGGAGCCAATCATCCAGCCTAAACCATAATTGGAAAGGAAGACATCTTTATGTTTGTCTGGTAAAGCTGCATCCATCACCATTTGGGAGCTCGCAGCCTCATTTATATAATTTGCAGGAAGTATTTCTTTCCCATTGAAATAACCTCGGTTGAGCCAAACCTTGACCCAATTAGACATGTCATTAGCACTGCTATTTATGCTTCCTGCTGGCCCCATACCACTAATATTATAATAATCAATCGGTTTTATCGTGTTATCTTTGGAAAGTGTATAGGGCAAAGAAGCATCGCTGTCCCGTTGAAATGCTAAGAGATCGGTATTAGAACGGGTCATTTGTAGGGGGGTAAAAAACTTTTCTTGTATATTTTGTTCCCATGTCTTACCACTCAATCGCTCCACAATCATTCCTTGAGCAAGGTACATGAAGTTATTATAGAACCATTTCATTCGCAGGCCTGAGCTGGGTTTCATAAATCTGACCCGCGAAATCAGACTATCTCTATTTTTGCTATTGAACAGAAACCAAGATAAATCATAGCGGGACAAGCCAGTCCTATGCGCCATTAGGTCTTTAACAACGATTTGATTATCCATCTCATCATTGTAAAACCGCAACGTTGGCAGTAAAGATACCGCTCTGTCCTCAAATGTTAGTTTGCCATCTGCTCTCAACAAACCTAACAATGAAGCAGTAAAAGCTTTGGAGCTTGAACCAATTGCAAAAAGCGTATTGGGTGTGACGGGTTTTTTATTCGCGAAATCACGATAACCAAATCCCTTATTATAAATTATTTTATCGCCTTTCACAACAGCAACGGCAAAACCCGCCACATGATGATCTTTTAAAACTTGGCCGAGAACAGAATCAATTGCTTCAAATTGATCTTTCTGCCTGCCTACTTTCCCAACCTGAGAAAATAGTGAAAAAGAAAACCAGGAACAAAAAATAAAGGTTAAAAGGAATTTCATATCAAGTTGGAATTTATACGAAAATACTTATTCAACTTGATTCCCGCAAACTCCTGAAGACATTAGCTTTAGCTATTTTATCCTCGGATGCTACTAATAAAAGAAAGAAGAATACTGGCGCTGCAGAAGATTAAACTTCGTTTATTCTAGCGCTCACTCTTATCCCGCGATCTTACCAGTCAAAGAATTCAGAAGTTTTAAAATGATTTTAAACTTCTGAATGACGATTTTTGTTTATTGAAGGAATTATAAATGGTTAAGGTACCAAAGAGTAACTCTTCGGTTGATGATAAGATTGTTTAATAGTCAATTTCATACGGCCTGTTCTTTTTAGCGACTAAGCTTTCTACCTATTCTAAATTATAAAAGCATTGACTTCCAATCGCACCACCACCATATTCCAGCACAAGCCTGTCATTTACCATAATGTAAGTGCAGCCGTCATTGTAACGCGCTTTTAAGCTATCGGCAATTGGTTTATCAAACAAATTAAAGGAATACCTCCCCATCCCGCTTCGTTGAAAGCTTATGTTACAAGGTTGTCCGCTTGTAATACCGATACAATTTGCATTATCTAACTTCTCTTTGAGAGTCTTTAAAGTCCCTCTTGTCCAACCAAGTTTTTGCAATAAAGAGTCTGTTGTATTCGAACTAATTTTCACATCCCAGTTACTGTCAAACCTGCCACCCACTTTCAAATGGAAAATACCTAAAGTATTGTTTTTGCTAAATTCTATTTCAACAGATTTATCTGGTGGAATTATTTTGTTTATATAATTTTTGACTTCATAAATCTCGGCTCTTTTTTCCTCAAAGTTTTCTTTAAGTTCCGTTACGGAATAATCTTTGTCAAAACCACCAAAAGCAGCCTGAATCATAACGATAAAACCCACGAAAATTGCGATCCCAATCCCACATATAACTAAAAGTATTTTTAGAATAACTTTCATTTGTCTGTTGTCCAATATTAAATTAATACCTGGTTTTTCAAACAATTATACGATAATAAATGGTCTATCGGTCTACAAAATCTAATAACCTATTCTTTCGTGTAATTCGATTTTCCGTTTACATCAACCTGCTTACCTAAATACTTTGGTTTTCTATTTCTCATTACATCCAAAACGGCTTTCGCAACCGATAGTTTTTCTCTAAATGCATAATATTTATACCCCGGGTAAGCGCCTCGATCTGCACTATAGCCGAATGATTTTATACCCAATTTATCGCCCAGATAAACACATCTATTTAGATGATATTTCTGAGATACCAAGATTGCCGTATCAACATTAAATATATATTTTGCCCGGTACATGGTCGAGTAGCTATCGAACCCAGCATAGTCAATATAAATTTTTGCGGTATCGATGCCATTTTTCTGACAGTACAACTTCATTACGCTAAGCTCATCGTACTCGTCTCGTCCGTTGTCTCCCGACAACAATATTTTATCCACTTTGTGGTTTTTGTACAACGAAATCCCGGCATCGAGTCTATCTTTCAAATACCTGCTTGGCTGATCACCATTGATACCAGCGCCAAAAATGATGGCGACCTTGGTTCTTGGCACATCTTTAAGTTCCGTGAAAATCACCGAATCTGTTTTAGCCGTTACATTGCTATTGGTTATCACCACAACAACCAGGGCTACTACACATAGAGCGACGACCACTAAAATGAACCTTTTAATCTTTTTCATTAGCTTGATTTGTTCATGATAAACTTATCATTTTAAACACAAATTTAACAGTACAACCTATTAAAAATCGAACCAATTATAATTCGCTGAAGATAAATTATCATTCGTAGGCACTTACGGTCTTTTCGGTATATTTCATATGGCTATTAATGTACTAGAATTTAAACATAACCAACATCGCTTTATGATCGGTTGGCCACACGCCTTCGGGCAGCAGGAAGTTATCTTCACTATCTTTTTCCTGCTTCTGCCCATACTTTACGGTTTCCACAGGACCGACAATGTTAGCTTTTACTGGCTTCAACGGCTTTTTACTGCGGTAATAAACGTAATCGATCCGATCCCGATCATCCGCTGTGGGTGCCCATGCCAATTTCTCAATGGAAACATCCTTGTTAAAAGCAGGGTAAGTAAAACCAGGATGACTGACCGGATTGGGATATAATTGACGGAAGCTATCTATAAATCCGGCTTTTTCTAATAAAACCGAACAGTCCCAGGGAACCACTGCCCCACGATGGTCAAAAAGATCTTTTGTTGCCAATGTCCAATCCAAATGCGAAGGCTCATTAAAATCACCTGCAATAATAAACGATTGTGATTGATCCTCTTTTTCTACATCTCTCAGGATATCCTGGATAGCTTCATCACGTTTGCTTTTCCGATTAGCCTCAATAATGGTACTTACGTCTGAAACAGGACGATCTAACTTCTTCCAGGTCACACCATCATAACCACGTGGCAAATAGCAGGCATAATTCGTGTAGTCCAAGTGTAAAGAATAACATACAAAAGAACGCTTTCCAATCTTGATCTTACTTTTTAAAACACCGCCCATAGTACTGTCTTTTTCATAAAGCGCATGCTGTGATTCAATCGGATATTTGGAAATAAAACCGACATCCAGTTTTGCGTCACTGGACTGGCCAAAATATATAGCCCCCTTAGCTTTGAGTTCCGTTAGTATACGCTGAATAAAATCTGTTCCCTTGTAATTGCGGACTTCACTAAAGAGAACGACATCTGCATGTTTGGCAATAATTTCGTCTGCAATCGCAGGAAACCCATTCGGCACGACAGTCCCCTCCTGCCAGATATTGATTTGCAGTACCTTTACCTCATTTTTTGCCTGAGCGAAGAGCATATGCCCTAAAAGGGTTATCACCAAAAGCAATATAATTTCTCTTAATTTCATTGGAGTTGTCTATTTCTATGAACAAGCATTACCACAACGTTCTTATCGAAATGCGGTTTCTACCATTATCTTATAAGCGAGTTTCTTACTTATTTCTGTAATAACCAAATAATTTTATCCACATTATCAACTCCACCCCATTGTCGTAGACTTGCTTCATCAACTTTTTCGCGATTTGTATCGAATTCAGAAGTAGGATACATCCAACGCAAAGGCATTTCCGTATTTGTAACATTTTGATCAGCTTCAATTGAATAGCATTATATTTAGCAGCATTCCAAAATTTATTAAATAGCGAATTATTTAATATCTTAGCCATACAAAGTTTTAGCATAACGGATAGCGAGCCAAAAGTGGGTGGCATATTCATAAATGGTCGTCCGAATGATGAATGGAACTATTATGCCGGTCCCTGGATAAAGGCACAAAATACCGAAATAAATATTGAGACACCACTGGTCATTAACAATTAAAAAAGCATTAGCTCCGATATCGCCTTTTCACTTAAACGCCTTTAAGCAGTGTGTGAATATGCTGCTAAAATCAGATCAGCCTGAGTCGGGAAGCCTAACAATCAAATACGATGAGTTTGAAACAAACGTTTTATAAAGTACGAAGTTCTAAAATAGTTCAGGGCATTCTAATAGCCAACATTTTTGCATTTCTAATTATTGGTATGCAATCTTCATTGCTGCCCAAGGATGTGGGTGTACTTGTCTTTTCTGAGTTTGTGATTATTCCACTGTTGATGGGTATCATTATGGCTTGGTGTTGGAAAGATACCAGCATGAGAGGAACTCTAATAACGGCATGCTCTATCTTGGGCAGTCTCATGGCTATCTTACTAAGCTTTATATTCTTAGGTGAAGGCATTATTTGCCTCTTAATTGTTTCCCCTCTTATTTTTGGTTTTGTTATCGCAGGCGCCTTTATTGGAAGGTCAATGTTTAAAAAGAGCAATCAAAAATTGAATATAAGCATTGTTAGCCTGTTACTTGGAATTTTTATTGTTGACTCCCTGAGTGATCATCATCACGAAAATATGGTCTCCGATGAGATCTTAATTCATGCGAGTCCAGCACAAGTATGGCAACACGTGGTCGCCTTCGATCCGATATCTCAGAAAGAAAACTATTGGCTCTTTAATATAGGAATGCCGAGCCCAATGGCCACAACGGTAAGTGAGCATAAACTGGGCGCAAACCGAAAATGCATTTTCAGCAACGGATATATTTTCGATGAGAAGATTGTAAAATTTGACGTCAATGAAAACTTAGTTTTTGATATCATTGATCAACCCAAAGACCCTGAAATTATGGGACATATAGATATCAAAAGAGGTCAATTTATATTGAAAGACAATGGAAATGGAACCACTACCCTTATCGGGAACAGTTGGTATAATCTCCATGTCTTCCCTACTTGGTATTATGACCTTTGGGCAGAAAGTATCACTAGGAATGTCCATTTCCGAGTAATGGAGCATATTAAACTATTAAGTGAGCGATAACCTATGTTTTCTTTTGTGGTAAGAAGACTTGGCTTTTTAAAGGATATCCCTTTATTAGCCATTCTATTTGATAGTCTTATGAGACTTTGGATGTTCATTGCGAAGCCCGAACTGCTACATTGGATCGATGACCTGGAAGAAAATGTCGAACGTATGCCCGGGACGACGGTTGGGATCCATAAATATGGCGGGACTGCGTTCAATTATTCGGGAAAGGAATTCGCACATGTACATAGCAATGGTTTAGTGGACATTTTATTAAATAAAGAGCTAAAAAAATCATTAATGATGGACGGAAAAATCAAGGACCATCATCTATTTAAAAATTCAGGATGGATCAGTTTTTACCTTTACAATAAGCAAGATGTTGCCTATGCCTGTTACCTCTTGCAAAAGGCTTACGACCGTGCTAGAGAAAAACAGAATTCTGTATTCTGTTAGACAGGCTTTGATCTTCATGAATTGTTCAGTCGCTGCAATAATTAGCGAACCTAGTTAGACAGCAACTGATTTTTCCATCAACATGGTCATTCCGAAAACGCTTTGACCATATGTAGGACCTTTCCATAATTTAGAAAGTCTTTATCTTTTATAATTAATATCTTTGCCGTATGAATATTGAACAGATCAAACAACCTTTCCTCAAAAAATTCCCTGGAGATTTTTCCAATAATCCTACACAGCGAGGCACGCCAAAAGTGTTATTTGCTACGATCGAACCTGCTGGGTTTGAACAGCCTCAACTGATTGCTTTCAACGAGGCTCTTTCTGAGGAAATAGGGCTGGGTAAATTTGAAGAAAAGGATCTTAACTTTTTGGTAGGATCTCACCTACCTAACAATATTCAGACCTACGCTACAGCTTATGCGGGACATCAATTTGGTAACTGGGCCGGACAACTGGGCGATGGTAGGGCTATTCTTGCAGGCGAAATTACCAATGCCGAAGGTAAGAAGACCGAAATTCAATGGAAAGGAGCCGGAGCAACGCCCTATTCAAGACGTGCAGACGGAAGAGCAGTATTGCGGTCTTCTGTACGTGAATACCTGATGAGTGAAGCCATGTATCACTTGGGCATACCTACTACCAGGGCCTTAAGCCTGGCCTTTTCGGGAGAAGATGTTCTTCGGGATATCATGTACAACGGCAACCCACAATACGAAAAAGGAGCCGTGGTAATCAGAACCGCCGAAAGCTTCCTTCGCTTTGGACATTTTGAACTGATGTTTGCTCAGGGGGAGCACAGCTTATTACAGGATCTGCTTGATTTTACGATTGAAAATTACTTCCCTGAAATTGTTTCATCCGATCAGCAGAAATATAAAGATTTTTTTGAAAATGTATGTAACCGCACGGCAGACTTAATGGTAGAATGGTTTAGAGTAGGTTTTGTGCATGGGGTAATGAATACAGACAATATGTCGATCTTAGGCCTAACGATCGATTATGGTCCCTATTCAATGATGGATGAATATAATTTAAATTTCACGCCCAATACGACGGATCTACCAGGAAGGAGATATGCATTTGGAAAGCAGGCACAGATTGCAAACTGGAATTTATGGAAACTTGCGAATGCCCTCCAACCTATCATCAACGATGAAAAATTCCTTGAAAACACCCTAAATAATTTTGGCGTTTATTTTTGGGAAGCTCATGACAAAATGCTTTGCAAAAAATTCGGATTTGATGGGCTAAAAAAGGAAGATGAGGTGTTTTTTAACAACTGGCAAAGTTTAATGCAAGAACTCGCATTGGATCATACCTTATTCTTCAATCAATTGGAAAAAATAACTCCAGAAACTGATTTACATGAACATTTTAGCCCAGTAGCTTACGCTGTGTTAAATGAAGAAAAGCTTAGCCGGCTTAAAGACTTCATGGAACAGTATCAATCCCGCTTGCATTCAAATTCAATTTCAAAAGCTGAGTCCCTGGATTTAATGAAAAAAACAAACCCCAAATTTATACTGCGGAACTATCTGCTTTACCAATGCATTGAAGAAATTAATGCTGGAAAAACAGCAATGTTAATGAAACTAACGCAAGCATTAGAAAATCCATACCAAGAATTATTTCCGGAATTTTCCGTCAAACGTCCTTCTAGCTATGACAACACCGCAGGATGTTCTACACTCTCATGCAGTTCATAGTACGAGATCCCCCTCTCGTTAAGCATTCAGGGGGGGAATTAAAGTTTAGGATTTGTAGATTTTCTAAAAATAATAATACTTAGTAGCCAGCCAACAAGTAAGCCTACTAAGAGATAAGACTCTAGATGCATATCTTGAAACTGAACGCTGGGTATATCACCATCCGAAGTAAACTCGGCCCTTCTTAACAGGTCTCGTATCTGAGCAACTTTAAATTTTAAATAAACCAAGCGCACCCAACACAATATAAGTCCCGAAGTACTGATAATTAGAAGGGAAAGCCGTTGATTTCTTACCGAAGATACTTTACAATAATTTTTGACTGACAGATACAGAAAAGGGAGAATTCCAAAAGAGAAAATAAAAATCAGTGTTGGTAAAACCTGGCCAGGTAGACGCCAGCTATCCTTAAACAAGGGGCTTTCACCTATAATTTCGGTTGTAAAAAACATTAAAAACCGATCTCTAATAAAAAAGGCAATTAGACACAATACGGTTGACAATCCAATAGCAATTTTGTATTCTTTCATCTTTTTCATTTCAATGAGCTAGGAGTAGGTAAAGCCGGAAACATAGGTTATCGACTTAAACCATTTTGGATATTGCTTTTACATTGTTCGATTTGCTTTTTCATTACTTTAAGTTCCCTTATCTTAGCATCTATCTGTTCCAATTTAAGATCGAGCACTTCCATTTTACTTGTCTGAGTTAGCTCTTTTTGATACCATGCATCAATAACCTGCTTAATTTCAGCTAACGTAAAACCTACAGCTTTTGCCATCTTTATGAACCTCAGTTTTTCGGTTACTTCATCATCGTAATAAACGTAGTTATTGGAAGTTATATCCTTTTTTGTCTTGCCAGAAATGAGTCCACTCTTTTCATAAAAACGTATAGTTCCAATAGGAATGTTCGCTTCCCTCGCTAGTTGACTAATTAATTTCACTTGATAATCAATAGTTTAAAAAAATATCACAAGTATAAAGTATACTTCATACTTGTTGGTTGTAAAAATACAGTTTAAATTTGTCTATAGAAAATCAATGGTCGCTATAAATATCTTTTTATCATGAAAACAGCATATTCCGACAAAGAACTTATTAAACTTGTACCCGGCTTCACAAGCAATTTTATCGTAATAAATGACATTTCAATCCATTATGTTCACGGAGGCAAAGGAGACCCCATAATTCTTATTCCGGGTTATCCAGAAACATGGTGGGCGTATCATCATGTAATGCCTATATTAGCAGAAAGCAACCAAGTATTTGTAGTTGAAATTAGAGGAATGGGTAGCTCGGATAAACCGGAAAATGGTTACGACAAAAAGAACATCGCCAAGGATATCTACAAATTAGTAAAGCATTTAGGCTTGGACAGCGTTTTTATTGCAGGTCACGATATCGGTGCACATGTTGCTTTTAGTTTTGCTTGTAATTATCCTCAAGCAACTAGTAAATTGATACTGCTAGATACACCACATCCAGACCCAAGCATGTATCAGCTTCCTATGCTACCTGTTTTGGGGGGAACTTATCTATATCCATGGTGGCTAGCTTTTAATCAAGTAAAAGAATTACCAGAAAGGTTACTTGAGGGACGCATGTCAATCGTCATCTCTTGGTTATTTGACAACCTGCTGATTAATAAAGATAGCATAAGCCAATTTGATAAATCTGTTTATAGTGAAGCTTATGACAATAAAGATGCTATTCGTTGTTCCAATGCATGGTATCAAGCCTTTCCACAGGATATTAAAGATTACGCGAGCTACAGTAAATTAGAAATGCCAGTCCTGGCGATTGGTGCAAGTGGCTATGACCTACTGCTTCATTCTTTACCGGAAATCACCAGTAATCTAACACTTAAAAAAATTGAAAACTGTGGCCATTTTATTCTTGCGGAAAAACCTATTGAAACCGCCGAATTGATCAAAGCGTTTTTATTGACAATCTAATTTCGGATGAAATCAACTTGTAATAAAAAGCGACGGTTGCAGGCCTATCCTGAAAGAATTTTTCATCTTCGAGGATATGTTCTGTCCTGGTTTCAAGATAAAAACTTAAAAGCTATAATCTACCCCAAAACTGATATAACCCGGCAAAAGTTTATATTCGGTGCTGGTATTATAAAGGTCTGTCAATTCAGCATTTCTGAAAAAGCGAGTATTAAAAATATTTTTTGCTGTCATGGTAAATCTTGTCCTATGTTGCCGCAATTCATAAGATAAGGAGAAATCCGAAAAATAATAGGTCTTGGAATCCTGCCCAAGGAAACTGCCAAAGCGATAGGATTCATTCTTTAGATTACACTGTATATTTTTTCCCATATTCAAAAATACATTCAGAAATCCGCGGCTATTATTGAGTGTAGTTTTGCTATCTGAGCGATAAGTAACCGACTGCAGGGCATAACCTGTGTAAATATTCAACCTGGATTTCCATGCACTTCTAAACGATAGTCCATAATCATATGTCTCTGTATGAATTTGACGATTGCCCACGCCCACCACCAATGTTTCGTAATCTGCCGTGTTTGCACCTAAGTCCAGACGGAAATTTCCACCTACAACTTTCAGGTAATAATTAAGATCTGCCTTGTAATTGCTGCTCTTTTTGTTTTTAAGCAATACTTGTTGCACAAGGCTAAAATTGGGGTCTAAACTGCTTTCTGTACCCACATAATCAAACAAAATCTGATGTCCGGCCGAAAGGTTCGCAAAAAAACGATCTGTCATACTGCCATAGGTGTACATCAGCGTGCCACCAGAACTACTTAAGGTCGCTAGATTATCCGTTCCTCGAATAAAGTTTCGAACCCCTGTCGTATAATAATGGGGAATTAGCTCGGTGGGTGAGGTATTCTGTTGCTGAAAATAGAGATCTGTTTCAAGTCGCCCTTTTGGGTGGATAACCCATTTCCCCGATAGTCCTGGAGAAAGCAACAGGTTATTTTTATGTTTGGGTTTCCCAAAATCTGTCAACCTGTTCTGTACAAGACCTGCCTGCAAGCGGGGTGTCAATTCCCATTTATTTCGTTTAAAGGTATACTTGGAAATAAGGTTCGTCTGAAACACGTTTAAGTCCATCGCATTGGAAAATCCCGAAGGAGAGACTGCTGTCCCACCTGACTCGTCTGGATTTGATAACAACTTCAATTCAGTGTTGAGCTGTTGCTGCTGGTAGGCCATATTGAAGGCCAACTCAAAAAAATCACCATTTTTCTTTCGGCTTACATAGTGTGTAGTAGCCCCCAGATACTGCAGATTATTTTCGATATGTTGTTTTACCGCATGGATATCTTTACCTCCAAACAAATCTTCATAATAGTATTGATTGATACTGTAGTCCAATGGCGACTGTTGCTTTATCCAACGTAGTGAGCTGACCAGTACATCCCGCTCCGAAAATTTGTAGCTATAACTCAGATTATGGTTGGTCAAATATCCTTTACTTTTGGTCAGTTCCTCACTTTGAACACCATTAAACAGTAATGCACCCAAATCATTTTTTCTCAGAGAACCTAGTGTACCTGAATAGCTCAACAGTGTACGTTTATTGGGCTCCAACTGCAGTTCCAGTTTCGTGAAGTAGTTATCGATGTTTCTGGTAAACTGATAATCTTCGGTATTGGTAAATTGAATATCCTGCAAATGATAGTTCTGCGCGGTATTTCGATAAAATGATTTTTTAGTAGGATTTGCAAAACCCAGCCATTTGATCTTTAACTGTGGGGTCGGATTTAAAATGGTATTCAAGGACAACAGCTTATCGTTATTGAAATTCGTTCTTTTATAATCAAAACCGGGCAAATTTGGCGTATTATCTATCAAAGTAGGTGTTGTTATTCCGACACCAATCTGACCTGGTTCATCAGGAGAACCAGACTGGATCAGGTGGTTAATACTGCTTACGGCATCGACTCCATTATTGTTAGCAGCACCTAATAGGTAATATTTGTTCTTTTTTCCAAAATTCATCAAGTTCGCATTGGCCTGATAATATTTTGGACCTATGGGAACCACCTGCGCATCCACCGAGCCAAGCCACTGTGCCCTGCTTTCCTCCTTAAGTTGCAGATTTAGTGCAATTTTGTCCGAATTTTCGATACCTTTCAGCTGTTTATTATTAGAATACCGCTGCAATATCTGAATTTTTTCCAAGGGACGAACGGACATACTTTGTGTCAGCAGGCGATAGCCCTTTTCAAAAAAATCGTCCCCTTCCACCATCACTTTTTCTACTTCTTTATTGCCTATTTTGATACTCCCATCGGTCCCCACCTGAATGCCGGGAATCTTTCGAAGAAGATCCTCTACCGTACGCTCATCACCCTGCAAAAAGGATTTCACAGCAAGCTCAATGGTATCTCTGCCCCGGCGGTAGGGGCCTTTGGAATGGACAATCACTTCCTGCAATTGCTCCACCCCTCCAGCTAATAACTGTACATCAATCAGCGTGTCGGCCTGCGTAGGCGTAATCGAAAGGGAAGCTGGCTTAAAGCTCAGCGCCTTGAATAGCAACGTAAATGGTCCACTTTGGGCCGTTTGCACATGATATTTGCCTTGGCCGTCGCTAAACGTATAAGCCAACATTTTGTTATCGCCATCACGCCGTAAATCAATACGTACCCCTCCTAACGCTTTTCCCTCAGTACTAACGCTTCCATGGATAGCAACCTGTCCATGTACGACCATAAACAACAGACAAAAGCTGAATAAGGCCGCTATCCGCTTATTGATGTTCCCATTCATACACTTGCTCTACACTGCCTCTAACTTTTTGTTTATCAACGCTTACACCTTCCATCATTGGCATTTTGCTGTACATAATACGCATTTGTTCTTCATTGATTTGGTCGTCTTTCTTGACAAATTCTTCCAGGCTCAATTTGGGTAAAGACTGGATATATTTATCATTTACGGGAATATTTCCCGCATAGGGATAATTTACCTCTTTCAGATACCAATAGTTCGGATTGGCACTTTCGTTATACAGCATCACAATAAGGCCCGGCAAGCCACCAAATTTCGATGGTCCCACAGGTACGGGAATATCATTGGTATAATAAGCGACCAAAGTAGTTCCACGATAAGAGGCCGTTGCTTTGTGGCATACATGTTTGCCTAACGTATCCACATCGGTGTAATCGGTATTCCAGACCAATGCCGGAAATTTGTCCGTCACCAAATAGTTAACACCTTGAATGGAACGGGTTTCTAGCTGTTGGTCAGCCTTATTTTGATGGATCACGACCCTGTTATACCTCTTGCCAGATCCGATTGTTATCGAAAATGAGGAAGCTACTTCATCATCGCCATCTTTGTTGAGCTCCTGCTTGCGTATTGGCATCGAATCACGAACAGCAATCTTCACTGTTCCATCATAATAGACATCTTCTTTAAAAGTAGCCATGGCTGATGGGATGTATTCATATGTCGCATGAAGCCGCTGTGCAGAAGATAATCTGGAAAGGAATAGAAATAAAAAGAATATATAATATTTACGCATGATAATTTAGTTTAGAAAGACGGGGTCAAAGCCCCGCTTTTGTTTTTGTGTAAGAATGAATAAAAGTTTAGTTGTTTGCAACCCAGTCATGCATTGCTGCAAAGAAATTAGCACAGCCGCCAGCTGAAGAAGCATAATCTGTGTAGACAGCGCTGCCTAATAAAACACCATCACAGCTATAAATACTTACTTTAAAATTACAGCGTACGAATGCCGCATTCGTTTCAGTGGTTGCCTCGGTAACCCTAACCGTATTGTTGGCCAGGCGCTGGGAAGTTGTTTTCACAGATACATTTCCGTTGACTGTTGTTGCGGCTGTCTTGGCCGAAGCAACAGATGATAGCATCACCATTGCTACCAAACTCATCATTAATCTTTTCATTGTCTTTAAATTTACTTGTTAAACCATGGTATGTTTTGACGGCATACCCTTGTATATGGCAGTAAAAATAAAGACACATTTAATTATTTAAATGATGATTAAATATCTGTAAATGGTCACTTAGAATTCGTAGCTTATTAATTACTATTCGCAATGGGCTTATCACTGAATAACTCGAATTATGGAGCAAATCGTTTTGAGATAACGAAGTAAAAAGCTCTCCTAAATACCTGTTGAGGGAAGCTAAATAAAATTTTCTCGATAATGACCAATGCTTGGAGCATCTGTCGTTATAATATTCTCATTTTGGTCAAAAGCATATAGCGAGGAATTCCTGTCACTAAAATACTTGCCTTAAGGCAAGTATTTTAGGCCTTTTATGCTTTAGTTTTATAAGATATATGCTTTTTAATCATGCAGAATCTATTTATAGCTATTACAATAAGTTGTTTTGTATTATTTTCGTTCGCTGTACGCCACAAACTTTCTACGCGAGTTTATATCATTTGGTCTCTCTTCATATCATTTGCCGCTGTTGCAGGGTTCTTTATACAATTTCCCCCATCTTTCGCCTTAACGCTATTGGGTACAGTTATAACAATCGTCTGTTGTTCGATACTATTGGTTAATACAAAAATAAATATGTATTTGCTTTTGGCGATCCATATCTTGCGTATTCCAGTAGAATTTATTCTCTATGCTTTATTCAAAGCTAAAATGCTGCCGCGAGAAATGACTTTTATTGGCTGCAATTATGATATAGTTTTCGGAATTACTGCCTTAATATTTTTGATAACGGGCATATTCTTTCGTAAAACTTTCAATTTCCAGATTTTCAGATTATGGAACATATTCGGTATTTGCTCAGTTCTCATTGTTGTTCTTCTAGGAATACTGTCATCCCCAATTCCTATACAATTGATCGCTTATGATCAGCCAAATATTGCTATGTTACAGTTTCCATATGCTTTATTGCCCAACCTGGTGGTACCCTTGGTAATCTTATCCCATATCCTGCTTTTGAGGAATTCAGTTACATCAACATTTAGATAATACGTCTATGGAAGAGCTTCTTTGGATTTCTATCCCTAAAGACCGCCATCTTTAGGAAGATCAGGCAATTGCGCACTATTATGTCCATCAATCTTCTGTGCCGCTGCAATTGAAACAACCAAATCATTCAGCATAGAGCTTGCTGCTGTCGGCGAGTTAGGAAGCAAAACCAAATTACTTCTGCTATTGGCGCCGATAGCATTCAGTGTATCATAATGTTGCGTAACCACGATTAACGCAGACGCTTCCTGTGCATTGATATTGGCAGCATTCAGCATTTTTACAGATTCTTCCAGTCCCTTCGCAATCTCTCTTCGCTGATCTGCGATACCCTGTCCCTGTAGTTTTTTAGATTCTGCCTCAGCTTTTGCTACAGCAACAATTCGTATTCTCTGAGCCTCAGACTCATATTCTGCGGCTGTTTTTTCGCGTTCAGCAGCGTTGATTCTGTTCATGGCATGTTTGACCTGTTCATCAGGATCAATATCTGTCACTAATGCTTTAATAATATCGTAACCGTAGCTTTGCATCGCATCCTGCAATTCACTTTTTACGGCAATGGCAATATCATCTTTTCTTACGAAAACGTCATCTAATTTTGTTTTTGGAACTTCAGCACGCACAACATCAAAAACATACGATGTGATCTGATTTTCGGGATTCTCCAAACGATAATAAGCATCTTTTACGTTGTCTCTGATTACCTGATACTGGACAGAAACTTTCATCTTGATGAAAACATTATCCAGTGTTTTGGTATCAATTATGACATCCAATTGCTTTATTCTAAGATTCAGACGTTTAGATATTTGATCCAAAAACGGAATTTTTAAATGCAAACCAGCATGACTCACTTTTAAAAATTTACCCAGCCTTTCTATCACAGCTGCAGATTCTTGTTTTACCGTATAAAATGAAGCAAATAATGTAATAAGTCCAAAAAAGACCAGAATTCCTAAATATAGCATAACCTTAAATTTAATATTGGTGATATACAAACTTACATCTTTACATTGTCATTCTTATATCAATTCCTTCATTTTTCAATGAAAATCAGTTACTTCTTTCTTTAAACCGCAGTCAGCCAGTGAAACGTAACGTATCCCTTCGCAACGCACCGAAGTATTTTATGGGGGCTCTACAAGATCTGTCCCATTTTGACGCAATCGCCCCTTTATTTGTCGTATTTCTACAGTTTCTTCCTGCGGAATCGTTCTGATATTTGTTATGTACATTTGATATCAATCTGTTATGAACACACTTATTAAAACCAATATTATTTTTAAATCATTACTCTGTATTATTATGATAACTACTGTTATGCAATCACATGGCCAACAGGTTAAACCTTCGGCCCAAGGCTTGGTATCCCTTAAGGACAGCAAGGTCTATTATGAAATTTATGGCACTGGAAAGCCAATTATCCTATTACATGGCGCTTTTATGACGATCAACTCCAACTGGACCCAGCTAATTCCTGAATTGGCAAAAACCAGAAAAGTCATCGCTATTGAATTGCAAGGACATGGTCATTCTCCCTATTCCGATAGAAAATTCGATCATGCAATACTGGCAGATGATGTTGCCGGACTGATGGATTATCTGAGAATTGAACATGCTGCAGTGCTCGGCTATAGCTTTGGAGGTGCCGTGGCTTATCAATTTGCCATTCAGTATCCGAAGCGATTAAATGGATTGGCCATTATTTCTGCCACCTATAAAAGCAATGGATGGATGCCGGAAATTAACAACGCCTTCAAGAACATGAAACCAGCAATGTTTGAAAATAGTCCGATGCAGCAAGCCTATGACGCAGTTGCTCCAGACAAAACAAAGTGGACGAAATTTTTAGAACAGATGATCTCTTTGGCGCAACATCCATTTGATCTGGGGGATGCTAATATTGCCAAAATATCTTCACCTGTATTAATAATTGCCGGAGACAACGATGGTCTGGATAAGATCGAGCTTGCAAAAACATATCAGTTATTGGGTGGTGCGGTAGTCGGTGACTTTGGACAAATGCCGAAATCCCAATTAGCCATAATCCCAGGACAGGGCCATGTCAGCCTGATGAGCCAAACAAGTATCATTTTAGATTTCCTGAATGGATTTTTAAAATAAAGTCAGCTATTAGGCCCACACGAAAATTAACATAAGTGGACTTTTTATCGCCCCTATCAGGTGAGTTTGAAAATCATTTGCTCAACTACTATTCGTTAGCAATAAAATGATGATTTTCCCTATATTTAATCACCGTTAAACGATGGACATAATCGTTGACAATTTGATTTATAGATGATGATGGATAAGGTTACTGTTGTTGCCAGTTATAGCATGATATTGCTTTCAAATTTGGATTGGCTAATCTTGGAGAACACATGTGATGTAACCTGCGAGAAAAAGAACTGGGAAATAGCGGTAAACAAAATTGCGCTTAGAGAAGGATTGAATACCTCTACTGATACGAGTAACATACGAATGATAAATAAGTCAATTTTTTGTATAAAAAGTGAGTAAACTGCCTAAATCTTATTATAACAATACCGATACTTTATTCCTAGCAGAAGATCTGTTAGGAAAGGTACTCTATACGCAAAAAGACGGCATGCTAACAGCGGGTAGAATTGTCGAAACTGAAGCTTACTTTGGCGTTATGGATAAAGCATCTCATGCATTTAACGGAAAGAGAACCTCCAGGACTGAGCCAATGTATCGTGAAGGTGGTGTGGCCTATGTATACCTATGTTATGGAATTCACCATCTGTTGAATATTGTTACGTCCGGTGCAGCGGATCCCCAATGCGTTTTAATAAGAAGTATTGAACCGCTCGTTGGCATTGACATGATGGCTTTACGGAGACACGTGCTGCCAGAAAAACCCTCATTTTCCAATGGACCGGGTTCTGCGGCCAAAGCTTTGGGAATTGACGCGTCATTTAATGATGCGCTATTGACCGACGACCGCATTTGGATTGAAGATCAGGGATTAAAATACAATCCCGCACAAATCGGAAAAGCAGCACGAATCGGTATTGCTTATGCTCAGGAACACGCGGCTCTACCCCTACGTTTTTTTGTAAAGGAAAGTAAATATGCCAGAAAGTGACCATTCATTCGTCAGCCCCCGCAATTGGGTTTTAATTCATGTGAATAACTGAATTTCAATTACGTTCCATATTTTTTAACTTTACGATATAGATGACATGCAAAACAATAAAACCAACAAACCATCATGATCAATCAAATAAAAAAATTTAAAGGCAATGCACTTGCGTTGGAATTAATAGGATCATTTACAGAAATTGATGCGCTTTTGATAGAACAACTTTTCGAAGAAAAATTGAATGAAGGTTATGCGCATGTCAACATATTGATTAAGGTTAAAGACATGTCTATGATGAAAGACATGAAATTAAAAGCATTTTTTGAAGGGGAATTATGGGGAATTAAACATTTCGGAAAAATCGGACGCTGTGCGGTTGTATCCCATTCTGATTTCATGAAGTCAATAGTCAATATTGAAAACAAGATGCTCCATTTATTTAACTCGGCTTTAGAAGAGCGATATTTTGATGAAAATCAGTTAGAGGAAGCATTAGAATTCATCGAGAACAACAATAAAAAAATTTGATCTGCGAATTACGCATAAATCAAATGGCTTATCCTGAAAAAATTAATATAATTTAATGATAAAAAATAGTTTTTTATTGTTTGACTTTTCGCATATTAGTCCCTGTTAAATTAACCAATTTTGAACGAGTAACAAATTATCACCATGGAAAGACCTTATGATGGTATTGCAAATATTGACCAAACGTCAAATGGATACCAAATTACCATCCCAGCAAAAAAACATATGCCTGTCATAGCATTCCTTAGTTTGTGGCTGGTCGCTTGGTTTATTGGATTAAATTTTGTTGGAGGCTCGTTCGTAAAGGACTTTTTTAATAACGGAAATAGCGGGTTAGAATTTGATCGGTTGTTTCAAGTAATCTGGTTGATTGGCTGGACTCTGGGGGGCTTACTTGTGATTAAAACATTATCGTGGTACTTAATTGGAAAAGAAATCATCGTGATAGATCGTGAGCAGATCAGCATCGCCAGAAAAAATGATATATTCTTCAGAAATAAGATATTTGATCTACGGGAAGTAAAGAATTTTCATATCGAAGAGGAGCCCTTTGAATTCGTTTTTTGGGGCCGCAGGAATGATCTGTCGTTGTTTAAAAATAGAGGGACTATTCGATTTGAATATGGTTTTAAAACAATAAAATTCGCGAATGATATGGATCAAGCTGAAGCGAATTACATCTTAGAAACATTAAGATCATCGGGGTATCTGAACTCAGCCAATTTTGATTAATTTGATTAAACAAATAGTCAGACAGACGACAATGATGCAGTTTTATTGCTTAACTTTCGGAGCAGCCTGCTGTTTTTCGATTATTTTTCTGAACAGGACAAATTCTAAGACGGTGCTGGCTAGATAAACAACAGAAAACAGGAGCAGCATTTTTAACGGGTCGAGAACTATATTGTATTTATAAACTCCAACCAAAATATAAATAATCAGTAAGACCAGACAAACAGCAGGTATTCCCGAAAATGTCAGAAACGATAATACTTTATTTCGGCGAATTTTTTCGATGTGATTTAGAAAAAATAGTAAAGAACATAAAATCACTACGAAAAGATAAATTGTTGAAAAACCTAAATTGACAACAATGTCCAGTATAACTATAATCGTCTCCAGAAATCCTGTAGCAGCCGTATTCGTCTCTGCGATAACAAGTCGGTATAGGATAAATAGCGCGACACTTATCAGTACATTAACCAACCAAAATCTGAATATAATTTTTCCCATATTACCCGTATTTTTATAATTACTGTTGTCTATTCATCGATACCACTTTCAAGTACGCTTACAAAGATATCAAGTTATTTTCCGGGAGTGATGTACGAATATAAATTCTGTCGACGCGAATAATAATTGTTCCGCTGTCCAATAAGCCTAACGGAGGATGAAACGATGCCAAATCCAGCTCGCCCAGAATTAATCAAAAAATAACCAACTGCTAAAATTAATCGCTTGAAACTAGCCCGTTTTTGGAGGATGTACTGATCAAGCACTGATCAGGCACAAGGGACTAGTGCTTTGAAAATGCTTTAAACGTACTTAAGAGGCACCTCCGTGTTGGATAAAACGGCTATTTTTTTTCCTTCGGAAAGCACACTTAAAATTTAACTTAAAAGAAATATAATCTTAATGTACCGCTTATATTAGAGGTCAATAGAAGGAACTATACAAGTCTTCTACGGCAAATCGTATTTGCAACCAAAATTGGTATATTGCACTACAATATAGTGTAAATTTTAAATTATCCGGATCTATTGACTGAATACCCTAAAGCAATTAAATTCAAATATTCGTGGCGCAAGTACCAACTACGGGTACTTGAAGAATTACAAGAGCATCTTAAAGATGGTCATTTACATGTGGTGGCACCGCCTGGTTCAGGTAAGACGGTTTTGGGGCTTGAAGTCGCTATACGCATCAATAAACCAACACTAATTCTCGCACCGACACGTGCAATCCGTAACCAATGGATACAACGGTTCAGTGAACTTTTTCTTCAAACGGACACCGTGCCGGACTGGATCTCCAGGGATATCCGGAATCCGAAATTTTTCACCGTAGTAACCTATCAGGGGCTGCATGCTGCCTGCAATGATCAGGATGCACCGGAGCTCGGGTCAAACCTTGAGCTTATCCTAAAGGGATTGAAATCGCAAAAAATTGGCACGATTGTCGTCGACGAAGCACACCATCTTAAAAATGAATGGTGGCATACATTAACCCATATAAAGAAAAAGCTGAAGCCGACGGTTGTTGGTCTAACAGCAACTCCACCTTACGATGTCACTCCAACAGAATGGCAGCGCTACATGGATCTAAATGGTCCCATAGATGCAGAAATTTCCGTCCCCGAACTTGTCATTGAGGGTGATCTATGTCCGCATCAGGATTATATCTATTTCACCAATCCTAGCCAGAAGGAAAGACAGTTTATTGCCGATTATAGGGATAGCATGCTTAAACTGTTTAAGGAAGTAAGCAGCGACAAAATCGTACTTCAGGCGGTCCAAAATCATCCTATATGGTTAAACCCGATGGATGATCTCGACTGGGTCTATAATAACCTGAAATATTACTCAGCATGCTTAATTTTTCTCCATGCCAACCAAATTCCAATTCCCGAGCTCCATATGGAGATCATCGGTGGCAAAGATTTTAAAATACCTCACCTGGATTATGAATGGCTCGAAATTCTACTTGAATTTTATCTGTACCAGGAAAAGGTACATTTCAATCCGTTTGCAGAACACCGCAACATGCTGGAAAATAGATTACAAAGGCATGGTGCCACGGAAAGAAAACGGGTGAACTTTTCCCAAAATAGCCGTGTCCGACAATATTTGACATCCAGTATCAGTAAAATGGACGCTATTACAGCGATTGTGGATTTTGAATATGAAAAATTGGGTAAAAACCTACGGTTGGTAGTCCTTTCGGATTTTATCCGAAAAGAATTCTATGTAAGCACCGACCATAATACGCTTGAATTGAACAAAATAGGTGTTATACCTATTTTCGAAAAATTGAGACGGGAAAATAAGAATAATAAGAAAATCGCTGTGCTTACAGGATCCTTGATCATTATTCCGGCTAGCACTTACGCTGCATTTCAAACCACTGCTGCTAAGTATGATATTTATGACAACGCTGCGAGCCCTGTTCCTTTTGATACAAATTACCTTTTAATAAACCAAACAGAGGGACTTAAACACGATATCGTTCACATCGTCACACAGCTATTCCAGACTGGAGAAATTGAAGTCCTACTGGGGACCAAGTCATTGTTAGGTGAAGGCTGGGACGCTCCGGCAATCAATGCCCTGATTTTAGCGAGCTTTGTCGGCTCATTTGTACTTTCCAATCAGATGCGGGGTCGGGCTATCAGAGCACAACAGGGCAATAAGGACAAAACGGCAAATATCTGGCATTTGGTATGTGCAGACTCCACTTCCGCAACGGGCGGTGATGACCTTAAATTATTAAAGCGACGGTTCAAAAGTTTTGTCGGCGTCTCGCTGCGACAAGAACCTGAAATTGAAAATGGTATAGGCCGTTTTGATCTACCCGAAAACATAAACAACGTTGGGGAAATTTTACGGAAAAATGCGGAAATGTTGCTATTTGCAGCCGACCGAGAGAACCTCAGACAGCGGTGGAATGACGCGCTTTCAAAAGGAGTGAATCTCGTCGAGGAGATCAAGATACCTTTTACGGAAGAACAAGATTACCAACGTGTAAAATCATTGTATCTCAACAAAACAATTAGAAATGTACTCGCGACAGTGGGCGCTGCCTGGCTTAGTTTTGGACTTGACAATTTACAGGGATTTTTTAGAGCATTAAAAAATATGCAAAGCCTAAAAGATTTTTATATTTACATTGCCAGCTTGGGTGCGGTCGGAATGCTGCTTTTCGGTAGAAATACCGTCAGGTCACTCGGACTATATTTGAAATACCGAGATATTTCCAAAGATCTCAACCAAGTGAGTTATGCACTCTTAAATGGCTTGCTAAAAGCTCATATCATACGGACTGATCGAAACGAAGTACGCGTAGAAACGCAAGTTGATCGCTCGGGTTCCGTTTACTGCCATTTAGAAGGGGGCACAACATACGACAAATCAATATTCATCAATGCATTACAAGAGATTATAGCGCCGATCAATAATCCGCGTTATGTGATTGTCAGGAAAAACAAATTTGCTTTTTTTGTCAAGCAGGAAGATTATCATGCTGTTCCGGAACTGTTGGCTCGCAAAAAAAAGTTCGCCGAATATTTTAGCAATCAGTGGGAAGCACACGTAGGGAATTGTGATTTAATCTTTACCCGAACAATTACTGGCAGAAAATTGATCTTAAAAGCACGGGCGAAATCATTAGCGGCACAACTGGATGAAAACGTACTGCAGGTAAGTAAGTGGCGGTAAAGAAATAAGTCAAAAAAATCAACAATAGGCAGGAAATTTTGAATCTTAATATGCGAATTTTTATAAAAATGTTATGCTAAATAATACCTTTGATCTGCAAATAGAAGGTACACCTTCTGAATTTGGGGATCAGTCAATTCTCGAGAATTTTAGATTCCCAAATGGAAAAGCTTTTCCTAAATCATACAAATCCTTTGTAAAAAACTATGGATACGGGTTAGTATTAGGTGAATTTCATATTTATATTCCGATGGGCAACTATGGAGATTCATTAACTGTTAGATCCGATGAAATTAGAAGTACCTATATTGATGATGTTAAAAATGATGATATCTGGTTTGAAATAGGTCCTGACTGCTCGCTGCCAATCGTAAAGCGATTGTTTCCCTTCGCTTCCAGCGACAATGGCTACTATCTCTTTTGGGACTATGAAATTGATGCAGCAGGCGAACTGGATATTTATATAACAGATTTTAAGGGTACAGGATTTAGAAAAGCTGGCAAATCAATCGATGAACTCATTAGTAATTTGACTGGCGGTTCTATTAAAAAATTTCTCCCATTCTGCAGCCATCCACTACCGCGGACTTTCAAATGTTTAAAGAAAGTTGAATGAGCGCTATCTAACTACTCGAGCAACGCCACAATTGCAGGATCCTCGGGATCTATTTTTGGAGGAAAATGCTTCATAAGCCTGCCATTTTCATGGATTAGATATTTCTGAAAATTCCACAAGACAGCAGAACTTTCTACGCCGTTCAAGCTTTTGTTGGTCAACCACTGATAAATAGGCGCCTGCCGCTTTCCTTTAACATCAATCTTTGCTGCCATCGGAAAAGTTACGCCGTAATTCCGTTGACAAAAAGCAGCTATTTCGGCATCCTTACCAGGTTCTTGGTCTAAAAAATCATTTGAAGGAAAACCTATAATAACCAACTTATCACTAAATCTTTTATATAAGCGTTCAAGACCCTCGTACTGAGGTGTAAACCCACATTTAGAAGCGGTGTTTACAACGAGTATCTTTTTACCTTTAAATTGCGCGAAATCGATGGACGAGCCGTCCAGCCCCTTAACTTTAAATCCATATAGCGTAGCTGATTTCAAAGCCATATCTACTTTAACGTTACCATTGGTGAATAAATAATAGGCCACACCTGCGGCGACTACCGCCACAATGAATAAAATTATAAAGAGCATTTTTTTTATTTTTTTTTGAAACATGACAATCGATATAAGCACGAAACCATCTCAGAATCGTCTTTACTTAGGTCGATGAACACCCTTGGACTTGCGACCAAGGACGATACATAAGAACCTTGCCGATCAACGTTGTACAAGGCAAAACGTATTCTGCAAAGCCTTGTAAACGATGAGTTCAGCGTTTACAATGGATTAAAGTTACTAAAGAAAGTCTGAATTGGAAATGAAAAATGCTTTTCTGATCGGATAATAAAACAATATAAAAAACCGAATCTTCATGACAAAGATTCGGCTACACTAATTAAACTATATAAACCAATTGTGTACGTTAAAGTTGACTTATTGAGGGGATGTTGGTCTATTTGGGCTTAGCCCTATCTGTCCCTTTAGCATCTTTCCACCATCCATTGTAATCCGGAGATAATAATCTGAAGAACAAACAGTCCCATCTTCATCCATAGATTTAATCCCCAGCCCAACAGGAACATCCTGTTGAGTTGCAGCTGTCTTCGCTATCTGATTGGATTCGTTGTACTCATCAAACATGGACACATAAATACTCTTGGCACCAAGCGCGGTCAAATTATAGAATTGTCGCCACATAAAATCACCATGTTTTCGTTGGCCCTCCTGCAGTGACCCCGGCAATACACAGGGCTGATAGTCTATGTTATTTAAATTGCAAAACTGTAGATCAGCATTTTGGATATGCTGCGCATAATGATCCACGTCTGCAATGGTTCCGATGCGGCCTACCATCCAAGGTGACAACATATCAAATGATTTGTAGACATCGATATAGCCTTGTCTCGAATCTCCTCCTGTTTGTGGCAACCTCCAGTGTGTTGGCGTACCGCCCATGACATAACAGCCTTGATCGCGAAACCACTGAATAACCTCCAGACAGACGGCTGCCGACCAGGGATGGTTGTTGTCATTAAAACCGAATCCCCACATACCGACCACAGGCTTGCCGTTCTGTTTGGCATAGGCAGTAGACTGGGTATATTGTTTCATCAGATTTAGCCAATCATTTTTTATCTCAGCCTGCATATTAACCCAGGCCGACACATCATACATGATATAGAATTTGATACCATGTTGCTCGGCGGCAGTTTTAACTTTAGCCGTAATCGCATTACGAATGGGACCTTCTATCCCTGTGGGATTAAATCGCTGCAATGCCGCCGTGTGGATACCGTAATCCTTCATCCATTTAAATTGGACATTGACTGTCTGATCGTCAAATGAAGAAAACAGAGATGCAGGCGAGCCATTGCCCAATGCCGGTAAATTGGTATTGTATTTTTTTTTGTATTCGCTGTTGTCAGGCCAAGAAGGAATATGGAAATTACCCTGGCTCGGGGTCTGCTGCCAAGCCTCAGTCCAGTGCCACCAATGTGTTCCCATGGGTGAATTGTCACCCGCACAGGAAAACCAGCCCTGGTATCCCACGGTAATCTGCCCAACGACATCGCCTGTCGCGGAAAGCCCATTGTTGCCATTCGCTTTTTTGGCCTCCTCTTTCGGGATAGATTCTTCAATCTTCTTTTCGCTCTTCAAACAGGACATCATCAAAGCGATCAACAAGAAGATTATACATACTTTTGTTTGCTGTTTAATACTCATAATTAAGTGATTTTTTTATAAATGGTTGAAGACTGGTTTATACATATTGGTTTATTTCAATGCTAGTCCCCATACTGCCCCGCTGTTCCGGAAGACTAAAGTTTTACTGGGGTTATTCTTGAAATCAAAGTTATTATGTACCATTAATGAACTATTAACAAGAAATTAACAGCTTCCATAAATCTGTATAAAACGAAAAATTATTTATAAATACGTTTAATGGGCGTACAGTAATTTTGCTGTATATTGAAAATAAATGCTGCACCAGTTTATTTATAAAGAAGTAATTGATCTGAGCGATCCGATGAGGTTTTCTTTCGAAAAAAGAAAACAATACGATCTAAATTCTGTATATTAAATGAACTCAATGGTCGATTTTTTTCTTGACTACAACTATTTCTTCTTTAGCGGAAGACCAAAGTTCCCTTGGGTAATCGTTATTTAATTCGAATAAATTAAACTAATATAAATCTCAATCCGATTTTCTATGAAAATTACGTTAACATTAACCCTTATCATGTTTGTACAAGTCCTATTTGGACAGAAGTCTTTAACGCCTCAATGGCAATCGGACACCACCCTAAGATCTCCAGAGTCCGTTTGGGTAGATGCCAAAAACAAAGTACTCTATGTTTCAAATACGATCGCCTTCGAACCTAATACTACAGCATTCATCAGTAAACTGGATATGGACGGAAAATTTATCAAAAGAGATTGGGTTACAGGACTCAATGCTGTTTTGGGTATAGGAATCCACAAAAACCGGCTCTATGCGGCTGAAGCATTCTCTAAATCCATTGCCGTCATCGATATAGATAAAGCAAGCATCGTCAAAAGAATTACCATCGATGGTGCTGAGCTGCTCAATGACATTACTGTTGACTCAAAGGGTATCGTCTATGTAAGTGATACGCGACTTGGAAAAATCTATCGCATTGAAAACGACTCTCCTATGCTGTATGCCGAAAACCTAAAAGGTGCAAATGGGTTGCTGGCTGTCGGCAAAGACTTGTATGTGCTATCGGATGGCGCGCTTGTTAAGATAGATCAGGATAAAAAAACTACCGTAATATCGAAAGGTATGGAAGGCGGATTGGACGGTGTCGTACAAATTAAACCCAACGAATTTGTAGTTTCTGGCTGGCAAGGACTGATCTACCATGTCAAACCTGACGGCTCCAATGCTGTATTACTTGACACACGTGACAAAAAGATAAACGCTGCCGATATCGGATACGACAAATCTTCAGGTATGCTGTATGTGCCTACCGTTAGGAGTAACAGCGTTCAGGCTTACAAACTGGACTAGATGATTTAATGGATATACAGGCAGATGAAGCTTTCCACGTTTACCCCTTATACCAAGTCATTTAGAAAGGCTTTTTTGATTATTCCTTTTTTCGTTGTGATCGATGTATTTTGCGAGATTGTACAACCCCGTCTGATGTCTATCATTGTCGACGACGGAATCTTGCATAAAGATATCAACTACATTTTGAAAATTGGACTGGCCATGATCGGATTAGCCATCGTTGCTATCGTTGCCAATTTATGCAACATCTATTACTCTGCACACGCGTCGGTGGGTTTTGCGACGAATCTCCGGACGGCCTTGTTTCGAAAAATACAATCCTTTGCTTTTGCGGATACCGATTATTTCAGTTCGGCCTCGCTTACAACACGGCTCACCAACGACACCAATATGATGCAGCAAGTCATGATGATGTGCTTGCGTATGCTTCTAAGAGCACCCCTTATGATGGTTTTTGCCATTATCTTTGCAGTTTCTATTAATAAGGATCTGTCCATCGTGATGGCCATTGCATTGCCTATATTGGCCTTAAGTATTTTTATTTTATTACGCAAAGGACTCCCCTTTTTTATCAAGATGCAGCAGGCAGTTGACCGTGTCAATAGTGTTGTGCAGGAAAATCTGCTCAATGTGCGGGTGGTAAAAGCTTTTGTACGACAGGATTTTGAGAAAAAGAAATTCGACAAAGTGAATTTCGATCTGATGGATGTTGCCACCAAAGCTTCGAGCATCGTTGTCCTTATCATGCCTGTCATGCAATTGGTGATGGGTTTGTCGCTTGTTGCCGTGACTTGGTTTGGCGGACAGAAAGTAATGACCGGAACGCTTGCGCTGGGTGGATTGATGTCATTTCTAAGTTATATCACGCAAATCCTTATTTCTTTGATGCTGCTTTCATTGACTTTCATGATGATTTCAAGGGCAATCGCTTCTGGCGATAGAATTGAAGAAGTTTTAGAGAAACAACCCTCCTTAACGGATACTGCGGAAGGCCTTCAAAATAGATACGCCATTACAACGGGACGGATCGCATTTAAGCAAGTCACTTTCCGTTACAACACACAAAGTGAAAAACCCAACCTTGACAATATTAGCTTCGAAGTAAAGCCTGCGACTACCCTAGCAATCATAGGTGGCACAGGTTCGGGAAAGAGCACTTTGGTACAATTAATTCCACGACTATATGATGTGTCTGAAGGTGCCGTTTTAGTAGATGGCATCGATGTCAGAAATTACCAACTACAGGAACTGCGCAGCCAGATTGCGATTGTGTTGCAGCAGAACCAACTTTTTTCAGGAACTATTTTAGAAAATCTCAAATGGGGAAATGAGCAGGCAACAGAAGAGGATATTTATGCCGCTGCCGGGATTGCCTGTGCAGACGATTTTATACGCTCCTTTCCCAGCGGCTATCAGACACTACTGGGACAAGGAGGCGTCAATGTTTCGGGAGGACAAAAACAACGCATATGTATTGCTAGGGCTTTATTGAAGAAACCTAAAATCTTGATTATGGACGACAGTACAAGTGCTGTGGACATCGATACCGATCGAAAAATACGTGAAGGTTTAAAAAATTATCTGCAGAACACCACACTATTGATTATCGCGCAGCGTATTTCGAGCGTCATGCATGCCGACCAAATATTGGTCATGGAAGAAGGCCGCATTGTCGGTTCTGGATCACACGATGTACTTCTGCAAACAAATACCAGCTATCAGGAAATTTATCAGTCACAACACCTGCAAAAAGAAGATGCCTAATGAGTACCTCAAACAAATCCATTCCCGTGAGTTTACCTGGCCCCGGTAGTTCAAGACGCATTAAAAATGAAAAGCCTCAACAGGGATTTAAAGCTTTATGGCGATTGATGCGCTACCTTTCTTCGCAACGGCTGATGCTCCTGCTGATTTTAATTTCACTTTTGCTGGGAACTGCGGGGACACTGGCAGGCAACTACCTTTTACGGCCTGCGATCAACAATTATGTCCTCAAAAAAGATATTGTTGGTCTAGGACATATTGCCCTGGTCATGATCGGAATTTATATCGCTACAGGAATTTTCAACATGTTGCAATACCGACTGACCATAAAAGTGGCACAGAAAACGATTTCTAACCTCCGAAATGATCTGTTCGACCGCATGCAGTACCTCCCTTTGCAATTTTACGATACCCATCAGCATGGTGATCTGATGAGTCGCTTCACCAATGACATGGATACAGTAAGCGATGCCCTGAATAATAGTATCACACAGCTTTTAATCAGCTCAATTACTTTGTTGGGGACACTCGCCCTCATGCTGTATATCAGCCCTATCCTATCGATTATTGCATTAATCATGATTCCGCTGATGTTATATCTGGCGAAACTGATCATCAACAAAAGCAAGAGTTTTTTTGCCGCCAACCAAGCTGCGCTCGGCAATGCCAATGGCTATGTGGAGGAAATGATCAGCGGACAAAAGGTAGTGAAGGTTTTTGGCCACGAAAACGCCGCCATCGAACAATTTGAGCAGCTTAATCAGGTACTGCGAGAAAAAGCAACAAAGGCCCAGTTTTATTCTGGAATGATGATGCCTTTGATGGCGAATATGAGCACCATTAATTACGCGCTGACTACCATCGCAGGTGGTATTCTAGTGATCACACGTGGATTTGATTTAGGGGGATTAACTGCATTTTTACAGTATGCACGGCAATTTGGACGGCCTGTAAACGAGATTTCCAGCCAATACAACAGCTTACAGGCAGCTCTTGCGGGCGCAGAACGTATTTTTGCTGTTATTGACACTGCTCCTGAAAGTGAAACGATAGATCCATTGCCAATGCCGGTCCCGATTCAGGGCCAAGTGACACTATCGCATGTAAATTTTGGCTATGTACCCGAAAAACAGGTTTTATTTGATATTGACATCGACGTAAAACCAGGACAAAAGATCGCTTTCGTGGGTGAGACTGGCGCCGGCAAGTCGACAATTATCAATTTGCTACCTCGCTTTTACCCTTTGCTATCCGGGGATATTCTTTTAGACAAGACATCGATTTTTAAGTTGGATCGCAATGAACTGCGTAAAAAACTGTCTATCGTATTTCAGGACACCCATTTGTTTACCGATACGGTCATGGAAAACATCCGTTATGGCAGGCTCACCGCAACGGATGATGAAGTGATAGCGGCAGCAAAGCTTGCTGCCGCAGATAGCTTTATCATGCAACTGCCACAAGGGTATAAAACCGAATTGACCAATGACGGGGCCAATCTGAGTCAGGGACAGCGGCAGTTAATTAACATCGCCCGGGCAACTGTGGCCAACACGCCAATCTTAATATTGGATGAGGCGACCAGCTCAATCGATACACGCACTGAAATTGCTATTCAGGAAGGTATTGACCGGTTAATGCAAGACAAAACAAGCTTCGTCATTGCCCATAGACTCTCGACCATAAGGAATGCCGACGTAATCTGTCTGATCGAAAAAGGGAGAATCGCCGAGTTCGGTTCGCATGCAGAACTCTTAAAGCAAAAAGGTAAATATTATCGTTTGTATATGGGACAGTTTGACTGATCATTTCGAGGTTTTAATACGATACTCCTTTCATGAAAGAAGCCTTGTTTTGAAAAATACTGCAGCTTACGAAATACAAGTTCATCGATTTTCTGAAAGATGGCTACAACATTCTGACATTTGGATACATCTGCGGGCAACTTTACACAGAACTTTGTCTCAAGAAAAAAAAGATTATGAAAGTATTTATAACTGGAGCTTCGGGCTTCATAGGTTCAGCAGTCGTTCAAGAAATGATCGATGCGGGACATCAAGTAACTGGTTTAGCACGCTCAGAAAAATCAGCAGAGATAATCGCCAATTTGGGTGCTGAGGTAATCCGTGGCGATCTTCAACACTTGGATATATTAAAACAAGCCGCTTCAAACGCCGACGCCGTCATCCATACGGGGTTTTCCCACGATCTCATGTTTGCAAATGAATATGCAAAAGCTGCCGAAATTGATATCAATGCGATCAATGCCATGGGCGAAGTGCTGCTCGGTACACAAAAACGGCTTGTCGTTACAGCTGGAACCTTGGGTCTACCACTTATCAACGGGTTCGTCACGGAGGAAAGTACACTCCTAAATTCACCAAGAGGTTCAGAACCTTCGGCAATGGCCCTGGCAGCAAAAGGTGTCCATGCTTCAGTGGTTCGCTTACCACCCTCTGTTCACGGCAGCAGTGATCTTGGCTTTATGGCAGGCTTCACATCAAGTCTAATCCAATTTGCGCGCAATCATGGTGTTTCGACCTATCCCTTAAATGGGGACAACCGTTGGCCAGCAGTTCATCGCTTAGACGCTGCAAAAGTTTTCTGCAAGGCGGCCGAGAAAGCCGAAATTGGGGCATTGTACAACGCTATTGGCGAAACTGGCATTAAAATCAGTGCAATTGCTGAACTGATCGGCACGAAATTACATTTGCCTGTTACTTCATTACGGGGTGAAGATATTGTCAAACATTTCCAATGGCTGAGCCATTTCATCACCTTCGATAGCCCGGCGACAAGTTTTGAGACACAGCAGCAATTAGATTGGTCGCCTACGCATATCGGTTTATTGGAAGATGTTCATCAGAATTATTTATAAATTTGTTATATGCCACAAAGTCGAACACAGCATATAAAAACGATCAGTGAATTTCATCAATTAAGAGGCTTACCACAGCCTGAGCATCCATTGCTGAGTATTGTGGACTATTCAAAGATGAAACGTTCTCCTTTGGATGATGCTTCGGCCTTATTGTTTGATTTTTATGTCATTTCCAATAAAAGAGGCGTCACAGGCAAAATGCGCTATGGGCAGCAGCTCTTTGATTTTGACAATGGTGTACTCGGCTTTATGTCGCCCAATCAATTGCTGAAACTGGAAGAAAATGATGCTGTTGCAAACGTAAACCGAAGCGGATGGATGTTGCTTATTCATCCGGACTTTTTATGGAATACCACATTGGCGAAAACCATTAAAGAGCATGAATTCTTCGATTATTCGGCAAATGAAGCTTTATTTCTTTCAGAAAGTGAAGAGAAAACACTAAACGATATTATTGAAAATATCCAACGGGAATATCGAGCAAATATGGACAAATTCAGCAAGAACATTATTGTATCAAACCTCGAAACATTACTGAATTATTCGGAGCGTTTTTACAACCGACAATTCCTGACGCGAGAGAAAGCCAATCATCAGGTTTTAAATCGCCTGGAAGAACTGCTGAATGCTTATTTTTCTACAGATGGTTTGATCTCAAAGGGTCTTCCATCCGTTCAATATATCGCAGATAGCTTAAATATTTCCTCTAAATATCTCAGCAGTTTGCTTAAAGTACTAACGGGGCAAAGCACCCAACAGCATATTCACGAAAAACTGATTGAAAAAGCAAAGGAGAAATTGTCAACAACGGCACTTTCTGTTAGTCAAATCGCCTATGAATTAGGCTTTGAACATTCACAGTCATTCAGCAAATTGTTTAAAACAAAAACCAAACTTTCGCCCCTGGAATTTCGAGCCGGATTTCACTAAGATACTGAAAGCTAACGAAAACCATCGGATTACCATTGGATATGGGAGAAATGATCCATCTGGGTATGGACATTATAATTTAAGAGGTGAAGATCAAAAAAGAAACAGCAGACCGCACAATGTCTATTGCCAGTTCTGCTGTTTGAATCAAAAGTTATTTTTCTTTTTGATCTTTAACTGCATCCTTAATCGCTTTTGTCTCTTCGGCAGTCTTAGCACTTATTTGATCTTTATACTTATCAAATTCATCAGAGACCTTATCAGCCACATGGCCTGCTGTCTCGCTAATTGAGGATGACACATGATCATACTCTTCTTTCACTTTATCGGCTACTTCTTCGTATTTATGTTTTGCCTGCTCTTTGAGATCCCTTGTTTTTTCCTTGATTTTCTTTCGCGTTTTTCTTCCACTATTTGGTGCCACCAATACACCTACCAATGTACCAAGTGCCGCTCCCGCCACCATTGCCAGAAGTAATCCGGTTGAATTATTTTTTCCGCCACACATCTTTAATTTCTTTAAACAATCGTAATTAAGCATATATTTCAAAATGATTATGTTGTTAAACTCTTACAAATTCTAACAATAAAAGCAAAAGATTAGTTTGTCATATTTTAAATAATGCGTTAATGATTCGATGTTGCGGGCCAAGATAATTATGGCTTTAAGATAGCATCAATGCCAGCTTGAAGCAACTCATCCTGCTTTTCCCGAATACCATAAATACTGGGATATACAATTCTATCAGGCACAATACCGACCCCTTGTGTTTCAGTTTTATCAGGATAATAAACTCCTAACCCCGAAAAAAATGTTGAATAACCCAATGGTAATGGCACACTGCTTACATTACCATCTGCTCCAGCGGTTTGAGAGCCAACAACTAGAGATCCCGGTATGGTGCGAAATGCCATCACCTGAAATTCGGAGGCACTTTGAGTAGTCTCATTTACCAACATGACGATTTTGCCTTTGAAGGCATTGGGATTTTGTGCTCCAACTTTATCCGAACTTCTGTATAGAAAACGCCCTGGACGCAAGCCAAAGTTCATCGACAAAATTACAAACTCCTGTTGCGACGGAAAAACCATATCACTTAATTCATAATGTACGCTCGCGGAAGGGTAATTCCGATAATCCAGAATAAGCCCTTTCTGATTCTGAAGACTATCTTTTAACCGTTTAGTATCTGAATCCCTAAAAGTACCAATATCGACAACCACAATACCACCTTTCATTTTACGAATGGCAGGTTTGGCCTCCTCTGAAAAGTTTTTTATAATATTAATCTTACGAGTGGGTACATAAATTGCGAATTCCTTATCCTCCCGACTAGCTTTTAGAAGCATTAAAGAATCTTCTGTTCGCAACATCCACCTTGGAAGATCCCTTTTACGTGCGCTTTCATTAGAAGCCGCAACGTACTGCCTCAATGAGTCACATATACTAGAAATGGGCTTGCCCGAGATCTCCTGAATGACATCCCCAATCTGCAATTCTTGCCCGGCCTTAAATTGATCATCTCCTAGCTGCGTAACCACCAACTGATCTTGGTTAAAACACGTTTTAAAGGCTACGCCACGGCTTCCAAACACACCCCTATAATAAAAATCCGAAAGCGAGGCAAAAGCATGTGTATCATTAATTTTAGAAAAAAGTTGAAGATAAGCAGCGTCCAATGATGCTTTGGAAGTTGCCCTTACAAATACTGGAATAAAATCTGACAAGACTTTATCCCATGGTTGTGCCATAAGTTTTTGATTGGGGTTAAAATAGTGAATTGCATTCCAATACCGAAACAATCCCAACAGCCTAAAACCTACATCGGAGAGAGGAACTGTTTTGTAGTTGTATTCATCAAACACAGGGTTTCCTACTCCTTTAAGATAACTTATGTATCGGTTTGGAACTACCGGCATAACATGACACAAACTTTTTAGGGTATCCTTCAGCTTGTCGGAATAAGGCAATTTGTCGATCCATTGATCATCCGCCTCCGTTGCAATTTCCGCTTCGGTATCTGCTGGCTGCGCTGTTTTAGAGTGGAAAGAACCGAAATGTCCAATCCAGGCCGCAAGCATCCGCTCCGAAGTATGATGATCCGGACTCGCTAACAGGGTTGGAAGAAATTTAAAAAGCTCGGTATCCATATCCCATTTACCTGAGGTAACAGCCGGATGGAAATACTTCAATAGCCCCCAGATCTGGGCTACATGTGCCAGTTTTTCGATATTGACAGGTGTAAGGGGGAATTCGTTCAACTGTGAATTAAAGTTGTACAAGGTGTCAGCCTTGTTTACACTGGGATATTTCAAGGCCCGTGTATAATCCTTGCCATCTATTTTAAGGGTTAAATCAGCAAACCAAGCAGTCCCCTTTCCGATAAGATAGGTTGCGATGGCGATACTGTGCGTTTCCTTCGGTTTCAACTTGAGTCTAACGCCGAAAGTCTGCCAGTCATGTGTTCCATTTAGTTTTGTAGCCTCCATATTCTCGATATCCACTTTGGGTTTTAACTGAAGAAACAATCCAGCAAATCCATCCTCAGCTATGTTTTCTGTCTTAATTTTCCCTTCAAAAATAATTTCTTTTCCTTCTAGATTTTCAGGGATATTCAACATCATGACGCCTGAATAGCCATTGCCATCAGGCATGCTGCTAATTCTTAGCTGTTTTTTGTCGGCGTACGTACTATGCTTTTCCATAGTGAACGTATATCCCTTTGATTCTGCTAAGAACCAATTTACAGGAAGTCCATTGTCAATACGTTGTTGGTCAACATTATAAGATTGGACTTGCTCTCCTTGAGCAAAAAGCACATATCTTACAAAAAGTAATAGGAAAAGTAACGTTATTTTCTTCATAACAAGGGTTTATTAGCAACAACAATATATACAATATATTATTAACCAATTGTTAAATAACATTAATTTCTAACTACACACAATTTAACTACAACATCGATCTACATAAATACACTTTTAATAAATTCATTACTATACGGTCAACACATTTCAATAATTAAATGGGGTAATTTGAGCGCGAACAGAACACTGCTCCTCTTATTGTAAGCTCGCAATGTCTTGATTAGTCTAAATTTACGTCTATTTTGACACCAAGATTCTTGCAGCTTGCCTTTAAAACATGATCTACCCAAATGCATAACATAGGCTGTTTTCCTGGTTTGTTTTGATCCCAGTCTTCTTTCCAGACAATGTCGATCGTTTTCCCATGATAGTCTAAGTTTCCGAGGTAAAAATAATCCATTTTGCCCGCAGGTATCAGCGGCTGAAGCTGAAAGCTGTTGTGATGGGTCGCCTTAAAGCCAATGAGATCTGCTATGATCATGTCAGGATAGGTTGAATGAAAATAATCATTCTGTCCACCAAATTGCTCGCCATCACTTGGTATATACCATTCACCGATATTTGGGTGGGTATAACCGTGAAGTCGGGTAAGCTTCATAATTTGTTCGTACAGGGTCTCTTTGTCCTGCGCAGTGATTTGATTTTTATAATTTCTTAAATAGTTGCTGTATGCCTTATAGACGACCGAGTTTTGAAAAGGCCATCCTCTACCGTTCCAGGCATAAGCCTGCTCATTGTAATAGGGATGTTGTCTTTCGGCCGTGGTCATTCCTTTATGGTTATTGAAACCTTTTTCAGAAGTAAACATCGTCCAGGCTGCCTCATACTTTTTACTATCCGCAGGCGGTATCATATTGAAATACCAAGGGGTATAACCAACGGATTCCCGCACCCGCGCTTCGTAATCCCGAACGCCATAGGCGTTGTCACCAGCTGTTAAGGTATTAAAAAATCCATCATCTGAATTCCAAAGCGTCTGGAGAAATTTTCGGCGTATTTCCTGGCTTCTGACCTTATAGTAATCTGCTTTCGCCTTATTCGTAATCGAAGGATGTTGTTGCTGTTCCAGTCTATAAAGATTGTACAATGCGTTGTTATTTCCAAAGGAATAACTTCCAACGGATGGGCGCACCAAATAAAAATCAGGATAACCTTTGGTAAAGGCTAATGGAAAGTTCTTCGCTGCAGTCGTATTTGCTACCTTGCCTGTCGTCCCCCAACCTAAATAAAGGTCTCTCAAGGTACTATCGGTATAAATAGCATAAGGTCCTTTACTTTCAATTAAGCCAAGTACCGCCGAAAGGCTGAACTCCATCCCATCGTACAGATCCAGAATTTTGTACATGCCGTCGGTCTTCGCATTTGGATTTTTTACAGTGAATAGGCTATCCAAAAGATGCTGATGGGTCTCCATTGCGGGAAGCATCTTTTGCGTCCAGGCCTGATCGGGATGAATTTTTAAAAATGATTCAATACCATCGACCATCCAGCTGGAAAAATGAACACTTTCGGGCCGGCTCAAATGGGTTAAAAAATTACCATTTTCGCGTTGATTTATTTTGGAAGCTGATCCAAGCATAAAATATTCGGCATAAGATCGAAGGTATTTTGGATCACGAAGCCAACGTACATCGTAAAACTGATGCGCTGTTGGGCAGGTAATCGCTCCACTCAGGGATCCCCAGGCGGGATACCCGAAAAATTCTGTTATAACCCAATATTTCTTTGAATCATGTGGATCGTAATAATCCCGAAGATGCTTGCTGATCATCCACCAACGATAATTATACACGCGACTTAGGGTATCGTTGGAACTCTCAAAATACGGAATGTTATTGACCAAGAATTCTTTGTTGTTGGATTCGTCAAAAGCACCGTCCGATTTTGGCCGGTGCTCGTAAGCATTGAACTCCTTTATATTGTCTGTTAGGTTATTTTTTGCCACTTCTTTTAAACGATCAAGTTCACGGCGATATATCCACTCCTGCTTACCCGAAAATCCTCGATTACTCGAACAGGAAAAAAGAACACCTAGAACCAAAAAGGCTGTGCTGCTTAAAACAATAGATTTTAGAAAAACGGAGCGATGTTGTCTTTTCATGTGGTTATATGGAATAGAACGAATTTATAATTGATCTGCTATAACTTAAAAAATTAGCATTAACGTCCATCCGAAGGAATCAACAGGAGATTGATCGGCTTTCATCGCAGTAATTTTCTACAGGGCAATTCTTGATGAAGTTAAACACAAGATCTAATCCAAAGCTATAACAAACAAAGGCCTAATCAACAGAATTTTTATGACAATTCAGCATGGTGGAACAAATCGGCGTAAAATTGATACAATGTATCATATTGTACCAATTTGAGCTCATACTTTATCTTTCAAACTAGGTAGCAATATGCTTTATTGCGACCTGAAGTTCATTGTTTTTGGTCATACTCAGATCTATTAATTTGACAATGGTAAGATTTTTCCTGGATAAATTTTTCGATATTCCAGGCTTGATCCTAAAATATTATGAAAGAGGATGATATTTTTTTTGCAAAAAACCAAATATTCCCATTTTCACATAAAAAAGTATCTTTTTCATATTCTTTCTACTGCTATTCTAAGTTACATTTGTCTCATAAGTAAACTTGACTCAAGAGAAGTAATTGCTGAAATGAATGGAGATGCCTATCTCATCATTTTAAATTTCTGAATTGATTCGATAAGAATACTGTAAAAAGAATCCTACAATACTACACTGAAAAACATTTTGTGGAACGATGCTGTCGTTCCACATTTTTAATCTATTAAACTGGTCTTCACCTAAGCTTCTACCGCTACCGCTACCGCTTTAGCTTTATAAAATAGACAATATGCATTTTGACACCTGTAATCGCTTTGGCTTCATGGTCCTGTCAATGATAGCATCTACTTCCGAGCGACACCTCGCGGAATAAATAATCTTTTTTACGTGTTTTAACAAAAAAATCCTTGTGGATAAACATGCAAATAGACAATTTAATTATATTTATAGGTGTGTAACCTATTCTAATAACCAAAATAAATTATGAAAAAAATATATTTTTTGTTTACCATTCTCATCGGATTGCTGAGTTGTAACTCAACGGTAGAGTCCAGTATCCCGGATGATGCCAAGAAGGTTGATATCTTCGCTAAAGCATTTATTGAAAAAATTATTAATGGCCAAATTGATAGTGCAATCGCTAATCTAGATCCATCTGTAGCGACTAGCGATGCTTTTTTATGATAAGTATCGTTTAAAACGGGACATTTTCCAAGGGTAAAAGTCTTGAATCCGAGATAGCTGCAATCCGATGCCCTATAATCTTCATATAAGCTGGATTTTGTTCAAATGAAAAAAAATCGGACACACTTTTCTGTTTAATCAGCATACAGATATCCCACTGTTCCTGATCGGGCCCTATCAGAAACCGGTCACCATGCCCAACAAAAAGTAGCTCACCGCCGCTTTCTTCCACAAAAGGTTTGGCTAGCTCTATATAATTCATGAAAGCATCGTATCCAGAAATTTCTTTGATTGGCGCGATCTCCGTAAAATTAGTATAGTCCGCGATTTTCCTCAACTGAATTAAATTGAGATTTACAATGGGGCCTTGGATATTTTTCAATGCCAGATTCCTTCCGGCTTCATAACCGGGATACAAATACGTCTTTCTTTTCATATCAATAGATACTTGTTGTTTCTTTCACTTTACTCTTCAACTCAGTTGCGGCGTGAAGTACGACTTTTTTATAATCAATGATTTTGTCGTTTTCAAATGGAATAATAACTGCATTTTCAAACAGGAAATTTCCCTCACCTATTCGGTTCCAATCCGCCTGCAAGTTTTTGTTGTCAAATTGCCCCATGTTTAACATAAATCTGATTCTGTTGGAAAGAGCGGTTAAATTCAGGCTATCTGCGATATATGTTTTATTTTCGGCGCTATTGTAAATTGTTAAAACTCCCATCAATGGTTTACTTTCCAGGAATTCGGCTTTCAATTGTTTTTTATCTATTTTGTTCATGTGCTTTTAAATTAAAGTTATAAATCACCACCCAATGATTTCAATTGCGCAGCAAAAATAAGGAGATCTGTTACGGCCATTCCGTCCAATAGCTTATTGGCGATATGCTCAGCGGTAACAGTAGCCTCTTTAAAAATTCGATCACCAGCCGCGGTAAGCTTCACATAGCTGACCCGGGCATCTCGATCATTGTGTGCTTTTACAACAAGCCCCATCTTTTCCATAGGTGAAATAATCCGTGTAATCCCTGAGGCCGTTAAACCGGTACTTTCAGCCAGATCAATTCGCCGTAACCGGTTCCCGGAAGCCTGACTTAAAATATGTAGGATCATAAAGTCTGTCAGACTTAGTCCATGCAAGCTCAACCCATCAAACTTTTTGGTGATGACAGATTGAACTTTTATAATGTTCAAAATCGTATTAATTGCGGTCATATTATTATTTGCAAAATACTTGACTACTCAAGTATTTTGCAAATATAATAGTTTTACTTAAATGGTTGAACAAAATAAACAAAAGATTCTGCGAACGGGGTGATTACACTAAAGCTCATTAATTCTATTTTCTTCGCGGGAGAAGGAGGTTTGTATAAAACTACACTGAGGTGTAGCATTGATTGACATAATCTATAATATTTTTGGACAAATTCTAATCGATAAGAAGCAATGGCCAACGATCTACATAACAGGATAAGGATAGAATCCTCAAATATTAACAAATTTATTACCTATAGCATAGTATAAACATGACAAATTGCAAAAACTGTGGGACTGATATAACACTGAATTTCTGTCCGAAATGTGGACAGCCAGCGGTACTTAAAAGAATTGATGCGCATTATATCGTCCACGAAATTGAACATGTCCTTCATTTCGAGCGTGGAATCTTGTACACGATTCGTGAACTTATTACCACACCAGGAAAAAATGTAAAAAAATATATTGCCGAGAACCGAAGCCGCCTGGTAAAACCCATTATTTTTATCATCATCACCTCACTGATATACTCTATAGTAAGCCATTTTTTTCATGTAAACGACAAATATGTGAGTTATTACGAATCCCAGCATTCTACCACGGGGTCGATATACCTCTGGATCCAGGACCACTATGGTTACGCCAATATCATAATAGGATTGTTTATCGCTTTCTGGGCTAAATTATTTTTTAAAAAATACGGTTTTAATCTTTTTGAAATTGTCATCCTGCTGTGTTTTATTTTAGGAATGACGATGTTGATCTATACTATTTTTGCATTAGTAGAAGGTGTAACACATACAAGCGTTATGGTGCAAGCTAGCATCGTCGCTATGCTATATAGTGTCTGGGCTATTGGACAATTTTTCGATCCCTACAAAATACCCAGTTATTTAAAAGCGCTCGCAGTTTATATTTTAGGGTATCTGTCATTTACTGTCGTCGTCGTTATTATTGGCCTATCGATAGACTTAATTTTAATGAAAAGATAGTTATCCGCTCTTTTTCCTTGTGAGACCTAATTAAAAACCAGATGGGTAAGTTTACGCTGTACACTTACCCATCATGTTACTAGTTGCCTGTTACAGATTATTTCTCAGATATCCCTGAAAGTTATCTTGAAACTGAAGGCCAGTCCCCAACCTATATTTACTTAATTTATTGTTGAGCGTAAGTCCCCATAATACAAATTCGGTCAGAAAATGGAGATCTTCGGGCTTCGTTTCCGGCTGGTATTGCTGAATTAAAGCATGTATAGGCTTCACTTGATCCAAAACCTGCTGATACGTTGAATCGTTGAGTTCATCAGATAATTCGATCCCCTCTGATTCTGAAAACCAACGAACAATATCGTCGTAGGGATAACGCTCGTTTTCTCTTTCCAGTTTCTCAATTTTTGGGAATAAAATCGGAAAAAGATTTTTAATCGCGTTTTCTATCAGCTGCAATGCGACGATACCCGCTCCTTCCTGTTCGCCTTCATAAACGAGCTCAACTTTACCGGTTATCGCAGGCACAATACCCATAAAATCACTCAGCCGTACTGCAGTTGCTTGCGCCCCGCTTCTGAGCATGCGCAATTCAGCGGTGCTCAATAAGTTTTGAAATGCTGTAATGCTCATACGCGCACTCACGCCACTCTTTTCATCAACATATTCACTATTTCGTGCTTCAAAGCTTATCTGCTCAATTAATTCCCTAGCCAGCTCAGGGACGTATATCTGCTCCTTCTGGGCCGCTTCCAAGTTTGCCTCCTGCGCTGTAATTGCCTTTGCTATCTCTACCGATGCAGGGTAATGTGTGAGTATCTGCGATCCTATGCGATCTTTCAGTGGCGTCACAATACTTCCTCTATTGGTATAATCCTCCGGATTTGCAGTAAATATAAATTGTACATCTAACGGTAAGCGTAACTTAAAACCACGGATCTGAATATCTCCCTCCTGCAATATATTGAAGAGGGCTACCTGGATTCTAGCTTGAAGATCAGGCAGCTCATTAATGACAAATATAGAACGGTTTGCCCGAGGAATCATACCAAAGTGAATCACGCGATCGTCTGCATAGCTCAGTTTTAAATTTGCGGCTTTGATGGGATCTACATCACCAATCAAATCAGCGACCGTCACATCTGGCGTAGCCAGTTTCTCTGCAAAACGATCACCTCTACCAAGCCAACTTATCGGTGTATCATCGCCTTTCTCCTGCAGAAGTTCTAGCGCATAACGCGATATAGGGTTAAACGGATCATCATTAATCTCTGAACCTTGAACCATAGGCACATATTCATCCAATAAGTTGACCATGAGCCTAGCTAGACGTGTTTTCGCCTGACCGCGAAGGCCCAAGAAATTAATGTTGTGTTTGGAAAGAATTGCTCTTTCAAGTTCTGGAATAACGGTATCTTCATAACCATGTACTCCATTAAATACGGTTTCACCCGCCTTTATTTTTGTAATCAGATTCTGACGCAATTCTTCTTTTATTGTTTTAGGTTTATAACCCGAAGTTTTTAATGCACCAAATGTTGTAATCTTCGTGTAATCCATATATTCTTATCGTATTCTTTTTTTTCGGTTTTCTTCGTAATCCTCAAAAATCATTTCACCTAGATCCCCAAGTCCCGTGTAATAAGCCTTCCCTTGATTTGAAGCTGTAAACTCGTCGACAAATTGCTGTAGATAAGGATCCGAAGCAATCATAAAAGTTGTAATTGGTATTCCCAGCTTTCGGGCTTGCGCAGCCATACTATAGCACTTGCTAGTGATAAAAGGATCCAAACCCATAGGATTTTTATAATAAGTACCGTCTGGCATATTTAAACAGCTCGGTTTTCCATCGGTTATCATAAATATTTGCTTATTCGCATGCCGTTTTCGCCTTAACAAGTCCATCGCTAGCTTTAAGCCTGCGACCGTATTGGTATGAAATGGTCCAACTTGCAAATAAGGCAAGTCTTTTATCGCGATAGGCCATGCATCGTTTCCGAAAACAATGACGTCAAGTGAGTCTTTCGGATATCGGGTCAAAATAAGTTCTGATAAAGCCATTGCTACTTTTTTTGCAGGAGTGATCCGATCCTCGCCGTATAAAATCATACTGTGGCTGATATCGATCATCAACACTGTACTCATCTGCGACTTAAACTGTGTATCTTCTACGACGAGATCATTTTCTGATAAGGCAAACTCGCCTATCCCATGATTGATCTGCGCGTTTTTCAAGCTCTCTGTCAAAACTATTTTCTCCAAGCCATCTCCGTACTGATAGTTTCTGAAATCGCCCATATTTTCGTCACTCCGTCCCTGGTGATTGGTTTTATGATTGCCTGATTTCCCTTTCCTCATTTTCCCAAAAATCTGGTCCAAGGCATGCTGACGCAAGGCTTTCTCCAGCTTTGAGGTAATATCTACGCTACCTTCACTACCAAACTCCACTTTTTCTCTGATATAACCTTTTTCCTTCAGGTCCGCAATGAAATCGTCTATCGTATAGGCTGGAGTCGTCAGTTTGAACTCTTTATCCAATTGCCTAAGCCAGTCAATGGCTTCATCAAAATCACCAGAGGTATGGGTAATCAGTTCTTTGAAAATGTCAAATAATTTATCAAAAGGCGTTTGAAACGGCTCTTCATATTGTTTGAAGAGAAAACCTTTACTTCGTTTCGTGCTTTTCATGCATTCCTTTTATTAGTATGAGGAAGCTATCCAAATAGTGTATCGGATACTTCATAGTATGAATTTACGAAATAATAATTTTTGTGAGCACCGTATGTCCATTTAACTTTAAAAACTGGCTATAGTATGACGCACGAGCGACAACTTCCAATTAGGAATTAGTTTCAGGCTTTTACGCTCTCCCAGTCAAAAGCCGCAAAGAATTGTTATTCCTTGCGGCTTTTTGATTCGGTTATTCTAAATACAAGATAATTACCCTGAAATAAGTACCGGTTAATAAAGCAGTTCCAACGTTGGCTTATTGGCGGTTGCTTCCCTGCTACTAAAAGACATATCATTTGTAGAAGAAGCCGCAGCTGTATTTAAAAGTAGAAAGGATACTTTACGATCAGTACCGGTAAGCAATCTGTTAATAGCCGAGGTGACGTCGACGGTCTGTAAACCTATCCCTGAAACAGAAATCTTACCGACAAGTACAGTATCCATTGGTGCATTGTTCCAATTAATGCTATTTTCCAACCAAGATGTCGTGGAGGTTGTATAAATATTAATAGTCCGTTGTGGTGCTGTATTCACTCCTGCAACATACATTTTTAATTTTGCCGAACTCACTTTAGGTGTAGTAATCATCGCAATATCAAATTTAGCGTATGCTTTACGCGCGTAAGATGTAGCGTCGGATTTGATGACAAGATCAGCTGTAGTTCCATAATTTGTACTCGCATAGGTACCGTTGCGGACATAGGCATCGGCAAGAGAACTTCCGGCATTGGCTACAACAGCATGCTGAAACGCTCCAACATCTGGATTACCCAATGGCAGCGCATTTCCAGCGAAATCCTCGCCCCCATTGTTACTTATAAATACACCAGCATTAAGGGCAGCCGAACCGGAACCGACATCATAACCTTTTGCAGCGTCAAGGCCGTTTCCACCAATTGGATTGACAAATACCGGATCTTCATAGAAATTGTTGTTCCGCACGGTAGTTCCCCAGTTCAATGACGTAAATGTACTTGACGGAAATAAACAATTATTGTTAAACTTTAGTCCGTTATCGGCCTGAGTAGACAGACTACTAATGGTCGAGGTCGTGTAAAAAATATTATTTGAAAATGTTGCATAAGGCTTTCCTGAACTCACGCCATTCATGACGTTAAACAGGCTGGCGGTTGGATTTTTGATATAGAATACATTATTATAAATCTCACGAGAATCGTATGTTGTTTTTTCGATCAAAAAGAGCTTCTTTAACCTTGTTGTACCGATATCGTTGACAGAAACGTTGTAGCGGACTTTAATATTCTTAGACTGGTTCATAAAAAGCATAAATCCGCCGTTATTATCATGCGAATAATTGTATTCGAAGATATCTCCATCGGTTACTGAATTGGTATCATAACCATCGGCATCGAACGCGACTCCATCGTTGGCCCCTCCGCCTGTCATACCATAAACCTCATTATATGCCACCAGCGTATTCAAGCTGCCAATTGTCCAAATACCCGCATAATTTTCAGAGCCTGTGTTCATACATGCCTTATAGACGGTATTGTGGGTAATTTTACTTCCTCCCGTCACGCCAGACATAACGATGCCGTCGCCGTAGATATATTCAATCAAATTGTTATCGATAATAATATCTTTTGATCTTGCTGCCATAGCCCTATCGCCAGTGGTCCTTATCCCTTCAACGGAACAGTTGGCGACATGACAACTTTGTACCAAAGCCCCGTATATTTTACCGTCTAAGATAATCCCGCCAGAGCTTTTGTTATAATTGGTCTGTCCATCGATAGCACCATTGACGTCATGGACATAACAATTTCTAATGGAGACATTGCTGATTGCTGTTCCTGCAGAACTGCCTCCAATCACGCGGATCCCCGTGGCAGCATAACTTGTCCCGCTTGGGATTGTATTCGTCAGTTCGAGGTTATTTACCTCAAAATAAGATACTTTATTAAGGTATAGCGCATTTGATCCATTCCTCTTTCCACCGCCGTTGATAATCGGACGAACATCACCGCCATATTTATCTATGATAATGGGAGCTTCAGCCGTTCCCGAATTTTTCATATGCAAAGTGTCATTCCATACGCCTCCGCTCTTGAATAAGATACGGTCGCCGGGGCCAAAAACCGATGTATTAATTTTGGCCAACGTTCTCCATGCTGTAGTTGTGCTCATTCCTGTGCTATCATCGTTTCCGCTGGGATCTATGTAGTAAGTATTGCCCACACTTGCCAGATTCGCCTTCGCTTTTGTTTTTAGCGATGTCGGAGAATCTAGTTGAACGGATTTTTGGCAGCTCAGTAGCCCAATGACTCCAATAGAAATCACCATCATAAATTTTCTCATAATGTTGTTTTTAGTTTTATAATTTGTTATAATTTTTACAGACGTATTCTAATTCCGACGAATACGAATTTTATAATTTGATTAATAACATTAAATTATAAATAACTTATCAACTAAAGGGGGTAAAATCACAAATAAAGAGGGGTAAAATTTTAAATTAGAACCTGAAATAGAGATTCAACATATTCTTTATAAAAGAATATGCTGCATAGCAAAAAGCTAAGCAGCATATTCAATAAGTATTGAAACTGGATTGATTTTTAATACTTATTTCCAGTCTGGATTTTGAACCAAATTTGGATTCTTATCTATCTCCGTTTGTGGAATTGGGAACCAATAATTCTTTGCTGTAAATATGCGCTTTTGATAAACTGAGCGTTTGAAAAATGCTTTGGGATTAGATTCATTGTCATCCTTTTCTGTACCAGAAAAATTCATTCCATAGAAATTTCCATTTAACACAGCTTCTCCAATTTTCCAGCGTCGCACATCACGGTACCGGATGCCCTCGTTATTTAGTTCTACCCGACGCTCGTCTCGGATTACTTTGCGCAGCCCCTCCTGCGAAGATGGTGCAGGTAAAGCATTTTTTCCCGCGCCATATTGTGGTACACCTGCGCGTACCCTTATCAAATTGACATACTTTAATATATCAGGATGATTAGCGTCGGACTCATTTAATGCTTCGGCGTAGTTCAGATAAACTTCGCCAAGCCGATAAAGTATTCCCGGTCTATAGGGATTTGTTCCATTGCGGGGGTCGTGATCTGGATGGACTTTCTTACGTACAAGATACCCATTTTGCGGGGCGTCATGTGTAGGTCCCCCATCCCAGTTACCACTATAAAATTCGGTTCTCCGATTTTCTCGTCTATACCAAGCACCATTATACAAGACCGAAATATAAAATCGTGGTTCACGATGGGTATACATATTATAAGTACCTTCCAAAGTCACCTTTCCATTTCCCTGAGATTCAGCCCAGCGTGTATTTCGCACTTCTGCGGTCTTTGAGAATCCTTTTTCCTGGTATCCAGATAACGGGTCATCAATCTTCCGACCATTCTCCATGAAAAAAGCATCCACTAAGGATTGTGTAATTCCCAGTCCTCCGTTTCCTCCAGTACCTCTTGGTTGTGCGTGTCTATCATATTCCCAGATATTGCAATCAGGGCGAGCAAAAAGAATCTCATCATTCCCATCTTGAGGCCGTCTAAACAACATATTTTGATAAGAGAGAAACGGATCTATAGACCCATCAGCATTATACTCAATATATAATTTATGACCAGCTGATTCTGCTTTTTCCAATAGTAATTTTGAGGCCGCTGCTGCAGTTTTCCATTTATCTACACTATAGTTTCCATTGAATATGGTTTCTCCCTTATTATTTACAAAACCGGTGTATGCGGTGTTACCATTGACTAATGGGCTTGCAGCAAATAGTAGAAGACGAGCTCTGACTGCCAAGCACATAATAGACGTCGCGCGACCATATTTCTGAGCGGCACTATATTTAGCAGGTAAAATAGCAGACAAATCCAATAGCTCCTTTTCTGCCCATTGCACGACCTGATCAAATGGTGTCTGTCCAATCATCAATTCTTCGGCCGATGCATTCGGATCGGTCAATCCAAGATGGAACGGTATAGCACCATAGGTTTCTAGCAGAAGTGTGTAATAATAAGCGATCATAAAGCGAGCCTCAGCTTTCATGAGATTTACTTCCTCTTCGGTCACCAACTGCGCAGGATTTGGTTTTACATTGTCTAGAAAAATATAAGCTGAACGAATACGTTTGGGAAGTTCTACCCAATAATTAGGATCCCATGAAGTACTGGGATTCCAATTGCCGGTCTGCATCCCTATAACTGACCAACCAAATTGCTCCCAACCCGTAGACGGTGCCATATCATCCGAAAGTGGATCCCAGCCAAGTGTTCGCGTATTTCCCCAATATGGATCTGGTACATTGCTGTATATTCCTGCCAGCCAGTCCTCTGTTCTGGTTTTATCTTTAAAAATCATATCTAAAGTAAGCTGATCATCAGGGCTCTTGTCCAAATATTTCGAACAAGAGGTCGCTGTAAAACCCAGCGCTACAAGTAGTAATATACGGGTAACATTATATTTTATAGTCTTCATTGTATAGGTTATTTCTATTTAAAATTCAATTCCAATCCCATAGAAACAGATTTCATGATCGGATAGCGCATACCATTATTAACCCCAAGCTCTGGATCCCAAAGCTTAAATTCACTCACTGTCAGCAAGTTATTACCACGCAGAAATATTCTAAAATTACGGATAGCGAGATGATCAAGAATTTTTGATGGTAAGCTATAGCCCACTTCAATATTACGTAGTCTTATAAAACTCATGTCCCTAAGCCACCAAGTGGAGGCCAAATTATTATTCGCGCTTTGATAGTCAGAAAGCCGTGGATAGAAAACGTCCTGTCTAGGATTATCCAAGGTCCATCTATCGGAAACATTGTCGAAAATATTTCCCATTGCTCCATTGGCACTTCCGGGAATAAAATTTGAACCACCAATGATCCTGTAGGTGCGAGAGACACCCTGAAAAAAGAAACCGAAATCAACAGCTTTGTACCTTAAGTTGGATCCGAAGCCAAATACAATCTGTGGATCCTCCGTTCCACCGATAGCAGTTCTATCGAGGGCATCTACCACACCATCACCATTCAAATCCCGATATCTGATATCACCGGGACGCACCGGGCCAAAAGTATGTCTTGGTATATCTGATCGAAGAGTACCATTAGCAATATCTGAAAAATCTGCATCCGTAAATAGGCCTTCGTCAATAAAGCCGAACAGTTGGCCGATCGGCTTTCCGGTAGAAGATCTTGAGGTACCGATCACTGCGCTGGGTTCGTCCTGTTCTAAAATCTTGTTTAGGGCATAAGTAAATGTGCTACGGACAGAAAGGAATAGGTTTGGATTTAATTGCCGGTTCAATTCAAGCGACATATCGATGCCTTTATTGTTTACGCGTCCAAAATTTGCCCAGGGCGCATTGGTAAAACCACTCGAACCGGGTATAGAACGACGTTGCATAAATATATTTTTCCGCTCCTCATTAAACAGGTCAAGCTGAAATTCCAGCGTTTTCCATAAGCCTAGTTCGAAACCGATATTGGATTTAGCAACTGTTTCCCAAGTAAGTCCACTGTTACCTTGATCACCTTCCATACGACCACTACGTTTAAAATCGTTATTTAGACCCCATGAATACCCACCGGTCTCATTAATGGTTGTGATATAGGCAAACCGACGACCATCTAACTTATCGTTCCCCACCAATCCATAAGATCCGCGCAGTTTGATTTTGGAAAATGTACTTTTTAGATGTTCCATAAAAGGCTCTTCAGAAATATACCAGCCTAATGCAAAGGAAGGAAAGAACCCATAACGTTTTCCTGGAGCAAAGTTTTCGGATCCATTATAACCAAAATTAAATTCCCCAATATATCTGTTGCTATAATTGTATGAAAATCTACCTGCGATTCCTTGATTCCGATAAGGCAAAAGATCCCCATTATCGTAATTTCGCTGATTGTATAAAAACATTCCCTCTACGTTATGGCCACCAAAAGATTGAACATAATTAATAGCTCCCTCAAGATACATGCTTTTATCGCCCCAGTCTGAATTTTTTTCATAGCCTAAAAATTCCTGTCCATAACTATCAATGACTAACTTTAATTTCCCATTTTCGTCCCTTCCGATAGCTGGATTATAGTAATCGGGGCTTTTACTCCTAACGACCGACGTATTAGAGTATCTATCAAAGGAAAAAAGCCCCCGAGCCTTTAATCCCTTCAACCAAAACGATAAGTCCTGTTCTACCGCAAATAAAGATTCGATTTTACTCGCGCTAATACGTTCATACCCGCGTTGAGTCGCCAATGCCCAGGGGTTTGTCCGCTGGGGTGTCCTAGGTATTTCACCAGAGGAATAGATGGTAGGATGTACATAGGGAGGAATAGTGAAAGCCTCCTGAAATAGTTCATCAACACTTTGGGGAGCTCTTGTTCTATCCTGGAGATATCCGCCAATATTCAATCGGAAGAGAGTGGTTGGACTAACATTGATATCTACATTGGAACGCACATTATAACGGTTTAACCGTGAAGATGAATTCCAAGCCTGTTTTTCATCGCGTTCAATCAACCCACCTTCCCGATAATATGAAGTTACTAAGGAATAACGCAAAATATCAGATCCTCCATTGACACTAACATTCGCCCGTGAATTTCCAGCTTGGTCCCGAAGTACTGCATCTAACCAATTGACATCAGGATAAAGGTCTGGATCCGTATGGTTACGGATGTTTTCGATCCGCTCTTTCGAATATAAGCCTTGCTCCCCACGTTCCTCCCGAATACTATTCATTACCTCCAAATAATCAGCTGCACCAACAAATTTAGGCAGCTGTACTGGTGATGTGATCCCCTGCTCAAAACGAGCAGAAACATTGGGCTTACCCACTTTTCCTCTCTTTGTATTGATCAAAATCACTCCATTTGCCCCTCTTACGCCATAAACTGCACTCGCTGCCGCGTCCTTCAATATCGAAAACGACTCGATTTCTTCGGGATCCATATTATCCAAAGACCGCTCTACACCGTCCACAAGAATCAATGGGCTTCTGCTTCCACCGAAAGTACTGATACCACGTATCCAAAAGTTTGAATTATCGTACCCCGGTTCTCCAGATCGCTGTACGGCAATAATACCTGCAAGCTGTCCCGCAAGATTGTTACTCATAGAACGAGATGTTCCTATTTGCAAGCGTTTGGGTTCTATCGTCGTGATCGCACCTACTACAGAGGCACGCCTTTGGGTACCAAAACCGACAACAACGACCTCGTCCAGTGCGCTGATACTATCAGCTAATATCACCGTATACTCTCCGTTTGTTTTGAGTGGTACACGCTGACTTACATAACCGACAAGACTAACCATGAAATAACTGTCCTGCGGGTCTAGCTTGAGTGTAAACTGACCTTGGTCATCTGTCGATGTGCTATTCTTGCCAAGGCCTGTCGCGACAGTAGCATTTGCCAGGGCCGTCTGTCGCTTATTAAGAACCCGACCCGCAATGACGCGGCCTTCTTGTATTGAAGCTTGTTGAAGGCCACGCTTCACAATAATTGTATTGTCATTTAACGTGTAAGAAATCTTTAAACTTGAAAAGATCTTATCTAGAACAGTCTTTATCGGCTGCTCTCTAAATGTCATGGATATACGCTTCGAGTCGTCGATGTCATTTGGGGAATAAATAAATTTTAAACCGGTTTTACTATTTAACTCTTTAAAGACCTGCTTAACCGGAATATTATTAAAATCGATTGTTATGTTTTTCTGTACATCAAAGATTGGCTTGGCCGAACTAAATAACCAGACAAGGCTGCCAAAAAAAAGGCACAAAAAATTGCGTGCAAACTTATTTTGTTTGCGGGATGTCATAAGTAATTTATACATTTGAAAATTGATTAATAATTGATCATTACCAAAAGCCGTTAAGGCGCGATTAGGAATGTAGCAGCATTCCTAATTTTTTATGGATTTGCTTCTGTTACATATATTGTTCCTTTCCTTTCTATATAGTTTATATTATTGGTCATCTTAATGATCGCCAAAACCTCGCTGATATTTTCATATCTGCTGATCATTCCTGTAATGGGAAGTCCTGCAATTTTTGAATCTATAACAATTGGAATTCCGTACCATTGTTCAAATTCGAGAGCAACTTCAGCGAGCTTCTCATTATCAAAATAAAACAAACCTTTACGCCAGGCATTTGCTTTTTCGATATTTTCAGATTGAATAAGTAAGATTTTAGGTTTATCTTTTTCCAAAAAAGCCTGCTGTCCCGGCTTAATAAGCACCTGTGTTCCATAGCGATTATGCGTAAGACGAATACTCCCTTCTGTAAGCAATACATTTTCTTCGGAATTGCCCGATGTATTTACATTGAATTTTGTTCCCAATACCTCAATGGTCTGCAAGGCAGAGTGGACTGAAAACGGAATCCTTTTACCTGCAGAATATTGTTTATGAACATCAAAATAAACCTCCCCAGTAATATGGACAGAACGGTTATTCTTATTAAAATCAGGTTCAAGTTCAATTGTTGCCAAGTAATTAAGCCACACTTGTGTGCTATCGTTCAGTAAAACAGAAAATACATTTCTCGAAGGATTTTCTATGCGCAGTTTCCCTAAATCTGTCCCATTGGCAACCGTACTTAATGCTAGTACTTTTTCATCGTTGATGGTTGTGTAATGAGCTCCTTGTGGCAAGGTATCTAACAAATCAAACCGTTTTTCTTTCCCGATTATTAACGACGGATTATGATTAGTGACATGAAGAACTTTTTCGCTTGTTTTTGAATTATCGATGAGCCTATAGGATATAAATATCCCAAAAAGGATCATAATGCTTGCTGCAGCATACCCTATTTTGGGTATATGAAAACTTAAAGTACGCTTTTTAATACGATGATGAACCTTTTCTTTAATCTCCTCTCCGACGCGATCCATATCATTTTGCACCTCTCCCTCCCTGTCCATTGCGTCGTACAGGTATTCAACAAATTGTCGTTCTTCAGGATTGGTATCTCCCGAAATATACCGATCGAGAAGATCTTTTAAAACTGTGCGAACATGACGTTTCCTTTCAGACATATAAGATGGTTTATATTGGTTCCTTTCTTATATGTCGTTGTGACTAATGATAATTCCCAAAAAAAATTAAAAAAACATAAAAAGAATTTTTTGGATTAGAAGTTTAAGTGCATTTGTTGTATTAAGCAATTGATTGTGAACAGTTTTCGTCGACAGGCCCAATAATTTCGCAATTTCCTTAACAGTTTTATCCTCATTGTAGCGAAGCAAGAATATTTCTCTGCGTTTTTGTGGCATACGTGCAATCCAGTTATGCAGCATAGATTCCAATTCAGTTTGAATATAGTTGCCATCGGCGGTTGATCCATCGCTTAGCTCTTCAACCATTGTTTCTAATTCTTCAAAATACCTCTTTTCCTTTCGAAACCTGTCAATCACTTTAAAACGGACGGCTTGGCAAAGGTAATGATCGACATCTTGAATTGTTTTGCGATGCCGCTTCTCCCATAAATCAATGTAAAGATCCTGAATAACTTCTTTTGCTGTATTTTCATGTTGCAGGCGTCTGAGAGCAATTTCATACAATTTTTTCCAAGTTCGATGATAAAGTTCGTCAAATGCATCTTCATTCGACTCTTTCACCAAAAGAAAAAGATCCTCAAGACTACTATTGCACATAACTGAAGATTTATATTGTTGAGAAATTAAATGTTGGTTTAAAATTGATAGATGCAATATATAAAATCTAAACGGAACTTCCTATAAGTGTCATAGTACAACAATAAATCCGAATCGACACAAAATATGTTCACAACATGCTATTAGGGTAGCCAACAGAATTATTCCACCGGGAGAAAATCCTGAATAATTTCTTTTAAGCAATCCTTAGCCATAAGCCGTATAATCTTTTTTATGCCGGCCTACATCGATATAAAAGAAAATTTAATATTTTTAGCGAACAACTACAGCCTTTATGGACAATAAAAAATTAATGGAAATAGATCAATATATTGATACGCTTTCAGACACTGAGCAACAAATAATTCGTCAATTTCGGAAAGCAATATCAGAAAATGACAATACCGTTTCGGAAAGCTTTGGAAAATTCATGTCAAACCCTAATGCAATCAGCTTTAATGAACAAGGCGTATTTAAATACGGGTTAACAGTCGCGAAGAATTATATTTCATTCCATTCCTTGGTCATCTATACTAACCCCGAATTAATGGAAGAACTAAAATTAAAAATACCAAAGGCCAAGTTTCAAAAAGGCTGTATTAATTTCAAAACTTTGGATGAATTTCCCGCCTCAGTATTGGCAGAACATATTCAGGTTTCATCCAAAATAGATTTTAGCCCCATGATAAATCGTTATTTGAAAAAGAAATAAGTACCTGGTCGATTCCCAGAATTTTATTTATTCACTTTTACGCGCAACAATAGCATAGACCATAGGAATCTTATTTCCTAAATGGGCTATTCTGAATTTTTTAGGATCCAACTCTGTCATGTTTTTAAAAATGGGATAAGGTGAATAGTCAAATTCGTTCAGGTCTTGAATGTTCAGCCCATTATGAAGTAAAGCACCAACGACCTCACTCATACTATGATTCCAAGTGACATAGGACTGCGAAATAGCGGCATCTTTATCGGCATAGGTTCCCTCCTCTGTTTCAACAATTGGAGCAATATTGAAATAATTATAGCCAATTTTATCAAAATTGTCATCGAACATCCAAACAACTGGATGAAACTCGACAAAGATAAACTTCCCTTCAGGTTTCAAGAAACGTGAAATTATTTTCGCCCATTTATCTAAATCAGGTAACCAAGTAATCGTTCCGTAACTTGTAAAGACTAGATCAAATTGTTCATCAAGATGATTCTCAAGCTCATATAGATCACAACAGATAAACTGCACATCAGCATGCGTATCTTTCGCAATTTCGCGGGCACTTTCTATAGCCTTGTCAGATAGGTCAACACCAGTAACTTTTGCGCCAAGTCTACTCAAAGAAATTGTATCCTGTCCGAAATGACATTGTAAGTGTAATATTTTTTTCCCGCTGATATCACCCAATAATGCTAATTCAATTGAATTCAGCGAAGTCTCCCCTTTTAAAAATCCTGTTAGATTGTAAAAATCTGATTTTAAATGCGTATCCGTTCTGTTATTCCACGAGTGTTTGTTTATTGCGATGTAATTCTCTTCCGGGTTCAAATCGTTCATTTTTTTTAATTAAACGGTTAATTAGCTACTAAATTACAATAAAAATTAATTTCTATCGGATTCATCGTTTCCTCAATCTAAAAATAAGTATTTTAAGAAATAAAGCTTGGTGGAAATTATCATAAAGGTTGTCTATATTTAAATCGATTATCAAATACTTCCAAGTTTAAAAGGATGAGGCAAGAACAACGCCTATTTATATGAAGAAAAGAGATGACGATAAAAATATATAGACCAGAGAGCTTACTCCTAAAAAAATATATTGAATGCTTCTATATACTTGAGAAAACTGACGAAGAAAAAGCGACGGCATATTTTACATTTCCGAGTATTTACACCATTGTGACGATAAGTGAGCAGACCAAAACTATGGTCAGCCCAAATAAGGTCATTACAAAGCATTGTCCATCCAATTCGATAGAAACAAACCTTGTATGCAATTTTAATGAACCTGTTTTAGTGAGTTACGAGGGGAAAATAAATGAAATTACCACTTACTTCAAACCTCTTGGGATAAATGCTTTTATACCCAATGATTTAAGCTATTATAACAGCGGAACATTTCCCGATTTTAACCCGCATCTGTATTATAAAGATGCTATGAGATCCATCCTTTCCATAGACGACCAAGACGAGCGAATCAAGGCATTAGAACACTATTGGATATCAAAATTTTGGCCATTTGAAAATGTGTTGCTCGAAAACATAATTACCGAAATGCAGGATAAAAGCAACCTCAATCAATCGATATCAGAATTTTCGCTAAAAACAGGAAGATCGAGAACAACCATAAATAAGCAATTTGATCAACATATCTGTAAAACACCCTCCCAATTCAAAAAAATCATCAGATTTCGAGCTGCAATTCAAAGCCACCTCGAAGATAGAAACAAAATAGGTCTGTCTTATAACCTGGATTATTTCGATCAGTCCCACATGATTAGAGATTTTAAAAAATTAACAGGATTTACGCCAAAAATTTTCTTTTCCAAAATAGCTAATCTTGAACGGAGCCAGATAAAGTGGATTTTTATTTAGCAGGTTTACAAAAATACAATCACACTATGTTATTAAACAGTAACATTGCTCCATAATTATTTATACAATACATTATGAAGCTTCTAATCCTACTTATGCTTTGTCCAGTTTTTCTTGTGGCCCAAGAAAAAACATCAGCCAAACTTGCAGCCTACATGCAGGCACAAGCTGATGTGAATAATTTTAGTGGAACAGTTCTTGTCATGAAAAATGGCGCAATTTTATTAAAAAAAGCCTACGGTTTAGCAGATTATGAATGGAATATAAAAAACACGTTAGACACTAAATTCCAGTTGGCATCGGTCACAAAACAATTTACCGCAGCCGCTATTTTACAGCTCGTCGACAGCGGGCGATTATCCCTAAATGATAAACTCAGTAAATTTTTCCCCGATTATCCAAAAGCCGATAGTATCAGCATCCACATGTTGCTGTCACACACCTCCGGACTTGCTATGGGTTTTAAAGAAATCGCGTTAAGCAGTATAAATCGCGATTCCGCTTATGCCGCCATCAAGAAAATTCCTTTCGAATTCTCACCCGGAACAAAGAGCGCCTATAGTAATATCGGTTATTATTTGTTAGCAAAGATTATTGAAAAAGTCTCCGGTGAGCATTACGCTACTTTTTTAAAGAAAAATATATTTGATAAAGCTGGGATGAATAACACCGGAGTTAGTAACAATGAATCCATCGTGACAAAAAAAGCAAAAGTATATTATCATAATGACGAAGGTTTTATCCATAACCCCTATATCAACTGGGAGATCAACCTAGGTCACGACGGTATTTATTCAACCGTGGAAGATCTAGCCATTTGGGACCAAGCACTTTATGGAACAACGATCCTATCGGCAGCGATGAAGGAAAAAATGTTTACACCATATAACTCCGAAAATTGGGGCTATGGATTCATCATCAATCCATTTTATAATCACGGACATTATTTGATTGCACATGACGGTGGATTCTTTGGGACAATGACTTCTTTTAATCGATTTACTGACGACAAACTCTTTGTCACTGTCCTTTTTAACAACAGCTCCCCCTCCCATATCATAGGTTACGGACTTTCTGCAATTGCCTTTGGCAAAGAAGTAGAAATGCCCTACAAACATCATCGTGCCAAAATAGATACGACCATATACAATAACTATGTGGGTGAGTATGGAAAAATACGGATATTAAAAATTGGTGGCAAACTCTATTATAATGATGCGGATATTGAACTCATTCCCGAGTCTAAAACAAAATTTTTCAGAGCAGACGACAACGATAGAACGATCGAGTTTGTTGACGACAAAACAGATGGCTACAATTCCATTATTTTAACAAAAGGTGGAGTTAAGGAAGTCTTCCCAAGATCCAATAGAAATTAATACAACGCTATGCATGCTGCTAGAATAACGATTTTAATCTATTATTTGAAACCTTAAAGAAAAAGTTTAAATTACACCTATATCGGTCCAGCGTTAGATCGGATATAGCCTATACTAAATTATAAGATATTGCAACAGATAGATCAGGAACCGAAGAAAGCCAAAAAGAAACTGTTATTGAAGTCTTTTATATTATGCCTAATCTTTATGACGGCATATCTCATCAGTTTTTTCGTTTTTGATCTAAGCAGCAATGAAAAGTTGAGTTATATTATTTTTTCACCTCTTGTTTGCGTACTGAGCTGGATATTTTTCCATTTCTTTTTGCTGGTAAAGGATACACGCAATTTGAAGTACTACTTACTGGGATGTGCCCTGATCGCATGCACTATTATTTATACAAATGGTATTTTTGATATAGATATTAGGCTTCAAAACTTTTTCCACTCCTCAAAACTGCCAAATGAATACAGCAAATATGATGACATTAACAAGCTAAAAAACCAGTTTGGGAAACATGAAATCATACTCTTCAAGGCAAGTGACAACCCTATAGATCAGTTTTTGACTAAAAACAATGAATTAATCATTCATTGTTTAACCGGTGCAACCGACACTGATAGTCCATCAACAGTTATTCATACATTCTATAGACTGGATAAAGATGGTAAGCAGGTTGATGAATACTCCTTTAAACAGGACAAGGATGAGGATTCAGAAGTTTTATTTGAGGGGTACTTGATCAACGTTTCCAAACATTACTTTCGCAGCTGGCCATTGAATGGAGATACTACAAAAAAAACAATTGAAGTATTCAACGCAAATCTAAATTGGTCCACAGATAAACAGGACCAAAAACTAAATGATATTAAAAGTAAAGCCACCTATCTGCTGTCAGAGAAAATCTATCATTTCGATCAAAGCAATTCGAAAAGCTATACAAAGCGAACTTATTTTATGGACGATAAATGGTATATATTCAACGAAAACATATCGGATGATAATAATTTAGACCCACAAAGCTCATCTAAGGGCCATACCGTAAATGATCTTTTCGGTCACTGGGATAAGAATGAATGGGTAACGAATACTACTCCCCCTAACATTAGATCAGTTTATTATCAGAAAATCAAACGTGTTCGCAATAGACATGACGTCAAAACGGGGAAATATGAAAAAGGAGACCTTTGGCAAGGCTGCCTATTCTCACAGCTTATTGTCGAAAATGACACCTTAAGATTTAAAGACAGCTTATATCTGGACGAAAAATGGCATTGGTCTCAAGTCGATATCAACAATAAAAACATCGGCACACTAACCTTTGAGAATACCGACCAATTTAATGCATATGGCTTTTATGCAAATCCAGCTTTAAATTATCAACTTTTCACCAACCAACGCAACAAACTTTATTTAATCACAAAGAAGTGATTTGTAGCTTGGTCCTGCTAAATTTCAGCAAATATGAAGTGTTCAAAATACAAACTACTTTTCGCTGTCCAAAATAATGACTATATTACAACAAATCGCTTTTTTTGTGAAAATATATCCAATTTAGTAGCCATTGGATCCTAGTTAAAAATTAAATTCTGGAATAGTAGGAAATAAATCATATGAACAAAAGGTATTTTTTCTATATTATCATCGTTATCAGCCTGTTCACTTCGTGTGGCCTTATCCATAATCTTCCCGATTCGGCTACCCCCAATACCGGTGTAGATCCTAACCTATGGTACTCATTTGTGGATCAAAATGGTAATTTCTACCCCGACAATTGGAAGAAAAATTATGGCATTCCTTCCAATAAAGCTGCTCGAGATCCTTATTCGCTTATGAAAATTGCCACCGACAGAGGTGACCGCGAACAATTACTCGCTTTTGAACGCGGTAACATGCTGCGTTTGTCTAAACGTATTGCCCCCAAAAAACGTGTGTTCATTTTAGTCCATGGCTTCAATGCTGATGAAGAATCTGTTGTAAAACAATATAAATATATTTCCGATCATATCATTACAAACCCTAAAAACGATGAAATCATTCGATTTTATTGGGATGGTCTACGATCTACCTCCCCTTTTCGTTCCGCCAAAAACTGGTTTTCAGCGGCCTCTTTTAGCCAGATGGCCGGTGAATTTGGATTAAGACGTATACTGAACAATATGGCCGAAAAGGATGTCTTCATCATATCACATAGTCGTGGAGCATCTGTGGTTATGAGCGCTATTTCAAATCCTGAATACAATAGCTCATTTTCAGCTCAAGCAAAAGACGTTCACAATGTTGATATCGAGCGGGCAAAGCCATTGTTAGAAAACAAAAATAGAATTACCTGCGTTATGCTGGCTCCAGCGATAGGACTTTCCGAGTTTCAATATACGGATACGGCAAGTAACACAAAAAAATTTGTGAATCTCAGCTCACAAGTCAAGAAAATACACATCACTATCAACGGGACTGACAAGATGTTGAAGAAGTTTTTTGGATTCTTATCGAACAAACTTAATCCAACTGATCTCGGATACAAAGAGGAAAGTTATAACGCCCTTAAGAAAAATTACAGCATCTTTTCTATGACTGATTTCACAGGAATGTCAAGCCATGATTTTAGTCGTTATATACGAGATCCCAAATTCAAACAGATGCTTCGGGAAGAATCAATCCAAGTGCAATAAGGTGTTTGCTCGTCTGACTAAGTTGATAAGCTATACGTGGTTCTTGGAATTTTTCGTTTAGATCTTCTACAGCTAGCTATCTTATGAATTGAAAAGTAGCTGCTGTCATCAGGCTCTCCTAGTTATGCAATACAACTAGGGGGCAGAAGGAAAAAACTCAATCGTATAATGCGCATATTCCGGAAGTGAAATCTCTTTAGCATATTCAAGATTATAATCCTGTGTATATTTCTCCAAATAAGCCTGATTAATTTTTTGATGAATAGGATGATTATCCCCAAGCTTACTTACCGTCACATCAATTATTTCCGCACCAAATTTTATCATTCCAACTTTATTAGCTAAAAATTCATTCATCCAGCCACTTTGGTTTTTATTCCAACTTCTGGCAAAAACCCTTTCATCTACGATAACCATCCAGATTTCTGTAAATTTAGTTCTATTTTCTCCACTTTTGATTTCCACTAAAGTATTTTCTTCTAAATATTTATAGAATTCTACAGGAAACTTTTTTTTACCATTCATACTTCTTTTTTTGATTAGACTTTTAATGCAAACTAAAAAAATGTGTTTGCCAAACTTGCCGTTTTAGCACAATTCAATTTAAGAAAAATCACATTTAACACCACTATTTATTAAAAATATAAATTGAAATAGTACAACTATATACCGGCATATAGTTACATAAAACAGGAAGGTTAACGATACTGACTTTTTCATGCAATCGCAACTATTCTCTCAAAACGGCCATGGTTACTTACAGAAACTGGTAAGTGTGTGCCGCTATCTTTCAGAATGATGCTTGGTATCCCCTGAGCATCTTTAACAATTTCACCTTTTTCGATTTCTACAATACTGCCTAAATGAACTAATTCGTCAACGGCAATGGTATGTATAAAATCAGGGCAAACAATGGTCTTAGTGTAATACCTCTTCCCTTCGCAGATGACTTCTCCCGTTGCGTTGCAAGAAGACCGTTCAATAACTGAACATAGCAATCCTTTAGGCATATATTTCCGAATTCCTGTCTGTCTATTCCATATTTTATAGGCAGCCTCTTTCATGCTCCATAAGAGCCAAACAACAATTTCGGGATCTGGACTGTTCCCAATCAACAGTTGTTCATGCTCATTAAATAGCTTTGAAACAAAGCCTCTACGTCTCCAATTACTATCTTTTCTGGACTGAACCAAGTCGACAATGTCATTACCAATCATTTTTCTTGTAACTTGCTTTCGATTATTTCGACTGCAGCTCCGACATTAAGCATACGCTCCATATCGGAATTTTCAATAACGATCCCAAATTGATCTTCGATATCCAGGACAATATCAACCAAATTGGCTGAATTGATTTGTAGATCACGCATAAAATCAGTCTTTTCAGTAAGCTTTCCAAATGCTTCTTCGTTTGTTGTGTAAGGTGCTATAATTGGTTTTAAAGCACCGATCAATTCTTCTCTGTTCATAGGTTTAGTTATCAAATTTTTTAAAGATTAAACAGGCATTTACATCCCCAAATCCGAAACTCGCTTTGGCTATAATATGAGGTTTGACATCAACTTGATGTAATGGTACTCTTGATGGATCTATCATTGCTGCAATCTCAGGATGTAAATCAGTACAATTACTGTTTCCAAATACAAATCCATGATATAACTGCAAAACTGTAGCCACGCATTCTATGCTACCTGCCGCGCTGAGACAATGCCCAGTCATTCCTTTTAGCGAGTTTATCAATGGAAAATCTTTCCCTTTACGCCCAAGGGCCTCAGTCCAGTTTTCTATTTCAAAAGCATCTTTGGCCGTTGCCGTTAAATGACCGTTTATGGCATCAACATCCCACCCGGAGACACTCGAATTTTTTAAGGCTTCCGCAATGCATCGGCGTACAGCTTCAGCATTTGGAGCTGTCATACTGCCCGTTCCCCGTTGCCCTCCAGAATTTACTTGACCGCCCAATAACTCGCCATATATCACAGCCTTGCGTTCTAAGGCACTTTCCAAATCCTCCAGCAGGAGGGCCCCAGCTCCACTACCCGGGACGAATCCTGCGGCTGTTGCACTCATTGGGCGAGAACCTTCCGCAGGGCGGTCATTATATTGCGAACTACAGACACGCAGTGCATCAAAACCGCCCCAAATATAAGGTCCACTATCTCCAGTACTACCTGCTAGCATGCGCTTTGCTCTTCCGGACCTAATCCGGTCATATGCCATTAGAATTGCTTCTGTCCCAGTAGCACAGGCAGAGGAATTGGTGGTCACCTGATTTCCGAGCCCTAATTTCCCACCTAAATATGCACTGACACCACTGTTCATCGTTTGGGCGACGACTGTACTGCCTAGCCTACGTGTTTGCAGCTCATCAATTTTATAAATACTCTCCCGAAACTTATCGATACCTGAGGTACCTGAACCAAAGACCGTTCCGCTATCCCAATCGGGGACCGAATTTAAGGCAATAGGAAAACCTGCATTTGTCCAAGCCTCCATTCCAGCTATGACACCGTATAATATGCCTGTACTGTTAAAACCCCTGAGCTCAAGTTCCGTGAAATATTGCCTTTTGAGATCATCCGATACTTGTGGCATTCCAGCAATCTGACAGGAAAACTGCAATTTTTCCAACTGCACATCATGTCTAACACCGGAGACACCCTCCTTTAACGCTTGTGTAAAGGCCGGTACTCCCACTCCATTGGGTGCAACGACTCCTAATCCAGTAATAACAACTCTCTTCATAGCTCCTCAGTAATCATACCTGCCAATATTCCTTTACAAACCTCCTGACCAGCTTCATTTTTCATGGTTACCGCACACTTTAACTTTCCAAACCTAAAATATATTTTTTTTGAAATTACAGTAACTTTTTCCTTTGGATACACGGGTTTTAAAAATTGTATTTCAGTAGAAGTCAATGCAATAGAAGAGCAATGTATCAAGTCTTTATTGAGCAGAAAAATTCCCAAACAAGCTAAACCTATTTGGGCCATCGTTTCGATCAGAATAACTCCTGGAGTGATCGCTTTTTCATTAAAATGTCCTCTATAAAAATCCAGATTTTCATCAAAGGTATAGGTACCTGCAACACCTTCCTCATCGACATGGGTCAACGCATCGACAAATAAAAACGGAGCACTGTAAGGCAATTTCGCCAGTATAGAATTCAGATCCATCATTCAAATTTTGTAGATTACCACTGTAGTAAAACGCGCTGCGCTGAAAATCCAGGACCGAAACTCAGCATCAGCCCTAATTCACCGACCTGAGGAGTACGTTTCATAATACGTTCGAGGACATATAACACCGTAGCGCTCGACATATTACCATACTGTGCCAGCACAGCCTTAGTATCCTCAATATCTTTATCAAATTCAGCAAAAATATCTTCGATTGTAGCTACAATCTTTTTTCCACCTGGATGAAAAATCATGTAATCAATATCTTTAATTTGAAGCTGGTTCTTCTTCAAAAATGGATGTATAACGGTGTCAAAATGAGACGCGATCACATTCGGCACTTCAACATCCAGTATCATCTGCATACCGCTGTTTGTTAGCTTAAATCCCATAATATCTTCCGCATCGTAAAAATGGTACATCTCCTGATCGAGAATCACCGGACCATTGTCTGACTCGCCGGAGGAAAGCAGACAGCAAGCTGCACCATCACCAAATATTGCGGCACTGACCATATTTGACATGGAGAAATCTTCCAGCTGAAAAGTTGCTGTTGGCGCTTCGACGGCAATGACCGCAGCACGTTTGCCTGGATTAGCCTGAAGAAAATTTTTAGCATAAATAATACCTGAAACACCGGCAACACAGCCCATTTCGGTAACTGGTAGCCGCACAATATCCTGTCGGAGTTTCATCTTATTGATGAGATACGCGTCTAGGGAGGGGATCATAATTCCAGTACAACTCACTGTAATGATATAATCCAGAGACTGCGGATCCCATCCCGTCTGTGCAAGGGCCTTACGAAGTGCTTGCTCCCCTAGGACCGTTGCCTCCCGGCAGTACACATTATTTTTTTCTTCAAAAGACGTCGCTGTGAAGACCTCTTTCGGATCCATAATAGCATATCGTCTTTCCACGGCGGAGCCTTCGAAAAGTTTCTTGATCTTCTTAATAAAGCGAGGCTCTTGTCCATGGAGCCAGATATCCAATAGCGGAAGGATATCAACGGTAGCACAAGAGTATTTAGGGAGTTGCTTAGCAACAGTTATTATTTTAACATTCATATATTGGAAATTATCCACTGGTAACGAAAGGCCCATTTCCATTGGATGCTATAATTTTCTAATTTCAGTTTATTGGAGAATTGTGTAAGTTCCTCTTTTTTAAACCCACGCAGTATAGAAACAAGCCCGTCCACTTTTGTCATTCTATTTAACCTAAAAAGAACAGCAATGGTTTGAAAAAGCCGGTAAGCAATTTTACTCCTTTGTAAATCGTTAATGACGACCCCCAATTTTGATACGTTGACCAGACTACCTAGCAAACTAAGAATCTCTTCATCGTCAAAATGATGTATGGTAAGCGTACACAGAACAATGTCATACTTGACATCTTCAAAATTCTCTTCAAAGATATCCGCACACAAATAGGATATATTGGTATAATCTTTAGACAAATCCCCCGCATAATTTATTGTATAGGGGTTGGCATCTATACCGAGCATTGAAAGCTTAATATGATGTCTATTGCCATAATCGCTCAACATGCGAAGCATGTCACCATTGCCACAACCGATATCCACAATCGTTATTGTTTCATTCTTGCAGCTGGTTGAAAGCAATTTTTTTACACCATTCAGCGTAATGTTATTTCCGCCTAAAAAACGATTAATCTTTGCTATCCTGTCCAATGTTGTCCGAAGTTCTTCTCCTTCGAGCAGAAAATCGTCCATGATCTCATGCTCCGATGTTCTCTGTTTTGTGTTTATTCCCATTTTATTGACCTTGCATTTCCATGAGTTTGTTTAATAATCCAGCTGAGCATTTTCGGAAAAAATGAGGCAGTCTTCATTAAAACTGCGGTCCCTATTTTATAGCTTAACAGCCGCGACAGAAGTCGTCCGAATAAGAGGCGTCTTTTAAACGTCCGATTCCATTGCTTGACATAAGCCTTTTCCAATTGCTTTCGTGAATGAATATGACCCCGGTAATATTCCAGGACAAGCTCAGAAGCTATTTTTGCACTGTGCATCGCCATCGCCATCCCATTTCCGCACAATGGATGAATAAGACCGGCTGTATCACCAATCATAAGAATATGGTTTTCTACCGTTGATTTCTTATCAAATGAAAATTGACTGATCGTGAGCGGTTTTTCAAAAAGTAGCCTATTGTGCTCAAAAAAATATTGAAGATGTCTGTTTTTAGACAAAACATACTTCTGATAATCACCTATGTTTTTGTATCTCTTGAACGTTTTTACATCGGCAAGATAACATAAATTTATCCGGTCATCTTCGACCTTGGAAATCCCACAATAGCCTCCTTCAAAATGATGCAAGGCAATTAGATCATTCGGAAAATCGCCCGAATAGTGTGCCTTAACAGCCATCCAAGGAGAGGTTTTCGTTATGAAATCACGGGATAAGAGCTGATCCATATTGCTGCGTTTTCCATACGCGCCCAGTACAATTTTTGATCTTAATACCTGATCTTGAAACGAAACAGCAAATGTATCAGCGCTAAAGGATATACCTGTTACAGTCGCAATAACAATTGTACAGCCATTACCTTTTGCTTGCTGATATAACAGATCATCCAACGCGTAACGACTGATACCAATCCCACCCAAGGGTAACCTGACCCTATTCATCTGTCCACCTTCTGTTGTAAACTCAAGCTCCTGAATATGTGTTGGATATAGCGATTCAACATCCACTTGCAGCCAATGCAGGTAGGCCAAAATTTCGTTCGAAACATATTCGCCGCAAACCTTATGACGGGGAAAATCATGTTTTTCGATTAACGTCACGTTGAATCCTTGTTTAGACAGATGCAATGCACTAGTCAGTCCAGCCAAACCACCGCCTATAATAATCACATCAGGATTTATTGTCATATATCCAAGTTTGCTCTATATGAGTATCATCTACAAAAAATCAACGCCATAAATCGTACTTCAGTCTCCTAAATTGGTTGCCCCTCGCTATTCAACAAACGATTCTTGATAAATCTATCCATTGTCTAGCATCTCCCTGTACAGGACAATATCGTCCATCCGCTTTCATAAAAAGTCTATCTGATAACAGCCCTTGGCAATAAATAGTTTTTATTAGGCCGTAAAATAAAAAAGTACTTTAATTTACCTGATAGATTAACGACTTAACCACTGCTGTAGGTTGAATAAAGAAGTTGTCTATCTGGATTTATATTCACGGTCGACAAACAATTTATCCAGAAAAAGATATCTATTCCGAAATTCTTCAGCAGATGCTTTTACCTCGATATTCAAATTCAGAATATTCATGCGCTTATCTAGTGCTGTTGTTTTCGGCCATGTTGACAGCCCTTTTCCATTTGGATCGCCCGTCTTGATAAAATTAACAAAGTACTGCTGACCAAGTTTTGATACCTTGTAATCATCTTCAGTCCAGGCAAAAACATCATTGCTTTGCAGATTTCCCAATAAATATTCAATATCACTTGCGTGGAAAGCACCCGGCAGAGGCTCTGGGCTTTTTTCCTTGACTTCCTGTGCAGATTTCTTGCTAATTCCTCCGGCAAGCCCGGTTTGTGCATCGCGGTATGCCGGTTGCATGGGTGGTCGCGGTTTCCCGAATATATAAACGAAGACTGGCTGACCGCTATTTCTTCGTTGCAAATCAAGCCATTTCCAGGTACTATAAACGATAAAATTATCGCTGGCCAGTGCCGTTGCAGATCGAATAACTTCCGCTTCGGTTTTTCCAGGATAAAGCGTGAGCACTTCGTCAGCCTGAACGCCATATTGCGCTCTTACTAATTTTTCATAATTCTCCGGAGATGGATACAATTTACCCATGTAGGCAGTATATGAAGCTTCCGTAGACGTCCAGCCTGCAAGTAGCGGGACTTTAGACTGTTCCCCTGCCTCAAAAATAGCCAAAGGAGATTTAGGCAGAAAATAGCCGTCAACAATCAAACGGGTCGCAAAGGCCCCCGGTTCGCTGGCTTTATCAAGGAGTTCGGCCGCAGGAATTTCACGTAGCTTATCAAGCCCCTCGGCATTTATGCGCGTTGCAAACGCAGTCCCCTGTTGCTCTTGCTCACTAATAGAGGCAGTGCCATACCGCAAGTTAAAAACACTTCCGCTCTGACCGATAGCACGTTTAAATAGTCCCTTAGATAGCGGACTAGTCATTTGCGCAGAAACGGACATACTCCCTGCCGACTCACCGCCGATGGTGACGGCATCGGGATCCCCACCAAATGCGGCTATATTTTTTTTGACCCAAACCAAAGCTGCATGCTGATCCAGCAGTCCATAATTTCCGGAAGCATGTTTCGCCGATTCCTCGGTTAATGCCGGATGCGCAAAAAAGCCAAAGATACCAAGGCGATAGTTGACAGTAACGACAATAAGACCTTCTTTGGCAAAACTTTCACCATCATAGCGATTTTCCGATCCATCACCAGCATTGAAACCTCCGCCGTAAAAATAAACTAAAACAGGAAGTTTACCTGAACCAAGATTCTTTGGACGCCATACATTCAGATAGAGACAGTCTTCATTGATCCCGGGTGATCGAAATCGCATGTCCCCATAGATCGGTTTCTGCATCGGAGAATAACCAAAATGATCTGCTTTACGGATGCCAGACCAATGTTCAGCAGCTTGCGGTTCTTTCCACCTTAGGTCGCCTACTGGCGGTTTTGCAAAAGGAATCCCTCGAAAGGACTCTACCCCGCTTGACAAAGTAATTCCTTCTAATATCCCCTCTTCAACCTTTACCTGAGGCATTTGTGCGAAAACAAATGATGCAACCAAAAGCTGAACAACAGTAAAAAAAATATTTTTCATCATAACATCCATTTAAAACTCTATGGTTTTTATTCTTACAGTTAAAATACAAAATAAAACTTATACCGTCATGATATTCTGTTATTTCAGCACTTGCTTGCTTGCTTGCTTGCTTGCTTGCTTGCTTGCTTGCTTGCTTGCTTGCTTGCTTGCTTGCTTGCTTGCTTGCTTGCTTGCAGTAATCAACACATTTAGTTGGCCAGCCACACAAAAAGTAGAATAAGCCATTGCGCAAGAATACATAGCCAAAATGGTTTGCTACTTGGTTCTGTTAAGATTTCGAGTACATCGATAAACTTCGATCTTATGATCGCATAAAAGCTATCGTTTTTGTCTAAATCGAGGGCATCAAACTTCACTTTATTCAAACCAAAAATGACAATGCGTCGCACCCAAGGGTTCTCGATTTTGGTATTTTTTACGTCATTGATCAATTTAAGTTTCGCAAAAGAATAATCAGCAACATTTTGTATTACATCGGGCTGATTCGATTGAAAAATTAACAATACTTTGTCAAATGCCGGAAGAATGAGATCATCCTGCCTTTCTTCTACAACAAGACTTGCAATCTTTGAAAACACATATTTGTTGCTAAAAATAAAAAGTAGTACAGGTAGCAGGATCAATCCAATCAGCCAAATGAATTTAGCTGCGGCTTGCGCAGGACTGACCGTCGAAAAGAAAGCTTCATGACTAGCCTTAAACTGAAAACTGCCAACCACCAAATACAGTAAAGTTGAAACAATAGCCAGCAAATAATATTTGACTAAGGTTTTCGTCCCCAATACGCTCAATTTTTTTAAATACGATAACTGTGTTTTCATCCTGCTATAATTAATTACGCTAATTTAGCATTATTCACCCAACATTGATCCATAGGTTTAATTCCCAATCGCTTTCATTTTAAATTCGCCAGGGAAAAATTTTTATTCGTTGATCCACGTTAGCTCCACCCCCATCTATTCCGTTATAAATAATTTATAAAAAATTTGCGTAGCCAAATAACTACACTTATATTAGTAATCAAATAGATCAATATGAACTTAAGACGAGATGTTTTCCAAGCTATAGCAGACCCAACCAGAAGAGCAATTTTACTTCTTCTAGCCTCACAGGCCATGACTGCTGGTGCAATTGCAGCCAATTTCAATACAGCAAGACCGACCGTTTCAAAACATTTGCAAATATTGACGGAATGTGAATTATTAAAGTCTCAACAAAATGGACGCGAGATATACTACCAATTGAACCCACCAAAGATGAAAGAAATTGCGGATTTTATTGAACCTTTCCGTCAAATGTGGGACGACAGATTCAATAAATTGGAAACTATTATGCAAAACTATAAGAACAAATAATATGGAGTCAAAAACTAACGTCCAGGCTGAGGATAATAAACAGGAGATTGTCATTACAAGGGAATTCGATTTGCCTGTTGAACTGCTTTTCAAAGCATACGAGGATCCCGAAATTTTCGAGCAGTGGATGGGAACCAAAGTCCTGAAATTGGAAAATAAAAAGCATGGCTCCTATGCATTTGAAACTTCGCACAACGGCCAGGTCATGTTCAAAGCAAATGGAGCGATACATGAATTCCTCCCCAATCAACGCATCACACGGACTTTTGAAATGGAAAACAGCGCATTTCCCGTACAGTTGGAATTTTTAACATTTGAAAAAACAAGTGCAGAACGCAGCAGGCTTCACATACATATTATATTTCAGTCGGTCGCATTTCGAAACCAGCTGTTACAGATGCCTTTTGCGCAAGGAATCAATATGGCGCACAATAGATTACAGGAAACTCTTGCTAAACTTACCTAAAGCACTACATGATGAATCTAAAAATTGAACATTTTTTTGAAAATGCGACAAGATGGAATGAAGAATTCAATCTGTTGAGAGAAATTGTCCGTGGCAATAAAACACTGCAGGAGGATTATAAATGGATGCATCCTTGTTATACATTTGAAGGTAAAAATGTCGTATTGATACACGGGTTTAAAGAATACTGTGCGCTGCTATTCCACAAAGGTGCATTATTAAAAGATCCCAAAAATATACTGATCCAGCAAACCGAAAATGTTCAGTCGGCCAGACAGCTTAGATTCACCACTATTGAGCAGATAGAATCATTACGGGAAGTGATATCGGCATATATTCAGGAAGCCATCGAAATTGAAAAATCAGGCAAGAAAGTTGACATGCGAAAAGCTGCCGATTACCCTGTACCGGAAGAATTTAAGTGTGCCTTACTTGAAGACCCTTTACTTCAAAAAGCCTTTCAATCACTTACGCCAGGTCGACAAAAAGGGTATCTATTCTACTTTAACCAGGCAAAACAAGTGAAAACACGTGCGGCGAGAATCGAAAAATATTACCAGCATATTCTAGATGGAAAAGGTATCGATGACTAACATATTTATTACAGTTTATCCGTTATATATTTGTCTATAAAGAGTAGATTTGTCTACAATCAAATAGACAGAACCAGACCAAGACGAACGATTATAACTATTATTGCAATCCGATATAGTCAATTCGTCGACTAATATATAGCTGAATTCACATGAATAAAAAATTTGTATTGCTCATCTGCGGCCTATTGCCCATTTTTTCACAAGCACAGAAAAAGAACAACGCAACACAACGCCCCAATATCGTCTTTATCCTAACGGACGATTTCACAGCCCAAGCATGGGGCGTATATGGCGGTATTTTAAAAGATTTTGTCAAAAATCCGAATATTGAAAAATTAGCCAGTCAGGGGGCGGTACTCAATAATACATTCTGTACCAATTCAATTTGCACCCCTAGCCGTGCAAGCATACTGACAGGACAATACAGTAATAAAAACCAAGTCTACACACTGGAAGATGCGTTGGATCCCGATAAGGAAAATATCGCCAAGGATCTGCACAATGCGGGCTACCAAACTGCTGTGTTTGGGAAATGGCATCTGAAAAAAAGGCCAAGTGGATTTGACGATTTTAAAGTTCTTCCTGGGCACGGTGTTTATCATAACCCGACTTACCTCTCTAAAGACAACTGGAATGATAAGGAAGAGGCCGGTACACCTTACGAAGGCTATGTAGATGATATCACCACAACGATGAGTCTGGACTGGTTAAAATCACGCAACCCCGATAAACCCTTCTTCTTAATGTGTCATTACAAAGCGACGCATGAACCCTTTGATTTTGCCGAGCGATTCAAAGATTACTACAAAGATGTGGAGTTTCCTTATCCCCCGACATTTTTGGATTCAGGAGCAATCACAACTGGCCGCTCTTTTGAAGGGCAGCCCTTGGAAGAGCTTGGCCGCCGTTATGAGCAAGCTTCGGTAGGCCCCTTTTGGACATCTTATCCCGAGCTTCCGTTTTCAACAAAAGGAATGGGCCCTTTGGAAGCCCGCAAAAAGATCTACCAAAAGTTCCTCAAAGATTATCTTCGTTGCGTCGCTGGAATCGATGATAATCTGGGGAAAATTATGCGCTATCTTACAACGGCAAATTTGGACGAAAATACCGTTGTGATCCTGGCTTCCGACCAGGGATACTTCTTAGGAGAACACAATTTTATGGATAAACGTTTGATGTACGAAGAATCACTGCGCATGCCTTTTGTGATCAGCTACCCCAAAGAAATCAAAGCTGGTAGTCGATTAGACGACATGATTCTAAATATCGATTTCGCTGCACTATTTGCAGATTATGCCGGCATCAAAAAACCTGCCTACATCCAAGGCGAAAGCTTCCGGAATAACCTCAAAGGAAATACATCCAAAGCATGGCGGTCTGCCATGTATTACCGTTACTGGCAACATGCACCAATACGCCCGGCGCATCTTGGAGTCCGTGATGAACGCTACAAACTGATCTACTTCTATGGACAGCCATTAGAAATGACAGGCAGCGACTCTAAAACAACGGCTCCAGCTTGGGAATTCTATGACCTGCAGCAAGATCCCATGGAAACACACAATGCCATTCTAGACAAAAAATATGTCAAAGAAATTGCCAGGTTGAAGAAAAAATTGGCTAAACTTAAAGCTGAAGCGGGCGATGATGATGCAACAAGAGCAGCTTTTCAGCAGGTTCTCAAACAAGAAAACTTAACCGTTAAATAATTAAATGCAAACGATGGATTTGAAGTATATATTTTCTTTTATACCATTCTTATTTACCCTTGGAGCTTCTGCAGCTTCTATTACGGATGAGAATAAACCAGCTCCACCCCCAAACATCATTATTATTTTAATGGATGATATGGGCTATGCCGACCCAGTCTGCTATGGTGGTAGCCCCTACCAAACGCCAAATATCGATAAACTCGCAGCACAAGGTTTGCGTTTTACCGATTTTTATGCCGCGCAGCCAATCTGTACAGCTTCCCGAAGTGCCCTATTAACCGGCTGCTACCCTACGCGAATTGGCATTAGCGGTGCGATTGACCATAATGCCAAATTTGCACTTAACCCCGATGAACAAACTATCGCCGAACTATTGAAAAGCAAAGGATATAAAACCGGCATGGTCGGAAAATGGCATCTTGGACATAAAGAGCCTTACCTTCCCCTTCAAAATGGCTTTGACGAGTTCTATGGACTTCCCTACTCCAATGATATGTGGGCCTACGATTATGAAGGAAAAAAATGGCAAGATTCAACTTTTTGGCGGGCCCAATACCCCCCACTTCCTTTAATCGAAGGCAACAAAACAGTTAAAATTATCGATTCTTTTGATGGTCAGGATCAATTGACCACCGATTATACAAACCGAGCGGTCTCTTTTATCAGACGTAATAAAAACAACCCTTTCTTTCTCTATTTAGCCCATGCCATGGTTCATGTCCCACTTGGCGTTTCCGAAAAATTTAAAGGCAAAAGCGGTGCCGGTATGTTTGGGGATGTCATGGAAGAAGTAGACTGGTCCGTAGGCGAAGTGATGAAGACATTGGAACAACATCATCTGCTCGAAAACACTATTGTTATTTTCACGAGTGACAATGGTCCATGGCTCACGTTTGGAAACCACGCAGGTTCGACAGGAGGGCTCAGAGAGGGTAAAGCAACTATATTTGATGGTGGATTAAAAGTACCTTGCATTATAAGCTGGCCCGGTCATGTCAAACCGGCAACTGTAAGTAACCAGCTTTTGACCAATATGGACTTACTACCAACGATTGTCAATATTACCCAGGCAGCCAAGCCAACAAAGAAAATCGATGGGATTGATTTTACAGAGCTTCTATTGGGTAATACCCAAAGTACTCCACGAGATGAACTCGCTTATTATCATAATAAAAACAATTTGAAAGCAATCCGAAAAGGAAAATGGAAGCTTGTTTTTCCTGCTGAAACCGAAACATACGAAGTACCTGCAACCATAGGCGGCGATCGGTATCCAGGAAAATATGCTACAGTAAAAGTCCCGTTGGCATTATATAATCTTGCAATTGATCCCGGTGAAGATAGAGACCTAAAAGATCAATATCCCGAAATTGTCAAACAACTCCAACAGGTAGCAGATAAATATCGTCGCACGTTGGGTGACGGATTAAATAACATGGAAGGGACTGAAATACGTCCGGCAGCACAGTTATAGCGCAAAAAAAGGGATCCAACACGACACACTTGGATCCCTTTTTTTTCCTAAACTGATCTGTTAAACAGCAGTATAACCACCATCAACTAAGTAATACCCACCGGTCATAAAAGACGATTTATCCGAACTTAGAAAAAGAACCAGCTCAGCGACTTCCTCTGCCTTTCCCAAACGTCCAATAGGGTGTTTACTGATTAACGCATCGATATGCTCTTTATCCAACTTAGCCAATAACGGTGTATCAATATAACCAGGTCCAACCGCATTACAACGAATATTTTTTTGACCATATTCTGCGCCGATGTTCTTTGTCAGTCCCACTACAGCATGTTTGGCTGAAGTATAAGCACTTGACATAGGCGCAGCCACGGTACCATGAATGGAAGCCATATTGACAATAACACCGCCTCCATTCCTCTCCATGGCTTCTATTTGATATTTACATCCATAAAATACGCCATTGAAATTAATATCAATTACTTTTTTCCATCCATCGAGACTGTAATCTCCCGTTAGTGCAGCCTCTCCACCAATACCAGCATTATTGCATGCAATATCAAGCCGGCCAAATGTCTTGACAGCATACCCCACCAAGGCTTCATTGTCAGCGGGAGATGAGCTATCTGCTTTGAAAAACACAGCTTCTCCTCCTAGAGATTCAATTTGTTTTACGGTTTCATTCCCCGCTTGCTCGTTGATATCCGAGACAACGACCTTAGCACCTTCTTTACCATAAGCCAATGCAACTGCCAGTCCGATCCCCGAACCAGCACCCGTTACTAAAGCTACTTTATCTGCTAAAATTTTCATATGATATAAATTTTATGATACAGACAATTTACCAAAAGCAATGCGGAATCAAGTCAAAAAGGCCACTTACTTCAATTAAAACGAAACTAAAATGACATTTCTTGAAAAGTTAGCCCTGCAGCTGTGGATATTTTTTGTATAATCTATCCAAAAACAAACGCCCCATCAATTGAAGCCGCGCCTGTGTTTCAAACATACCCGAACCTGGAGAGATAATACCATGCGGCATACGCTGAACAGTGCCGTAATAAATAATATCGAGCCCATTTCCATTGACGTCAAGATGCATTTTCTTAGGTTTCAAGCCCATGACAGAGCCCATGCGTGTTACTTTTTCAGAATTAGTAATCTGCGCAGTTCGCGCATCGAGCAAGGTTTCATGATCAAAAACCAAATGGTCTCTCACCTCCCCCTCATCAAAAAATACGTAATGCAACTCGTTGTTGCTAAGCACCAGATAAGAAGCGTTATCCCGTTCATTATAACGAGCCTTTACACCTACAGCCGCCCAAGCAACAGTCTTGGCTGCCGTAGCTGCAGCTGAAGCAACTTTGTCCCCAACCGTTGCAATATACGCGCATTGCGTAAAAGCATCGATCGGAGCACCGTTCAATTGTTTTCTTAATTCACTAAATTCATCACTTAACAATTCATCCTTTACGCCTGGAGCTAGGCCAATCCCGGATTCACCTTCATACTTTTTGGCCGTCTCCTTTTGCTTTTTCATCATCATAAGAGAAATGAACACGCAAGCCACAACGATAACGGCAAAAATACCAATGTACAACATCATAAAATAAAATTTAGAATGGGTTTATAATTCAATAAAAAGTCCAAAAAGTGAACAACCTATTCAGGTTTCCTCTTTCTGGTACGATCGACTACAAAAATTTTGCCAGACTAAAGAATTTTATCCGGGTAGTGAATATTATTTAAAGCTGTCTGGTGCATATCAACCCAAATATCATTGTTTGACTGCTGTATAAGCCAATTTGGAGAGCTTCGCATGTCGGCATCCGCATCATTATTGTAAATGGATGGAAAATCAGACTCTTTAGCCCGAAGCAAAACAACGATCGTACCAGCCATGAGCAAAGGGATATCACCCAAAACGAGATTATAAAAACCATCTTCAAGTAATCCTGGACTAAAACGCTGTAAACTGTCATAACTACGTTCTAATTTACCAATCAATTTTTCCAGGTCATGCGGATAATGAGACTCAACATAAGACTCAAACAAAGCCGAGCCTTTATCGTAGAATCCCGCTTTCATGAGGTTTAATGCTTCATTTCTATAAACCTGCAACCAACGATCCGAAGCTTGATCATGATATTCCGTATCCGCTTCTTTACCATCACGCTTCAAGGCCCAAAGCTTAAGCTGCTCAAGCCGCTCTCTTGTTTCCATTCCATTTTTTTCCATAACGCTATCTTTCCCGCTCTTTAAGTTCCATTTGTAATAGAATATCCCGCTTCTTACCTTCAATTAAAGACAAATTGCCTGCAACAAAAACACCTTTCTGTCCCGAATTTTTGCTAATACCATACACCGACGATTCATCATCAGGATCCGATGCACCTTCATAGCGAAATAAGTAGTCAATTCTGTACTGATCTGCATGAGCCAACAAATCGTCAAATTCAATATTATAATCTATCGTGTAACCTAAGTTGTTTAACTTTTCCAAGGCAACACTTGCCGAGGAGTATCCATGCATTCTTTCCATAGTTGATTGTTCTAAATCCGATCTAAATTCTAATTTTTATTATAAAACGATTGACAAAAGGGTTTTGTTTTCCGCAATTTGAAATAGTTTATTCAAAATCATATTTCTACTTTTGTGCTACCAAACACGATGAAATATGGCAAATCTAGCAGCACCAGCGTATCAGCATACACCTCAACTAGCTTTTCAACGATTACTCGATGTCTTATATACCTTACGGATTGAATGTCCCTGGGATAAAAAACAGACCATGGAATCCCTTCGACATTTGACTATGGAGGAAATGTATGAATTAACCGACGCCATTTTGGAAAAAGATTATCCAGAAATCAAAAAAGAACTTGGTGACGTCTTGATGCATCTTGTATTCTATGCCCGCATTGCCGAAGAAGAAGGACATTTCAACATCGTAGACGTACTCAATGCAATCTGTGATAAATTGATTACGCGCCATCCCCATATCTACGGCGACACCAGTGCTGATACAGAAGATCAAGTCAAATCCAATTGGGAAACAATCAAGCTCAAAGAAGGCAATACATCTGTTCTTTCCGGCGTCCCGAAAGGCCTCCCCGCTTTGGTAAAGGCCTATCGTATCCAGGATAAAGTTCGCGGTGTCGGCTTTGACTGGGAGGATAAGAAACAAGTATGGGAAAAAGTAGAGGAAGAGCTTGCCGAATTTAAAGCAGAATTTAATCTGGAGACAGCACTTCCAATGGATCAGGAAAAAGCAGAAGGGGAATTTGGCGACCTCTTATTCTCCTTAATAAATTATGCGCGGCATATTGGTATCAATCCTGAAAATGCTCTAGAACGCACCAACAAAAAATTCATTGAGCGGTTTACCTATTTAGAACAAAAAGCCGCTGAAAATAAGCAACAGCTGCAGGAAATGAGTTTAGAAGAAATGGACGTTTATTGGAATGAAGCTAAAAAATTAAAAAAATAACGCAATTCCTAAAAAGGAGTCACCGACCGAATTTAATTCGACTTTGTCAAATTTATGCGTAAATTCGCAGGAATATGGAAACAGTTGTTAGCGGTATCAGAAGTACCGGAAAATTACATTTAGGAAATTACTACGGCGCATTGAGCAATTTTGTGAAAATGCAAAACGAATATAATTGCTTTTTTTTCATTGCGGATTTACATTCACTAACGACCCACCCCACTCCTCATGGACTTCAGGGAACGGTTCGCCAAGTTATTGTTGAATATTTAGCTGCAGGAATAGACCCCGAAAAATCGACTATTTACGTTCAATCAGATGTTCCAGAAGTTGCGGAACTCTATCTATACATGAATATGAACGCCTATCTCGGCGAGCTTGAACGTGCTACAGCATTTAAGGATAAAGTTAGAAGCAATCCCGACAATGTTAACGCAGGTTTATTGACCTATCCGGTCTTGATGGCCTGTGATATATTGATTCACCATGGCACAAAGGTTCCAGTAGGAAAAGATCAGGAACAACATTTGGAGATGACGCGGACTTTTGGCAATCGCTTCAATCGCTTATACAACGTAGATTATTTTAAAGAAGCATTTGCATTCTCCTATTCCGACAAATTGGTGAAAGTTCCCGGACTTGCAGGCCAGGGAAAAATGGGTAAATCCAATGGTGAGGCAGATTGTATTTATCTATCGGATAGTGAAACCGTAATTCGTAAAAAGGTGATGCGTGCTGTATCCGATTCTGGTCCAACTGAGATGAACCAGCCTAAGCCTGAAGCTATCCAAAATCTTTTTGATTTAATGAAGGTCGTATCTACTGCAGATACGTTACAGCATTTTGATGAACTCTATAACAAATGCGAAATTCGTTATGGTGATTTCAAAAAACAATTGGCAGAAGATATGGTACTTGCAACCAACGATGTACGCTCTCGCATTGAGGATATATCAAACGATGATGCATACATTGCTAAAGTTGCAAAAATGGGCGCTGAAAAAGCAAGCGAATCTGCGCACAAGACACTGAAAGAGGTTCGTGAGATTATTGGTATTAAAAGATTTTATTAAGCTAGAAATAATATGCACATAGCTATCGTTGGAAATATAGGTGCCGGCAAAACAACATTGACCGAAATGTTAGCCAGTCACTTTAAATTTGAACCTCAGTTTGAAGCTGTAGACAACAATCCTTATCTGGAAGATTTTTATTCGGACATGAAACGCTGGGCATTCAATCTTCAGATTTTTTTCCTCAACAGTCGCTTTAGACATATTGTAAAATTGCAGGAAACTGGCATTGATATGATTCAGGATCGTACCATTTATGAAGATGCTTATATCTTTGCCGAAAACTTGTATGATATGGGTTTGATGAGCGCACGTGATTTTGAAAACTATAGTAATATTTTTCAAAGCATTATCCACTATATCAAACCTCCAGATTTATTGATTTACCTCAAAGCCTCTGTCCCTACCCTGGTGAATAATATCCAAAAAAGGGGCCGTGACTATGAATCCGCAATTCGCTTGGATTATCTGTCGAAGCTGAACGATAAATACGATAAATGGATCAATAATTACAAAGAAGGTAAGGTAATGATTCTGGACAAGGACAATCTGGATTTCACCAAAAATCCAGAAGATCTCGGCGGTATCATCCAAAAGATTGAAGCCGAATTATTCGGATTATTTGAATAATCAGCACATTAAAAAGCCTGTAAAATCACGTTATTTTACAGGCTTTTTGATAAATTCCAGTTGCCCATCCATTGATAAAAAATAAAAGATGAAATTTTTAGGTATTATCCCTGCCCGATATGCGTCGAGCAGATTCCCTGGAAAACCCCTGATCGACATCGAAGGAAAAACGATGATCCAACGTGTCTACGAACAGGTCAAGAAATCAACAAAATTAAACGAAGTTGTTGTTGCTACTGACGACCAACGCATAGCACAAACTGTACTTTCCTTTGGTGGCAAGGTGGTAATGACAGCAGAGCACCACCAATCAGGAACAGATCGTTGCGCCGAAGTCATAACGAATATAGAAGGTTATGATGTTGCCATCAATATACAGGGCGACGAACCCTTTATCGACCCAGCGCAAATTGATCTTTTAGCACACTGTTTTGAAGATACCACTACGCAGATAGCGACCCTAGTCAAGGAAATTACAGCGGAGGAAGAACTATTCAATGTAAACATCCCTAAAGTTGTCCGAAACAGCAAAGGAGAAGCAATCTACTTTAGTAGGCAGACCATTCCTTTTTTAAGAGGTGTGGAAAAAGACCAATGGTTACAAAAGCAAAAATTCTATAAACATATCGGAATATATGCTTACCAGGTAGATACATTAAAAGCCCTGACACAACTTCCCATTTCTATGCTAGAAGAAGCAGAGGCATTGGAACAGCTACGCTGGTTAGAAAACGGTTACGCCATTCAAACGGCAATTACAACGCATGAAACGGTCGCCGTGGATACAAAAGAAGACCTCACTAAAATATTAAGACTATTTTTCAATAAATAGTAAAGCTTACCGGTGTTCGGTATAGTATAACGACCGGACACCTTCCAATAGAACCTGCTTATCCGAATTACTTAATTTGATAATCTGCGCTTTTGCTCTGATCAATTCATCTAATTGCAATTTGGTACTCACACCAACGAGTGCTGTAGCAACAGCTGGGTTAGAAAGCACATAAGAAAGTGCAACAATCATATTGTCTTTTCCGATACGTTTGGAAAGATTTGCCAAGTTTCTCACGATATGGGCCACCTCTCCCGAACTATACTGAAGAAAAGGTTCTATAGGTTTGTTGATGAGAACACCTTTGGCTAATACACCGCGTACGACGATACTTACGCCCCGTTCTTCCAACAAGCCACTGATTTCTTCCTCTGGTCTTCTATCCAATAGACTATATTGCATCATTACTGAGGCAATGTCAGATTTGGACAAAAATGCCTTGATAACGTTTGGGCGAATTGATGAAAGGCCGTAAGCACGGATTTTCCCTTGTTTCTTCAACAACTCAAACGCTTCAACAATTTCCTCTATCGGATCTTCTATAGTACCACCATGTAACTGATAGAGGTCGATGTAATCCGTTTTTAAACGTGACAACGAACCTTCCACAGCCTTGATAATATAGTCCTTCGAAGCCTTCCAATCCCAGCCGGATCCATCTGCACGCCAAAGGTTACCAACTTTCGACGCCAGCACAATATGCTTACGAAAGCTTTGCACACTCTCCCCGACGATCATCTCGTTTAGGCCTTTATCGTAGAGATCAGCGGTATCAAAGAAAGTGATCCCGTTCTCGTAAGCTTTTTGGATAATATCTTTGGATTGTTTGGACTGATTGCCTTTTAACGACATACAGCCCAAACCTATTTCCGAAACGATTAAGCTTGTATTACCTAATTTACGTTGTTCCATCTGCACCAATATCAAGCAATTCTACCTCAAACACCAATGTGCTGTTTGCAGGAATTTCACCTGTTGCCCGTTCGCCATAGGCTAATCTGCTTGGTATAAAAAATTTATACTTTGCACCTTTCGACATTAACGGGATTCCAATCTGCCAACCTTTGATCACCTGACCCAAGGATAGTTTCAATGGCTCCTTACGGTCATATGAGCTATCAAATTGCTTTCCATTAAGTAAGGTACCTCTATAATGCACTGTTACCTCATCGTCACTTTTTGGCTTTGGACCTTCCGTCTGATTTAGAACAAGATATTGAATTCCTTCAGCTGTAGATTTCATTCCAGCGACCTTTGCATTTTCGGTAAAAAATTTATCTTCCTCAGCACGACTAGCAGCCTCTTTTTTAGCACGAACATCCATGATCGCCTGCTGGATAACAGCTCTTCCTTGGCCTTCTTCCAATAGCGATTTATCCCCTTTCAAGACATCCGAAATTGCTTTTGCAATAACATCTGACTTCAAGTAATCGATCTCAATAGATTTTAGTGAATTTCCGATATCGGCACCAAACGCATAAGACACAGAATCGGCCTTCGTTTTCAGTTGATTTGTTGTACTTGATTTAGTTGCGACGACCTTCTTCTTCGCCGTCGTGTTCGTTTTTTTTTGTTGGGCAAATCCTGTGACTGTTGTCAAGGATAATAGGGCTAATGCAATATACTTCATGTTTGTTTAACGGTGCTTCTGCACGATTTCATTTATAATTTCCTGCGTGATATTAGGGTAATCAACTTCAACCCTAGATTTACTGTTGAGCCAGGCTTCTATCGCCAGCATGTTTTTCTGTTTTAAGCTCGAAATTACAGGCACCCCCATCTCTTCCAATGACGCTGCATTCAAATGCTGCTCATATTGGTTCTTCATCGGGATAACTAACAGTTTCTTTTTCAAATATAACGCTTCTGCCGGTGTTTCAAAACCTGCCCCACATAAAACTCCAGAAGAAGATGCCATACTATCAATAAAAGATTGGTTATTGATCGGTCTTATCGTTACATTTTTCATGTCAAATGCCTTCGAATTATGTTTGCTAAAAACATCCCACTTCACATCCGGAAACTTCATCAAATGCTTTAAAAGATGCGCATCGTCATATGCCGGGAGGTAAACCGTGTAATGTCCCTGATCTGTGACATTCAATTCACGAACAGCATTACGGATAACCGGTTGGTAAATATTCTTGGCGTACCGCTTGAAATGGAAACCATAGGAATGGGTAGACGGAGCATAATTTTTCATAATAAATTTGCCCAGCATATCACTATCTTCTGGCTTAGGACTCGATGGATCTAAGGCAGCGATCTGATGGCTCAACCCAATGCATTCCAAATCTTTTGAATGACAAGCCCAAGCAGAAATCGGTTCAAAATCATTGATCACCAAATCATAGTTTTCTATGGGCAAGCTCTTAATTTCATTCGTAAATTTACGGATCGTCGAACTCATAAAAGTTTTCCAAAGATCTACTCCGCCGGATTTACCAAAGATAAAACTCAACCCGTGAAAACGGTATTTCACTTCGAAAGGTAATGATAGATCTGCTTGAATTCCACTAACCAAAACATCGACTTCCCCTAACTCCCTCAAACAAGGAACAATATCCATTGCCCGGCTCAGATGTCCATTTCCTGTCCCTTGTACGGCATACAATATCTTCATAACGACTGCATTTTGTGTCGGCAAATTAATCAATTTTAACGAGTATCAATATTATTTTATTGTTTAGTTATGTTAAGAAAATATAAATTAACATCAACAAAAAAATTCGTTAATCCATTTTTAATTTTCCTTTATGTATATTTAATATCAACAATTAATTAATAGCCAGTTTGATACCTTATGAAGTCTCTTTTTTATCGGATGCTTTGCATAGTCGCCATGCTAATTCTAACATCATGGGGATTTTTTGCTCATAAAAAAATTAATCATTATGCCGTCTTTGCGCTCCCCGCTCAGTTGGCTAAGTTCTATAAATCCAATATTGACCTTATTACCGAAAAAGCTGTTGATCCAGATAAACGCTGCTTCACAGACAGCGCTGAAGGCCCAAGACATTTTATAGATTTAGAGGACTATCGTAAGGAAGGTACAGTTGACTCTATACCGATACATTGGTCACAGGCCAAAGAGAAATTTCAAGAAAAGCAATTGTTAAAAAATGGCATTGTGCCCTGGCAAATCAATCTTACCTACCAAAAGCTTGTTAAGGCCTTTCAAACAAAAGATTATAAACGGATTATCAAACACTCTGCAGAACTCGGCCATTATATTGCTGATGCCCATGTTCCATTGCACACGACTAAAAATTATAATGGACAGCTAACGCATCAACAAGGTATACATGCATTCTGGGAGAGCCGCTTACCGGAAATGTTTTCAGAAAAATACAACCTTCGCGTTGGAAAAGCCAACTATATCAAAGATCCCTTAGCGGAAGCCTGGACTATCGTCCGTGAAAGCAATCGCCTTGTGGATTCTGTATTGAGCATTGAAGCCCGGCTCAATCGTCAATTTAAGGCGTCTCAAAAAAAATCTTTTATTGAGCGAAACAATCAATTGGTATGGACCTATTCCGACAGGTATGCTATAGCTTATCATGAAGCCATGAACGGTATGGTTGAAAGGAGAATGCAAAAAACCATCTTACGCGTTGCTTCCTATTGGTATTCAGCCTGGCTCGAATCCGGCCAACCCGACTTGACCAACATCGAAAAAATAAAAAGCACCGACAAGCAAGATCACATCGATATAACGGGAAAAAAGCGTATCGGTCGAGAAGAATGGATGTAAAAAGGCTACAAAACATCACCCGGACTACCAGTATTATTCACACCGGACTATTTATTTTTTAGTCAGCTAAGCTACTTTTGCAGCGTAAAATCTAGGAAAGCATGTTGAATAAGAATATTACGTTAACCAACCTTGCATTAGTGCTGAGTATTGGAGCTGCGACTGCTCAGATTAAAGACACAACCGCTTTGGGCGAAGTCATCATTAATCAAAATCGCTTACAGATCCCTTTTTCAAAACAAAGCAAGAATATCCAAATATTGACGCAGGAAGATATACAGAGACTCCCAAATCGATCAATCAACGAATTGCTTAGCAATATCCCAGGCGTTGATATTCGCCAACGTGGACCATTCGGTTCGCAGGCAGATATAAGTATCGACGGGGGGTCTTTTGAACAGACGGCGATCCTACTCAATGGTGTTAAAATCACCGATCCACAGAGTGCCCATCACAATATGAACCTTCCGGTTCCTCTGGAGGCCATCGAGCGTATTGAAATCATTCGGGGGCCAGCTTCACGGATTTTCGGTATTAATGCACTAACCGGTGCCATTAACATCGTAACAAAGAAAATTGAATCAAATCAAATAAGTGCCCAGGTATATAGTGGTTCTTCATTCAAAGATAATGAGCAGACAAGTGCAGGCAAGTATTATGGTAAAGGTGTTCAGCTTGGCTCACAGTTCTTAACCAAGCAAACAAGCCACGGTTTATATTTTGGCCACGAAGATTCGAATGGACAACGTTACAATACGGCCTCCAACAATAATAAACTTTATTATGACGGGACATATCAACCGAATACAGCCAATATGATAAAAGCCAATGTTGGCTATATCAACAATCAATTTGGAGCCAATGGCTACTATGCTGCACCGAGTGACAAGGAAGCTTATGAACAGGTTAAGACAGCTTTCGCTTCCCTGCAGTCCAAGCATCAATTAACACAGGCATTTTCCATCAGTCCACGCCTCAGTAATCGCTACAACGAAGATGAATATTGGTATTTAGGCCGAGAAACAACCAAAGGTAGATCCAAACATTACAGCAACGTCTTCGGAGCAGAAATCAATGCTACATTGGAGCAAAGTTATGGTACATTTGGCCTAGGACTGGAAAGTCGATTTGAACGCATCAATAGCACCAGTATTGGCGACCATAACCGGGAGAATTACGGCGGCTACCTTGAATTCAAAACAGAGGCGATCAAAAAACTGATGATCAACTCTGGTGCCTACATCAATTACAACTCAAAATTTGGCTGGCAGGTATTCCCGGGTCTAGATTTGGGATATGATATTACCGAACATTGGAAGATTGTAGTCAACGCAGGTTCTAGCCAGCGGATCCCTTCCTTTACGGATCTTTACACCAATCAGACAGCCAACGTCGGAAACCCCACACTGAGCTCTGAAAATGCCTATCAGATCGAAGGTGGTATAAAATACTTATCCAATCGGATTATTGCTCAAGCGGGCTATTTCCATCGAAGGATAAGCGATTTCATAGACTGGCAAAAAGAGGATGCCACTACAGGAAGCGGAACGGTCATTCCGTGGAAACCAATAAATATTGGAAAAAACAAAATTGATGGATTCAATGCTTCATTCCGATATAATATCAATGATCCCAGCGCAACGACACGATACTTTACAACGTTAAGTTATAATTATCTCAATCCAAGCATAACATTAGCAGACGGGATACTATCCAAATATGCTATTGAAAGCTTAAGGCATCAAGTTATTGCCAACTTTACCATAAACCACAAGAACTGGATGTTAACTTCTGCAAACCGCTTTAATGAGCGTATCAGTTACAAATCTTATTTCATTGCTGACGTAAGAGGGTCGTACCAACTCCACGACTTAAACATCTTTGTGGATGTTCAGAATATATTTGACAAGAGCTATATAGAAGCTGCCGCCGTTCCAATGCCCGGTCGTTGGTTTAGTATCGGTGCAAAATACAAACTGAACTATTAAACCCGATCAAATGGCAAAATCAGTTCTCTTCCCATTTCGCCATCAATTATAAAAAAAGTCCCAAATGGTCATTCCATTTGGGACTTTTCATTGTGCTATTGGCACATAGAAGCATGTACCATGCCCTATTTAAGAAAACGCCAACTATAAAATAAGTTACTTTTTCTTGGGAAGAACAGATAAAATTCCTCCAATTAAATGTTTTTGGAACTCAGGTTCGTCATAGGACTCATCGGTATGTCCAAGCCCAGTATAGAAGACTTTCCCTCCATCGTAGCTCTGGGTCCAGGAGATTGGATGTTGATCACCCATTTTTCCACCTTGGTAGCTTTTTTCATCCAAATTCATCAAAACATGCAATCCGTCCTTCACGTCCTTGAAATTATACCATTCATCTTTGTGCCACCAGATCGGATCGAGGTGCTTGGTGGCCGGATGTTTTCTATCCAGCACATCAATTTTGGCTTTTTGTACGGCAGGATGAGACGCAAAATATGCTCCTACAAGGCCGTTATACCATGGCCAATCAAACTCAGTATCCGTCGCGGCATGGATACCCACAAACCCTTTTCCTGATTGGATATACCGCACAAAAGCTTCCTGTTGCGCATTATCGAGAATATCGCCAGTTGTGCTCAGAAAGATAACAGCGTCATATTTTTTCAATCCCTGATCTGTAAACAGAGCAGCATCCTCCGAATGATCAGATTTTATCTTTTCTTTATCTAGCAATTGTTTAAGTACCTGTACACCCTTTTCGATGCTTCCGTGTCTAAACCCTTTTGTCTTGCTAAAGATTAATACTTGCCTTTGTGCCTGAACAGCAGCTGATATCCCCAACAGGAGAAACAGAAAAATGAAGATTCTATTCATGATATAAATGGTTATTATGATGATTTAAGTTTAGGTTTACTATTTTCCGCAATGAAATTGCGATAAAAATAGCTGTAAAGAAAAGCCGTACATTCTCCCGATACACGGCTTTTCTGTTTTATTATTGTGTGATTAGCTCACGGTAAAAATCAAGACTTTCAATAATATCTTCCTCAGAAACGTAGATATCATATTGACAACTGCCAATTTGGTCAAGCAATGCGAAACCGATCTGATTGGACAGGTTTTTCTTATCATTTCGCATCAGATCCAACAAGGCTGTATCAATGGATGAATCAAATGTGTAATCGTTGAAATATTTTCTGAAGGTTTGGATCAAATCGTTTAATTCATCCAAAGGCAAACCATTCAATTTATGCGATAGATACCCCTCACAAATCATTCCTACAGCAATAGCTTCTCCATGTAATAAAGATGAAGCATCGTTCAACAACGAGTATCCCTCAATAGCATGACCAATTGTATGACCGAAGTTTAAAATTTTACGCAGTCCCTTTTCTTTCGGATCCTCAAGGATAACACGGTTTTTGATCGAAACAGAATGTTTGACCAAAGAATTGTCGATTTGATCGATCTCCAATGTTTTCACTCGCTCATAATAAGCCCGATCGAAGATCAGTCCATGTTTGATTACTTCAGCAAAACCTGAGATTAACTGACGTTGATCTAAGGTTTTCAAAAACTGGCTTGAAATAAAAACAGCTTGGGGTTGTGCAAAAGTTCCAATAATATTTTTCACACTTCCCATATCAATACCGGTTTTACCTCCTACTGATGCATCTACCTGAGAAAGTAAAGTCGTCGGAATTTGAATAAAATCCATCCCTCTTTTGAAAGTCGATGCGGCAAATCCCCCCATATCGGTCACCACACCACCGCCAAGATTGATCATCAATGAATGTCTATCGGCTCCGAAATCGAGCATATTATGCCATACACCAATACAGAAATCAATATTTTTATTTTCTTCGCCCGGATCTACTTCTATCACATCATAATTCGCTAAATTGGGTAAAGCTTGCTGAAATAGCGGCAAACAATTATCCAAGGTATTGGTATCCACCAATACGATGATCTTTGAGTAATTGCGCTCAGCTAAAAACGCCTCTAAAGAGGCCAACGTATCATCAAAATATACCTGATAGCCCAAACTTTCTATGACTTCCATTCTACGATTCTTTAAGGTTTAAGTTTTCTATTTACCAATATTGTTTAATATTACACCAATTTTATTTGCATCCCATCAAATTCAACAACATCTCCTGGTCTTAATTTGAGTCTTTTCCGGTAATCAACCTGCCCATTATACTTCACATACCCTTCCGCCACAACCCATTGAGCCATAGCGCCATGCTCTACCCAATTTAAAGCTTTAAGTAACTGTATAAGCTGGATATATTCGCCCTCGATTTTAAATTCTTGCATTTCACAAAAATAGTGGTTTAACTGAGGAATACAAGAATTATCATCGTTTTAATGCTTACTAAATTGCTACATTTGCCTTATTGCAAATAAAGATTATGATTGAGAATTCTGAGCCCAAGACATTATCCTTTGATAATACAGAGATTGCTTTTAAAGGTAAAAGCGATAAGGATTTGGAAAGAGCGTATTGGTTATTCAAAATAATAGCGAATAACTTCTTGACAAAAGTAGGTCCGTCAATGACCAACTTTGCCCTAAACATAGGACTGCCTATCCAAGGCATCATCCGTAAAACAATCTTCAAGCATTTTTGTGGTGGAGAGACCATCGCAGGTTGCGAAACAGCAATCAACGAATTGGGAGAGAATGGTGTAGGGACAATATTGGATTATTCCGTTGAAGGAGAGGAAACAGAAAGTGCATTTGACGCCTGTTGCGAAGAGGTATTACGTACCGTAGTTGCGGCAAGTAAAAACAAGTACATTCCATTTTCGGTATTTAAACCAACCGGATTAGGCCGATTTGAACTGTTTGAAAAAGTCAATGCGAAAGAGACCTTGACAGAGAGCGAACAAGCAGAATACCAACGCATGTTGGATCGTACCGATCGCATCTGTAAAGCTTGTCATGCAGCTGGTGTAAAAGTATTGGTGGATGCTGAACATTCATGGATTCAGGATGCGATCGATGATATTGCACGTGAAATGATGGAAAAATACAATATGGAAAAACCTATTGTCTATAACACCTATCAATTGTACCGAAGTGATAAGTTGGCATCATTGAAAGCTGATTTTGAATACGCCAAAGTAAGAGGCTTCCACATGGGTGCCAAGATTGTACGTGGTGCATATATGGAAATCGAGCGTGCACGTGCCGCACAAAAGGGATATTCAGACCCTATTCAACCCAATAAAGAAGCTTCAGATAGAGATTACAACGACGCTATTGAATTTATATTGGATCATTTGGACAATTTTGGACTGATGGCAGGTACGCACAATGAAGATAGCAGCATGCTATTGGCAAAAGAAATTGACAGACGTGGTATCGACAGATCAATCGACCGTATTTTCTTTGCACAATTATTGGGTATGTCTGATAACCTGAGCTTCAATTTAGCTGCACACGGCTACAATGTTGCTAAATACATGCCTTACGGACCTGTTAAAGCAGTGATGCCATACCTTTTCCGTAGAGCACAAGAAAATACTTCCGTCGCAGGAGCGACAGGTCGGGAGCTGGGGCTTTTGATCAAAGAAAAACAAAGAAGAAAAGCTAGTCGATAACGACTAGCTTTTTTTATAATTAACGGGCATCAAGTTCATCTACTCAAGGAGCTATTCTCAATTGGTTTCCAAGAAACATCCTACTTTTGAAAAGCACAAAAGCACTTTACCTATCCACTCGCCTCCCCTTCGTCCTTTTGAAACAAGCTAATTACAAAATCATTCCATATTCTTGAAACTATTATTTATGTTTGCAAACTTTTCCCTTAAAACAAAGTTCATACTGGAAGGGTGCTCCCCCGGAGCTTAAAAGAATACGATTTGAAATGGAAGAAAAACTTAGATTATTTGATCTTGCACGTCAACAGATGGGCAAATACCCCGATCTTGACATATTTGCACACAAAATAGACGGCAAGTGGAACCACATCAAAACGGCAGATTTTCTTGAACAAGTAGACAGCCTCTCCAAAGGGCTGATTGAACTTGGCGTGAAACCCAACGAGAAAGTTGGTCTCATTGCCGGCAGCAGTATGGAATGGCATTTGATTGACTTTGCAATCCAGCAAATTGGTGCAGTAGTGGTCGCCATCTATCCAAATATTACGGATACAGACTATCAATATATCTTTAATGATGCCGAAATCAGGGTTTGCATCGTCAGTAACAAAAGCTTGTACGATCGCCTGATGAATCTAACCGACTCAATCTATACATTGAAGTATATTTTTTGTATCGCAGATCAGGAAGGCACACGTAGCTGGAAAGAACTTAATGATATAGGCTCCAATTGCTCCTTAGAAAAACTAGCAGCACTACGTGACCAGGTTAAACCTGAAGATCTCGCTACCCTGATTTACACTTCCGGTACAACGGGCAAACCAAAAGGCGTAATGCTGTCACACAACAATATTTTTTCCAATGTATTGGGCGCAGCAGAAATTACCCCTTGTAAAGCTTATGACCGAGGACTGACCTTTCTCCCTCCTTGTCACGCCTACGAGCGTATGGTTTTATATACCTATATGTATCTTGGCTTTACGATCTATATCGCAGAATCTTTTGACAAGATTGGTGATAATCTGAAGGAAGTAAAACCTCATATCATGACCGTTGTCCCACGTATTCTTGAAAAAGTCTATGAGAAAATTATGAAAACAGGTCATGATCTCAGTGGTTTCAAACGAAAAGTATTTGATTGGGCTGTTTCAGTTGCAGAAGAATATGATCCAAATCCTGAGAAAAGAAGTCTATCCTATAATCTCAAACTAAAGCTTGCCAAGAAACTTGTCCTTAATAAATGGTATGAAGCATTGGGTGGCGAATTACTTACCGTTGCCTCTGGATCAGCCTCTCTTCACAGCAAGTTAACACGTGCCTTCTTAGCTGCAGGAATTCCATTATATGAGGGTTACGGCATGACCGAAGCCTCCCCACTCATTTCGGTCAATCATTATATCAAAGGAATACGCATAGGTACTGTTGGCCTTCCTGTCCGTTTTGTTGAAATAAAACTTGCTGAAGACGGGGAAATATTAGTAAAAGGCCCTAATGTCATGATGGGATACTATAAGAACAAGGCCGAAACGGATAAAACCATCATTGATGGATGGCTGCATACCGGAGATATTGGAAAGTGGGAAGATGAAAAATTCTTGAAAATCATTGACCGAAAAAAAGAGATGTTCAAAATTTCTGGCGGGAAGTACGTCATACCACAACCTATCGAAACCAAGCTCGTTGAATCTAAATTTATTGAACAGGCAATGGTTATCGGTGACGGGATGAAGTTTGCTTCTGCCTTTATTGTACCAAACTATGCCCATTTGTTGGATTGGGCCAGAACAGATGCTCCTGAACTTGCAACCATGACAAAGGATGATTTTCTGACTGACCCTGCCATAGTAAAAAAAGTCAATCAGGAGGTACGTCGGGCGAACCAACACTTTGGTAACTGGGAGCAGATTAAGAAACCAATTATTTTAACAGATGAATTTACTATTGAAAATGGAGAGTTAACACCAACCTTGAAAATGAAAAGAAAGGTAATTCTCGAACATCATCAGGAAGAGTTCAATAACCTCTATCAGATGGAGATGGATTAAGGATTAACAAATCACAATTTTGACATAGCGCGCTATATTTATACGAGTAAAACATGAAATTATTAAAGGATAGAATCCTTCATGACGGTAAAAGTCTTGCAGGAGGCATACTTAAAGTAGACAACTTCATCAATCACCAGATGGACCCCGTATTGATGAAATCTATTGCGGTGGAATTTGTCCGTCGTTTTGCAGACCTCCCGATCAATAAAATCATTACAATTGAAGCAAGCGGAATAGCCCCAGCGATCATGCTTGGCTACCTTTTGGAATTACCGGTTGTATTTGTAAAAAAAGCAAAACCGACCACCATGGCTGATATGTATGTAAGCCAGGTACATTCATTTACCAAGAACCGAACCTATGACATCTGTGTCAGCAAAGAGTTTCTTACGCCGAGCGACAATGTTCTTTTTATAGACGATTTTTTGGCTAATGGGAATGCCGCTTTTGGTATGCTCGATCTCGTTAAACAATCGGGGGCTTCAGTATTGGGCATGGGATTTATTATCGAAAAATCCTTCCAGGAAGGTGGCAAAAGATTAAGAGAATTGCCCAATTTAAGAATTGAATCGTTAGCGCGGATAAAGTCGCTTGAAGTAAATAAAGTCAGTTTCGAAGAAGACTAGCAAAAAGAAAAGCCTCATCTTCCTAAAGATTGAGGCTTTTTTATTCAAACAACAAGATAAATTCTTTCTAATCCCAACGGTAGTCGTTGTAAAAATCTTCAGGATGTCTGCTAATTGCAACATCTTTTACAATCCGGATATTGGCTGCTCCCAAGTTGACATTTAACATAAATGAAGGTACATTTGCTGAAAAATTCCAACGACCATTGCGCATATACACGTAACCTCCTCTGTAAGGATCGTAGAATGTTTTGTAATCTCTAAAGTATACATGGTGTCTACTATCGTAACGATGTGCACTTGCCCAGGCTGGTGCTCCATGACGGTATCCTTTTCGGTATGACTTAGCTACTTCTTTATGATACTTACGGTCTTCTTTTTCGCGTTTTTCTAAATATTTTCGATATTCCTTATCCCTTTTCTCTTCATATTTTCTACGCTCTTTGTCCTGTTTCCATTCACGTTCATGTCCACGATGTTGAGCCGAAGATTGTTGAGGAGCGATTAAAACCAGTCCTCCAATTGCCAACGCGAAGTATATCATCTTTCTCATAACAGTATAATTTAAATTTAAAAATCAATTCCACTCCGCCTGTGTTCCATTCTTTTTTACAAGCGTTTCTATGGGTATGACTTCAATGTTTGAACAAAGGTTTAATCGATCGCGACGAATTTAATTTGTGCCGCAATATATAGAATCCATTACTTCAATTTAACGTATCTTTGTACCATGTCAAATACAGGATATATCACTGAAGATACCATTGTTGCATTAGCGACATCTTCCGGAACAAACGGCGCTATTGCTGTCATACGCGTTTCGGGCCAAAATGCCATAAAAATTACGAACGAAATATTTAAAGGAAAGAACCTACTTCAACAAGCATCACATACCATCCATTTCGGAACCATACGCGATGGCGAAGAGATCATTGACGAAGTATTGGTCTCCTTATTTGTAGCCCCGAACTCCTATACGAGAGAAAATTCGGTGGAAATATCAACGCATAACTCCAAATATATTATTGAGCGCGTTGTAAATTTACTCATCAAAAAAGGAGCACGTGCTGCCCGTCCGGGAGAATTTACCTTACGTGCATTTCTCAATGGCGGAATGGATTTATCCCAAGCAGAAGCAGTTGCCGATTTAATTGCATCCAATTCTGCCGCCTCACATCAAGTGGCGATGCAGCAGATGCGTGGTGGCTTTTCCAATCAGCTTAAATCCCTTCGTGAAGATCTCATTCACTTTGCTTCACTGATTGAATTAGAGCTTGATTTTTCGGAAGAAGATGTGGAATTTGCCAACAGGGATCAGCTAAAAAATCTAATCAACAAAATACAGGTTATTGTTCAAAAATTAGTGCAATCTTTTGAACAGGGTAACGTCCTAAAAAATGGTGTTCCTGTTGTCATTGCCGGAAAACCTAATGTAGGAAAATCAACGCTATTGAATGCTTTTTTAAACGAAGAACGTGCCATTGTTTCTGATATTGCAGGAACAACGCGCGATACCATTGAAGATGAAATTAATATTCATGGCGTCACATTCCGATTTATTGACACAGCAGGTATACGTGAGACGGCAGATGTTATTGAAGCAAAAGGTGTTGAGCGTACCCGTGAAAAGATGAAACAGGCGCGATTGATCATTTACCTATTTGACCCTACACAGGACAAAGTCGAGGAAGTACAAGCGCAATTACCTGAAATCGAGCGCCTACAAATTCCATTTGTCACCATTATCAATAAATCAGATTTGCTTTCTGAGGCGCAAAAAGAGGTTTACAATGTCCTTAATCCGCTTTACATTTCAGCGAAAGAACAAATCGGTGTCGAGGAACTGAAAGACGAATTGATCAACCGTGTACAATTAGGAAATTTAAATACCGACGATGTCATGGTCACCAACATCCGTCACGTAGAAGCGCTACAAAAAACAGCAGATTCACTGGACCGCGTAATCTATGGTATTGACAATCCTGTCACTTCTGATTTTCTAGCGATGGATATACGCCAAGCCTTATATCATCTTGGTGAAATCACCGGAAGTGTTTCTACAGACGATTTATTGGATAATATCTTTTCCAAGTTTTGTATCGGAAAGTAAATAGATAAAATAAAACAAAGAAAAACAAACCAACAATCTAAAATTCAATCATTTACATTATTTTTAATTTTGTATGAATTTTAAGGTATTTGGTTTGTTTTGTTATAATTTACCCCTTATTTACCCCTCCAACTATTAATATTTTATTTTTTGTAATCCGGGAGAGATTATGTCACTTAAGGTACTTAAATGTATCTAATTGTACTTTAATGTACCTTATTGTACCTTAAATGATGTTTGACCTTTCACAAATAAAATATTATGAGTTCAAACATCAAACTTAAAGGAATCTGCCATCACTGTGGGCAGGAATTCATTGCAAGAACTACAGTAACAAAGTATTGTTGCCATAAATGTGCACAAAGAGCTTACAAAGCTAAAGTAAGGGAATTACGATTGCGAGGGAGTACAGCAGATCCAGATACCGCAATTAAACAACCAAAAGCTAAAGAAAATCCTGACTCCTATTTTGATATCAAGACCCTGGATTATTTAACAGTAAAAGAAGCAGCCACCTTACTAAAATGCGACCGTCGCACCGTTTACAGATTAATCAAATCAGGAAGACTGGCAGCAGGGAATTTATCTGTAAGAAGAATAAGGATTTTAAAAAAGGATATTGATGCTCTTTTCGTTATACAAAGAGAGCCAATCAAAAACAATGATATCTCAAATTCTGACCTTTCAAATATTCCATTGAAAGACTGCTTTAATATTGGGCAGATTCTTGAAGAATATAAGCTTTCTGAGACTTCCTTACGAAGCCTGATTCAGAGGCATAAAATTCCAAAATTTCAAAAAGGAAAATTCGTGTACATCCCTAAAAAATTAATAGAGCCAATCTTAATTAAGATCCTGCGAAACGAATATTGCGGGTAGGTTATCCATCTTGATTGGCGTCACTAAGCCAAATAATGCCTCTCAGGACTCGTAGTACTTGATGCTATTTCTCATTGTTTAATTTTCCAATAAAAACAACATTATGTCAAAGGTTACATTAAGAAAGAAGGCCATTTCCCAAGGTAGGCAATCATTGTATCTAGAGATTTATCCCCCTATTTATAACCCAAATACTGGAATTATGCAGCGAAGCTTGGCTTATCATAAATGGTCCCGGTTTTAATCCAATTGAAGTTGGAGAAAGACTTCAGCGCTTAAAAGAATTTTCAGATGAGAAGGCTTACCATTTATGGGCTGACTTCTGGTGTAATAGATATGGAGATATGGACAGTTTTATATTCATATAAAGATATGTGTACTCCATTAAAGATATGTGTACTCCATCTAGATAAAATCTACAAATGATATATATTTAAACTATCGTAAATATATTTATCGCTTCCATTCCTTTTGTATAATAAATTTCGTAATTTAAGAGGTAATTTTAAAATAGCCATTTTTTATTAACTAATAACCCTAAATTATGAAATTCAAAATTTTGCAAATTTTTCTTTGTCTTATTCTATTAATTGGATGTAATCGCAATGATAGTGATCTGGCAGTACAAGAAAACGGAATCGTCGAGTCTTTTAAAGTCCAGAGTTCATCCAGAGTTGATAAGGAGATAAATTATACTCCTGATTGGTCAGCTAAACAGGAATATAATGGCGAAATTTATGTTCCATTAAAAGCTGATAAAGAAATATTTCCGATTATAGACGGCAACAAGCAATTGTCGATCAACAACGATATCTGGTTAAAGGCAACTTACAAAGAAGATAATTGGAAGTTTACCATTCTTAAAGTTTTACCAAACGATGACTCTGACAAATTTAAGTCGGGTATTGTCGTATATGAAGATTATAAAAATGGTACACTTTCATAAGGAGAATATAAAGATCGGCAGTTCGTCATAAAGCAAGGAAGAAAAGACGCTCCGCTAACAAAAAAGGCTGATGGCTCAATAGATGAGCAGCCTCCATGTAAGACAGTGTATGTACAAATATGTGCTGGTGATGCTCCATATACATATTGTGAAACTAGGTTAATGGTTATCTGTCAAAACGATGACGATGGGCCAAATCCAAATAACCCTAATCCAAATAATCCCCCTTCAACACCACCACCATTTGGCGGAATTGGCGACCCAGCACCGGCAGTTAATCCGGAAGAGGTAGATAATTATTTATCAGATGAACAACAACAACAGTTATTGGCAAATAGGATTTGCTCAAAATCCTTTACTTTTACAGAAGTTGTTTCAGAAGGAGATAACCTTCCCGGCTGGAAAGAAGCTTCAATAAAAGGACTGACAGTCAGTACTATTTCGGATAGTTATTTTGAAAATATCTGGACTGTTGTAACCGGCCAATCATCCATTGTTACATCAAACTTTAATCTTGAAATTGGTGTAAGTGGCAGTAGGCCATCAGCTCAAGCTGCAAATGTGGCCGCTGCTGCGGCAAATGATGCAATGCAGAACATACTGAAAAAATACTCCTATAGGGCAACAAAAAGGCAAATGCAGCTGGGAACATTCCCCGCGAAATTTTTGGCTGAATTTTTAAGCCAATTAAAAAAAACATATCCCGAAGCACGAGCTTCCTTAAATTTAAGTGGTAGAACAACACCGAAATTTCCTGTAACTGGCGTTTGTAATTAATTTTTAATAATGAATAGATTTGAAAAAATAATTGATGAGTATTTCGACTGGGATTTTTTTTGGATGCCCCAGTCATCGAAAACGGATAAGGTTGAGCAGAAAGGCAGGGATTTTCTGGCAAATTATCCTGATCTTTCCAAAAAAATTATCGTTGATTTGAAATCGAATTTTCCGGATATAAAATTTTCGATATTCAGCCCTTTTCCGGTGGAAGATAGATGCATATGTTTTGAGGTGAATTCCAGTGACCAGGGAATTTTTGTGATTTGCATCAGTGTTTTTGAGTACTTTTTAGTCTGGAAACTCTATGATGGCGATCCATATACAGCTGAAACCTATATTGAAAGCGGTGCATCAAAACTCATTGATAATATTTATCAGATCGCTATAAAACCAAATATAAATGCTGAATGGTTATCAAAAGATGAAGCATTTCTGGAAGTCAGGAAGCTCAATTATGCTGAAGGTCCATATAAGGAAGAGGAGGAAGACTTTGATACACCAATCTACTTAGCGAATCTCTTAACAAGGTTCCGGTAATCAAAATTATCGCCTGGATATTCTGGAAATATCCAGGCAATTTTTTATGATCATTCTTTTTTAACTTGAGATTTTGAGACTTGTATGATATTCATAACGTTTATATTTACTAAACGAGACATTGCCCCTATTCACTTCTCGGATCTGGTTTTAACGGCATTTTCCCACAACGGATCACTTCGATACTTGGGCAGCCATATTCAAGGATGACCTTGCCCTCGATCAGATAAAGACCAGCTCCACGTAAAGGGAACTTCGCCAATGGTAGACCTACCTGTTTTTCAGACAAATTAAAAATGTTAAATTAGTTTGTTATATATTATGAAAAAGAGCAAATTTTCAGAACATCAAATCTTCAATATTCTCAAGGAATATGAGTCAGGAAAGGCCACAAAGGATATCTGCAGAGAGCATGGGACCTCCGCTGCTACGTTCTACCAATGGAAGCAAAAATACGGAGGTATGGATGCTCAACACCTTAAAGAACTAAAAGTACTCCAAGAAGAAAATGCTCGTTTAAAACGGATAATACGCAATTAGGTTTTGAAACAGTTATTGCTTGCCATAACGCCTATCGACAAACTAAACATTTAAAATATTATTATCAAATTGGTGGAAATTTTGAAAAAGCTGAGGACACCAAAAATGAAACAATTGTTCAAGTTCGCGTTACTGAAATCGAAGGAGTTTATTCATTCTTTAGTTTCTATAATACATTCTATAGTTAGACAGTGTAATACTAAATATGGTTATATTTTTTACTAATACGAGCAAGATCTTACCATAGTAAGATCTTGCTCGTATTAGTAAAAAAACATACAAATCCGGCGCTGACCAGAGCCAAGAACTAATTGGCTTCAAGTTGAATATCACCCGAAATTAGTCCTTCACTTTTTGCCCTTACCCGTATTTTACCTTTGTTTTTGCTCCTGACAATCGCCAAGACTTTACCATGAAAAGCATTGCGTGAAGCTGATTGGAAGCTTGTCAGATCCGTTGTATTGCCATTGTCTGTCGCCACAATTTTTGCACCGTCTCCCTCCACCTCAAATTCGATTTTATCGTCTGCATCAGGAACAATCGTACCAAACTCGTCCACGATATAGGCATGCACAAAGGCAAGTTCTTTGTTTGCCGAATTGAAAGTCACGTTTTCTGAAGACAATTGTATACGATGCGCTTTCGCTGCCGTACGGATCGTTTTACTTAGCAGTTTCTTGCCACCTTGAAACGATATTACTTCAATCTCCCCTGGTTCAAATTCAACGGCCTTAAATACAAGGTCGTACCGGTCTGGGTCTTTGGACTGCTCCCCTATCTTTTTACGGTTCAGATAAAGCTCCACCCGGTCAGCCTGATTAAAATACACGACGATATCTACCCGATCACCTTGCTTCCAATTCCAATGAGGCAATACATATAAGACCGGCTTTTCTGTCCATACGCTTTGATACAGATAGTAGACATCTTTCGGAAATCCAGCTAGATCCACAATACCAAAGTACGAACTTCGTGCCGGCCAGGTGTACGGAGTGGGTTCGCCGAGATAATCAAATCCCGTCCATACATACATCCCAGCAATATGGTCATACCTTTCCATCAACCTCAAGCTTGTCTGATGATCTGATCCCCATGGTGTAAATACATTGTCGTAAGCCGATATGTTCCTGTCTTCATTCCCGCCAGAAAAAGGAATATCCCATCGTTCAGGCCACATGCGACTAGAATCATAAGGAACCAAATCATACGTTCCGCGGCTTTCCAACGCCGAGGTGCTTTCCGTTACGATAAACTTCTTTCCGGGATGGTCCCGTGGGAAGCTTGCCCATTTCTTATGGTTATAGTTGTAGCCAATCAGATCTACCGCCGAACTCATCAGCACCGGATTTGCTTTGGAAAGCTCATTATTGGCAATGGTGGTCGGACGTGTGCCATCCAGACTATCGACGATTGCTGCCAGCGCGATCGGAATGGCTGTACCATCAGCTTTGGAATGCCATTGCTCCTGCGCTTCATTGCCCAGGCACCAAATAAACAGCGACGGATGATTCCGGTCCCTTTTGACATGGTCAACAAAGTCCCGCTTGTACCATTCGTCCCAGTATAAATGATAGTCATAGGGATTTTTATGCCCTTTCCAGACATCGAAAGTTTCGCTCATCACGACAAAACCCAAGCTATCGCAAAGGTCCAAAAACGCTGGAGCCGCAGGGTTGTGTGATGTGCGTATCCCATTGACCCCCATTGCTTTCATGATGCGGAGCTGACGTAATGCTGCCGACGTATTGAATGCCATGCCCAAAGCGCCGAGATCACTATGTAAACAGACACCCCGGATTTTAAGCTGCCTCCCATTCAGTATAAAGCCCCGTTGCTGATCGAAACTAAAATTACGTAAGCCAAATTTCGTACGCTGTTCATCTACAACCCGACCATCAACAATAAGTTTAATTTTTGCAGTATATTGATAGGGATTTTCAATACCCCATAAGACGGGATTTTCGAGGACTATCTGCTGAGCGATGGAGTGCAGACCTGCTTTGACAGCGCTCAACGTGGTACGTTTGCTTGCGACAACAGCACCTTGAGCCGAAAGAACCTCTGTCAGTAGCGTAATCTTTTTTGATTCCTCAGGGCTATGCTCAATTTCCAGGGAGAGATCCACGACAGCACGTTTCTCACTGAGCTGCCCAGCTCTTATGAAGGTGCTGTTCGTTCCTATGCTGACTGAATTCCGGCTGATTAATTTGACATCCCGATAGATCCCCGACCCCGAATAGAAACGCGAGTTGGGCTGATTCTTATTGTTTACTTTTACTGAAAGCAGGTTGTCTCTACCATCCCAGTATAAATAAGGGGAAAGCTCATATTCAAATCCGATATAACCATTGGGTCTTTTTCCTAAGAAATGCCCATTGATCCAGACCTCACTGTTTTCGTATACACCTTCGAATGCAATAAATATCCGTTGCCCTTGCTCAGCCGGAGCCAGTTTAAACGTTTTTTGATACCATCCTACGCCACCATCGAGGTAAGCAGCCCCGCTACCTGCGGGGCTGTTTTCTCTAAATGGCATTTCGATACTCCAGTCATGTGGTAGATCGAGCTTACGCCAGCCCTCTCCTTTTCGTCCATTGCTATATTGCTGGCTGCTATCCAGTTTAAACCACCAGCCCCCATTAAAATCAATAACCTTTCTGGACTGTCCACTTAAGGAGCCCGCAGTCGCCAATAACAGGAAGAGCAGGATCATCATTCGGCTATATCCTGTGTGAAATAGTCGCTTCAACATAGGCTTATTTAGTCTTATTGGTATCCGAGGCATTTTCGGTCAAACTCTCCTTGTAGGCCTTGCTGATAAAATTAAAGGTCAGCATAGCTGCTCCGTCGTTCGAAAGTACGGGATCCCGCAATACAGCCAGTTGCATCGTATTCTCGGTCAGCGACATAATACGGACATCGCCCCAGTCGACAACGATCCCATCTTGTGGCTTTCCATGTAAAGGCGAAGCCCCGGTCATACGGATGGTTTTCTTTTCGGTATCGATATTAAAAGTCCCCTTCTGGACTTTGCCCAGCATAGCATGATTCACGTTGATGTTTGCACCGCCTTTCAGATCAAAAGTCATACTTCCATAATCGCCGGCAGGCATAAGCCAGCTATTGCCTTTCCAATCGGGTTCCCAACTCCAGCTATCGCTGTTTAAAGGCGCGGCTGTTTTATTGATGCTTCCCCACCAGTCACCGGTGCCGTAAAAATACATTGGACCTTTAAAGTAGCGGGAAATGCCCTCAGCATCCAGATCGAGGTACCAGGTTTTCTCTTCCCCTGCCCCGCCCGTCAATAAGGTCCAGGTCTCGTCACTGATAAACTCGGCATACATCTGATCGATTTTAAATGTCACTGGCTCGCCGTAGACGATGCCACCACGCGTCTCGACACCAAATTTAACGGTGTACTCACCGGGAAAAGGCATTTTCAGGGTTACCTTTTTCTCCTGACTCCGTCCTTGTGGATGTTCCCACAATGGGGTGTATTTTGAATCCATCAAGCTGGTTAAATACACAATATTGGGATTACTGGCATCATGTTCAACGGTAAAGGCCTTTCCCTTCTCCAACTGCGCCGAAGTGACATCGATGTCTCCCAGTGTATAATTCTCGGGAGAACAAGCTCCAAAGAATACCATCGCCGCAAAAAAGCAGATGGCATATGTGAATATCTTTTTCATGTTTGTCTAGTTATAATTCAACCAATAGTAAGTCCTAGTATACCTGTGTTTAGTTCCATCCAGCATTTTGTTTCAGTACACCATTGGATAAGGTAATCTGCTTGTTGGGTATTTGCATAAATCCTTTCGTTGTCAAAAAACGCTCTTTAGTCACAGTGACCTTCTCCGGTACAGATCCACTGAGCACATCTTCGGTTGTTTCCAGTGTAGCGGCGGCGTTATTCAGCCCCTGCCGCAATACATCCCAATAGCGGATACCTTCAAATGCAAATTCAAATTTTCTTTCCTTCAGAATATTGTTTTTTGAAACTGCTAGCGGCACAAAATTGGTCTTGTACGCTCTTTTCCTTACCTCGTCAAAGTATTTCTGTGCGTTTGCGGAACCGAGTTCTGCTGCCATAAGCAAGACATCAGCATAGCGGATGACAAAGTAATCCTGGTCTTGGGACAGTTGCATATCCTTATCCCCTCCAGTATTGGTGGTGCCGTCCGGCAATGCCGTGGGCGCGTATTTTTTGATGGTGTAACCTGTATACTCACGCTGGTCTTTCAGGTCAAATCCCGTAATATTCTCGCCATCGATATCAATAATTGAGGCAGTTTTGCGCGTATCCATGTTGTCAAACTCATTGAAGAACTTTTTGCTTACCGTACATGCCCCCCATCCTTGGCCATAAGGCGACCAATTTTTACCGCGCAAGCCCAGAAAGACGACCCAGCGGTTGCCATCAACATAACCGTTGTAGTTCGATGTATTATTGAATTTCTGTGCAAATACAACCTCAGCATTTCCCTTACCGGCATATTTGGATATATCTAGCGTATTATTGCTTGCATTGGGGATATAACTCGCTGCCGGCCACAGATTTTTAAAATCAGCCACCAGCGCAAACTGGCCACTGTTGATAACCTCTTCCAGTCCCGCCAGGGCTTCGGCTTTGGAGACACCGATATCTTCGCCGCCATAATAGCCTGCATAAAATAGATAAACACGGGCCAGTAGCGCTTTAGCAGCAAATGGAGTTGCCCGACCATCATTGGTTGCCGCAGCTGACTTGGGGTAAGCTGTTGCTGGGATATTGGCAGCCGCAAATTTAAGGTCTGAAACAATCAGTTGATAAATCGCTTTGGGGTCCGACTGTGGAATATTCTCATTGGCCGGGCTCGTTAGCAAAGGGATGTTTTCGAATAGACGGACGAGATCAAAGTACATGGTGGCCCGCAGGAATTTCGTTTCCCCTTCGATACGTGCCCGCGCTGTTGTGTTGCCTGAAAAATCAGTACCGTCCAATTTTCCCAAAAGTGTATTGCAGCGAAAAATTCCCGCGTAGTAATCAGACCAGGTACCATCAAAGATATTATTGTCCGATTGGGACTGCGCAATATCAAAACGGTCTATTGCCTGAAATGAGCGACCGTCTGTTGTACCTGTTCCGCCAAAACAATTGTCGGCGGCCACCTCTGCTGTCAGATAGAAAGACTGGCTCCCATTGGAGGTCGTCCGTTGATAACCATCATAACAACCGACCAGAGCCATGTCAGCATCGGCTACGGTTTTATAAAAATTGCTTTCCAAAACGCTTGTCATCGGTTCGACATCCAAAAAACTGGATGAACATGATCCTAAGATTAAGGAACCAAATAACATGGAATGATAGATATAGCTCGTTTTTTTCATGATTTCTTGTGTTTAGAATTTAACATTTAGGCCAAATAATACAGTCCTTGGTCTTGGATAGTAACCGAGGTCGATACCCGATACCCAACCATCTGTTCCATAACCGATCTCGGGATCCATCCCATCATATTTGGTGAACGTAAACAGGTTTTGACCCTGTACGTAGAAGCGGATCTGATTAGCATACTTCCATTTTATCAGCTTCGACAGATCATAACCTAAGGTCACATTGCTGATCCGAAGAAAGTCTCCATCCTGAATATAAAGGTCTGAAAACTGCCAATTGACATTAGTTTCCGTAACACGGGGGATCGTACTGGAAGTACCTTCTCCGGTCCATCGGTCTAATATTCGTGTGGTATAGTTTGCTTGTTTATTGGCATGATTGCGGTAAGACTGTACAATCTTGTTTCCAAGGGAACCATAGGCACTCACCGAGAAATCAAATCCTTTATAATCCAGTCCAATATTAAATCCATAGGTAAAATTAGGCATGCCAACACCTAGATTTGTCTTATCCGAGGCATTGATAATACCATCGTTATTCTGATCTACATATCTTACATCGCCCGGTTTTACATCCGCTTGAAGGATACCTTTCCCGGCTGTTTTCCAGGCGTCGATCTCGGCTTGGTTCTGGAATAGCCCGTCTGTTTTATACCCCCAGAAGTAGCCAATGGGTAGGCCGTTTGCGGCACGGTAAAATTCTTCCGAGTTATCGTATAACATGGCTGTCTGTCCGTGGATAATACCATCTTCAGTTGGTATCTGTCCAACCTTATTTTTGTTATAGGCACCATTTACCCCAAGACGATACTTGACTTCATTGATCTTATCCGCCCAATTTAGTCCCAGTTCCACCCCTGTATTCTTCACGTCGCCGCCATTGATAAAAGGGGGCAACGTTCCGGTTGTCGCCAAAACAGGCGCTGTAACCAGCCAGTTTTTCGTCTTTTTGACATAAAAGTCGGCAACAACATCCAGACGGCTGTTCGCAAATTTGGCATCAAATCCGATATTGGTCTGTTCGGAAGTTTCCCAGGTCAGATTCGGATTGGATAAGCGGCTCGGATAAGCCCCGGCAATATTATTGTTGCTCGTTCCAAAAACATAATGTGCGCCGGGGTTGGACGATGTAATGCCTGTTGAGGTACTGATGGGTGCCGCATATTGAAAATCAGCGATATCCTGATTACCCACTTGCCCCCATGAAGCACGGAGTTTAAAGAAGTTTACAGCCGCTAAATGTTCTTTAAAAAACTCTTCCGAAGAAATTACCCAGCCTGCCGATACCGAAGGGAAATATCCCCAGCGGTTGCTGCGCGAAAATTTAGAGGATCCATCTGCACGCAATGTAGCATTCAACAGGTACTTTTCCTTATAATTGTAGCCCAGCCGTCCAAAGTACGAGACCCTACGGGTGATGTTCTCAGGTTTTCCAGACACCGTACGCGTTTCGACGACGTTTCCTTTTTCATCCAGGTGCGCCTGGCCTGTGGTATTGTCTAGGTAAGCATGTGCAAAATCATTGAACTGCGAAAGCAGATTCCAATTGGACCCCGAAAGGTAAGTTCCCTGGTAACGTAGCGATTCCATACCGACCATGGCCGAAAAGCGATGATCCGTATTGATATCAAAGTCATAAGAAGCTGTATTTGTCCAGGTCAGCGTATGACCTTTGCTCATGTTCTGCGAGGTTGTTGTATGATCTTGGTTGTAGGTGTAGATGGAGAAGCGGTATAAGGGCGTAAAACTTCTGTATTCTGAAGCATAATAGTTAAATCCCAGCAATGACCGGACCTTTAGGCCTTTGATTGGTTCGATTTCCGCAAAGATATCGGCCAATAATTTTTGGCCATCATTGGCGTTGTTCGAATTGGTCATCATCACCCCATATGGATTGCTGTCCCCATTGTACCAAGGTGAATTGGAGGTATCATTGAAAGGACTTCCGTACAAGCCATTGTCCGAATACACCGGTGACAAAGGCGAAGTGGCAAAAGCACCGCGCAGCGTATTGCTGTACTGATTGCCCACACTGATGCCTCGATTTTTGATGTAGTTAAAGTTGAGGTGCTGACCTATTTTCACAAAGTTATCAAAGAGTTTATGTTCCGAATTCGTCCGGAAACCATAACGCTGATAGTTGGAAACGTCTTTACCACCGACAATCCCCTCCTGACCAATATAATTCATCGATAAGGCGTAGGTGGATTTTTCATTGCCCCCGGTCAGGGCAACATTGTAATTGTCCATTTTTGCATTATCCTTAAACATGTAATCCATCCAATTGGTATTGGCTAGACCGTCCATGCCGTTAAAATCAATCACCGCGGCCCCCGAATTCAGCGATTGCTCATTCATGATCAGCTTGTACTGATCTGCATCCAGCAATTTTGCTTTACGCGAAACGTTCTGAATGCCCGTATAGCCATCAAACGACAGCACATTTTTGCCCGCAGCCCCCATTTTGGTGGTGACCAGGATAACCCCATTGGCAGCCTGCGAACCATAGATGGCGGCCGAGGCTGCGTCTTTCAGTACGTCGATAGATTGGATATCGGCCGCATTCAAGACCGAAATATCCCCTCCCGGAACGCCGTCGATGACGTACAAGGGGCCCGAATTACCGATTGTTCCCAGCCCCCGGACGACGACCTTCATATCTGCTCCCGGCTGACCCGAAGTTGATGTAATGGATACACCAGGTGCTTGCCCCTGAAGCGACTGCAGCGGGTTCAATTGATTGCGTTTCTGCAGTTCTTCACCCTCCACCTTCAAATTGGCTCCTGTATTCAGTTTTTTCTTTTGTACACCGTAGCCAATGACCACCACCTCTTCGAGATCGGAAGCTTGCGGCTGTAGGCGGATCACCATATTGGGACCGGTAATTTTAACTTCCTCCGTTTTGTACCCTACGTAAGTAATGGTCAATACAGTCCCTGTGCTGGCTGCAATAGAAAACTTGCCCGATTCATCGCTGCTCGTTGAAATCTTCTGATTCTTTACGCTGATACTCGCGCCCCCGATCGGCAATCCTGAATCAACCGAAACAACCGATCCGGTGAAGGATTGTGCCCAGACCAAAGAGGTCACGCTGGTCATGACAACGACGGCCATGCCCCTGCTCAACAATTGTTTGCTTATCATATGTCTTGATTTATAAATTGGTTTTTTATTATTTTAATTTGACCTGCAAGGCTTTGCCTGTATAGGTTACCACTGTAGATTTTGCTGATGAAACATCCAGTCCGACGGCATTCCTGTCGCTGACAAAAATGATATTGAACTTTCTTTTGGTCAGCATGCCGTCGAAATCTCCCTGACGGCTGGCCAAAGACAGCGTCTGTGCAGAATTATCGTAGCTGAAATCAATGCGGCTATATTTCCCTTTTTCATAATTATAATTGCTCCCTTCGTCTTCATAGAGTGAAAACTGACCGTCTGCTCCGGCATAGATATAAAGATCCAGCACATCCGGCTTTTTCTCGTCCGTATACTGCATGACAGGTCCAATGGGCAATATTGCTCCGGCTCTGACATAAACAGGGATACGTTCGTATGGTGCTGCAATAAGCAGATCCTGCCCGCCTGCTACCATCTTGCCACTGTATAAATCATACCAGCTGGCTCCTTTTGGAAAGTGTATCTTGCGTGAGGTCGCTCCTTTTTCAGTGACTGGACTGATGAGCAAGGATGGTCCCCAAAGGTATTGGTCGTTGCTTTCGAATCCATCTTTGTCCTGCGGGAAATCCATGGCAAGTCCACGTATCATCGAATAGTCTTCAAAAAAAGTCTTCGCGGCAAGACTATAATTATAGGCCAGTAATTTATACCGTAGATTGATCGCATAGGTCATGCTTTTATAGGCCGGATGATCCACAGGAGCGATATTATACGGCTCGCGGTAGGGATATTGTCCATGCGCCCTGAACAAAGGCAAGAATGCCCCGTATTGGTACCAGCGGCTATTTAGCTCGCGCCACTCCTCCAAGTCCGCCGCATTAGGTTTGTGAAACCTATTTTCAACCAAAAAGCCACCCGCATCCATGGTCCAGTAAGGTGTCCCGGACATCGAGAAATTGATACCCCCGGCAATCTGATCTTTCATGTCATGCCATCTCGAAGCAATATCGCCGCTCCAGGCCGCCGCCGCATAGCGCTGCTGCCCTGCAAAAAAAGATCGCGTCAGAATAAATACCCGTTTGTTAGGATCTGTTTCACGCTGGCCCTCATAGATACCCTTGGCATTTTGCAAAGGGAACGCATTATAATAGCGAACAGATGACCCTATACTCGGCTGAAAAACCGATTTACGCTCATCCAGATCAATATTGGAGTGAATATCTGGTTCGCTGGCATCCATCCACCAGGCATCAATCCCAATTTTGAACAGGTTGTTGTCCAACAATTTCCAGAACCCGTCGCGTGCCGCTTTGTTGAAAGGATCATAAAATGTCGAGGTATAGCCCTTTCCGATCCAATCTTTTCTGCCATCATAAATATTTCGTGGATAGATCCATTTATTAGTCTTAAATTCTTGGTATACGGAAGACTCTTCATTGATTTTGGGCCAGGCCGAAATCATGATCTTAAAGTGCTGATCATGCAGCTTCTTCACCATGGCCTGAGGATCTGGGAAACGCTTTACATCAAATTTCTGGCTCCCCCAGTCATTTTCAGCCCAGTAAGACCAATCCTGCACAATATTGTCGATTGGAATCTTACGTTTGCGAAATTCAGCTGCGACCGCTTCAATTTCCGCTTGCGTCTTGTAGCGTTCTCTGCTCTGCCAAAATCCGAAGCTCCAAAGCGGCATAATCGGTGCCTTGCCGGACAAGTGGCGATAACCTGCAATGACCTCATCCATTGATGCGCCCTGAACAAAGTAATAATCAATGGCATCGCCAGCTTCCGAATTAAAGGAAAATACGTTTTTACGCGCTTCTGGGATTGGACTCTGCCAGTTTAAGGTAAAATAAGACTCCCCTCCATCTGGTATCCATTCCATTCGGATCTGGTGGATCTTATCTTTCTGGAGGTCTCTCTCAATCTCAAAGGTACCTGCATTCCAGGATTGCCGCCAGCGGTCGGCGACCTGCTCGCCATCAATCCAGACTTTCATATAACCCGAATATTTAAAATGCAGCACATGTTTGCCTGTGTAGGGCGAAGAGAAACTTCCGGCATAGATGACTTTGCTTTCGGCCAGATTTACGCCCTTTGGAAACTTGTGCTGATCTGTTAGGTAGCCATAGTCAATGATCGATTCCGGCCGGGATAGATAAACCTCTTCGCCCTTGTTCCGATTTACATAGGTTGCTGTGAGCCACCCCGGTTCACCTTCTTTTGACTGTAGCTTAAAAGCATTTAAGGGCAATAATGGCCTCACGTCGCCCGCTTTTGTAATGGAGTAATTGTGCCATAAAATACCATAGTTATTGGTGGAAAGTAAAAAGGGGATTCCGATTTCTGTATTATATTGCAGCAGCGAAACCTGTTTTCCGCGGTTATAATTCATCACCGCATTCTGATGTTGGCCGAGTCCATAGATCCCTTCTTCCGCATTGACAATAAAGTCTTGGTTAATGTGATAAAATGCATCACCTTGATAACTATTGGCTAAGAAAGAACTGGAATTCCGCTTTGCTTCTTTAAAGATGGATTGCCCCTTAAGATCAAAAAATTCCACTTTACCATTCATCAAAGAAACCACTGCTTGCATATTGGCCGTCTGTACATTTACCGTCGAGTCGGTCGAGCTTACCGCGAGTGATTTTACTTGCCGGCGCAGTGAATCGACGATCACTAAGCTTGTTTGTCCCGGTAAGGCTGCGCCAGCCGGAACAGCTGTGACACGCACAATCTTGTCGGTCACGACATCCAAATAAATATCCTGATCAATGGAGGTCTCCGAATTTTTGAAGCTGACCTTAATACCAGAAGGCATTTTTTCATAATGAGCTTTATTGGCTTGGCTAAATCCCTGCTGCACGATTGCGAAGAGCATCAAACCACTTAAAGCGTACGTTAAGTTGCGCATTTAAATAAGATTTATTGGTTATTATATTCCCTTGGTTATTACGCGTCCTTTCCTATTGAAAGAACAGATCAAATATAGAATGCAACCGGTTGTATAAGGGGTATGTTTTGTTAACTTTTAGGGGTTATTTTGTTAACTTATGCGGGAATACTCGCGGGCAACACTATCGATAATCCACTTATTTACAAGCTTTTTCGATAAAAAGAAGGCAGGTTACCAAATGCAGATTTAAAATATTTGCTGAATTGTTTCGGATTTCCGAATCCAACTTCATAAGCGATTTCAGCCATCGATAATTTCGAGTTCTGAACCAGATGCATGGCACGCTTGAGCCGAATATGTCGGATGTATTCCATCGGTGAATAGCCTGTGATGGCAAGCACCTTTTTATAAAGCCCTACGCGGGTGAGGTTCATTCTTTTAGCTAGCAGTTCGACAGAAAGCGAAGAGTCACTGAGATCCTGTTCAATTTCCTTTACAAGCACACGGATAAACTGTTCATCAGCAGATACGATATCGGGCTGCGCCAGATTAACGTTGATCTGTTTTTTATACCGTTTTACCAACGTCTGCTGCTGATGGAGTATCTGTGCCAGTTTTGAACGCAGTAGACTGATATTAAAAGGTTTGTTGATATAATCTGTTGCACCTGCCTGTAAGGCCTCCAGTTCAATCTTCTGATTGACTACCGCAGTTACAATCAGCACAGGGATATGAACCAACTTAGCCTGGGCTTTTATAAAGCGGCAAAAATCCAGTCCGCTCTCTCCAGGCAGGCTGAGATCGGTGATGACAAGGTCGACCTGCTGATTGGTTAGGATCAATTTTGCATCATTAATACCTTGTGCAGAGTGAATTAGGTAGACCGAACTCAGGGTTCGCTCCAAGTAATGAAGGAAGTCAATATCATCTTCCACCAATAAAATAGCGGGTTTATCCTGCTTACTGCTTTCGACGGGATCGGCACTCGCTACGGCCTTATTTATGGGCAACTGAACATTAAATGTCGTCCAGTGCGCATTGCTACTCAGCCTGATATTTCCACTCAAGAATTCGACATAGTCTTTGACAATAGAAAGCCCGATGCCTGTACCTTGATTCAGTTTTCCATTTGGCACATCCAGTTGTATGTAACGCTCAAAAACGCGGGCTTGTAAATTTTCGGGAATCGCTATACCCTGATTTTGAACTTCAATACACAGTATCTTTTCTGTTTCTTGTTCAGTGATTTCGGCATGGAATGCCACAATACCGGATACTGGGCTAAATTTGACCGCATTTGACATCAGATTGAAAATAATGCTTTCCAATTTGTTTTTGTCAAACCAGGACAGATATGTGTCTGGAGCGATATTGACCTGCAGCGAGATTTGATTGCTTTGAGCTATCCCGGCAAAGGCATCGAGCTGTTCGCGGATAAATCCCATGAGGTCCCCATATTCTTCGTTCAGTTCAAGTTCACTTTTCTCCAATTTTCTAAAGTCCAGCAGCTGGTTGACCAATTTAAGCAGACGGTCTGCATTCTTCTTGATCAAGTTTAGGTCGGCTTTTTTTTCTGGATGCTGTTCTTCATCCAGCAGCTGCTGTGCTGGAGTTAGAATCAAGCTGATCGGAGTCCTGAATTCATGGCTGATATTGGTAAAGAAACGTGTTTTCAACGCATCCAGCTCCTTTGCCTGTGCAGCTTGCTCTTGTGCGAGGTAAAGTTGATTACGCGTCCTGACACGCAGTTTTGTCAAATAAAAATAAGTCCATAGGACGACTAGTATCAAACCGGCATAAAAAAGAAAGGCCATTGTTGAGCGCCAAAACGGTGGCTGTATATCGATTGTCAAAAGTAGTACACCATCTGACCAGCTACTTGAATCGATAGCATGCCGAATATACAAGCTGTAGCTGCGGGTGTCCAGATTGGTAAAACTGGCCCGCATGGTTCCCGGTTCAAAATCAAACCATTCATCACTTAGACCAGCAAGCTGATATTGGTAGAGTCCATTATGTTGCTGTAGGTAGTCAAAGGTTGAGAACTCCAGCGAAATGGCATTGAGGTTGTACGGAAGCCTCAGTTCCTTAAGATTATTCAGGGCTTGATCGTAAATGACCCGGCCCGAAAATTCTTCACCTACGGCTACCCGCTTGTTGAATAAATAGAGATTGGACAAAAGCGGCAAGATCAGTTCACTTTCGCGGCTAATTTTCGCAGGATCAATAAAATTGAACCCCTTTGGCCCCCCAAAGACAAGTCTTCCGTCCCGCATTTTTAAAGCAGCGTTTTCATTGAATACATTCCCCTGAAGGCCCAATTCCTGCGTAAAATTGCGGATGATAAACTTCTCTGCCTGCCCTGTACCGACAATCGCCGACAGGCCTTTGTTTGTGGAAGCCCAAATATCACCTTGATCATCTACCAAGAGCGCCAGGATTGCATCGTCACTAAGCCCATCTTGCTGTGTAAGATAGCTTATTTTTGCACCATCAATTACATGCAGTCCCTCTTGTGTCGCTACCCAAATACGACCAGTTTTGTCCTCTTTGATATCATAAATTAAATCATTCATGAGTTTCATAGGCGAACTAGATGTATTGATATAAGTAATCTTGTCGTCGGGGGCCAACAATGCCAATCCTGTAGCTGTGCCGATCCAGAGACGTTTTTTTGAATCCTCAAATAAGACAGAGATATAATTGCTGTTGATGGTTTGGCCCTGCCGTGTATATGTTTTCGAAAACTGTTCTGTTTTTTTATCAAACAGGTACAGGCCGGTACTTAGTGTTCCTATCCAAAACCGATGTTGACTATCTTCATAGATCTCCCATACACTATCGTCGTTCAATTTCCCGGGAGCCGAGTCACGGTGGAAAACCTTAAAACTTTTGCCGTCAAATCGACACATACCACCTCGATAAGTTCCTATCCACAGCCTGTCTTCCGCATCCAGCAATAAGGAAACAATCACGTTACTGCTCAAACTATTCGGATCCTGAGGATCATGCAGGTATTGCGTAAAGGTTTTCTGACTGATATCATAATAGAGCAATCCCCCACCATTTGTCCCAATCCAGAGATTACCCTTTCGATCCTGTACAAACTTATTGACGTCGTCAAAGGGAAGTGATTTGGGAAGTCCAGGATAGTTCTTGACTAAGGAGAATAATAACAAGTTGGGATGATAATAACTGATGCCGCCTTTGTATGTTCCCGTCCAGATAATACCTGACTTATCCCGATATAAAGCCGTTATGCTATTATAAGGTAGGCTCCGTAAATCATATTTATCGTTACCGATGATTTGTACACTTTTTGTTTTTTTATCATAAACATTGATCCCACCATGGTCAGTTCCTAGCCAGAGGTGCCCTTTATCATCTTGCACGATATTGCCTACAAAAGGATTGGATAGTTCTTTTTGGAGATGTTGAATTGATCCATCTTTCGGGTCAAGCCAGTATACACCGATTGGAATATCCTTTGAGAAGATCCATATCGCCCCATCCTGATCGGCAAATAGATTATAATTTACCAGCTTATTGCTGATCGGCAATAAGCTAGTTTTGGTACTTCGCAGTGATTTCGTATCAATGTGACCCAGCAGGCCATTTTCGTAGATTACCCAGATCGTCTGCCCTTGCCCAGCTATCACATCGGCTATTCGGTTGTTTTTGGTCAACTGCGGTACAGTACGATAGGTTTTCTTTAGGCTATCGTACAAGATCAGCGAACGATCGCTATACAATAGTGCAAAGGTCTGCCCTTCCAGCTGTCTTATCGTATGTACGTCTTTAACGGGCAACTTTAAACGGGTGAGTATGGAATCAAGCTGCTGGACGATAATGCCTGAATGCTGATCATACACATTCATCCGGTTGCTGGTACGGATCCATATATTGCCTTCTGGTCCCTCAAAGATTGCGGAAATCGCATTTCCACTTAGGCCGGTACGTTTATTGGCGGAATAGCGAAAATTTGTAAATTGCGCCCCATCAAATCGGCTCAGGCCAGATTCGGTACCAAACCAGAGGTAATTGTACTTATCCCTGAGTGCGCAATTGACATGATTATGGACCAGACCCTGGTCAGAAGTTAAGGTTTTAAACGCATACGTATTGACCTGGCTCCAAACGGAAGATTGCCCTAAGAAAAGGAAAAGAAAGAGTTGGAGATACGCGTATAAAAAAGACTTAAGCTGCTGCATTGGTTATCATCTCCCCAATGATACAAAAATTGAACAAATACAGCAAATCAAGTTGCTATTAATATAAGCTTTAACATGGTCTTTTGATCGTTTAATCATTCTACAGCACGCACTATCACCTCTTATCATATTCCCAATATAAAAAATGGCATTATTGAGACAGCTATTCTTTATCCCCCTAACCATGTTACCACATTGCGATCATGTTCGTAAGTTAAATCGGAATAATACTATTTTTACAGGGGGTTATCAGGGGGTTAGCAAGGGTTTACCCCTGTTATACCCCTGTTAACCCCCTGTTATACCCCTTCTAAACCCCTATTATTGTTAGAACTGATATAAATCAATTAATACGTTTTGTAGGAAAAAACGAAAATCAGTTTTACAATGAAGCGCTTCCAAAAGATTGCTATTAAATAGCCATGAAAATAGCACTATTTAAACAGCCCTATCAGGCAATAGAATTCCTAAAACCAGATGTTTAGATCTGACTAAAAATTCTTTATTTACCACTCGAAATAGCAGTTCAAAATACTGGAAACTTACTGAAATTGCTTAGGCCTGTCTTTTTCAGCCGCCCTTGCCACGATCTCATCAATGCGTTTTTTGCGGGTATCTGGTCTTTTGGCGAGAACAATCCATTGCAACATCATTTTTTTGACGGATTTACTCAATCCAAGAAAATAATCTTTTGAACCAGTATAATGTTGAAATGCTTCATCCAAATCCTCGGGAATAATTAATTCTTCCACACTGTCCAAAATTGACCAAGAACCATTTTCTTGTGCAATTTTTATAACCTCATACCCCGCTGGAGTCATCAGATTCGCATCGATTAGTTTTTTAACTTTTTCTTTATTGATTTTAGACCAGGTACTATTTGGCTTTCTTCTACTAAATAGCTGCATAAATGAATAGGGATCAATCGGCCTCCTCGTGCTATCAATCCAGCCAAAACACAAAGCTTCATCCACAAGTTCTGTCCAGTTGACCACCGGTAAATTTGATTTTTTAGTATTACAGATCACCCAAATTGATTGTGCTATGTGATGATTGTTTTCAAGCCAAAATCGCCACTCTTCCTTTGTATTCAGGTAAATAGTGATTCTCTCCGCCGAATTCCGTTTGATCATTGATATAGTTTTTTAGTCCTTACTGGTATGGATAAAATTTGTCTATTGTGAAAATACGTTTTTTTTGAATACTAGTCATCCATGTTTTGCAGAACAACAACGACCAGCTTGTCCTATTGACAATATCAGCCGGCTGCTCTATTATCCATTTTTCCACACTTGCCAAATGATTATTTTTCGTAGGTGCCAAGTCGATAGCGTCGAATAGCGTAAAAAAAAACCATCAACAACCAATAATGGTAATTTAAGTCAAGCTAATCCGGATTTTCTTTATCATACGTATTTATTTTTGCATTTCGTTTCAAATAATAAGTCCTTAAAAAAATTATGATCAACACAGAAGTTAATCCCGAGACCAGAAAAGACGAAAACTGGAAAATAGCTTCACCAAAAGCTTTACTGTCGCCAAAACACTGTACTGAGTTTCCCCATATATCAGTGCCCATAGCTCCCTCATAAATACATTTCCGACAAGCCCAATATTCGGGAAGTATAATTCCGAGATAAATTGGTAGCAAAATACCATAACAAGTAAGAAGAATAATTGTTATTGCACGAATCAATTTCATATTATCTATATACCTAAACCTTTTATTCGTTAAACACCACAATCGCCAATTTACAGTATTACAATATCTAAAAAATCGATAGTTTATATGTGTTGGCAATTATTTATAATTCGTTAGCGATCCATCAATTTACACAAACGTTTGTCTATTCAATTTACTTGAATCTCTAATTTATTCTCAGTATACTCGTGATAACATTATAATCAATTACCCAGAACAGTGGTTCAAAAAATAGACTAAACAGACCGTAAAGCAACATTACCGGAATACGGACTAATATATTCTTATAGCAACATATTTTAAAACGCTAAAAAAATGAAACAGATTGGCTTAAAAATCAAACGGGAATGGAAGTTTCTTTCCATATTCGTCATCTGCTCTTTACCCAGCTTATTCAGCATGGCACAATCCAACACACCGGTTCTCCGTATCGGTATCATGGCCGATATGCAATACGCAGACAAAACAGACCACGGTAGCCGTTTCTACCACAATTCATTAATGAAGGTCGATACGGCTGTAGACTTCTTCAATCGCAATAAGGTCGATTTTTCATTGATTCTTGGCGATCTTGTCGACGAAGGTCCAAAAGATCTTCCAGTACTGTTAGAACATCTCTCCCCATTAAAAAAAACGACTTATTGTCTACTTGGAAACCACGACTATGTCAACGTATCCAAACCAGATCTTTTGCACACTACTTTTGGGATGCCAGCTAAATACTACGCATTTACAAAAGGAAAATGGCGATTTGTTTTCTTAAATACGAATGCGCTCAGTGAATATGCCACAACGCCCAATTCAGCAGACCAACGTGAATGGAAAACCTTGGTGGATAGCCTACAGGCAGGCGGAAGGAAAAATACGCAACCCTGGAATGGCGGAGTTGACCGTAAACAACTCGAATGGTTACAAAACGAACTTGCCCAAGCGCGGAAAAACAAAGAGCATGTGATCGTATTGACACATCATCCTTTATTGCCAGAAAACGGCTATGAAACACTCAATAACCGGGCGGTTCTTGATATACTATACCAATTCCCCGAAGTTAAGCTGGTACTTTCCGGTCATAATCATAAAGGCAATTATGTAATGGCAAATAATATTCCTTTTGTAACCATGGAAGGTATGATCGAAACAGCTACCAGCAACGCCTATGGACTTTTGGAACTCTATCCGAAAGAAATCAAAATCAAAGGCCAAGGTAGACTCAGTTCAAGAGTTTTTAAATTATCATCCAAATAGGGCTCAATCGGGTGATTAATAAACTCACCATAAATGAGATTTAAATAAAACACCCGCAACAGCTAAAGCCGTTGCGGGTGTTTTTTATTGAATGGGTTTAGACAAAAATACTATTCCATGGTTGGATTAAATGTTCCGCCCCAATCTTTATTCTGCTTGATATTTGGGTTCTTGTCAATGACCGACTGCGCGACGGGAAAGAAATAATAGGTATCGGGTACCAAATTCACTTTGTTTCCTGTGCTTGGCACCTGCAAGACGCTATATTTGAACTGATTTTCCTTCAATGTATATGTTTTGGCCAATGCATTGGCATCATCCAGATTCATCTCGGTTCCATTTGAATTTATTGCTATCGCTTCAACTCCATGTTTGGTTGTATTGTTCAGTATATTGAGCTTACGTAACCTTCTTAAATCCCAAAAACGATGTCCCTCAAAACAGAACTCAATATTACGCTCTGCCAAAATAGCTTCACGCATTTGTTCCTTCGTGGTCGCCGTTATGCCATATTTATTGTCTGCGCCCGGCTCGATTCCCGCTCTTTTCCTAATTTGCGTAACCAGGTCTAAGGCTGTCGCAAAATCTCCTGTTTCATTTGCCGTTTCAGCATAATTCAATAGGACCTCGGCATAGCGCATCAACACAAAGTCGACATCATACTGAGTTTCCACTTCGGTTTGCTTTAATGACAGTTTGGAATTTTTTAAGATAAAAAACCCGCTATATCGATCCAAATTGGACGATGGAGTTTTTGCCTTCGGGTTAATGCCAAAGTCATCTAAAGCCGGAGCAATACCGACAGAAGTGTATTGTCTTTTGCCGGTCTTGCCGGAAACTTCATAGATTTTGGCATTCCACACAATAGACTTGTCAAAACGCGGATCGCGGTTTTCCCAATAGGATTGTAAAAATTGATCTTCTGTCTTATGGTATTTACCCGCTTGATCGGAATATAACTTTCCATCTTTCATTGGAAAAGCTTTTACAAATTCCCAGGATGGAACGGAACCTGCCGGCCCCCTACTTTCGGATCCCGGACGTACACCATTATCCCAATTGGCAACTTTATTTGGATAGGTATTAATCACAGCAAAAACAACCTCTGGACCCTTTTCTACCAGCGCAATGTTGGAATAATCTGAAGTCAAACTATAGCCATCCGCCTTAAGCTGATCATAAGCTAATTTATTTGCGGTATTGGCCTCCTGCCAATAGGCATTTCCATAAGGATTGGAAGGGTTAAACTGTGGAGAAGCTTTATATAGCAATACCTTTGCTTTAAAAGCGGCTGCAAAATCACCATCAATTTTCCCATAATCTGCCGTTCCTTTGGCAATTGTTTTTGGCAATTGTGAAATAGCCTGATCCAGATCTTTAACGATCAGATCAAAACATTCTTTTGTCGAATTGCGGGGCACATTAAGATCATCATTTTTTAGGTCTTGCGGTACAGTAATATAAGGAACACCGCCGTGGATCCTGACCATGTTAAAATACATAAAGGCACGCATAAACAACGCTTGGCCAATCACCGTTTTTTTAAAATCATCTTTTAACGAACTACTTTCATTGACTTTCTGTATGGCTGTATTGATTTTCCGGATGGTTGTATAATCCCATGATTTGTAAGAACCATTGTTGACGGTAACCGCATCCAATGGAAAAGCGATCCCGATTAGTTGTTCCGAATTTCCGTCCGCACCAGAATTCCAGTTACCAAATAGTGGATATAAATTGGCAAGATAGCCGTTCACTAGATTTGGATCAGCCCATACCTTAGCTTCATCCAGCGAATTGAGGTCCTCAATGTCCAATACATTTTTACAGGAGGACATGCACAAGGCCAATGCAATTAAAGGATAATATATTTTTTTCATCTTTTTTTCATTTAAAATTTAACATCAAGTCCAAACGTAAAGGTTTTCATGACTGGATAAGAATCATACAGCTTTTGTTCGGGATCGTGAAACTCTTTCATTGGCGAAAAAACAAACAAATTGGTCCCGTTAAAAAACAGATTGACATCTTTCACACGCAGTTTCTCTGTCATGCTTTTCGGCAATCGATAAGAAACATTAATGTCACGTAAGCGCAAATAGGCTCCATTTCTTATCCAGAATGACGAAGGGGCTGCACCGGATTCGGCCCAGCCAGAGTATCCTGTTGGCCGCGGATATTTGGCGTCGGTATTATCCGGTGTCCAGACATCGGAAGCCCAAATTGGATAATATGGACGGAAAGTATCGCCGTGCTGGCGCATTCCGCCGCCTTCTTGATTACTGATCATGCGATCATAAGCAAGAACTCCCTGAAATAAGGCCGAGACATAAAAGCCCTTCCAGCTCGCATTGAATCCAAACCCATAATTGATGCGCGGAGAATTATTGTCCGACAATAACTGCAAATCGTTATCATCAATTTTCCCATCCGGACCACCGGAGTAGTTCGCTCCCTGAATATCTTTATATAAGATCATCCCAGGAAAAGGATCCCTTCCGTAGGTCTTAAATCCTTTTGCTTTCAACGCATCAGCTTCCGCCTGTGTCCTAACCAAACCAAGGGATTCTAAGCCGATAATTCTATTCTCAGGTCGTCCAATTCTGGAGCGAAAGTTCTGCGGTTGGCCCGATGCATAAGAAGGTTCTTCGTCAATGATGTCCCAACGGTCTTTGGCATACCCCAGATTGGCATTGAGACCATAAGCCACTTCACCAACCCTGTCATTCCAGTTAAAAGAAATCTCGCCGCCTTTATAACTTCTCGCCGCATAATTTTCGGGAGCAAGTGCACGACCGTAATTGTCAGGGACTTTCAACGATCTTGGACCAAGAATATTGGTTTCCTTGCGTGAAAACAGATCAAGGCTACCGGTCAGCTTATTATTAACAAATCCAAAATCTAAACCCAGGTTGACACTCTTAGAAGTTGTCCAGGTTAGATTTTGTGTTGGGGTTGCACCATACGCAATACCATTATAATAGCGGTCACCAAACATATAGCCGCCCGAGGTGGTATACTTTTCTAAATAACCAAATTGCCCGATTCGATTGGCATTGACATCCAAATCATTACCCGTTGTACCATAAGAAGCTCTGAACTTCAAATCCGATATTGTATTTTTTAAATCCGTAAAGAAGTTTTCGTCCGATACACGCCAGGCTGCTGATACTGAAGGAAAAAATCCCCACCGCTTATCCGTCGGAAATAATGGTGAACCATCGTAACGAAAAGAAAACTCCGCAATATATTTATCCGCATAATTGTAGTTGGCACGCCCGATGATACCACGTCTCGAATCGATCGTTTCATTGGCAGTTGTCGACCTAAAGTTGCGATCTGTAGGATAAATAAACATTTGATCTAGGGCTGTAATTGGATTTTCTGCCCTTGAAGTGACATAAGTCCCTCCTTTTTTGGACTGTTCATAAACCAATGTTCCGTCTACGGAATGTTTACCAAACTTGCGGTTATAGTTTAAAAACCAGTTTACCTGATATTCCCACAATCGCTGTGGGCTGTAATCCATGAAAGGCTGGCTCTGACTAAAAGTAAAAATATTAATATTAGCTTCTGATGGCGGAGCTGGTATAAAGCGGTTGTCATTCGGATTTAAAGAGGTAAAGGTATAGTTCTTTTGAAAACTCATATAACGCTTGCGCATATAGTCTTGAGCAATGTAACTTCCTACAACTTTTGTCGAAAGGCCCTGTACCAATTTATCCAGCTTCAAGTTTAGGGTCATAATAGGATTGACCTGCCGCACTTTACGGTCTATATAGCGATCCCCGATGACCTGATCGATCACATTCCACGCCTGCCAGCTTCCCATAGGCGTCTGTACAGGATAAGCCGTTGGTGTATTGCTCGGTGTTCCGTCTGCATTCAGGTAAAACGGATACATCTTTGGCCAGTTGAATGTAACGCGGTAGAAATCGGATACATCAAAATCATCATCATTCGAAGATGTGCTGAATGGCCAAAAAAAGCGCTTCGAATTCGTCTGGTTGGCTGAAATATTAAAATCCATGCTGAAATCTTCGGTAATCTGCGCGGAGATATTGCTCCTTAGATTAAATTTCTCATGATCCAAAGATTTATAAGATCCATTTTCTTTACGGTAGCTCAGCAAGCTATAATAAGTAATTTTGTCGCCACCCCCATTAACCGATATCGATTGTCGATGTGTAAACGGATTGCGCCAGATAACGTCATTGGCATTGTAATTTTTGTCCTTGAAATAATCAAACTCTTTTTGTCCATTTGGGATGGAAAGACCACGAAATTCGGCAACCCGGTTTTGATAGGTGAGTTCATCTTTCGCAGTCGTTAAATTAGCAAGGAGCTCCTGTGTTGGCGTATTGAAAGTATAATTACTTTGTACATTAAAAACAGGTGCTTGCGCTGTTCCTTTTTTTGTCGTAACCACCACTACACCATTACCGGCCCGGGTGCCATACACTGCGGCTGTGGCAGCATCTTTTAAGAAGGTCATTTGGTCAACCTCGTTCGCTTCAAGCACATCAAATGCAGCTTTATCGCGAACCACGCCATCAATTACATAGAGCGGTTCGGCAAAACTCCCCCGTATACGCAAGCTCGACGATGCTCCGGCCATCCCCGAAGTATTGGTGACATTGACACCCGCGGCTCTACCGGCAAGTGAATTGGAAAGATTTGAACTGGGGATGTTTTTTAACTGTTCTGCATTGACGGTAGCAACCGAACCGGTGATATTCCCTTTCCGCTGCTTACCATAGCCAATGATTACGACCTCTTCAAGTGCCTGATCACTCGAAACCATAACTACGTTCACGTTACCTTCGGAAATCGCTACTTCCTGTTTTGTAAACCCTTGGTAGTTCACGACCAAAACATCACCACGCTTTGCGCGAATAGAAAAAACACCTTGTTGATTGGAGGACGCTTGAACGGATGTTCCTTTGACAGTGATGGTAGCACCGGCTAATGCCTGACCTTTCTCATCTTTGATGATCCCTGTAACCTGATCTTGATCGACAATAGCATTGATCGGATCCAGATTCAGCGCGTAAGAATCAGGCTGACTAAACAGCAGGCAGAGCCCCAAAAGGCTAATGGGTCTCGCCTTTCCATGAAGAAAAAAATTTCTCATCATAATTACAAATTGGTTTAAAATAATAAAGAACCGTGGGGTTCAACTTTGGTTTATTGACTTTGCATGCCTCTCTTTTTATAAAAAACAGCAAAAGTGGATTAGATTGTCTATTAAATTTAAAAAACAAAATCTTATTAACGAAACTAATATGATTTTTTAATCTAAAATTCACAGAAACGTTACATGCTTAAAATAGGGAATGGAAATGCCTGACACAGCAGTCCCGATCTTCAGGTAGAACACCTAAAAACTGCAGTGAACACAGGGATTTAAAGTGGATTTATATCCCTGTAAGAATAATCTCTAGGAAATTTTGTTTTCAGGCGAGCCGCGTACGAGCAATGTAGAGGCTCCGAATGGGGCTTAAAAAAATAAGAGCCTAAAACTGTAAGCTGGCATTTAGACAAAATTGCCGCCCATTATAGGTTGGTAATACCACATAACTCTTTTTTGAATTCTGCAATCGACTGTCTACCAAAGGTAGCAACCAATAAGCGATTTTAGTACTTAAGATACCGACCCCAGCTCCCATAGCGATGTCTGAGAACCAGTGCTTGTCATTGTGCATCCGCAGATAACCGGTACCAGCAGCAACAGCATAACCCGCTATTCCGTACCAAATTGACTCCTGTCTGTATTCCTGCCAAAGAAGTTCAGCTCCAACAAATGCAGTGGCAGCATGCCCTGAAGGAAAGGAATTGTTCGCTGAACTGTCCGGCCGCCACACAGGAATCGTAGATTTCATAATTTTTACGGTCGAAGTCATGATAATATTGGAAACCGCTGTGGTAAACAGCCGTTGCTTAAGGTTATGTTTCGCAGGTACCCCGACCGCATCCAGAACAAAAACTCCGGCAGTTCCAGCAAAGCGGGTGAAATCGTCCAGTTTAATTTTTCCGCTCTTCCCTCTCGATACACCGTCTCTAATGTCTTCATCTATCCCTTTTAAAAAGGGATTCCCTTTGGCAACAATACCATAGGTGATCAATCCAACAGGAACAGCAAGTTCTTTGTAAGGAATTTTCTTAAAAAAATGAGATCCGCTGCTCGAATCCGAAGGTTGTTCCAACTGGATCTGCGCAAATGAGGTAACCGGCATTACAAAAAGTAAAACCAGTAGACAATAAAAAACAATCTGTTTCCTGTAATCGATCATTTTAGCCTTAAAAAATTTTATAATGCGCAAAGATAATATTTATAAACTACCTCTTTGACAGTATTACTCTATACAGCACGACAATATTGGGCATCAATCTCCATTTTATCATTAAAACAAAGGAAAAAGCAACGAAAGTCTGCTGTTTACACCATTTATATACACAGCAGACTTTAACTTCAAAATATATAAATTATCAAAATCCTATCGTAACCCCGTTGGCAATGATAGCATCTTTTTTCACAACAACGATGCCGTCACAGATCATATGCGTATCAAAATCGCCATCATTCAAGCCCGGTCCACCAATGATACGAACGTCATCTCCAATACGGCAGTTCTTATCCAAAATTGCATTTTCAATATAACAACGTTTACCCACGCCTACCGGTGGTGGCTTTTGTGTATTTCCCAATTCCAATACTTCTTCCAATTGCTCATAGTAATCTGTTCCCATCATGTAGGTCGATTTAATAACCGTCCCTTCACCAATACGGGAGCGTATCCCAATAACAGACCTTTCCAGTTTATCTCCATTTAAAATACATCCATCAGCAATTACCGTATTATTTAAAGTCGTTCCTGAAATTTTCGAAGGCGGAAGCATCCGCGCACGTGTATATACGGTCTCATTAAACAAGTTGAAATCCGGGATATCATCCGTTAATCCGATATTGGCATCAAAAAAAGATTTGATGGTCCCGATATCGGTCCAATACCCCTCAAATTGGTAGCTCAATACCCGAAGTGCTTCGATGGCATCGGGTATAATTTCTTTGCCAAAATCCATCCCCGGGTTGGCAATTAAAAGGTTACGCAATATATTTTTTGAGAAAACATAAATCCCCATGGATGCCAAATAATGCCTTCCCTTCTTATGTAAATCCTCCGAGACCTCTGAGGTCCAATTTAATACTTCGTCCTTATCGGGCTTTTCGACAAAAGCGGTAATTTCATTTGCTTCATTCGCTTTTAAAATACCAAATCCCGTAGCATCCTTACCATTGACTGGTATGGTCGCAATGGTAACATCACCCCCATTTTCAACATGGAAGTCAATAAGCTTCGAATAATCCATTTGGTATAACTGATCACCAGACAAGACAAGAATGTAGTCGTAATCGACATTCAGGAGATGTTTCTGCGTTCGCCTAACAGCATCGGCCGTACCCTCAAACCACCGATCGCCCTCATTGGTCTGTTCAGCAGCCAAGATGTCAACAAAGCCCTTACTGAAAATGCTGAAATTGTAAGAATTTTTGATGTGCGTGTTCAAAGAGGCTGAATTGAACTGCGTCAGTACGAAGATCTTATTATAGCCAGAATTCAAACAGTTCGAAATCGGAATATCGACCAAACGATATTTTCCAGCTATTGGAACCGCTGGTTTCGAACGTTGCTGTGTCAATGGGAAAAGGCGCGATCCTCGACCTCCTCCCAATACAAGGGAAACTACTTTGTGTATCATACCTCAATCCATTAATTGGTTATAAAATTGTTATCTTCAAGAACAAGGACCTGATCAGGTTTAGTCTCGAGATTCTTTAAATTCAGGTTTAAGAATCCTTATTAAATTAGCAATTTTCCGGATAAGAAGCAAACAACAATTTTGATCAATCATTCTTTTTACAAAAAAAATAATTTTCGAAAAACGAGCAGAAACATGTTTAATTTTAACCGATTAAAAGACGATGATGACAAGTCCGTGTCTCCCACAGGTTTAATATCCAAATAGACCAGTGAATAAAAAAAGGCAGTAGATATAGCCAACAAGCAATAGGTTAACACCTATTTGCGGATATTTCTTTTGGGTAAATAACCATAGGATCTCAATAAAGGCATAAATGGACAACGGTGCTGCAAGACTGACGGTCATAAAATAGAGTAAATATCCAGCCCCCAAACCATCATTTTGTTGTTTAAGAATCAAATATGGGACAAGAAGTAGCAGAAAGGCGATGCAGACTACAGAAAATCGAATAAAAAAATGTCGTTTTAGTTTTCTATCCCCTTTAAGAGGCTTATACATAAACAGTGTTGAGCCTGATATATATAGTGATAACAACAAATAACCGATATAGTGATGCACACTCTCCAAACCATTCCAATCTTGATTAGCGTAGGCAAGACCAACAATTAGAAATAAAACAATAAATAAAACTACTTTAATATAATTCATCTAAAAACATCAGGGATTATCCCTACTAGAGTAATTGAACGCTATAAATTTTAATATCGTATGGAACACACGTGAATTTCAAGATTTCTCTCCAATACGACATCTTGCCAATCGAACTTTGACCACGATAGCGCAAATCAATAGCACATCATTGATCCATCGATTTAGAAAATCTACTTAAATCTGAATACCAGCGACAAAAATAACTATTTAAATAGATAATTATAATTATATGTAATAATAATGGCATATATTAAATTGTTTGAATGGCTCAAAATTCAAAATTTCTACCAAATCCACCTGTAATTTGTCTTGTAATTCGACAACCCAACATGAATGGCGTTAATTTTAGCCACTATTGTTGTGGAGACATTTGTTTAATATAAGCTAAACATAAAGGTATGCGCTATTTTAAAGTAACTCTAGTTTATTCAATAGCCATGGTACTATTGCTATTTTTTAGTCTGGCGAATGCACAGACAAGCAGTAATTTGACATATTTTATCAAAAGTGCCCAGCTCAATAGTCCCCTATTGACAGACTACAACAATCAGATGCTTTCTACACGCATTGATAGCCTAAAATTAAGAGCGACCTATGGATTTATTGTCACCGCTGAAGGTAATGCCAGCTATGCGCCCAATAGCAAAGGCTGGGGCTATGACAATGCACTAACGAACGGCCAATCAATCTTTGCAGGCGTCCGTGTCTCGCGAGAATTTATCAGCCGGAACAATCTCTCGACAAGACTCAAGACTTACAAAAATAGTATCGCTCAAGTTCTCACACAAAAAGACCTTGCGATTCAAACACTTAATAGACAGATTACAGATCAATACATTGCGACATACACCAGCCAAAAACAGATGGACTTGAGCGCTGAAATTATTGCCTTATTGTCCAAAGAAGATCTGGTACTACAAAAACTAACACAAAAAGCAACGTTTAAACAAACAGACTACCTTTCTTTTAAGGTTACATTACAGCAAAATCAACTTGCATTACAGCAGCAGACTGCAGACTGGCAAAATAACTATGCCCTGCTCAATTACTTGTCGGGAATTATCGATACCAACTTTCATGCGCTTAGCCTTCCTGATCTAGGAGAAATATCATTTATTCCTTCTTTTCAAGAAAGTATTTATACAAAATCATTTCAAGCTGACAGTACAAAGCTGGCGAATGAGGCAATGGTTATTGCATATGATTACAAACCAAAGGTAAATGCTTTTTCCGATGGTGGCTACCAATCATCACTCACACATACCCCTTTTAAGAATTTTGGTATGAGTATCGGTCTTTCAGTCTCTTTACCAATTTATAACGGACATCAGAAACAACTCCTATTGCAGCAAAACAACCTTGCCTTACAAACCCGAAAGAAATACCTCGAACAAACGCAGAACCAGTATCAACAAGAAGTTTTCAATCTGCAGAATCAGATACGACATTATGATAACATGTTGGGAATGGCAAGTCAGCAAATTGAATATGCGAAGGCTTTAGTTGAGGCTAATGCAAAACAATTGCCCACTGGAGACGTAAAAATGGTCGATTTTATCCTGTCCATCAATAATCTCCTCAATCTAAAAGCAAATATTATCCAATATAACAATGCGTTATATACACTTAAAAATCAGATGAAATACCTCATCATCCAATAATTATGAAACATATTCTGGCCCTTTTCATATGTTCTTATTTGCTGTTTTCTTGTCATTCAGGGAAAAGTGAAAATGTGAACATAGCTGATCCGATCATAAAACCGGCAACCGAAGTGAGTATTGCATTTCCTTCGGATACAGCCAAGCTAGCCAATATGGTCACGCTCAATGCAACAGCATATTATCTATTAAAGTCCGATGTCAAGGCTAACACCAATGGTTATATTACAAAAATTACCATAAAAATGGCCGATCATGTCAATAAAGGAATGTTATTATTCGGTCTGGAGACAAAAGAGGCCCGGGCCCTGGGCAATACAATCAATAAACTGGATCCATCGTTTCATTTTAATGGTAATACCACTGTGGTAAGCCCAGCAACAGGATACGTCGCTATGCTTAATCATCAAATCGGCGATTACGTCCAGGATGGTGAAATCCTGGCTACGATAACCGACGCGAACAGTTTTGGTTTTGTAGTGGACGTTCCCTACGAATATCTTCAGGTCGTAAAAAGCAAAAAGATATTACCGATTACGTTGCCAGACGGCATTGTTTTGCAAGGCTCAATAGCGAAGGTCATGCCAACGGTGGATGCCGTCTCCCAAACAGTAAAAATTTTATTAAAAGTCGCTCCTAATGACATTCCCGAGAATCTTATTGGCACAATTAGTTTCTCAAAAAATCTCGATTATGGCCTTTCGGTTCCCAAGATGGCCGTATTGAGCGACGAAGGACAGACCTCTTTCTGGGTAATGAAACTCATGAATGATTCGACCGCAATAAAGACAACAATCGAAAAAGGTATCGAAACAGATAAATTTATTCAAGTGAAATCAGGCGATTTAACAACAAAAGACCGCGTGTTAATATCCGGAAATTTCGGCCTGGCAGACACCGCTGCAGTTCATATCAGAATAAATGGAAAACGATAAATAATAGGACCCTAGTATCCCTAAAAGCATTTTCTCATGAAAAAATCATTCTTCGTTACTTATAAAATCCCCCTGTTTGTTTCGATACTCCTGATCATTATGGGCGGTATATATGCGTATTCCAAGATTCACGCGGCATTATTCCCGCAGATTACTTTCCCCAAAATAAAGATTATAGCAGATGCTGGGCAACAACCTATTGACCAGATGACTGTAGGCGTAACTAAAATACTGGAAGATGCAATCAAAAAAGTACCTGATTTGCAATTACTCAAAAGTACGACCAGTAGAGGGAGCTGCGAAATATCGGCATTCATGTCCTGGGATATGAATATAGATTTGGCCAAGCAACAAATAGAGAGTAGTATCAACCAGATACGTAATCAATTGCCTAGCGATATTAATATCACTGTAGAGAAAATGAATCCTGCTATTTTACCCGTCATCGGCTATTCATTAAACTCAAATACACTTGATCCAATTGAACTAAAACAACTTGCCCTATACACCATTAAGCCATTTCTTTCCCAGGTGCCCGGGGTCAGTGAAGTGCGGATTATCGGCGGTCAGGACAAAGAATACCAGGTTCTCATGAATCAGCAGATGATGGCGCGATTGGGTATTACGTCCACTAAAATAGAACAAGCCATCAATAGTACAAACTTTATTAAATCCAATGGCTACTCTGCTGATTTCCATTTTTTATACTTGACCTTGACCGATGCACAAATCCGTAATGAAGCGCAATTGCAAAATTTGGTCATCAGCAACGATGGCAACCGTATTGTTAAGCTCGGAGATATTGCTCAAATTATGGTACACCAAGCCAAACAATACATAAAGGTAAATGCCAATGGGCAAGAGAGCATTCTGCTCGCCGTGATCCAACAACCCAACGCCAACGTTGTCGACGTGACAACAGCCATGGAAGCGAAAATCAGTGAGCTCCAAAAAACATTACCGAAAGACCTTACCTTAAAACCGTACTATGTTCAGGCAGATTTTGTAAAAGATTCAATAAAAAGCGTAACAGATGCTTTATGGATTGGACTATTATTGGCAATTATTGTAGCCGTTATTTTTCTGCGTTCCTGGAAAGCTAGCCTTGTTATCCTAATTACCATTCCGATAACACTGGCACTGACGATTTTATCGCTTTACGCCATGGGGCAAACGTTTAATATCATGACATTAGGAGCTATTGCAGCAGCTATCGGACTTATTATCGATGATGGCATTGTCGTTGTAGAACAAATACACCGTACACACGAAGAACATCCCGAAGAAACGGCCACAACACTTGTGCAAAAAGCTATAAATTACTTGCTAAAAGCCATGATCGGGTCGTCGCTTAGTACCATCGTGATATTTCTACCATTTATGTTGATGAGCGGCGTAGCTGGAGCCTACTTCAAGGTCATGACCGACACCATGATCTTGACGCTTATATGTTCATTTTTTGCAAGTTCAATTTTACTTCCTGTCATTTACCTCTTTTTTTCATCCGAGAAAAAAAGGCAGCAAACGTCCCAGCATCATGATGTCAAAGAACGGAAATGGGTAGGATTTTTTCTGGCCCGCCCCTGGCTAAGTTATTCGTTCATCGTTATTTTAATACTGTGTGCAATGGTTATTTTGCCAAAGATCGACACCGGTTTTCTACCAGAAATGGATGAGGGCAGTATCGTTCTTGATTATAACTCACCTCCAGGAACCTCGCTGGAAGAAACAGACAGGGAGCTGAAACAGGTTGAAAAAATAATAACCTCTACACCGGAAGTAGAAGCTTATAGCCGGAGAACGGGCACACAAATGGGCTTTTTTATTACGGAACCGAATCGAGGCGATTATCTTATTCAGCTAAAAAAACAGCGTAATAAAACAACAAATGAAGTCACCGACGAGATACGAAATCGCATTGAAGCATCAGGGCTGCCTTTGACAGTTGACTTTGGACAGGTGATCGGCGATATGCTTGGCGATCTAATGAGCAGCGTCCAGCCAATAGAAATCAAAATCTTCGGAACTGACCAAAGAACAATACAGGCATACTCAAAAAAAATAGCCAGCATTGTACAAAAGGTTAACGGTACAGCTGATGTATTTGACGGTATTATCATCGCCGGTCCTTCGATAATCGTTAATCCCAAATTCCCTGTACTAGCACAATACAATATTTCTCTCGCCGATTTCCAAAGTCAATTACAGACCAACTTAGATGGTAATATTGTGGGCAACATCTTTGATAAGGTGCAATACACGCCAATACGTTTACTTTACAACTCGCGTACAAATCAATCACTCAGTGACATCAACAACAGCATGATCGCCCTCCCTAATGGTATACTGAAGCCACTAAGCGAATTTGCAAATGTTACTATTACTGCGGGATCGGCAGAGATCAATAGGGAAGATCTTCAATCATTAGGTATTGTGACTGCTCGATTAGACAATGGGGATCTTGGCGGAACTATCCAATCAATCCGGCAGCAAATCGACCAACAGATCAAATTGCCAACAGGTTATTCCATTATCTACGGTGGAGCCTATGCCGAACAGCAACAATCTTTTGGCGAGTTATTGACAATTTTGCTCATCTCCTGTTTATTGGTTTTTGCGATCATGCTATTTCTATTTCGGAATTTCTTTCTTGCGCTTACGATCTTATTTATCTCAACATTGGGTATTTCCGGAGGTATTATACTCCTCTACCTTACCAGCACACCCCTCAATGTTGGCAGCTATACGGGTCTTATTATGATGGTCGGGATAATTGGCGAAAATGCTATTTTCACCTATCTACAATTTCAGGAAACTTTAGCAACCAAGACAAAGGCACAGGCAATCATCTATGCCATTAGCACCCGATTACGCCCCAAACTAATGACTGCAATTGGCGCTATCATCGCCTTGATGCCGCTCGCCTTAGGCATCGGCACAGGGGCTCAGATGCATCAGCCTCTAGCAATCGCAGTTATTGGGGGATTTATCGTTGCTTTACCCCTGTTGCTCATTGTTTTTCCGACTTTACTCAATAAAATCAACTTCCGAGCGGGTAGCTAAAAGCAATTTTCAGCAAAGAGAAGCACCCTATTGACTTAATATTTATGTAAATTGCTAAAGCATATAGAACAAAACAGCTATGAATTCTTCACTATTGGATGGAAACTATTGGGATGAACGTTATAAGAACAAAGCAACAGGCTGGGATATTGGCTATGCCTCTCCTGCTATTATCAACTATGCAGCGGAGTCTATTGCCAAAGATGCATCTATTCTTATTCCCGGTTGTGGAAATGCCTATGAAGCAAAGGCTCTACTTGACATGGGGTTCCATCAAATTACCTTACTTGATATCGCTCCGACCCTCGTTGCGAAGGTAAGAAAGGAGTTTGCCAATAGCCCTCAGATCCAAATTGTATGTCAAGATTTCTTCCAGCACCAGGGCCAGTACGACTATATAATTGAGCAAACATTTTTTTGTGCACTGGATCCTTCATTACGCCCCAGCTATGTACAACAAATGCATACTTTGCTCAAGCCTCAGGGTATACTGATGGGTTTATTGTTCAAACGGGAATTTGCACAACAGGGACCACCTTTCGGTGGAGATCAAACGGAATATCAACAATTATTCGCATCGCAATTTGACATTTTAAAGCTGACAGATTCAACCAATAGTATTCCCCAAAGACAGGGAAATGAACTGTTTTTTGAGCTGCGCAAAAAATAGTCTACTTGCCCGGCATGACCCGATAGGTTGGATCTTCCATGATATTGACCTTCACAATGCCCGCAGCATTTTTTAACAAAGAGCGACAATCTTCACTGAGGTGCCACAATTCGATTTTTTTCCCTTGTGCAGCGTAGCGTTCGGTAATTTTGTTGAGTGCATCCACGGCGGACATATCCACCACACGACTTTCCTTAAAATCTAAAATCACACGCTCGGGATCTTCCAAAACATCAAATTTATCCAAAAAATTAGCTGTCGAACCAAAGAAAAGAGGTCCATAGATTTCATAATGCTTGATGCCCTCGGCATCCAAATATTTTCTTGCCCGAATGCGCTTTGCATTATCCCAGGCAAATACAAGTGCGGATACCACTACACCAATAAGCACCGCAAGTGCCAAATTATGTAAAACCACGGTAATTCCGGCGACAATAATCCCAACGAAAATATCTGATTTGGGAAATTTATTGACGATCCGTAAGCTCACCCATTGGAAGGTTCCAATGGCTACCATCATCATCACACCGACCAGCGCGGCCATGGGTATCTGCTCAATAAAAGGAGCACCTACCAAAATAATCACTAAGATGGTCATCGCTCCAATAAAAGAAGAAAGCCGCGTGCGTGCACCAGCATTTAAATTGACCAGTGTTTGAGCAACCATGGCACAGCCACCCATTCCCCAAAAAAATCCATTGATTGTATTGGCTATCCCCTGCGCCATGGATTCGCGGTTTGCATTTCCTTTACTCGCCGTTATTTCGTCCACCATGTTCAGTGTCAAAAGCGACTCCACCAACCCTACTCCAGCCATCACCAAAGAATACGGAAAAATCAGTTGCAATGTTTCCCAGCTCAGGGGTACATTAGGTAAATGTAGATGTGGTAATGTCCCACTAACAGAGGCAATATCTACTACTTTTTTGGTATCAATACCTAAAAGAGAAACCAGGCCAAATACAACCAAAATAGCAATTAAAGAAGCTGGAACAGCCTTCGTTATCCGAGGAAATCCAATCACAATCAACATCGTCAGCAGAGTCAATCCCCCCATGATGTATAAGGTACTTCCCGACATCCACTCCGCCCCCTGTCCGGTATTTACCTTAAATTGGACTACTTGAGCCATAAAAATGATAATGGCCAGTCCGTTCAAAAAACCGTACATAACGGGCTGCGGAATTAAGCGTACAAATTTCCCCCATTTAAAAAGCCCAACTAAAAATTGCAGGAGCCCCGCCAAGACGACAGCAGCAAACAGGTAATCAATCCCGTGACTTGCCGCCAGGGCCATCAAAACAACCACCGTTGCGCCAGCACCTCCAGATACCATCCCTGGCCTACCTCCCAAAACGGAAGTGATCAAACCCATTAAAAATGCTGCGTAAAGTCCCGTCAACGGTGGTAGCCCGGCTAAAATTGCAAATGAGAGTGATTCCGGAATCATTGTCATTGCGACCGTTAATCCTGCAAACAACTCATTCTTAAGATTAATCGATTTTATATTGAATATTTCAAAGGTATTGTTCATTTTTAAATTACTTGAACAGGATAATTGCCGCAAAGGTACTAATCACACAAACACTTTTCCCCTATATTTGTTATTCTTTACAAATTTTATCGCAAAACAGTATGTTCATTTCGATCAAACAACGCATTAACCAACGTCATTATAGTCTCTTTATATTTATCTTTTTGTTGCTTGTCCAGCTCGGGATTATAGGGCCTAGTAAGGCTGCATTCCTACCAGCTAGAGATTCCTTAATGACTTCAGATAGCCTATTTCGAGCGAAACCTATCGAAAAATATCCCATGTACCACGATGAGCAACCACGACTTTGGAACAATCATCTTATCAACGTAAAACAAACAGACAGTCTATTCGACTACCAAAAAAAGAATTTCTTAAGGGCGGGAATTGAGTGGTTTTCCATCCAAGCTATTCCTGCTTCGGTTAATTACTTCATTCGAAAAGATCCTGTTTCCCATATTTCCTTTAAAAACTTCTTTAGCCATTTAAAACTGTCTGCCTGGACCTGGGACGACAATCTTTTTGCAACAAATCAAATAGCGCATCCTTATCACGGTCAGTTTTATTTTAATTCGTTCCGATCCAACAACTACAGTTTTCTACAATCGACAGCAGCAACCGTAGCTGGTAGCTATATCTGGGAAACTGCAGGTGAAACGGAACCACCATCCATCAATGATATCATCAACACAAGTTTTGGCGGTACTATTTTAGGTGAAATGACCCATAGACTATCGCATCATATTCTTTCGCGCCCAAGTCTGACCAAAGGACAACGTAATAAAAAAGAACTATTGGCCATGCTGATCAATCCAATAAACGGGCTCAACCGTCTGCTCGACGGGCGCTGGGGAGATAAGGTAAAAGGTGCGGTGGTCGACAGTTCTTTAGTGCACACCGAAGTTGAATTGGGACTAAGACGGTTTGATGCCAAGGAACATGACATCTTGAATAAAGGAAAGAACGACATCTATGCACGTATCAAACTGATTTACACCAACGATGATCTAGACAAAAAGAAACCCTTTGATGACTTCTTCCTCAATTTGGAACTTGGATCAGATGATAGTTCCATCGTCAATGCGGTCAATGTGTATGCCTCGTTATACGGTAACCGTATTTTATCCAATTTAACAGGACGTCATCGTGGTATCGTGTCTGCGCATTTCGACTTTCTACGCAATGAAGCTTTTTATTACGGATCACAGAGCATCAATTACAATGTCTTTTCAAACTTCAATATTGGTAGCCGTACCAAGCTCACAACCATCCTTGGTGGTGGTCCAGTGGTACTGGCCGCTGTACCCGATCCTTATCTCCATTTTGGTGAAAGCCGCACATACGATTATGGCCCCGGGGCCGATGTTAGGGCTTCAGCCACCTTGAGCACATTAAACCGCTTTAAATTTGGTGTAGATTATCGTGGCGGATATTTTGTCACAATCAGTGGCAACAAATCCCACCATTTTCTACACGCGGTATCCACAAGTGCTTCAATGCGTATCTGGAAGAACTTCGGTCTCAACCTTTACTCCGGTTACTTTAGATTGGAAGGTCATTATCAAGACCATAACAATGTCAACAAAGACTATCCTTTTGTCCGGATAGCGCTAGCCTACAACTCTGAATACTAGCTATAAAAAAGGCTTAACTAAATGAGTTAAGCCTTTTTTGTTAATTTGTCCAATATTTCTTTAACGCTTCCTTCAAACGCGAATCATAACCATATATATCCGGGTAAGTAACGATTTTTCCTTCGTCATCCAACCAGGTTGTATAATAGGTGATATAAACTGGCATCTGCCGTTTTAGTGTTACCCAGCGAGACTTTGAAATTGAATCTGTCGTAATTTCCTTCGCTATTTTTTCGGCCTGTTTTTCATTATTGACAAGGTAAGATGCCAAATCAACGGGTTTTTCAACACGCACACAACCATGGCTCACGGCGCGATTGCTCTGCCCAAACATTTGTTTTGCAGGCGTATCATGCAGGTAAATGGAATAGGGGTTCTCAAACAAAAACTTCACATTCCCCAATGAATTATCCGAACCAGGATTTTGTTTAAAACGAAAATTCTCCACAGAATCCGAATTCCAGTTGACCGTTGCAGGATCCACTTGTTTACCTTTGTAATAAGCCACCATATTGCGCGATGCCAGATAGTTTGGATTGTTTCGAACGCTTGACAATAACTCTTTCTTGACAATACTGCTTGGAATATTCCATACAGGATTTACTTGCATGGCATCCAACACCCCTTGCATGACAGGCGTCTCGTGGTTCTCACCTTTTCGCGTATACGCCGGATTATCTGTTTCACCGACACACACATTCATCAGTTGACTTGTCTTCCCTTCTTCCATAATATGTAACCGTTGTTCAGGTATGTTCACAAATACATATTTCTCCGGAAAAGCATCTCCCATCCAGCGCAATTTTTCCAATACCATTAACACCTGGCTACGTTGTGCACTGTTTAGGTTCCCATTTTCCAATAAATCCTGAAACCTGGTGTAATACTGATTTTTAGGTTGGATATCGGTCAACACAGTTCCAATTTTTACACTATCCAGCATTTGTACAACTTTGCCATAGCTCATACGCTTTTGAGGAACGAAATATCTTCCATAAAGGCGTTTGGGATTGACCACACCATATTTTATGCTACTGATATAAGCCACGAGCCCATCAGTACTCAATAAGTCAAGTTTGGCCAATAATGGATAAACTTCAGCAACATCTTTGCTTTTCAGTTTTCGAAGCGAAGATAATGTTTCCTTAATCGCAGTTGTATGGAAATAACTAGCTCGAATACCATGCGCATCACTTCGCTCAAAGTAAGTTAACATGGTGTCGATACTACCATCAAAAAGGTGTTCGGCAATTAAAGTCATCCCTTCAGTAGAATCCGATAATTCCTTCATCCAGCTCGGATTAACCAATTGAGATTTTTCCTTGCCATACACTTCATGGAAGGCCTTTACATAAGCTGCTGTGTCAAAATCCTTATAAGACTTATTCTCAAACCCCTTCGCTAAAACATCACCATAAGTTGGGGGATTCTCCTTACAAGAAAAAAATACTACTGAAACAAATGAAATAAAAACTAAAAATCGTAACATATTACAAATCGTGAAAAAGAAATGGCTTCGCAATAATGAAGCCATTTTCTGAGGACAAAGATAAATAATTCTTATTGTCTAAAGAATCTTACCTGTCATTGAATCACTACAGAATCAATCACTGTATTTTTTCAGGAAATCTTCCAGCAATTCCACCATATCGGTATTACCCAAAAAAGCTGCTGATCGCTGGTGCAAAGTTTTTGGCTCAATATCTAATATACGCTGAGATCCATTCGAAGCTTTACCCCCTGCCTGCTCAATGATGAAGGCAATTGGATTGCACTCATACATCAATCTTAGTTTACCATTAGGGTGCGCAGAAGTCGTTGGATAAAGAAAGATGCCCCCTTTGAGGAGATTGCGGTGAATATCGGCGACCATTGAGCCGATGTACCGTGATGCATAGGGGCGTTGCGTTGCACTGTCCTCCATTTGGCAATATTTGATATATTGCTTAACGCCGTTTGGAAATTTGGAATAATTTCCCTCGTTAATCGAATAAATTTGACCCGAAGCCGGAATTTTCATATCAGGATGGGATAAACAAAACTCGCCGATCGAAGGATCCAATGTGAATCCGTTTACGCCCTTTCCCGTTGTGTACACCAACATGGTTGAACTACCATAGATCACATAACCTGCAGCGACCTGTTTCGTTCCATGCTGTAAAATATCATTGCTATTACAAGAAACACCCGTATCAGAAATTCGTCGATAAATGGAAAAAATGGTCCCCACAGATACGTTAACATCGATATTGCTTGAGCCATCCAGTGGGTCAATACACACAATATATTTGGCATTTTTGGAAACCCCTGATTGGATATACACTGGATTTTCATGTTCCTCTGAGGCAACTACACAGCATTCTCCCCCACTTTGAAGCGCTTTGATAAACTGTTCATCGGCATAAACATCCAGTTTCTTTTGTCCCTCGCCCTGCACATTGACCTGTCCTGCATCGCCTAAAATATCAACCAATCCCGCTTTATTAACCTCTCTATTTACAATTTTTGCGGCGATTCCAATATCGCGCAGTAGCCTAGAAAGCTCCCCTTTAGCATACGGAAAATCGGCCTGTTTTTCAATGATAAATTGACCTAGTGTAGTTATACTACTCATAATGTTGTTTTATTGGATATTTGTTGCACAAAGCTAAAAAAGTTAAATAAACTTTAGCAAATACATCCTTCTCATATTTAGCATTTTAGCAGACTAAATACGCAATCGATTGCGCTAAGTTTTGAAAACTCTTCTTTGCTAAAACGATTATTAGCTATTAAAAAAATAATAAAAGGTTGAAAGCACTGGATAAATTTCAAATAGCAACGATTAGAAAAAAAACAATAAATGCTAAGTATTTGGTAATTTTGGCTAAATATTTTGATACAATGCAACAACTTATACAACTCATCGAAAAAGAAAAATTAGGCAATCGGCCGGCAACACAGCACACGTTGATCATCGACGATAATCAAGTGATTCACGGAGCTCTTTTCCTGGTAAAAACCGCCCGAAAAACATTTAAATTGATGATCCCGGCTCCTTTTCACGAAGCAGTTCTGAAAGAACAAGTAACCATCAATGCATTGATCAAACATCCCCAAGTAATGTTACTGGCTTAATCAAAGGGAAATTCCCCTATCCCATACCTACCCCAGAGCAAACAAAACATCGCTCGGTTGTGTTTATCATAGCGTAATTTCGCTGTTTTTTTTACACCATATTCCATTTCCGGAAGACTATAACGCTGGTTCGACCTAGAAAATGAGAGCAAACCGGAAGCACATATTATCAACGGGAAATTTTACAAGAAAACCTGGTAAAAGTGTAAAAATCACCTCGATATAACGTTTAACTTTAGGCAACAAAGACAACGCTATGCAACACCACTATACACTTTCGGGAATGTCCTGTGATGGATGTAGAACCACAATCGAACATGCATTGAATGAGTTTCCTGGGCTTCATGCCGAGGTAACTTTAAACCCGCCAAGCATGACAGTAACATCCCAGAAACATATTCCGTTACAGCAATTACAGGAAATAATATCACAATTAGGTCCTTACCAGGTCGACGAAATACATAAGCATAAGGGTGACGTACAATCCGATCAACACATTGTAGCACAAGCTTCAGACAGGTATGGTTGCCCTATGCATTGCGAAGGTGAAAAAACGTACAGCCAGCCAGGAAATTGTCCGATCTGTGGTATGCATTTGGTGAAGCTGGATGCAGACACAGCAATTAAAAATAAGCTACATACTGAGCATGCAGCGACCTCGCATGCCCATCACGAACAGCAACACAACCATTCCGCTCAGTCAAATGCTACGGTACATCAATCACAGACAATATCTTCAGCTGACAAAGCACATGGTCATACATCCGCTGATAAATACTATTGTCCGATGCATTGTGAGGGCGACAAACTTTATAACGAACCTGGAAACTGTCCGGTATGCGGCATGAATCTGGAAAAGGTCCCCATGTTAAAGACAGACCTTCAATATAGCTGTCCTATGCATCCTGAGATTGTACAAGATCATCCCGGAAATTGCCCTATATGTGGTATGGACCTTGTGCCTATAGCCAATGGTAATGATGAGGCCGACGATCATACCTATCGTGATCTACGCATGAAATTATGGGTCTCTATCCTATTTACGGTTCCGATCTTTATACTTTCCATGGGTGAAATGCTTCCTGGCAATCCAATAGGTAAAATCATTTCGCCCAGCTGGTCTGGATGGATACAACTGGTTTTATCCCTGCCGGTCGTTTTTTATACCTGTTGGTCTTTTTTTCAACGAGGCTGGGTATCTTTCAAAACTTGGCGCCTTAATATGTTTAGCCTGATTGCACTTGGTGCTGGAGCTGCATTTGTCTATAGTTTGGTTGGTCTATTTTTTCCGCAGGTCTTCCCTGCTGAATTAAAAAATCATCATGGCTACATTGCACTTTACTTCGAGTCTGTTACCGTCATATTGACTTTGGTATTATTAGGCCAGGTGATGGAGGCCAAAGCACATTCCAAAACCAATTCGGCGATCAAAGAGCTAATCAAGCTGAGTCCTTCCGAAGCTACGCGCGTAGAAAATGGAATAGATAAAAAAATCGGCATAGATCAAATTCAACTCGGAGATATACTGAAAGTAAAACCCGGGGACAAAATCCCCGTTGACGGACAGATTACGGATGGCAACAGTAACATTGATGAATCCATGCTGACGGGTGAACCTATTCCGGTAGAAAAACAAGCTGGAGATCATGTCAGTTCAGGAACAATCAATGGCGACCGTAGTTTCCTCATGAAAGCAGAGCGTATCGGTTCGGACACACTACTGGCTCAGATCATTCAACTCGTCAATGATGCGAGCAGAAGCAAGGCACCCATTCAACGATTAACGGATAAAGTATCCGAGATATTTGTCCCGATTGTCATAATCATTGCAATTTTGACATTTCTTACCTGGTGGCTTTGGGTTCCTTCTGCTTCCCTAGCATTCGGCTTTGCCAATGCACTTGCCGTACTTATTGTCGCCTGCCCCTGTGCCTTGGGACTCGCTACACCAATGTCCGTCATGGTGGGTGTCGGCAAAGGGGCCAAACATGGGATCCTGATCAAAGATGCAAGTGCGCTGGAAAAAATGAACCAAGTGGATGTGGTACTAACAGACAAAACAGGTACCATTACCGAAGGAAAACCCACCGTTGATGATATTCAGCCAAACTCGTCCAGCAGCAAAGACGAGATATTGTCTTTGGCTGCCGCTTTAAACGCCAATAGCACACATCCTTTGGGCCATGCTATTATTGAAAGGGCAAAAAAGGAAAATAGTAAAACGGACCTTGCAGTTTCCGATTTTGAAAATGTTGCCGGGCAAGGAATCAAGGGAAACATAGCTGGACATAGCATAGCACTGGGCAATCAATTGTTGATGGAGTCTATCGGCATAGCAATCCCTCATGATATGAAGCAGATGGCCGAAACCGCCCAATCCCATGGAAAGACGGTATCCTTCCTGGCAAAAGACAGTAGCTTATTGGGGTATTTTAGTATTTCAGATCAAATAAAAGCCTCTTCGAAGCGTGCAATTCAATATCTTATACAGCATAAAGTCGATGTCGTTATGCTGACGGGAGATAATATCCATACGGCAAGGGCTGTGGCGGATCAAGTTGGCATCAAGCATTTCAAAGCCAATGCCTTGCCCAAAGATAAATTGCAGGAAATTCATGCGTTACAGCAAAAAGGACATGTGGTGGCTATGGCTGGTGATGGCATCAATGATGCCCCTGCCCTTGCTCAAGCCGATATCGGCATTGCCATGGGCACAGGTACCGATGTTGCCATACAAAGCGCTTCACTCACTTTGCTGAAAGGAGACCTTATCGGAATAGCCAAAGCAAAGGTACTGAGCCAAAAACTACTCCGTAATATTAAGGAGAACCTGGGTTTTGCTTTCGTCTATAATATACTCGGGATTCCATTGGCTGCCGGACTTCTATATCCTTCTTTCGGAATTCTCCTGTCCCCGATGATTGCTGCCGCTGCGATGAGTTTCAGCTCCGTTTCGGTTATCTTGAATTCTTTACGCTTAAATCGTGCAAAGATCGATATCGATTAAAAACAGATATTCCCTATATTCGCTGTTAGAATAACGACATATAGTTTACAGTAACATGCGTAATATCTTTTTAATCTTGATAACGGTTATCATCACAGTTGTGTGTGTCAAAAATCCGCAATCGGTGCAGCTCAATTTTCTCGGGGAATCACAGGTGACACTATGGAAGCTACTATTGGCCTTTTTTATTGCGGGAATTGTATTTGTATCTCTATTGAAAATCGGAAAAAAGAAACAGCGGGCGTATGAAGAGGAAGAAATAGACGAATCGGAAGAAGAAAACAGCGACAGAAAGTCCCAATTATCCGATGAAGACCGGGAATTTCTGTCCTAAATAAAAAAATAAATCACTAAAAATGAAGCCCTAAACAGCCGTAGCGCATTTTTATCGCACAAATACTTGCGTGGAATAGGGATTAACCCTATCTTTGCATCACTTCAAACAAGGAACGGTAGTTCAAAAACAAAGAAGTAAGATTCCGTAGCTCAGCTGGTAGAGCAATACACTTTTAATGTATGGGTCCTGGGTTCGAATCCCAGCGGGATCACTGAAAAAAGCTAATCGAAAGATTAGCTTTTCTTGTTTTAAGGCTATTAGGATTCGAAAGAAGGGTCGGCCGGGTTCGATCCAATGGAGGCTCAGGGCTGTGCTTGGGACATGAGGGGCTGAGCCAATCCCAGCGGGATCACTGAAAAAAGCTAATCGCAAGATTAGCTTTTCTTGTTTTAAGACTATTAGGATTCGAAAGAAAGGTCGGCCGGGTTCGGTCCAATGGAGGCTCAGCGCTGTGCTTCAAGGATAAAGTGTATAACAGCCTCCATCCGTTGTACGGAGCAATCGGTTTCAATTTCCAATTCGTTGATTGCCGTTTCCAGTTTAGACAATGTCTGATTGTAAAATTTAGCTCTCATTACCTGCTGTTATTTTTCTTTCTTACCCTTTTCATTAGACTGTAATTACACGCTCTGTTTTCTGCATATTCAATTTTATGTTCAGATAGAAGCTGTACAATTATTTCGTTTGTTTCATCTTCATTAAGTCCTATTTTTTCCCCGAGGTCAATTTCATTGAGTTGACCGTCATTTTCTATTAATGCTCTGTAATATTTTTCTTTATTTTCCATAATTATATTTTTTTTGCACAGCTATCATCATGTGTGGACTAAAGGGTAAAAGATAGCTGTCGTTTTCAGTAACTTGAATAAGTTCCATTAATGTTCTTCGTTTTTTGTTATTCAGCATATTGGCAAAGTATTCTTTATCCAACCATGCCATACCCTCAACCGCATAAGTATTTAGATAGGTTAAGCCTTGATTTATAAATTCATCTTTTAGCTGTTGTGGCTTATGATAAAATGCTTCTGCTAAAAGCCAAGGGAAATCATCGGGCGGATTGTGCATCCCCCTTATTAGTTCTTCTTTGCACATTTCAAAAAATGGCTTTTTGTGAATTAAGCCGTTTAAAAGACCAACCAATGTTGATGCCGTATAATTGATGGCAAAACCCAAAATAATCCCATCATTCTTTAAAATACGTTTAGCTTCGCAAATGGCTAAATCTCTATCCTCCTTTTTTTGAAGATGATAAAGAGGGCCGTGTAGTATTATTAGGTCTGCATAATTATCTGGAAATTCCAATTTTCGAGCTTCTCCTAAATGTACAAAAAACTTGTTCTTTAATCTATTCGCTCTGTTTTGGGCTATTTGTATATGTTTTGCAACTGGCTCTACCAAATGAACTTGATGTCCTTTTTTAGCAAGCCATTCCGAATACTTTCCCGTACCACCACCAATATCTATTATTTTTGAAGATGAAGTTGGTATATATTTTTCTACGAGTGATTTAATTCTTTCAAATTCAAATACGCCCATTCCTTTGTCAAGTCGAGTTTCTTCGGATGCTCTATTGTAAAATAGCTCTATATCTCTACTTATTAACTGTTTACTATTCATTTTTATTCATCGTGTCACCACATTTTGAAATGTTGAATACACTGCAAAAGTGATAATGCAATCGATTTGATAATCGTTTGTTTTGTTTAAGATTAAGAAATATGTCGATAGGATTATCTGTGCATTAAAAACCACAAGATTTCAATGCATTAATCACTCTGTTTTAGAGTTGTCTTTCGAGTAAGACCAGATAATATGTTAGATATAGTATAACAGACCACAAAGATAGAAAATTTGGATTAATTTTTAACGGTGAATTGGCACTAATATTCCCCGATTAAAAATCACTATTTTCATTGATTTTTTAACAGATCTAATTTGATAGTTTTGTTATGCACATTAAATAGCACAACGGATGAAAAATTTTGTTTTACTTCTTCTAACCCTCTTAAGTATACCTTCGCCAGCCCAAGATAAATTAGCTTCAACGGATTTGGTGTATCCTGATTTAATTCCGACACTTATGCAGAACAGCTTTTATGGTTACTGTGACAAATCACTAAACGTTAAAATAAAGGCACTTTTTGAAAAAGCAGAACTATTCGAAGCTGATTACAATTTCCAACTTTTCCATGTAAATAATCCTGAGATCATTAAATATGGAACAGAAGACTATGCTTGGGTACTATTCAATGGCGAACGCTACCGTATCGATAAAAAGGGAACACGAGTATATAAATACAATGCCGCAGATTTTAAAACAGGTGAAACAACAATTTATCTGTACAAAAATTCAACTGTTTATTTTAGCGACAGCATAGATCAAAACACACTCTTTCAACACATCAAAGACAACCAGAGCGGAAAACAAATATTTCCGGAAGAGCAATCCATTCAGGAATTTCGCATAAAAAATAAGGAGTTGATTGAGGAAGGAGTTAAATTGATTTTCCGCCCCAAAAGAAAAGAAATACCTTACGTAGATTTTACCAGTGAGAACACTTTACTAAAGGGAATAAAAAATAGTGAGACCAATCAAATCATTGTAAAAGCAAAGTATGCGAATATTGAGGAGCTTTATAATAATCCATTACGTGAACAGCAGTATCCGCTGTTTATTGGCTATCGCGGTGACCTCGACAAGGAAATATATGTCGGTCTGAATGGAACCGAGTACTACATCCAAAAAGAATAGCAAGCATTTTGTTCGGAGCCTTCAATCTCTTCAAAAGCAGTTGTAGCAACGATAGCATCCGTAGGAGAAATGACACCTCACAGTAAAAACCTCAATGTCGGTATAAAGCCGGTTATAAATACGGCAGACACATTAGCAACACCTGTCACTATAAATCGCCCGGACGATTTTTTTATATGTATCTGCCGTAAGCCCCTTTTCCTCCTTGATGTTATATAAGAAATCTGCGTATTTTATTTAGCAATTTCTTTCGGTGGGAATATTCGCAATAACTCGCTTCCGCTTAGAAAGCTGCATTTCTTACTCTGATTAACTTACCATCAATTTCATCCGTAAGAATATATAATTTACCCATGGGGCTTTGTGTCACTTTTCGTATCCTTACTCTATCATCAGTAAATAATTCTTCAACACGTTGTACATACTCCCCTTCGATAACCATTCGCCATAAACTACCTTTCGATAATCCGCCCACAAGTAAGTTTCCCGACCAAGCTGCAAACTCACTTCCCGAATAAAAATGTAACCCAGTAGGTGCAACAGTGTGTAACCAGTACCATACAGGGTCCGTATAGACATTATTGGGGATAGCTTTGGGTGCAAACTCCGCAAAACGATACTTCCCAGTCGTTTTCATTGGCCAACCGTAATTTGCTTTTGCATGGAGCACATTAATTTCGTCTCCCTGATGCGTACCGTGTTCGGTAAACCATATTTTGTTATGAGTTCTATCAAGCGTTATTCCTTGCGCCGCCCTAATTCCTATCGCATATAATCCAGGAGTCGCCTTACTTCCAAAATCCGGATTATCCTTTGGGATAGTTCCATCAGAATTAATTCGATAGATTTTCCCTCTTTTATCTTCGATATTTTGAGCAATAGGAATAATTGGTTCGTCCTGCTCAGAAAACAATCTTTCGCCAATGGTAAAATAGAGTTTACCATCGTTCCCAAACACCATTCCACCACCGTAGTGATACCGCTCTTTCGTATAAGGCTCAGCGACAAAAAGGACTTTAATTTGCTGTAAGGAGTCGTCTTTCAGCACTGCTCTTATAATTTTTGTCGTTCTGCTCGCTGACTTTTTGGCGACATACGATAAGTAAACATACTTATTTGTATTAAAATCGGGATCTAACAATATTTCAAATTTCCCGGTATTGTCCCCAAAACCAGCGATGCTATCCTCCAGATCGGTTGGATAACCTTGTATCCTAGTCTTTTCTTTGGTCAAAAGATTAGTCTTCACAAGATGGCCTTCTTTCTCTGATATCAGCACTTCATTCTCCGACATAAAAGCAATACTCCACGGCCGTTTTAAACCTTCTATGATGGTTTCCTTTTTCGGTAGAATAGCGTTTACATCCACTATTTTATGGGGTGTTCGTGTCGAAACTTTATCGGCAATAAACCAGCCCTCGTTGGTTTTCATCAGATTAAAATAGTCTGTATATAAATCTCTCTCCGTGCTGATTTCAACTTTTGCGCTCCCCATATTGTTGGTAATATCCATCGCCACTATGCGCGTTTTTAAATTTTTGTTGCGCTCATGAGGTTTGAATAAACTGAGGTATTGATCTCTGGTAAACTCCACAAATTTACCATTGTTATAGTTCTTTAAATGACAGGAAGAATGCATAGCCTGTCCTAATTTAGTACTATCTCCGGTTGCCCAACCATCGAAATAAAGCTCTATTGTCTTTTCTATTAGCTGTCTCTCTGTCGGCTGATTTTGAGAAAATGCGGAAGAAAAAAGAACGACAATTAATAGGAGAGTCAGAATTACATTTTTCATAAAAGTGTTTTGATAAGTAATAAAATTTTTATTTGATTCTCAAATTTGCACCTTACTTTTATGATTAGGGTCTTATAACCTAAATGCAGTACTACGATTTTATAAATCTGGAGTATTTAATTTCTGATAAACACTGGGAGTTGTACCCCGCATTTTTTTAAACGCGGCAAAGAAAGTTGATTTTGCATTGAACCCGACTTCATCCGCCACAGCTTCAACCGTGAGGTTTGGATTACTTAACAATAGTTTGCAGGCCTCATTTATTCTATACTCGTTCACAAAAAGGGTAAAATTCTTATCAATACTTTCATTTAGAATCTGTGAAAGTTGATGAGTGGAAATATTGATTGCTTTTGCCAACTCTGATATCTTCAAGTTTGGATTTTTAAAAAGCTCCTTTTCAGTCATTACCAGTGTTAACTTCCCTATTATTTGCTTTACCTCCTCAGTATCTATTTTTTTGTCTGCATATTTATGCAAAGAGAAAGAAGAGAGGTCGTTCGTTTTTTTTCGATAAAGCAACGTAAATATGACGAGATAAATAATCAAAGAAAAGAAAATAGCTGCATGGATATAGCTGCCCTTGGTAATATTAAAAAATGCCCAAACGTAGGATACAAAAAGTAGCAATACCCCACCACATATGGTCAATATCCATTTTTCAAAAACTTTTATTTCTTCTTTACCAAACGCCCTTTTTATTATTGGCATCAGTAAAAAGACTGAAAAAACAATATAAATCCCCCATTGAAAATAAATGAGAGGGATGATGTAATGCCACCATAAAGGCGCAAAATATTGGTAAGGGTAAATAACACCGATTACAACAATCAATACAAACCAGGCGACAAGTTGCCATAACCACAGGCGAGGTAATCTTTTAATCTTTCTGATTTCAGATTTTATGAAGAAATACAAAAAAGGTCCGATAAAAAGACATGCGGTTAAACCGATTTGAAGAAATGTCCGTGGTAAATTAGCGTCAAAAAAATAAATAACCGATTTGCCAATCCGAATACTCAGTACCATCAACAATCCACCTAAAAGGTAATTAGGCAAATATTTCTTAGCTGTAAAGAAGATAAAATAAACGCCTAAAATGAACGCGTTAAATGCTCCCAACAAACTAATAAAGAAAAGAATTTTTTCAGCAAAGCTCATACTGCCCTCCCCCTCTTTGAGATTCCTGCTATTGTGATAGCGATATAAATCGCCGGATAAACAGATAATCTGGAGACTTCGCCATCTTCTTGTTGAATAGTTATTTTAACAAGAAGATGCTGCTTAAGTAAATTCGTTACTTTTTGCCCTGTTTTTAGCACAATTGCACCTCTATCCATTTTGGCTAAGGCTTGCATTCTAGGTGAGTGAACTAAAGCAGAGATACTCGCAATAGTGTTCAGTATGGTTAGTGGATAGAACATCGTTAATGGCATCAATATTTATATCACTCAAATATAAATATTTGAGCGATATAAATATTGATTTAGGAATCAATTCCTAATTTGCAGATCTAATTCAAAGCGACAGCAATTTCTCTCGTTTTGATAATGAGCCGGCAAATTGTTTGTTTCAGTCAATTTAACCATTCCTAAGAAACTAAAACCTGCCGAAGTATAATGTTGAATCAATTTTGTGTTATTTCCCAAAGTGTCAAGGCGGACAAAACGTTTTCCAAGGTTCGTTGCATATTCTTTTGCCCAGTCTACGATTTCATCGATATATCTATTTCCCCTCAATTTTGGATTCGTACAGATACGGTGAATATAAATAGCATCGTTTTTATCTTTTTCGCCCCAAATCTCCTTATCTTCAAAGGTGATGGTCCAATTGCATGCTATTATATGGTCTATAACGATTTTCCATTGACGGCTCTCGTCTATTTCCTTTTTAAGATATGAATATTCAAAGAAAGGCCAAACGACCATTTTCCGCTGCATTTGCAAATCTCTGGCGGATTATAAAGTGCCATTATATCTTCAATATCGCTTGTTAGACAATTTTCAACTTCCATAGCATAAAATATTTATAATGCAAATATCTATATACTTAAAAACTTAAAAAATCCGAATCCTGCGCAATGCGACACTGCGAGGTTTAGAGGCTTTAGTCGGTAAATATCCTTTACTCAACTACGTGCTGGAGAATATGCCAAGCACTATTATTTTAGATGCAAGGGAATATTAGGTCATTCTAAACTGGACGCTGATGGAAATACCATCTACAAAGTGTTTTTTGAAAAAAATAGCTTTTGTGCTTTCGCCGCCGCCATCACCGAAGAAAAATCGAGCACATTAAACATCATTGCACTTGACGATGTAGCGTTGATTCAGAATTCAGTCAAACCTTTCCCTGAGTGTAATGATGATCCGACACGATTTAGCACTCTTTCAGATTGTTTATCTCGAAAAGAACTGGGTAGTAAAAAAAGCCGTCGGAATGAAATCCTAATAAGTTTTCATCTGTACCCCCAAAAAAGCATAAAATATGTATACATCAATGCCCTTCGTACTATTTTTTTCTTTAAGTTTGGACGAGCTGGAAAAGTATTGGCCCGTATGATCTGAAATTGAACATTTTGTACAATTTGGTCCGCGGCGTCTATATTTTTTCCATTAATCACCAGCAGGTCAGTCAACTGCGAGACTTAATAACTAATCAATTATGAATTTTAAAGTATTATTTCTACTCCTATTTTTTAAAATAAATTTCAGCTTGGCGCAAAACAACTTTTTGTTTGATAAAACCCTAAAAAAAGACAGTATTACCGCCGAATTTACTACCCTATATAACTTGATCAATAGCATTCATCCTGGAGAGTTTATGTTTACCTCAAAGAAGGAATTTGACAAAACTTATTTTGATCTAAAAAACTCCATCAAGCATGATTTGTCAATCATAGAATACTATAAATTGACCGCTACATTAATGGCAAAGGTTAAAGATGGTCATACCGCAGTTGACAGAAATAAAATTTCAGCATTACTAAAAGAAAGACTGGTTTTTCCATTCAGTATCTATAAAATTAAAGATCAGTACTATTTTGATAAGTCTGTTGTAGAAAACAGCAACTATTCCGGCTTACAGATTCTTAAAATCAACGGAAAGAACATCCATTCGGTTGTTAAAGAAATTAAAAACTATATCCATCTGGAAGGAAATAATGAGACTGGCTTAAACACAAGGTTTAAAAATTTCCCCTTCTATTATTTTATTTATAACCCATCTGAAACATTCGAAATTGAATATATGGAGGAAAATGGACATGTCAAGAAAGCGATTTTTCCTGGGATTACTTTTGATACGTTCACTAAAGCCAGTACCGAAAATATTCAACCACTAACGACAGACTTCAAATCAAATAATGTCGCCATACTCAGATTTCATTCTTTTGAAAATGGCCACAACGAAGCTGACAGAAAAATTGCACAAAGTCAACTAGATGCTTTTTTCGCAAAAGTTGACAGTTTAAAAATAAAAAATCTAGTTATTGACTTACGTGACAACGGTGGCGGCGCGGCGGAAATAGCCAATTACTTATTTTCGTATCTAGTCAATGTGCCCTATGATTATTTTGACTATGTTGGGGCCAAATACAACAGCGTAAAAGCTTGGAAACACTATGCACAATTTCCCGATAATATCGAAGAAATAGACTTAGAAGAAACGAAGAATAAATACGGACTAAACTGCTATACATCGACCAACAGTCCTGATGACTATTGGTGGTTTAAAAAACAAGAAAATAAAACGAATTTTTATACCGGACGAATTAGTGTTTTGATAAATGGTGGATGTTTTTCAACCACAGGGCATTTATTATCCCTAATGCGGGAATATAAAATTGGAAAATTCTATGGTGAATATAGCCAGGGAAGTAACTACAGTAATGCAGGTGGACAGGCTTTTGCCTTACCATATTCGAAAACATTAGTTTGGATACCTACTTTCCAGCACAAAATGAAGACACCGAATTTTAGGAGTGATCCAAAAGGCATAAAACCAGATGTTGAAATAGCATTACAACCGAAAGACTTAAACACAAAATTTGATCGACAGCTAGATTTTATTCTCCAACAGGTCGTAAATACCTTGTAATGATTTTACTCCTGTTTTCAGACGAATAATCCTTATACATGACATTGTCCAATTGCATAAATTCTTTTTTCCTTAGCTTTGCAATTCGGTATTGCATGACTCGGTATTGATAAAAAAGAAAACATGGAGCAACGATGATAGAAAAACTCCTCTTCGAAATGAATACTTATGCTGCGCTTAGCCCAGCTACAACAGAAATTTTGAAAACCATCTGCCAGGTAAAACAGTTCAAAAAAAATGAACATATTCTACGTGCTGGAGAATATGCTAAGTACTATTATTTTATATGCAATGGATTATTAGGTTATTATAAATCAAACGCTGATGGCAATATTATCTACAAAATGTTTTTTGAAGAAAATAGCTTTTGCGCTTCCACCGCCGCCATCATTGAAGAAAAACCGAGCACCTTCAACATCATTGCACTCGAAGATGTGGAGTTAATTCAATATTCAGCCAAGGCTTTCCGTGAGCTTGTCCGCACAAAGCATGATTTGGCGCTCTTTCAGATAGCCTACCTGGAAAAAAATTGGGTGGTCAAAAAAGAACCACTTGAAATCGAGCTCAAGTGGGAATCTGCAAAGGAACGTTATCTTGAACTTCATAAGAATCAGGTGCTTTTCAAACGCCTCAAGCAGCATCATATCGCCTCCTATCTTGGTGTAACTCCCACGCAATTAAGTCGCATCCGTAAGGAATTAAAAGAATAATTCCATCAACATGTGTATACGTTTTTAAAGATTATACTGTTGAATTTTGCCTTATAAAGACAAAATTTTAAGCTATGAAAACAGTATACACACTCCTATTTTCTGCCCTTAGCCTACCACTGGCGGCACAAAAAGTCGTTAAGACAAAAATCCATAGTGCCAAAATGGACAAAAACATTGAAACCATTATAATTACACCCGACATGCAATACGGGATCAATTATAAAACAGTTTATATTCTCCATGGTTATAGCGGTAACCCCACCCGTACCGTGCAAGAAGACATTCCGGACTTAATCCAAAAAGCAAAAATATTTCAGACGATCTATGTACTACCAGATGGAAATTTCAATTCTTGGTACGTAGATAGTCCCATCGATCCACATGCACAGTACACCACTTTTATTGGAAATGAGCTAGTAAGTTACATCGATCATCACTACCCGACGCAACAAAACCGAAATGCGCGCGGAATACTGGGCTGGAGCATGGGTGGCTACGGAGCATTGCACATCGGCATAGCCTATCCACAGACATTTTCGATCGTCGGAAGTTCATGCGGTGCTCTTGATTTCGACCGCTTCGGACAGGCCTACCAGCAATATCAGGTAGACAAGGTATTGGGCGACTATAAAAATCTGAACGATGTAGACCGCATCTACAGCAACGAAGATAAAATGAAGCACAATAAACAACGCTATATCCTCGATTGTGGAACTGAAGACCTGCAAATGCTGGAAATGAACCGTATATTCCACAAGCATCTGACCGACAAAAATATCGAGCATCTTTACATCGAATCAAAAGGAGGACACGATACTGCTTATTGGAGCAAATCACTATCACAACAGTTGGCTTTATTTCAAAACTACTTTCAACATGAAGGACTATAAATCGACACTCTATGTTGCTGCAGGCGCTTGCAGCTATGGACTGCTCGCAACAATTGTGAAATATGCAAACCATTTAGGGATACACACAAGTCTGTTGACCTTTCTGCAGTTTATGTTTGGTTTTCTCTTTTTGTTGGCCTTTAATCTGTTGTCAAAACGTAATGCAGAAGAACATAACGCCATCAAATTTTCATCAAAAATTAAACTGATGGTCTGGGGCATTTCCCTTGGTCTAACAACAACACTTTACTATCTCTCCATCCAATATATCCCCGTATCCGTTGGAATTATTTTACTGATGCAATCCATTTGGATAAGTTTGGTTGCAGAAGCAGTGCTGTTGAAAAAGTTTCCATCAAAAGGCAAGATAACAGGAGTTATTATTGTTTTGCTCGGCACGACCTTAGCAACCAATCTCTTCCAAAACAATAATGACCTTGACTACAGAGGAATAATACTGGGTTTCGGAGCGGGAATAAGTTATGCGCTGGCAATTTATGCTTCAAGCACAGTGGAAAAAGAGCTGCCGAGTCCGATACGTAGCCAATTCTTGGTCTTAGGCGGACTGCTGCTCATCGTAGCATTTTGGAACATTGATATTATTCGGTATATGCAACCTAATGCATTACCCTGGGGATTACTGATTGCCATTTTTGGAACGATCCTACCGCCTTTATTGTTTACAAAGGGAATCCCGAAAACTGGCATAGCGATGGGAAATATTATTTCAAGTCTGGAGATCCCTGTTTCAACCTTATCTGCCATGTTGGTTCTACAGGAAGTTGTATCGGGATTCCAATGGTTTGGCATACTCCTGATTTTAATGGCTGTCATTATAATTAATGTTGGTAAGCCGTAGTAGTCAGCCAATGATTAAATCTATTATATTGCCATAAGATCAACCCCCATACCGGAACTACGGTTGCAGCCATGTGGAGCATTTCAAATATATTGGATGCTCCGCCAGCTTGGATCAGAAAGGACGAAAACAATAGGCTAATAGCAGCGGGCAATAAAACAAAGGATAGCGCCCGTCCAACCCTACTGTTTCTGAATTGCTTATTTAGATTTAGAAAAATAGATATCGTACCAATCGCAATACAGAGTGCCACGAATGAAAGCAGCAATTCAGTAAATAAGGGCATGTAACACCGTGCTCTTTTTGCCGCCTCATTATTTGCCTGAAGTATAGCTGTAAGGACAAAGGTCGTCAATACACTAAACCCTATAACTCGCAAGAAAATAAAACTTAGCTTTCTTTTCATCAGCACAATATTTTAAAATAAATAAACAAAGCGGCGAATAGGCCTGAACTCCTCGCTCCCCCCTATTTCCCTTTAATAAATTTCGACCAGTTCCTGCGGGGAGCTGCAATTCCAAAACTGAATTCAACGCTGGTTTTTCACAAGTTACAGCTGAAAAATCCCACTAACATCAAGCTTTAATAAAGACAATAATCTTTTTAAAGGTGCAAATTAATCCTTGAAAGATAAATGTCAAAGTAATATTGGACGTGGTATTGACGATATTGGACGCTTGGACCTTAATATTTGTCGGCACGCTACCCCTGATTATTTTTTCATTTTTTTACTAAGGTTTATCCTTCCTGTTACGTATCTATCTAAAATTATACACCATGAGATTGACTGATGATATCAAACAACTAATCATAAAGTACATTGGCGACAACTTAACGTCCGATGAAAAGGCTGATTTAAAGTTATGGTTGGATGAATCAGCAGAACACCGTATTTTTTTTGAAGACCTCCTGGATAGCAATGATTTGATAAACGACTTAAATCAATGGAACGAGCTTCAGGCTTCAGATGCAATGGATTGGAACGAAAGGTTAAAAGCAAAGACCCTAGAAACAATTCGGACCACTGCGGTAAAATCATCCCCCATCAGAAATATGAAACGCTTGCTTCCCTACGCTGCAGCTATAATAAGCATAATCTTAGGAGGTTTGATGTATTTCATGGTTAGAAAACAAGTTGCACCAGTCAGTAATCGAATCGTCTTAAATGACGTAGAAGCACAGAGCAACCAGGCAGAAATACGGCTTTCGAACGGCAAAGTGCTCCAGGTATCGAGTCAGAAAGGAGCCTTGGTTTCAGGAGAAAATTTAACCTACGAAGACGGTACTATCCTTCAAAACGCATCTTTAAAAGGAGATCTGATGGCCACGGTCAACACCCCTACTGGCACAATGCTGCAACTCCAACTGGAAGATGGATCGGAGATTACGCTCAATGCAAAAACAACACTTAAATACCCGCTTCATTTTGCAAAAAACAAACGTGTTGTTGAAGTGGACGGTGAAGCCTATTTTAAAATTGCAAAAAATAAAAAGGTTCCCTTCCATGTCCTTTCCAACGGGCAACAAATTGAAGTCACGGGCACTGAATTCAACGTAAACACCTATTCGAAATCCCAAAGTAGTACAACGCTTGTAGAGGGGAGTATCAATCTATCGGCGCAAGGGCAAACGTTACAGCTCAAGCCCAATCAGCAAGCGCTCTTAGCTTCGGGTCAACTATCGAAAAAAGTGGTCGATCCCGCTAATTACATCGCATGGCTCGACAATAAATTCTATTTTAATGAAACGGACCTTCATACTGCTCTACAACTGATCGGTCAATGGTATGACCTGCAAATCATCTACACGCAACCGATAAAAGAAACACTTTTATATGGCGAAATTAAACGCACGAAAAGTCTCGCGGCAGTCCTAAAGATCCTGGAGCGTAGCCATATTAAATTTGAATTGATCCAAGAAAATGGAGTTCGTAAACTCTTTGTTTCAAACTAACCAATTATCCATAAAATAACCCAAAAACAAAAATTATGAGAAAACCAACCTAACGAGACCAAACGAGATACTAAAAAAGCCGACCAATGCTACGAACATTAATCGGCCATAATAGCGATCTCCATTTTTGACCGATTTACCCAATCAGTTTAATAATAGATTATATCCCTAATTCAACAAATTTATGAATTTTAATTTTCTTGTTCATAGAAATCGAATTGCTGTGAACATACCCAAGCAATGGAAGACCAAAATGAAGCTTAGTGCCTTTTTTACCCTTGCATGTGTTGTTAAGCTGTCTGCAGCTAGCTACGCACAATCAATTACTATTAACGCCAAAAAAATGTCTTTGGTGCAGGTATTACGTACCATCCAAAAACAGAGTGGCGTCCCCTTTCTGTTGAATGGTAAAGAACTTGCCGACATTAAAATTGAGGCGCAGGTTCGTAATATGCCTTTAGAAAAAGCCATACAGGTTCTCTTAAAAGACCAACCTGTCGATTGGAGTTTTCAGGATAATATGCTTGTCGTAACGAAGTTAAAAACAAATTATCCGACTTATGAGCTTCCAAATAACTACACGTTAGTACAACAAACCCGCACATTCAAAGGAAATGTTCACGATAGCAAAGGAACAATGCTTCAAGGCGCGACGATTATAATAAAAGGTTCGACAAGGGCAACCACCACAGATGAAAGTGGTAACTTTCAGATCGAAGCAAATAATAATGCCGTACTCGTGATTAAAATGATCGGCTACCAAACCAAAGAAATCCCATTATCCAACCAGCTTTACCTGAATATTGAACTTAGCCAACATGTCGATGCTTTGGAAGAAGTCGTCGTCGTAGGCTACGGTACGACAAAAAAGAAAGAATTAATCGGTTCGGTTTCCCAAGTTGATGGGAAACAACTAGCAAAACGCTCGGTTCCCCAGCTTGCTCAGGCCCTTACAGGTCAAATGCCCGGTGTGACCGTTATACAACGATCTGGTCAGCCTGGAGCAGCAAACAATACCATACAGATCCGTGGGGTGGGTTCGTTCGGTGCAAGTACCGACGCACTTATTTTAGTCGACGGTATACCCACCAATTCCTTCAATGATATCGATCCAAATGATGTTGCATCGATCTCGGTACTGAAAGACGCCTCTTCGGCAGCCATATACGGAGCTAGAGCCGCAAACGGCGTTATTCTAGTTACAACAAAAACCGGGGCAACGGGTGGAAAATTAACGGTCAATTACAATGCCTATTACGGTATCCAGAAACCAACAGCTTTCCCCGAATTTGTCAACTCTTGGGAGTACGCTTCCTTGCTCAATGAAACGACAAGTGGCGGCGGCGGCTACACGGCAGAGGAGATCCAAAAATTTAAAGATGGCTCGGATCCCGATAACTATCCAAATAGTAACTACTTGACCAGTTCATTCAAGTCCCAAGCGGCGCAAACAGGCCACAACTTAAATATATCCAATACCACAGATAAAATACAATACACCTTATCTGCTGGCTTTCTCAATCAAAAAGGTATTGTCATCAAAAACAATTTTGACAAATACAATGTCCGCCTCAATCTCATATCAAACCTCAATGACAAGCTCAAATTAACGACGCGGGTAGCGGCAATTCAGACCGAAACAGACGAACCGGCAGCACCAGCAACGCTTGACTTCTCCAGCATGACGGATATCATTTCTCAGGTGATTCGCTATCCTGCCATATACCCGATCCGCCTGAGCAATGGCGACTGGGGCGCAGGGAATAACCTGAAGGGGACACCAGTATCTTTCCTGGAGAGCGAATCCTTCTACAAAGAAAAAGTGTCCAATATCTCAGGAAACGCAAGACTCGACTGGAAACCAATTTCAGATCTGACCTTATCCGCTATTGGGGGCTATACGCAGACGAATGGCCGCACAAAACTTTTTAGAGCCTCACAACGGATCAACAATTCCATTACGCTCGGACCTTCTAGCCTCAATCAAACTGCTCCTTATGAAACGTATAAAACTTTTCAGGCCTTAGCAGACTATAATAAAACGATCGGGGAACATTCCTTGAAAATATTGGGCGGTTATTCTTTCGAGAAAGGCTACAGCGAAGGTTTAAGCGCTTACCGCCAGAATTTCCCCAGCAATGATCTTACCGAGTTAAATGTAGGCTCACCAGATGGGCAACAAAACACAGGTACAGCTACTGAGTGGGCATTGGAATCTTTATTTGCACGCGTACAATATAACTATGCCAAGAAATACCTTGTCGAAGGTGTTGTTCGATACGATGGATCTTCCCGCTTTCCAACGAATAAAAAATATGCTACCTTCCCTTCGATTGCAGTAGGTTGGCTACTAAGCGAAGAATCGTTTATAAAAGACCATTATAGTTGGATAGACGAATTAAAAATCAAAGGATCTTATGGGATTCTCGGTAACCAAAATATTGTCAATAATGTCCAACAGCGCGTTGTCTCCAACTACCCATACCAGGATGTTTTAAATCCGGGTTATAATTACCCCTTTGGAAACACTATTTCTCCAGGGGTCGCTCGAACCACAATTGTTGATCCTATGCTACGCTGGGAATCGACCCGAACGGCAGATGCGGGCGTGGAAGTGGCTTTATTTAAAAATTTACTGACATTCAGCAGTACCTATTACAACCGATATACTTACGATATTTTGGTGAGCCCAGGTTCTAGTGTTTCCAAAATTTTGGGTTTTGAAGTAGGTGTACAAAATTCTGGAAAACTTCGAAATACAGGATGGGAATTTACACTAGGGCATCAAAAAAAATTAAATGATTTTTCTTACAACGTAAATCTGAACTTCTCTACGGTCAAAAATAGGGTCGTCGATTTGGGAGTCGGCAATATCAATCAACCGAATGGCTTAGTGGGAAATGGTTCCACCCTGTTTATCGGCTACCCGATTCAAGCCTACTACGGCTACCAAGCCGATGGCTTGTTTGTTGACGCAGCCGATATTGCAAGCTATGCCAATCAAACCAACATCAACCCCAAACCGCAACCTGGTGATATCCGATACAAGGACATCAGTGGCCCCGACGGTGTACCTGATGGAAAAGTAGACGCTACGTACGACCGAACTGTAATTGGATCACGTATCCCCAAATACACCTACGGGATGAATATCGGAATGAACTACAAAGGGTTTGACTTAGGAATACTTCTTCAAGGTGTAAGCGGTGTCAAAGGCTTATTGGACAATTATGCTGGATTTGCGTTGACACAAAACGGCAATATCCAACGCTGGCAAGCTGACGGCAGATGGACTGCAGCCAATCCCGATCGAAATGCCATATACCCAAGAATTGAACAATTTCCGAATACCGGCACACCAAATACCCTGCTATCAGACTACTGGTTACTGGATGCGAGCTACCTACGACTCAAGAACATCCAATTGGGCTATACCATACCTAAGCACATCCTTACCAAATGGAAATTGTCGGGTCTAAGGGTTTACGCAAATGCCGAAAACCTATTCACGAAAAGCAGCTATAGAAAAGGTTGGGATCCCGAAATCAATTCAAGCGGAGCCTACTACCCTATTATGCGCAATTTTACATTTGGGGTTAACCTTAGTTTCTAACCAATCGATAAAAAACCATGATACACATCTCATACAAACCTATAAAATTGGCCTTATGCATTCTTTTTGCATCAAGCCTAAGTACCAGTTGCAAAAAACAATTGGAAACCAATCCACTGGATAAATTTGCCAACGAAACCTTTTGGACAAACGAAACGAATGCTCGAGCAGCGCTGACAGGATTATACAAAGCGGAAATACAAATGAACTCCCTCGCCGAATTCAGCCCCACAGATTGGTGGTCCTATAACGGACTTCTTTACCTGGAGTTTGCTTCGGACAATGCCTACGATAGACGTGGTGATAATTCGGTTTTCAATAAACTATCCCATGGTACCTTGACAAGCAATAATAGCAACTTAGACAATTATTGGATGTATACCTACAAGAAAATCGCCCGTGTAAATTATTTTCTTGAAAACATAGATAAAACTCCTATTTCAGCAGATCTACTCGCACGATTTAAAGCAGAAGCTCGGTTTATTCGTGCTTGCCAATATTTCTACCTGTCCCAATACTGGGGTGATGCCCCTTTAGTTACCAAAACTTTAACACCCAGTGAAGCAAATCAGGTTTCCAAAGCGAAAAAACAGGAATTGGTTACATTTGTCGCGCGTGAATTGCAGGAAGCAGCAAACGACTTACCTAGTTATGGCAAATTGACTACCGCAGAACGGGGCCGCGCAAGTAAACAGGCAGCCCTCGCTTTCCTTGGACGCATCCAACTGGCAGAAAAATCTTACGCCGACGCTATCAAAAGCTATGAGCAGATCATCAATGCCAATGAAAATAGCATAGATCCTAACTATTCAGGCTTGTTTAATGGAACCAACGAAACGAGCAAAGAGATTATTTTTGCCACGCAGTACTTGGTTGATCTTGCCGGAAACGGTATGTTTCAGCACAATTTTCCGGCAATCGCAGGCGGCTGGCATCTTCACTGCCCGCTCGGTAGTCTTGTAGAAAGCTATGGTTTCACCGATGGAACGGCATTTTCGTACGATGATGCGCGGTATAATGCGCAAGACATCAGCAAAAACCGGGATCCGCGTTTAGCCTTCACGGTGATAACGAATGGTGACCGTTTCAAAAACCTTAAATATACGTCTCACCCCGACTCCACCCTATCTATCGACCAATTGACAACCACAAAACAGGCCACACGTACGGGCTACGGATTACGCAAGTTCAACGACGAAGGGTTTAGTGGAAACTTACAAAACTCTGGAGCCGACGTTCCTATTGTACGCTACGCCGAAGTTCTCCTGAGTTACCTTGAAGCCAAACTCGAAAATGGAGATCCTATTACCAGCGACCTACTGGACAAAACCATCAACGCTGTCAGAAAAAGAAGCAGCGTTAATATGCCAGCCATTAACGTCCAAAGTAGTACCTCCTTGCGTACGACGTTACGCAACGAAAGACGTATTGAACTCGCATTGGAAGGACTACGTTATTGGGATTTACTACGTTGGGGTATCGCAAAGGATGTACTGAAAGGTGACTTTTATGGCGCTCCATTTCCAAATGCGAAAAATCTTCGTATAAAATCCGGTGGAAGTAAAGACCCTTATAGCCGATGGTATGTGACCAGCAAGTCCTTCCGAGCTGGCCAAGATGAACATTGGCCAATTCCACAAAATGAAGTTAATATCAATCCAAATTTAAAATAGTATCTTGGGTATCGTCAATTGTCAAACGATACCCTTTAAACAAAACTTAACGTATATGAAGAAGCCACTATCCCTAACGTTATTACTCTCCTCGAGCCTTTTCGCAGCGCTCCCCACGGTTAGTTTTGCCCAAAAGGCTAGTAAACCGAATGTGATCTATATTTATGCTGACGACCTTGGTTTTGGTGATTTAAGCAGCTATGGTGCCAAACAGATCGAAACCCCCAACCTGGATAAGCTCGCCCAAAGTGGCGTACGATTTACCAATGCTCATAGTACTTCGGCAACCTGTACCCCTTCCCGTTTTGCATTGATGACCGGAACGTATCCATGGCGTCAGGAAGGAACAGGCATTCTGCCCGGAGATGCCAAGCTAATCGTTCCTACTGATAAAATCACCTTACCCAAAGTATTTAAACATGCGGGCTACGCTACTGCCATTGTTGGCAAATGGCATATGGGACTCGGAAATCAGGTCCAAAAAGACTGGAATGCACCAATAAAACCCGGGCCTAATGATGTAGGTTTCGACTATTCATTCATTTTTCCTGCAACAGCAGATCGCGTCCCAACGGTGTTCCTTGAAAATGATCAGGTCGTGGCTGCAGAGGCCAATGATCCAATCCTGGTCGACTATGAAAAGAAAATAGGTAACGACCCCACAGGAAAAGAGCATCCCGAACTGCTCAAAATGCATTCTTCACCTGGCCAGGGACATAATCAAACTATTGTCAACGGTATCGGAAGAATCGGTTACATGAGCGGTGGAACACGTGCCAGATGGGTAGATGAAGAAGTTTCCACAACATTTCTTCACAAAGCCCAGGACTTTATTTCGCAACATCAAAACAAACCGTTCTTTCTCTACTTCTGCTTGACAGAACCACACGTCCCTCGCATGCCCGCAACACAATTTAAAGGTAAAAGCAAACTCGGCTACCGCGGCGATGCAATTCTTCAATTGGATTGGACCGTCGGACAAATTCAACAGCAATTGCAACTTTTGGGACTTGACAAAAACACGATTATAATTTTCAGCAGCGACAACGGCCCCGTTCTCGACGACGGCTATATGGATGGCGCTGTGGCCCAGCAAAATGGCCATTTACCCGCAGGTCCACTACGCGGTGGCAAATATAGCATCTTCGAAGGCGGAACTCGCGTACCCTTTATCGTAAGTGGCAAGGGCGTTGCACAGGGAAAAGTTTCCAATGCATTGATCAGCCAAATAGACCTCTTGGCAACAAGTGCCCAATTATTGGATGTTCCACTAAAGGCAGATGAAGCAAAAGACAGCGCGCCACTCTTGAAAACCTTAACCGGTCAAGATAATAAGGGACGTAGCAGTATGGTTCAGCATGCACAGACACTTGCCATCGTAAAGGACGAATGGAAATATATTGCGCCAAGCAAAGGTTCCCCCTACATGAAATTAACCGATACTGAAACAGGAAGTCTTCCGGAAGATCAGTTATACGATCTTAAAAATGATATCGGCGAAAAGAATAATGTGGCTTCAAAATATCCAGAAAAGGTCGCTGAACTCAAGCAATTATTGGAAGGAGAACGTAAAAAATGAAACTAAAAGTTGGACTCTCCCTCATCCTCCTCGGATGGGGGACTCTTTTTGCACAACAAAAGAAAAAGCAGCATAAATTGCCCAATATTATATTTTTTTATGCGGACGATTTAGGTTATGCCGAAACTGAGCCCTATGGACAACGATTGATCAAAACACCACATATCCAACAGCTGGCACATGAAGGTTTACGCTTTATAAACCACTATACAAGTACTCCAGTATGCGCCCCAGCCCGTTGCATGTTATTAACAGGCAAGCATGGAGGCCAATCTTATATTCGTGGAAATTATGAATTGGGCGGTTTCGCAGATAGCCTCGAGGGTGGCCAGATGCCACTACCTGAAGGAACATATACCATGGCTCACCTATTTAAAAAAGCTGGTTATCAGACCGCTGCCATTGGAAAGTGGGGACTTGGGATGAATAATTCCACCGGAAGCCCCAATAAACAGGGATTTGACTATTTCTTTGGTTACCTGGACCAAAAACAGGCACACAATTACTACCCAACACATCTTTGGGAAAATGGAACAAAATATCCCCTTCAAAACAAGGAAAAATTTGTCCATTCTCCTTTGGATTCCAGTAAGGCCACGGCGGAGGAATTCAAACAGTTTGACGGTAAGGAATATGCACCTGAACTAATGACAGAGAAAGCACTGGCTTTTATCGACAAAAACCAACACAAACCTTTTTTCTTATACCTTCCTTATACATTGCCGCACTTATCACTACAAGTTCCCCAGGAATATGTAGATAAATATAAGGACCTCTTCCATGATAAACCTTATTACGGACAGGACGGCTATACGGCTACCCCCTATCCAAGAGCAACCTATGCCGGTATGATCACCTATCTGGATGACCAGGTCGGCACGATTATGAAGCATATCAAATCATTGGGAATAGATGACAATACCATTATTTTGTTCTCCAGTGACAACGGAACTGGTTTTAATGGGGGTATAGATTATCGTTTTTTTCGCAGTGTCGATTCACTTAGAGGATTGAAAATGGATGTTTTTGAAGGCGGTATCAAAGTTCCGTTAATTGTCAGGTGGCCCAACCGCATCAAAGCGAATTCCGAAACAGACTTGATTTCGGCCCAGTACGATCTCATGGCTACCTTCGCTCAGCTGGTTCAACAAAGCCCCGGCCACAGCAATGGGCTCTCCCTCCTTCCAACCTGGCTGGGTGAAAAGAACCAACAAAAACATCAATATCTTTATTTCGAATATCCAGAAAAGGGCGGCCAGATCGCCATACGCGAAGGACGCTGGAAGGCAGTCAAACTCGATCTGAAGAAAAACCCCAAAGCAAAATGGCAATTATATGATTTAACAACAGACCCTTGGGAAGAAAAAGATATCGCGGTACAGCACCCACAAATGCTGCAGCATTTCGATGAAATTGTCAATAATGAACACCAGCCTGCTCATATACAGGAATGGGAGATTGTAGCGAATAAGATGATTAAAAAATAAATCGATTTCTTTCTTAATTTTTTAATCTTAAAAAACTTGGGTTGTCCGGATTGAATCATGACAACCCAAGTTTTTTATGTAATTTAGCCAAGCAATCCATAGCGGGGCTCTTATGTGAATTTACCTATTGAATGACGTATTGACCACACAGGAATATAACATATTCCGACGGCCAACGTAAAACGATCAATAACCAAGTATGCGGCAAATAGAATCATACATCAATACACTGAAAGAAGGTGATGAAATGGCTTTATGCTTTTTTATGGATCATTTTGGTCATTCTTTACGCTATTTTGCCTTTTCCTACCTCCGTAACAAAACCGATGCCGAGGAAATTGTCTCAGATGTTTTTGTTAAACTCTGGAATAATAGACAAAAGGTAGAGAATTATGAAAGCCTTAAAGCCTTTCTTTTTATCGCTACTAAAAATGCCTGTATCGATATGCAAAGAACTACTCAATTCAAAATACGGAAAGAGGAGCTCGATATTCTTCAGCATATGTCGGTTCCAGATGAAGATGTACTCAAGAAGATATTCCGAACAGAACTCACCGAGTTGTTACTTGCTGAAATCAATTTGCTTCCCAAACAACAAGCTCAGATCTGCAAGCTCAGTTTTTTGGAAGGCTTGAATACAGATGAAATTTGCGAAACATTGAACACAACCGCATCAACCATCTATTATGCGAGATCCAAAGCATTACATGCCTTAAAAGAACGTTTCAAATCGAAAAAATTTGAATACCTCACCATGCTAATGCTGACAGCATGGTATGCCTTCAAAAGTTAACTGCTACCACACAGCCCGCATCCCCATCCCAGAATTTTATAAAAGAAAGTAAACAACTTGCTATTAAGTGTTTATGGGAATAATAATCAAAAAAAAATGATCACAAAAAAAAGCTTAGCATTCGGTCGGGCGACCTGCTAAGCTTTTATAAATACCTCTTTGTAAGAGGCAATCAACCTAAACCTAGGACAAAGATAGTGGTTCAAATGATATAAACAAAAATTTTGTTATATTTTTTTTCAACTCCCATAAATTTGTTTTAGCACAGCAATCACAAAAGGAATAGTAAGTGTACAATGTACACTACAATCTTTTTGCATTTTTCAACAGGCTATTTTTTTGGTAGCTTCGCTCAGCTAGTCCCAACCACAGTATTTAACCATTGCATTATTTAAATTTACTATAGAATGATCTGTCACCTCATTGCATCATTTTATCAATTAATCTTTTCTTTATAGACTCAATTGGCTCAATAGACAGGCTCGAAATTAGGGGTTGCCCTTTTTAAAGCTCCTTTTAGCGATCCAATTGGCTTGAATATCAAGTTTAGTTTCAATTTGCATAGGCATGATTTATCGCGACAGTATTTGTGCTATCTAAACAGCGATATTTCATTTAATTATTTAGTAACTTTGGAATAAATCAAAAAAAATATCATGTTTACTGGAATCATAGAAACCCTAGGAAAAATAGAAAATATCGAACAGGAAAAAAGCAATATCCATTTTTACGTCAGTTCTGCTATTTCCAATGAACTTAAAATAGACCAGAGTGTAAGCCATAATGGCGTTTGCCTTACCGTTGTGGGATTGAACAATGATCTACATAAAGTTACGGCAATTGATGAAACCCTACAGAAGACAAATCTCGCTCAATTAAAGGTGGGCGACCTGATCAATCTGGAACGTTGTACTTTGGCAGGCGGAAGATTTGATGGACATATCGTCCAGGGACATGTGGATCAGACTGCGCGTTGTATCCAAAAGAAAGATGAAAATGGTAGTTTTATTTTTACCTTTCAATATGATGTTTCCAAACAAAATATCACCGTAGAAAAAGGATCTATTACCGTAAATGGTATCAGCTTGACCGTAGTAGACTCTAAAGACGATCAGTTTTCCGTTGCTATCATTCCGTATACACTAGAGCATACCAACTTGCAACAAGTTGAAGTGGGTAGCACAGTCAACTTGGAGTTTGATATTATCGGAAAATATGTCACAAAGATAATGGCTTTACGCGGTTAAAAAATTTGCTATACTTCCTTGGGTTTAAAGCCAACCCAAGGAAGCCTATCCGAACACGGTTCATTTCGAGTTCTAACAATGTGTACTCGATTTATTCCAAATAATGCCCCTGACGTATCAGTAACGCACGATATTTGTTGAATACACTCGATTTGGAAACAAAGCCCATATACTTATTTTCATCCCCTAAAACTGGAAGTATCCACGTGTCGTCCTTATTCATTTTAGCCATCACAATTTCCATGTTTTCATTGATTCCTACCGTATCATTTGGCTTCTGAGCTAATTTTTCAAAGGTCGTATCTCCCCCATCCACTTCGCCCAATAATACCGAAAATAGAAACTCGCTATAAAGAAGCCCCATAAATTTCCCTTCGTAATCCACCACCGGAAAGATATTGCGTTTACTATGGATGATGTCGGTTTGTCGACCTTTTGGTGTTTCGTCAGGGCGTAAGATCACAAAATTAGTTTCCAATACATATTTTATCCGCATCATACTTAACACGGATCGATCCTTGTCTTCATAAGAAATTAGATCACCAGACTCCGCCAATACCTTGGTGTAAATGGAATGCTTTAAAACCGACCGATTAATCAAATAGGAAATGGAACAAACCAGCATCAATGGAACCATCAAAGTATAACCTCCCGTCACTTCTGCAATCAAAAATATGCCCGTCAACGGCGCATGCATAATTCCACTCAACGCACCGGCCATCCCCGCTACCACAAAATTTGGTACATTTAACTCGGCAATTCCCGTCAAGTTTACACCATAAGAAAATGCAAAGCCCAACAGACCTCCCATCACTAAACTTGGCCCAAATACCCCACCATTTCCACCGCCATTTAAGGTAAATAATGCAGCAAGGGATTTTCCAAATAAAGTCAATATCGTATAGCCCAGGACGACTAATCCCATATCCTTGTAGTCTGAGAACAAGCTGTTCTTAACAATCGAGTTAAACTGACCATTGAGAATCTGCTGAATGGTAATATAGCCCTCACCATACAGCGCTGGGAATACAAAAATCATCAGACCTAAGGCAATACCACTGACCCACACTTTATTATAGGGATTCTTAATCTTAGAAAACCATTTCCCCACACTCCTGGAAACACGTGCAAAGTAAATCGTATAAAGCCCAATCAGCACAGCTAATAGCAAATAAAACAACAATGCCGAAACTTGCCAATCGGAATTGAACGTACTGAATAAGGGTTCATTATAAAGCACCCGAGAGACAACAGAAGCCAATGCCGATGAGATCAGCAAAGGAATGAACACTGGAATTGAAAATTCGGGAAGCAAGATCTCGATAGCAAAAATCATTCCTGCCAAAGGGCTGTTGAAGGCGCCTGAAATTCCTGCAGCTGCACCACAAGCCAATAACATGGTAACTTCCTTATACTGCAATCCAAAGAAACGGGCGATATTAGAACCGATAGAAGAACCACCCAAAGCAACAGGAGCTTCCAAACCACAGGACCCGCCAAAGCCAACGGTAATAGCCGATGTCACCACCTGAGAATAAATATTGCTGGGATCCAATCGGCTGCCTTTCCGACTGATGGCATAAATAATCGGGGTAATCCCGTGCTCCATCTTCTTCCCTTTCAAAAATTTGCGAACAAAAAACACGCTGAGCAGAATCCCGATCAATGGAAAAATCAAGTAAACCGAGTACTTTACTTTCCAATCGATATCATCCTGTATAGTCGTTGCAATAAAATGGGTTAATCTTTTTAGCACAGATGCCATAATACCACCAACAATTCCAACCAAAAACGCGAGTATAATGATAAAGTTCCGGTTAGAAACTTTCTTCATTCGCCATTGATTGATCTGGTCTATTTTTTTAAAAAAACGTCTTTTGAGGTTTCTCATATCGTTCTATTGAAAGCTCAACACTTCCTTTTTCTTTTTTGTTTTGAATTTATCGGGTACTACGGCCAATATTTCTTTTTCTAAGGCCTGAATTGCATGTCTCTTTACATAATTTTGCGTCGTCACCAATGATATCTCCCGTACTGGTTCCGGTGATTTGAAATAACGGATCCTATCCAATTGTTCATCGGAATAATCCCAAATCGACAACTCAGGCAATATCGTGATTCCGTCGTTGATATCTACCATACGTTTTAGGGTCTCTACGCTACCCGTATTATACTCAAATCGCCCTGTAAGATCTTGATTATGTTTGTGATGACAAATATTAAGCACCTGCCCGCGCATACAATGTCCTTCATTGAGCAACCAAAGTTTATCATCGGCAATATCATCACCACTCAGTATCTTTTTTGGAAACAGTGGACTATTGGCTGAAATATAGGCAACAAAATTCTCGTAAAATAAGGGTGATTCCAAAATCCCGGGATCATTTAAGGGAGTAGATAGCACACCACAGTCCAAAAGTCCGACCTTCAATTCATGCACAATCCGTTCTGTCGTATATTCCCATATCTGCAATTGTAGTTTCGGATATTTCTCCATAAATGTGGTCAGCACATTCGGAAGTAAATAAGGTGCGATTGTCGGGATAACACCGACCCTTAGTGTACCCTCAATTTCCCCTTTTTTATCTTGTACAATCTCATTGATCTTTCGGCTTTCCGTCAATACCAATCGAGCTTGAAGAATAATTTTCTCGCCGATTTCTGTAGGAACAACAGGCTGACGGCTCCGGTCGAAGATTTTTGCCCCTAAAGACTCTTCAAGTTTTTGTATTTGCATGCTCAACGTCGGTTGCGTGACAAAACATTTTTCTGCAGCTGCAACAAAACTTCGGTAGGTATCAACAGCTACAATATATTCCAGTTGGATTAAGGTCATCTTACTATCTTTAAAGCACAAAATTACGAATCCTGTCGTAAACCAATGTCAAATCCTTTATAATTAAAGTCAACAGGAGCATTTGGCCTGCCGATTATACAATAAATACCTTGCCAAAAAGATCCAGTATATCCACTATTGTTACATTAGTTCACATAAAAAATCGATTTCATCAAAATGCTTTTCTTAAATTTGGAGATTTACAACAGTTGATAGTTAAAATCCTATGAAGTTTATAAATCGTACGACAATTGCACTAGCTTTATTCTTAACCATGGCAAACAGTCCTTACAGCAAGGCAAATCCCGATGAGGGAATGTTTCCATTGAGCGAATTAAATAGAGCTGGATTGAAGAAAGCTGGGTTAAAGATCAGTGAGAAAGATATCTACAATCCCGGTCAGGTCGGACTGGTAGATGCCCTGGTTCAAGTCAGTGGATGTACAGGGTCGTTTGTCTCAAACCGTGGTCTGATCGTTACCAATCACCACTGTGCTTTTTCTGCCGTTCAACTTGCCAGTACTGCAATCAACAATTACTTAAAAAACGGTTTTGTCGCACAAAATCAAGAACAGGAAATTGAGGCAAAAGGATTAAAAATAAGAATTACCGATTCTTATGAGGATGTTTCCGCTAAAATATTAAATGCTGTCGCCAACATCAGTGACCCGGTAGAGCGTATCAATACGATTAAACGTAAACAACAAGAACTGGTTAAACAAGCGGAAAAAGAAGATCCCACGATTAAAGCTGAAGTATCGGAAATGTTTATCGGTAAAAGTTATGTCCTATTCCGTTATAAAACAATCGAAGACGTTCGTTTAGTTTATATTCCACGTCAAAACATCGGTGAATTTGGTGGAGAGACAGATAACTGGGTATGGCCACGCCACACCGGAGATTATTCTTTTCTGAGAGCTTATGTCGGCAAAAACGGAAAATCTGCACCTTATTCTAAAGACAACGTTCCTTACCAGCCCAAAAAACACCTTAAAGTCAATCCAAATGGTGTCCGGGAAAATGATTTCACCTTTATCCTTGGTTATCCCGGAAAAACATTCCGACACAGACCAGCACAATATATTCAATATCAACAGGAATACCTTTTGCCTTACGTATCCAACCTGTATGATTTCCAAAATAAACAGATGGAGGAAGCAGGAAAAGATAATACCGATATCGCCTTGTCCTTGGCAACACGCATAAAACGTAATGCGAATGTATTGAAAAACTATCGTGGTAAACTCAAGGGTTTACGAGGAATCGACTTGCTATCGACAAAAAAACAAGAAGACGAAGCACTGGCGGCGTTTATCTTAAGTAAACCCGAACTGAAAAACAAATATGGAAGTCTACTCACTGATATTGACGCCTATTATCAGCTGAGTGATCAAGATGCCCTGAAAGAACTTTGGATCAATAATATTTACAATAGTACGAGCTTATTGAAAGTAGCCCGCGACCTAAACGTTCTGAAAACCAACTTGACAAAGGAAAAATCTTCCCAAGCTACCAAGCAGCTTTTCGATCTGAATATCGAAAAATTAAAAACCGCTGTTAAAGAAACCTACGAAAGCTACAATAAGCAGGCTGATCAGCGTATTTTCTCCAGAATGTTGGAAGATGCCATCGCATTCCAAGGTAAAAATCAATTGGCTTCCATTCAGAAATTACAATTTAATACGGCTACCGCACAAGAATTTGCAACAGAGATTATTCAGAACAGTAAACTTGGCGATCAAAATTACATACTAAATACTGTCTTGGCCAATGCCGATGCACTTCAGAAATTTGACGACAAATTATTGGATTTCCAGGGCAAATTGAACAATGATATTGTCCAGTTCGCTGCTGAACAAAAACGACGTGAAGGGGTACTGAACAAATTAATGGGCGATTATGTTGCCGTCAAGGAAATTTTTCAGGCCAAAAACTTTATTCCTGATGCAAACTCAACCTTACGTCTGACGTATGGGCACATCAAAGGCTACTCTCCTGCTGATGCAACTTATATGAAGCCATTCACGACAATCGAAGGAATCATTCAAAAAGGAAATCTTGGTTTAGCAGAATTTGACTACCCGCAAGAAATCAAGACAGCTTACCTCAATAAGAATTTTGGTCCTTATCTTCAAAAAGATCTGGGATCTGTGCCGGTCAATATCTTATATGATATGGATACTACAGGCGGAAATTCAGGATCTCCAATAATGAATGCCAATGGTGAATTAATTGGTGTAAATTTTGACCGTGCTTATGACGCAACAATTAATGATTTCGCTTGGAACGAGAGTTACAGCAGATCCATCGGAGTCGACATTCGTTATGTCCTCTGGGTTGCCGATAAAATTGACAACGCGCATTTCATTCTGAAAGAAATGGGTATTTAATAGGGTCTAAACAAACTTCAAAAAATCCGCTACATCGAGAGATACAGCGGATTTTTTTGTTCATTACGCTATTTCCTTTTCGCTCGGCGGCATGATACTATGAACGAAGAACTCTCCGTAAATCGGAACCTATTCATCTACCAACGCAGCATCTATTCGTATACTATTTTGCTCCTTGCAGTAAAGAGGAGAAAACAGTCTTCAAACGCAACAAGCCTGTTGTCAAAACTTCCCTTGAACAAGCAATGTTGAGGCGAATAAAGGCGTCGCTTCCCTTGCCATACATCGCACCGACATTGACCTGTACATGTACCTCGTCCAATAAGAGCTGCCCCAATTTTCGACTTGAAATCCCCAAAGCGGCGCAATCTACCCATACCAGATAAGTACCCTCCAAAGGAAGCACATGCAAAGCAGGCAGGTATTCAGCCATAAAGCCTTTCAGATAAACATAATTCGCATGAATGTAGCTTAAAGCTTGATCCAACCATTCTCCCCCCGACTCATACGCAGCGATCAGACCTGTAATGGCAAAGGGACTTATGCTACTTATCTCGTTGGCTAAGAAAGCCTGCTGCACTTTCCTTTTGAGTTCAGGATCGGCCACGAAGACCGTAGCGACCTGGAGTCCTGCCAAATTAAAGGTTTTACTCGGTGCTACACAGGTAATCGAATTCGCCAAAAAGGCCGCACTGAGGCTTCCAAAAGGAATATGTGTATGGCCCTCAAATACCAGATCACAATGAATTTCATCCGAAATGACTAAAACCTGGTGCCGCAAACAGATTTCACCGAGACGTTCAAGCTCAGCTCTAGTCCAAACACGGCCAGCGGGGTTATGTGGGCTACATAAAATAAATAACTTGACTTTCGGATCACTTGCTTTATATTCAAAATCTTCAAAATCAATGGCATACTCACCATTGCGGTAAATCAAGTCATTGGAAACCACCTCAGCTTGATTGCGTTCTATTGAAGAAAAAAAACAATGATATACAGGCTCTTGAACCAAAACCTTGTCACCGGGTGAGGTAAATGCGCTAACCAAAGCCGAGAGCGCCGGTACGACACCGATCACAGGAAGTATCCATTCCGGCTGAAGTACAAATTTATGCCGCTGCGAAGACCAGCTCATAACCGCGCTGTAAAAAGTATCTGGAATAGTGGCATATCCATATACAGCATGTTGAACCCGTTGTGCAAGTGCATCCACAACAGGTTGTGCTGCTGGAAAGTCCATATCCGCAACCCAGAGTGGAATCAAATCGTCATAATCATGTTGATTCCATTTGACCGAATCGGTACCACGACGAACAATCGTTTTATCAAAATTATAGATCATACAGCAATTTAATCAAAATTAAGCTGCATTTGTAATAAAAGCCCCATAAAGTAAAAAGGATGAACAAGAAAGCTGATCAGATGGATATGGCAAAGGAATAACTCGGACTAAATACAATAAAAAATCCAGTATGCCAAGATAAGCAGAAAGCGCTATCTTTACAGAAAATAGTAGGACAACTATGGCCAAAAACAACTTTTCATTTCGTGCTAGATTAAAGAGTTTTCACTATGCGTTCAGTGGGCTAAAAACAGCCTGGCAGGAAGAACATAATTTCAGGGTGCATTGTATAGCGGCCATTATTGCCATTACCCTGTCATTTGTGCTTCACATAAGTACCTACGAATGGATTGCTGTACTCTTTTCCATTGGTTTTGTATTTGTCTGTGAATTGTTAAATACCGCATTGGAAAATATAGCCGACTTTATCTGTCCTGAAGATAATCCAAACATAAAAAAAATTAAAGATGTTGCCGCAGCGGCAGTGATGATCAGCAGCATCGCTGCACTATTGATCGGCCTCTTAATTTTTATTCCCAAGCTGATCTCATTGGCCCTTCGCTAAATTTTCTAACGCGAATTTCTCATCAAAAGCTATCTTTTTAGGATCGGCAAAAGTCATTTTTCCAGCCTTCTCTTCCATCGCACCATAACCTTCCAGTGCACGCTCTTTGGATAGTTTAAATATTACCTGGCGGACGGATTCCTGTCCCTCAGAAGAAAAAGTATAATCGGCAGTTAAAATATCCCCCTTCAATACACCATCAATATGTCCCTTATTACGATCTTTTTCCTTCCAGGCATAGCTTAGATCACCCTGAACCTTTTCTCCATCAACAGTGATTGATAATGAAATGGTATCGCCATTTTTAAGGTATTGATACGTACTCTTTCCTGTAAGAAAACTTCCGGTATCCAATGGTTGAGTACTTTGAACAGTGTCACCGAGTTTCGCCGAAGTATCCTGTTTTTTTTGTTCCTGATGGCAGGCAGCGCAACACAGCAGCACTATAAATCCAAAATTTCTTATTCTCATCGTGTTTTTTTGTTTGATAGTATAGATAGCAATTCAAAAGAAATTTTGTTTTAAATAACTAACATTTAAAAATTTAAAATTCAGAAAACAAAAAGCAAGCAAATATTGTTTATAAGTTAGATAGCACTCGATTATTTTAGCACGATATAAGCTATTAAAAATAAACAATTTAGTAACAATAAAATTATTGCTGGCTTATTGTAAAGCTAATTTTTATTAGTAAATTGTACTCTATAAAATTCAGGAATTCTTAACCAATATTAGTATGAAAGATGTAAGCTTTAAGAAATTTGATAGTGGATGTACATCACTCACAAAATTGTCCATTGAAACAGACTTGGCTATTATTGTTAAAGAGCAAGTTACCATTTCTTCCGAATCCAAAGTTGAAAAACTCAGACGCTGTAAAGAAGAATTACTTAAAAGTCTTTGGTTTGTTCAACGTCAATGTTGAGATAACATTTTCCTCCAAATTTCGACTATCCGCTGATCAGCATATTATGGTCTGACAGCCACACATTCAAGTCACTTTTAACACAAAACAAGCCCCTCAGCTGTTATGCTTCGAGGGGCTTTTAATATGTTTAACAATTCGAATATCACAAGTGATTAAAGCGATTTCAAATGTTTATAGTTAGACTTAATGGTATCCCATACTTCTTCGAAATTACCCGACAACATTAATTTTGCCATACTTTCTGTCATCCCTTTCATTTGACTGAAGGATATCTTGGGCGGCATAGCCAATGCATTGGGATTGGTATATATATCGATCAGGACAGGCTCGTCCGTCATACCAAGAGCTTCAGTGATAACAGCATCCACTTCTTGGGGCTGAGTGACCGTAAATGCGCGTATTCCCATCGCTTGAGCGATCATCGCAAAATCTGGATTGACCATATTGGTTTCCTGATCTTTCAGACCTGATACCTGCATTTCCAATTTAACCATACCAAGTGCACGGTTGTTAAAGACGATGATTTTAATCGGTAAGTTATATTGTTTTATTGTTGCGAGATCCCCCAACAACATGGATAGTCCCCCATCACCACAAAAAGCAATAACCTGACGTTCAGGATGTGTCAATGCCGCTCCAATAGCCATTGGCATGGCATTAGCCATAGACCCATGGTTAAAAGACCCCAGCATGATACGATCCTTTCGCTGATTAATATAACGTGCTCCCCACACACAGCACATCCCGGTATCAAGCAGAAAAATCGCATCATCACTGGCTTTTTGATCAATGGTATGCGCAACAAATTCAGGCTGTATCGCGCATTCACTGCCCGAATCGTCCACATAAGTCATGAGATCTTCCTTGACCTTTGCATAAGAAGCAAGCTGCTTCTCCAGAAATTTTGTATCCGAACGCGCTTCCACAAAAGGCAATACCGCTTTTAAAGTATGCTCGATATCCCCCACAAGCCCATAGTCTACGATGGACCTGCGACCAAGCTTTTCACCTTCAATATCAATCTGGACAATGGTTTTGTTGGTCGGTATAAAATCCTTATAAGGAAAATCAGTCCCCAAAAGTAAAATAAGATCCGAATGGTGCATGCTTTGAAATGCCGACGCCATGCCCAAAAGTCCGGTCATGCCGATTTCATTGGGATTGTCGCGTTGAATATCCAACTTTGCTTTAAATGAATAACCCACCGGCGCATGGATCTTTTGTGATAACGCTACAATTTGCTCCTGTGCTTTCTTGGCTCCCACACCACAGAACAAGGTTATCTTTTCTGCTTGATTGATATATTGGGCTAATCGCCCAATTTCCATCTCCGAAGGTCTAATTTGCGGCTCGGTAAAAAACACCTTGGTTGAGGTATTCATTTGAACCGCTTCCATTTCTGATACATCACCAGGCAAACCGATAACCGCCACATCCCGTTTAGAGATAGCCTGTTGTAATGCATTTTGCACCATACGTTGCACCTGCTCTGGTCGAGTGATCATTTGATTGTAGCAAGAACAATCATCAAACAATTTGATTGGATTGGTTTCTTGAAAATAATCGGTTCCAAATTCGTATGTAGCACAGGTTGATGCGATCACAAGCATGGGTACCCGTGTCTTGTGTGCTTCATAAACCCCATTGATCAGATGCACATGTCCTGGTCCACTGCTTCCCGCACAACAGGCGATCCCGTGCAAATCAGCCTCTGCCGTTGCGGCAAATGCCCCCACTTCCTCATGTCTTACATGTATCCATTGCATCGTTCCATCTGCATGAACAGCTTCGTTGAAAAAATTTAAACTATCGCCCGTTACGGCATAAATACGCTGAATTCCCGCATCCTTTAAAAGACCCACAATCTGGTGTGCTACATTTTTCATACTTATACTATAATTTAAGATTTTGTGACAGCGACCTTATGCAAATTATGTTATCGCCACTTAATAACAACAATAATTTAGCGTAATGGTTTGGGATACTACCTGAACAATACTGTATTACCCAAGCGTATAAAATGATCGCATGTGCAAGGATAGCCTCAACGAGAAGCAAGGACACTGCCCCGAAAATTTCAGCCAATAATCCGCTGCACTTAAAATAGAAAAAAATTGTAATCAACAAAAAAGCTGTTTCAAATTGATTGAAACAGCTTTTTTAAAATTATAGACTTAATAAATCCTTAGTTGATTTGTCGCGACAATTCATCGACAAAACGCTTCGCATCATTGAGATCTTTGTTCCAGTCCGCATAGCGTTTAGCGGTATTCAATTTTGCAATTTTTGCATTTAGCTTCGCAAGGTTAGCTTGATCTTTTGACTTCTCCAACTTTGCTTTAAGAATGCCGACTTTGGTATAATCTTGAATACCTTCCAACATACGCTCATAACGGATAGAGCTTCTTCCTTGTGGATAAACAATATAAGTGTCTCCCGCTGGCCAGGTACGGAACCTTGAATCATGCAGCGGATCTTTGACCCAGGAGTTAAATGCCCAACGCAATGCTCCATCGAAGCCTGCCGCTAGCGCATACCAAGCCATATAGGTGGATTCTGCTGGATCCGAGAACGTGAATTGATTTGGGAATTCGTCCGAACAACAAACATAAAATGTCGTGATATACCCTTTTTTACGTCGCTCAATGAGATCTTTCTGATCAAAAGGATCTCCAGCGGCAACGCTGATATCGGTACTTTTATGATAGCGTTGGTAGCTTTTGTGATTATCTGCAAATGCAACACCAAATTCAGGCGCTACTTTTTCCAACAATGCTATTGCTGGATCCATTTCCTCCCGGCCTCTTTCATCCATCGCAATATTGGTAATCTTTAACCAGCCCTTTGCGGTAATGTGTTTACTAAAATCCTTTAAGAAAGGCGTCCATAGTTCCTCGAATATAGCTGTACCGGGCTTCGCAATAACATTGACCAGTTCATTTTTGCTCTCATCGAAATAATGTACCTCGTTATTCCATGGTAAAAGCGAATAGCAGTTGATCTGTTTGTTGACCCCCAAATCCATCATAAAGTTTACCCACCGATCAAAAACAGTATAATCATAGGTCCATGAACCGTCTTTTGCCTTCTTCCAGGTGATCATATCTGCATAGGGATCATACGTCTGTACGTTCCAGGCATCCTTATTTAAAGTTGCAGTAATCACTTTTTGCCCTGCAGCTGCAAGTTGTTTCATAGTAGGCTTCAACGCTTCAAAATGCTCATCGCTCCACATCTTCACATTATTGACGCGAGCCACAGCAGAAGGGTGTTGCCATTGATCCAAATGATAAGTCCACTGGGATGCAGGTGGCAGCACATGATTTTGCACATTGACCGTAAGTTGTAACTGTTCCTTTACCTGACCATTTTGCTTAACCGAAATTGTCGTTTTATATTGTCCAGCAGCAGCTTCTTTGGGAACTTTTACTGTAATCCATACAGGACGGACTTTCTTAGCTTCAAGGTCATAGCTTTTCAGATCATCCAACATATCTGCCGACAGAGAGGCTTTAAAATCTTCTGGTTTACGATGGCCACAACCACTTGCAAATTCATCAGTCATGACATAACGAACAAAACGTGCTTGTACCGCATCGCTACCGATCACCTTGCCTGTTGTAGACTTTAATTCACTTGCCGATACAGCAACATCTGCTGCGGCAGCACTGGTCCATAACAATACTTGCGCCGATACTTGCTCACCTTTCCAGGCATCCACAGTCGCCGTACGTTGTGTTGTCAGATTTGGATTAACAGATTTGGGATAACGTTTGTCTATCGATACAAACGAAGCATGTAGACCGGCTTTAACATTCGACCAGTTGGATAAAGTATCCTTTGTGGGATCGGCCATTTCAGTAAATGTTGTCCCTGTAGCAAAACGCCGCTGGGAAAATCCCGGATTACTGCCACAAAATAGCATACAAGCCAGGGCAATAGAAGAATAAATTGTAGTTTTAGGCATAACAGTTATAATTAACAAAACTTTAGCGAAGCGATGATCTTCTTTCTAGCCCAGGAGCAGGGTGCTCGCAGAAAAAAGGCAAACAACTTCTGTTTGCCTTAAAAATACTAAAATTTTATTTATCTATAACTAACTTTGTTCAAAAATTTCAGAAAGTGCTTTATAGAGCTCGGCATGATGGGTCTTGAATTTCGCCGGGTTCTCAAAGAAATATTCAGACGCAACCGCAAAAAACTCAGCTGGATTGGTCATGCCATATACATCAATATCAGATTTATTTTCTTTTATCTTGGTAATTTCTTCCCGTATCAGATTCATAAAAGGAATGACTGAAGCTTTATCCATCAAATGTGTGGGAATGCCATCCACTGTGCCATCGGTTTTATCGATCAAGTGCACAAATTCGTGTATCGCTGTATTCTGTCCATCCTTTGGATTCTTAAAGCCATACTCCAGTGCCGATTTAGACAATATCATTTGTCCGTTCATGGCTCCCTCACCCACCATACCCATAATATTACGGTCAGCATGGCCTTCAAATTCATATGCAGTATTGAATTGGGAAGGATAAACCATAATATTGGTCAAATTGGGATAAGTCCATTTCTTAAAGGCAAATATTGGAATAATTGCACTGGCGGCAATCATCATATAATCTTTCAGCTCAACCGTTACACCCACACCTTCAATCTTGACCGTATCCAAAAATTTTAAACAGCGGGTTTCAAATTCCGCTTTGTCCGCAGTGGACAGATTGCGGTAATAGGCAACTTCTTTTTCTAGAATTTCCTTGCCTTCGTCGCTTAATACACGTTTAATGGCTTTGCTATTTTTGGCCGTACGATTTAACAGGTAATAAACAACATAAATGGTTACTGGTATAAGCAGTATAATGAATAGTTTTCCTAGCATACTATTTGATCTGTATCCATTTGGGATCCCGAGCCTGCAAATTACGTAAAAAGCCTTTAAAATGTGAGGTTCCAAATAAGATTAAAATCTTTTGCTGTGGAGCGTCAGCAACTAACGAAGCCAGGTTCTCTTCCCTTTTTTTCATGACGAATTCTTTATCAAATTTGTTTTTTAATGCTGCTTTTATAGGTTTGCAGGAATAAGGTTCCTGGAGCGGTGTTTTGTAATCACAATCATCCAGGCTGATTGCACCATACAAATATTCAAACTCGTCAAGCAATTTGTTTTTGGGAATATCCGCATTCACCGCCGTTTCATAATTCACCAGAAAAAAAGAATAATCGGGCTGACTAATGATTCGCTGCCCCAGTTTACGGTAAATGGGCGCCCGAAGAACCCGGGAGGTATCGCCCGGTATTTCAACACATTGCTGCAACCCTAGCCGATTACCAGTAAGCTTTCTAAATTTGCGGTCATACAGATCACGTTGTGCCGCACTATCCACCTGATAAGCGATGCTTTCATAAAAAACAACATAGCCCAAATGTTGAAGAGAATCTACAGCACGCTGGATTTGATCATAGTACACACGCGTACCCAGATGCCGCATTGGAATGTAAACGACTGTTCGATTGCCGTTACGAAGTTCAAATCTACGCGAGGCATCACGCAAGACACCACTACCTTGAACCATCAATGAGGTATCACAACCTACAAAGACAAACAGTATAAAAAAAAGGGAGATAACCTGTCTCAATTGCATACGATTTCATTATATTAAAATGCTCTTTGCTAGCAAAGACAGTACCATGAAACAATTATTGCTATCTGCCATAAATTGAGCCTGTAGATTAGCCGTATTTCGCGATACTTCCATTAGAATAACTTGCAATGATAACAATATATTATCTCCCTTGTTCTATAAATTTTATAGGCTTGTCAATCCTATTGTTGTTCCGTTTGGAATAACTGCATTTTTTTTGATAACAACAATGCCGTCACAAATGGTATAAGTGGGATGATTGGCATTCAGCAAATGAGGTCCGCCATTGATCCGTACATCGTTACCGATACGACAATTTTTATCCAAAATAGCATTCTCAATATAACAGCGTTCTCCAACGCCAACCACAGGTATATTTTTCCGCTTTGCATCCTCCATATCGACGAGATCCTCATAATAATCAGACCCCATCATATATGTACCGCGCACCACAGATCCTGTACCAATCCGCGAACGAACGCCCACGACGGAACGGTCTATTTTATCTGCTTGGATAATACAGCCATCCGAAATGACAGAATTGATTAATGTTGTACCCGAAATTTTAGAAGGCGGCAACATCCTTGGACGGGTGAAAACCGTATTTTTATCAAACAGATTAAAGGCCGGAATATTATCAGTCAAACCAATGTTGGCCTCATAGAAAGACCCTATGGTACCGATGTCTGTCCAATAGCCTTCAAATTGATAGCTAAGCACCCTATTCGTATCAATTGCATCGGGAATAATTTCTTTTCCAAAATCCATTCCGCGATTCTCTTCAAGCATACGTTTCAGGACGCCTTTTGAAAAAACATAAATACCCATAGAAGCCAGGTATTCCCTACCCTCACCCTTTAAATGATCACTCACTTCTGAACTCCAGTCCACCAGCTGCTCACTATTCGGCTTCTCAATAAAGGAGGTAATGTGATTCTTTTCATCTGATTTCAGTATTCCAAAACCAGTGGCATCTTTGGCGTTTACTGGAATAGTCGCGATGGTCAGGTCGCCTTCGTTTTCGACATGAAAGTCAACCAGGGCATCAAAATCCATTTGATACAGCTGATCCCCCGATAAAATCAATACATAGTCATAATCAATACTAGCCAGCTTCCGAAACGATCGCCGCACGGCATCTGCCGTACCCTCGAACCATTTATCGCCATCATTGGTCTGTTCAGCAGCCAGGATATCAACAAAGCCCTTACTAAAAATACTAAAGTTGTAGGTATTCTTAATGTGGGAGTTGAGTGACGAAGAATTGAATTGTGTCAACACAAAAATCTTGTTAAAACCCGAATTAAGACAATTCGAGATGGGAATGTCCACCAAGCGATATTTCCCGGCAATGGGAACCGCTGGCTTAGACCGTTGATCGGTCAATGGATACAGACGTGAGCCCCTTCCTCCGCCTAAGACGATAGCTACTACATTATGACGTGACATATCAAATTACATTATTTGGTTATATAGACTTATATACTTCGCTGCAGATTTATCCCAAGAAAAATCCAACTGCATCATTTTACGTTGATTCTCCTCAAACTGCTTTTTACTGTCGTAAAAATTTATAGCCCGAACAATCGCTGCACTAATTTCAGTGATTGTTAAACTATCAAAACCTATACCGTAACCATCATTTTTCAGATCGATTACCGTATCTTTTAATCCCCCCACCTGATGCACGATCGGCAATGTTCCGTACTTCATCGCATAGAGCTGATTAAGCCCACAGGGCTCAACACGGGAAGGCATTAAAAGAAAATCCGCACTGGCATAAAGCCAATGGGCAAGATTTTCATCATAACCAAAGAACACATCAAAATTATCAATTCCATCATCGACGAGCGATTTCACACGCGACTGGATCGCTGGGTCTCCGGCACCCAGTATAAATATACTTAATCTATCGCGATATTTCTCCGTCAAATCCAAAATTATCTCCGGTAGTAAATCCGCTCCTTTTTCTGTTGCAAATCGGCCGATAAAAACAAGCAGTGGTCGATCTGGATTGATTTTATACTGCTTCGCTAAAGCCTCCTTATTTTTCAATTTGCCAGAAAAAGCTTGTACAACATCATAGTTTTCGAACAAGGTATAATCAATTTTGGGATCCCAGATTTCCCAGTCAATTCCATTGACAATACCGATGGATTTATTTCGCTCATCATAAAATAGATGCTGTAAGCCATTTGCTTCCACATAAAGCTCTTCCAGATAGCCTTCAGAGACCGTTGTGTAAGCATCGCAACATTTAATTAGGGCCGCAAGCGGGTTAATTAAACCATCCCAATCCAATAATCCCCATTTCCAGCTATCGAAAGCAGGCAACAGAATGGCTTTGCTCCAATGTGTCCAGCCCTGATATTGCCCATTGTGCACGGTGGCTACCGTTTTAACATCGGCAAGAAAATTATAGTCATTGCTATACTTCATCAAAAAAGGCATCAAACCGACATGATGGTCGTGGCAATGCACAATATCAGGTACTATAGCTTTATCCTTAAACCAAGCCAATACAGCATGTTGAAAAGCGATAAACTGTTCGCCTTCATCGGGATAACAATACACCTCCTGCCGATCGAGTTTCCCTGGAATCTTAATCAAGTAGAGCTCAAAACCGAGTACCTGATGATCTTCCTTATAAACGCCGTAGCTCAGCAATTCAGATCCTTGATAAAAAGTACCTTCATGAACTAGGCTAAAAGCATGATCCCTAACAAAAGGACGATCATACCAGGGCATGACAACCGCCGCCTCCCACCCCAGCTTGGTTTGGTATTTGGGCAGCGCTCCCACGACATCCGCGAGACCACCTACTTTGGCCACGGGATAACATTCTACACTCAAGTGAAATACTTTCATTCTTCTTTTACAGCATGAGATTTAATAACAAGATTTTATACAGGGATACGCTCGCCTTGTTTAATTGGATTGACTTCCTCTACCGCTCTCTTTCTTTTCAGAATATATCCGCCAAGCGGAGGCAAATGAAGTTGTGCAGACTGTACTTGGTTCATCCAATGCAGGTGCTCACTATGGATATGCAGATTATGTATTCCGGAACCGAAATAGGTCAAATCATCCGAATTCAGCAGCACTTCCCATTCACCGGCATAAGGTAGACCAATACGGAAATGTTCGCGAACAACAGGCGTTAAGTTAAGTACAACAACCGTATCATCCCAGGAGTCAAAACCCTTTCGCCAATAGACCACAATCGAATTTTCACGATCACCTGCATCTATCCATTCGAAACCTGCAGCATCGAAAGCCTTTTGGTAAAGACTTGGTTGAGCTTTATAAACCGCGTTCAGATCGGCTACAAATTGTTTCATACCCTGATGGGGCGCAAACTCCAACAGATGCCAATCAAGCGATTGGTTTACATTCCACTCCGAAGTCTGCCCAAATTCACCGCCCATAAACAGCAATTTTGTTCCCGAAAAAGTATACATAAAGAGATACAAAGCTCTCAAGTTGGCAAACTTTTGCCATTCATCGCCTGGCATCTTATAAATTAAGGACTGCTTTCCGTAAACGACCTCATCATGTGACAACGGCAGCATAAAATTTTCATGGAAAGCATATACTGTCGCAAAGGTGAGTCGATCATGATGATAACTGCGATTAACTGGATCCTCTTTAAAGTAATCCAACGTATCATGCATCCAGCCCATCATCCATTTCATTCCGAATCCCAATCCACCAGCATACGTTGGGCGACTGACACTCGGCCAAGAAGTAGATTCTTCGGCGATTGTCTGCACATCTGGAAAATGTCCGTAAACGGCTTCATTCAGCTCTTTTAAAAATTGTACCGCTTCGAGATTCTCATTTCCTCCAAATTCATTGGGAATCCACTCGCCTGCATTTCGACTATAATCCAAATACAGCATAGAAGCTACCGCATCTACCCGAAGTCCATCGATATGAAAACGATCCAACCAATAAAATGCATTACTGATCAAAAAAGAACGCACTTCATTTCGCCCATAGTTAAAAATATAGGATTGCCAATCGGGATGAAACCCTTTCCTGGGATCTTCATGTTCGTATAAGCTCGTGCCATCAAAACGATAAAGACCATGTGCATCACCCGGAAAATGCGAAGGAACCCAATCCAACAATACGCCTATTCCGGCGGCATGCAGCTCCTCAATCAGATACATAAGATCTTGTGCCGAACCATAACGCGAACTCGCCGCAAAATAACCTGTTATCTGATATCCCCAAGAAGGATAATAGGGATGCTCCATTAAGGGCATAAACTCCACATGGGTGAAATTCATCTCCTTCACGTAAGAAACGAGCTGCACGGCTATTTCCCGATAATTGAGCAAAGTATCCGGACTTTCGGGATCCCGCGACCAGGACCCTAAATGTACCTCATAGACCGACCAGGGTTGATCCAGCCTATTTTTAACAGCACGCTCCTGCATCCATTGCTTATCCTGCCACTCGTACCAGGTCGAATGAACAACGGAAGCAGTCTTTGGGGCAACTTCCCACCGAAAGGCAAAAGGATCACCTTTCTCGAGTTGCTCACCTGTATAGGTCTGGATAACATACTTATATGTCTCTCCATTGCCAAGCCCCGGAATAAACCCTTCCCAGATTCCGCTACCATCCCAGCGCACAAAGAGCGCGTGATGCTCCTTATCCCAAAAATTGAAGTTGCCGGTTACGGAGACGGATTTTGCATTTGGAGCCCAAACCGCAAAATAAACGCCTTTTTCACCGTTGACTTCCAGTTCGTGCGAACCGAACTTTTCGTATAATTTGAAGTGCTTACCCGACTGGAATAAGGCGACATCAAATTCAGAAAAGAGACTATGCGGAATTACTTCATTGGCCATGTTTAACCTTCTATCAATATGTTATCAAATTCTCGTGCGACATTAATCCAATACCGCCCCTTTTCATCTACTTGTACTTTTGTATCAACACCATCGGTCTTCACCTTCTTCACTTGAAAAGGCAGGCCGATCAACTGTAGTTTATATTCCTCATATCGCTCCGTAAAAAGCCCATCTCTGGTTTGTTTGATCGACAAGGATTCTTTGAGCCCTGAAACCGTAAAACATTTTTCAAGATAGATATCTTGTTCATACGCAAAGGTGTCGCCATGATCTGAATACACATACGAACGGGTTACTCCTTCAGCGAAGTAAACATTGAGCTGTAGCTCCTCAATTTTCTTTTCACCAGTATATTGCATCACCGGATATTCAGGGATAACAGATCCCCCGCGAATGAAAATCGGCATTTCATCAATCGGCGTAGCGATGGTATGTTCCTTACCGCCCACGTAGATTTCATTATTGAAATAATAGAACCAAGTGCCCTCAGGTAGATAGACAATCTTGCTTTTTTGTCCTGGCTGCAATACCGGGGACACCAATATTTTATCCCCAAAACAGAATTCCTCCTCGCGTTGCCAATTGGTCGCTATATGCTGCTCGACCATGGAAATCGGACGTAATATTGGAAAACCATACTTGGTCTGCTCCCAAAAACAGGTATAGATATACGGCAACAACTTATACCGGAGTTCGATAAATTTCCGATTGATCTTTTCCCAATCCTCCCCAAAACTCCAGGGCTCGCGATCGCGGGTATCGCCGGCAGAATGCACACGCATAAAGGGCGAGAAAACGCCAAATTGCATCCATCGCGTAAATAACTCACCGTCGGGTTCGCCCGTAAATCCACCGATATCCGTTCCGCAGAAGGACATCCCCGAAGTCGATAGACGCTGTAATTGCAAGGTCCCCAACTTGAGGTGTTCCCAACTCGCCAAATTATCGCCGGTCCAAACTGAAGAATAGCGTTGTGTACCCGCATAAGCCGCTCGGGTAATGGTAAATGGGCGCTTATTTTTATACAATTTCTTTAAGCCATCATAGGTGGCTCGAACCATCTGCATGCCATAGACATTATGTGCCTTACGATGTGAACCCCGATGGCCGTCGTATTGGTGACGTACATCGTCGGGGAATGTTCCGCGGCCAAATACCGCCGGCTCATTCATATCGTTCCAGAAGCCGGCAACACCATCTTCCACAAGCCCCTGGTATAATGTGCCCCACCATTGGCGAACCTCCGGATTGGTAAAATCAGGAAATTGACAACGTCCGGGCCACACAAATCCTTCCATAAAATAATCGTCCCCTCGACGACAAAAATATTTATTTTCTTTCCCTTCCCTGAACACCCAGTAGTTCTCATCAACCTTAATACCCGGGTCGATCATCACCACGGTTTTAAAACCATCATTGGCCAAATCGCTGATCATGTTTTTAGGATTGGGGAAATACTGCTTATTCCAGGTAAAACAGCGGTACCCTTCCATGTAATCGATATCAAGGTAAATAGCATCACATGGAATCTGTCGCTTCCGAAACTCCTCAGCAACCTTCCTGACATTCGCTTCGGGATAATAGCTCCAGCGACACTGGTGGTAACCAATTGCCCACAACGGCGGCAGGTAATGCGTACCTGTCAACGTATGATAACGACGGATAACATCGATAATATGCGGACCATGGATATAATAGTACTGCAGTTCCCCGCCTTCGGACCAAAAGCTTGTTTTTCCCGGATCTTCCGCAGCGAAATCAAAATACGTTTTAAAAGTATTGTCAAAGAATATGCCGTACGCTTCACCATCTTTTAAACCAATATAAAACGGAATAGTTTTATAAAGTGGATCCTGATCGTAAGCAAAAGCATAGGTATCTGAATTCCAGTTTTTAAGTCTTTTACCTCTCAGATTCAATTTAGTGGCCTTGTCCCCAAGTCCATAAAAAGCTTCATTTTCAAAGGCCACTTTTGTGCTATAGACATAGTAACCTCCAAAATCGGGATTTTCTTCCCAGTGCATCGGTGCCAAATCAGCGTTAAACAGCTTACCTGAACGATCAGCAAAAGAAATCAAAAAGTCATTCTTATTGATCTTACAAGAAATTGTATTCGTATGAACCAGATAATGGTCAGCCTCTTCCTTGCATTGATGTATACTGACACGATGATCTTTCTTGGCCAAGGCATAAGAAAAATCCTCCAAAAAAGTTCCTTGTGGAGCCAGCCTCACCCTGACAATCTCGTCCGTGACGATCTTAATTTCTACCTTGGCTTTGCCGTCAGAAAAATAATAGGACTTATCGTTTTGATTGTGGGCTACTATGGTTTCAAGGTATTTCTTTTCAATTTTAGGTAAATCCAATACCGGATTATTCACATGATGCATACTCTCCAAAGTACCATCATTTTCCTCCTCATTTAGTGTGGTTTGATTTAGGTTGTCGTCTTCAAGCATAGTTGTAATATGTTAAAAAGTTTCTGAAGGCTTAATTCCTCTTTAAGATAGAAAATTAATCCTGCGCTGACAACAAAACACAAAAAAAAATCCCGCCTATTGGGATAGACGGAATTTTTTTCAATACCTGTGGATAAACTTCTACAGCCTACTTAATGAAATGCGCACGAAGCATCCAAGCCATCTTCTCATGCTTTTCTAATAATCCGACCAAAAAGTCCTCCGTACCATTATCCGCTGTTCCTTCAACTACGGAAAGATCGGCACGAATTGACATCGCTATAGATTCATGGTCAGCCAACAATTCCTTATAATAGGACTGACTGTCGGTTTTTTCTGAAGTAGACTCCGTTAAACGAGTCAATTTCAAATATTTATCAAAGGTACCTACCGCATAATGCCCTAAAGTACGTACACGTTCTGCGACTTCATCGATCACTTCAGCTAGTTCATCGTATTGTGATTCCAAAAATAAGTGAGCAGCATGAAAATCCGCACCTTCCACATTCCAATGCGCGTTGCGCGTTTTCATGTAGATAATGTGTTCATCTGCCAACAGCACATTTAGCAACTTTGCAACTTTTTTCAAGTCCGCATCTTTAATTCCAATTGAAGTTTTCATATGTATATTCTTTTGTTAACTATATGTTTTAAATGCTTAGTTAAATTTACCCAAAAATGCGGTAAAAACCAAATAAAAAGCCACTCAAATTCACAACAATTACCTCAACCCACTGTACCCAACCTGAATTGCATTTCGTATAGCTACAAAGAGTTTGCTATACTGAAAAAATGAAAATACCGAAGCTGCAGTGACCTTGATCTTTGTTGACCGCACTAAAACCTAGACCATTCCTTATGCACGAAACATTTTAAACAAAAATCGATCAAGCTAGTATTTAAAGTACATAATGTTGTATTTTTGCGGACATCTTTATTTTGAGGGAGCGCTGCGGACAAAATGGACAACAATACATATTTTCATCAATTCAAACAGGATATTTCAGCTATTGAACTTCCGACACGATTTACTTTCCCATTTTGCTATGAACCGCACCCCCTTGCCGTCACCGCCGCACAAGAACTCCAACACTACATCGAAACCCAAGACGATTGGTCCCACAATTTTGGCCTAGACGCCGCCGTGGAGGGACTCGCTATTGGAAAAATGTTCGGTGTTCTGGTTGTCAAAAACCAACACAATGAGCTTGGCTACCTTGCCGCTGTTTCGGGAAAACTGGCCGGGAGCAATAAACACCGGCATTTTGTACCCCCCATCTTCGATATGTTGGAAGAAAACAGTTTTTTCCTAAACGAAGAGATGCATCTCAACGCGCTGAACCGAAAAATAGAAAATCTTGAAACAAGTGAAGAGCTAGCAAATGCTCAACGTAATCTTGGTCTATTAAAAAACGGATGGGATAAATCACTCGATGAGCTAAAATCGAAATTGAGAATTCAAAAGAAGGAACGCAAAGAAACCCGTACAAAATTGAAGGTCAGTTTATCGGATGCGGAGTATGAATTATTGATGGAAGACATGCGGAGCCAGAGTTTAAAAGACAAACAACAGCTTCAACGCTTTCAATATGAAATGCATTTGGCCCTGGAGACAGAAAGTAACCATTTACACCAATTGCTATCGACGATTACTGCGCTAAAAGAGGAACGCAAAATGCGCTCGGGAAATCTTCAAAAACAGCTTTTCGAACAATATAATTTTCGCAATGCGAAAGGGCAACACAAAAATGTAGTCGGCATATTCGATGAATTTGACCGCACAACACCGCCTGCCGGATCGGGGGAATGCGCAGCGCCAAAATTGCTGCAATATGCTTATGAAAACCAGTTAACACCCCTTGCTTTGGCCGAATTTTGGTGGGGCTGCTCACCTGCATCTGAAATACGCAGGCACAAAAACTATTACCCTGCCTGCCGCAAAAAATGTGAACCAATTTTAGGGTATATGCTCGAAGGCTTAGTTGTAGATCCCAATCCCATGCAACAGGAAACGACTTTGGATATAGCACTTCCTCAAATTTATGAAGATGAGGATATTATTATCATCAACAAACCGGCTGAATTTCTGTCTGTACCGGGAATATATGTAAAGGATTCGGTCTACAACCGTATTCTCCAACGCTACCCAAAGGCAGGACCGATTATTATCCACCGCCTGGACATGTCTACATCCGGCTTGTTGGTTGTTGCCAAAAACAAAGAGGCCCATAAATTTATTCAAGATCAATTTATACAACATACCATCAAAAAAACATACATTGCTTTACTGGATGGTATTATCGAAGCCTCATCAGGTTTGATCGACCTCCCACTTCGCGTAGACCTGGACGATCGACCCCGGCAAATGGTCTGCTACACCTATGGCAAACCAGCGCAGACAAAATGGGAAAAAATTGCGATAGCGAATAATCAAACGAGGGTCAGGTTTTACCCCTTGACTGGCCGCACCCACCAGTTGCGCATGCATGCCGTACATCCAAATGGCCTAAATACACCTATCGTTGGTGATGATCTCTATGGCAGAAAAGCCAATAGATTACACCTCCACGCGGCTTCAATTACCTTTATTCATCCTCGTTCCAAGCAAGAAATGACCTTCGAAATCGAGCCAGATTTTTGATAGCGCTGACTATATCGTTACAAAAGTCAGTAAATAAAGCAACGGAAAATCATCGCCAAGTCAAAATGTAATGTAAAATTTATTGACCCAAATCAATAATTTAACATAAGAAACTAATAAACAGTTATTTATATGGGAATGTAATTCAATTACTTTCCTTTATTACATTACAATAAAATTTTAATTATTCTTAATTTTTTGTTTCCTTTGTTCACTGAATTTTTGATTTTAATACCTATAAAGTCAAAAATAAAGTAAAAACAGGAAAACAATTTTGAATTTTCAAGATTATAGCAATATAATGAGAGCTAAAATAAACGCAACAACCTTCATAACTAAACTCTTTTTTTCGATAACGCTCGTGCTAACGGTGTCCATGGCTTTTGCCCAAAACAAAACCGTAACCGGTACAGTTAGAGATGCAAAGACCAAGAATCCTATACCCTATGCAACCGTAGCCGTTGTTGGCGCCCCGGCTTCTGCTGGAACCACAACATCGACCAATGCAAATGGTGAATACAAACTTGTCTTTCCAACATCTTATGTGAAAATCAGAGCAAGCTACATTGGGTATGACAGCAAAGATGCTTTTGTTACCAATGATGCCACGCAAACAAAAGAAATTCTGATGGATCAACAGGACAACATGCTGGAAGAAGTTGTCGTCAAGGCCAAAAAGAAAAAATACAGCAACAAAGATAATCCTGCTGTCGCATTGATCCGAAAAGTCATCGAGAATAAGGAAAAAAATAGACTTTCAGGGCAACAATATGCTGAATTTGACCAATACGAGAAGATGTCTTTAGGACTAAGCAATCTTTCGGAGAAATTTGTCAATAAAAAAATATTCAAAAACTATCAATTTCTTTTTGAAACGGACGACTCGGCTAAAACAGCCAACAAATATGTTTTGCCAGCGTTCATTGAAGAAAAAATGTCTAAGGTATATTACCGTAAAGATCCAAGCAAAACCAAACAGTATATCATTGGTGACCAACGGGCACAATTTGACCCTAGATTTATTGACAACGATGGTTTGACAGCCTACTTCAATAAACTGTACGAACAAGTTGATATTTATGACAACAACATTTCATTGGTTACCAATCAGTTTTTAAGTCCGATTGCAAACTCCGCACCTACTTTTTATAAGTTTTATATTACGGATACCATTAAGACTGTACAACCTTGGTTGGTCGAATTAAGCTTCTTTCCACGCAACAAGGCAGACATGTTATTCAAAGGTCAACTGTACGTTACTTTAGACGGCAACTACGCTGTTCAAGGCGCCAATATGACTGTTGCAGATGACATTAATCTAAACTTTGTACGTGACCTTCAGATACAGCTTAAATTTGAGAAAGACAGCAAAAGTCGCTTCTACCTAAAAACAAGCACCCTGGGTATTGATTTTTCTTTAACAGAAAAAGGCATGGGAATACGCGGAAGCCGAACAGTGGATTACAATAATTACAAGGTCGGCATCCAGCAACCTGACAGTACCTATGATGGTCCGTCTACGGTTATTGCCTATAACGTCGAAAATAAGAAAGCGACAAAATCCTTATTTGAAACACAACGTCCGCTTGCCCTTGCGCAAAACGAACTGAATATCTATCATAATATTGATACATTACAAAAGATCCCTTCATTCCGTTCGTTCATGGATATCGCTGCGTTATTGCTGTCAGGATACAAACAAGCTGGCCCAGTTGAAATCGGCCCAGTCAATACATTCTATAGCTTTAATCCCGTAGAAGGTTTCCGTTTACGTGTCGGCGGACGTACGACAGAATCGTTAAGCAAGCGTTTCTATGCTGAAACTTATGCTGCCTATGGTTTTAAAGATCAAAAGTGGAAATACTTTTTCAGCGGCACCTATGCGTTCAACAACAAATCAGTCTACTCCTTCCCGATGCACTACATCAGGGCCTCTTATAAAAAGGATACGAAGATTCCGGGACAAAAACTGGAATTTATTCAGGAAGACAACTTCTTGTTATCTTTCAAACGCGGAGATAATGACCGTTACATCTATGAGACAAATTATGGCTTAGAGTATAAAAAGGAATTTTTAAATCACCTGGCTATTGGCGCTGCTTTCAATATCAACAGACAAACACCTGCTGGAAGTCTGACTTACCAGATGGTCGATGCCAACAATGAAAGTAGACTGTTCAATGAACTGAACTCGACCGAAGTGTCTGTAAATTTCAGATATGCTCCACATGAAGAGTTTTATCAAGGAAAGATTTACCGGACACCTATATTCAATCAATATCCGATCTTCACGTTCAATTATACCGCTGGAATCAAAGGATTAGCGAAGGGTGAATACAATTACCACAACTTTAATGTTGGTGCATTCAAGCGCTTTTATTTGAGTCAATTTGGCTATGCCGACGTGACCGCAGAAGGGAATTATATTGCAGGGAAAGAGATCCCATTCCCTTTCTTGACGATCCATCGTGCCAATCAGACCTATGCTTATCAATTAAATTCATACAACTTAATGAACTTCCTTGAATTTGTCAGTGATCATAATGCGTCAATAAATGTACAATACTACATGAACGGTTTTCTGTTGAATAAGATTCCGTTGATCAAAAAGCTTAAATTACGCGAAGTATTTAGTTTCAAGGGGGTATATGGTGGACTGCGTAAAGAAAACAATCCTGACGACCCGAATTATGGATCTAAGGTATTCACTTGGCAGCATAATGCAGATGGCACACAAAGCTCCTATACGTTCGGTTCAGAACCTTATATGGAAGCCAGTATCGGTCTATCCAACATCTTTAAAATATTACGTGTAGACTACGTAAAACGTCTAAATTATCTTGATCACGTCGATGCACCAGCCTGGGGTATTCGTGCACGGGTCAAATTTGACTTTTAATAGTTTCCATAAATTTATAGTATAATTTGAAGCCCTGTTCATACAAATGACAGGGCTTCTTTTTTTGCCTTATGCTTCCGCAACATCGGCACCACCACCACCACCACCACCATCGCCACCTGGAAGATAAGTAGGAAGATAAAATGGTAGTGACGGATATGAAGGCCGTGACGGCGAAAAACCTGGATTACTTGGTGGGGGTGGCACATTCACCTCAGATAAGGTTCGCGGTAAGATTCGGACCTGCTTCGGACGAGGTTCGTACCTGCTTCGGACAAGCAACAGATATTGAACAGGTGCTGTACAGTTGTTGAACAGACCCCGAACAGGAAATATCTGATCAGGGTTTGGTCAATATATGTTGCAAGATTGTCCCCGTCCGAAGCTGGTACGAACACAATACGAAGACAATATGAAGAAAGCCCCTCTGCATTAGCCCTGCAGACACAAAAAGCGATGTCTTATCAACAAAAAAATCCCCCTTGCACATAACAAGGAGGACAAAATTAGAATATGACGATGGTTAGTTTTTATGTTTAAATGCATCCACACCACTTTGCAGGAACGCCTTGTACTCTTCTACATTGTAGTTGGCACCACTCTGAGGCACCAGTTTTTTGCCCGTCGGATCAACAATTACATACAGTGGCTGTGAATTGCTATCGAATGTAGCAGCTTGAAAATCGCTATTTTTCTTACCGATTGTATTGATCTTTTTGCCGCTATATTTGGAAACAAATTGTTCATTGGCAGCCAGCTCGGTCTTATCATCCACAAAAAGTTCGGCCATAACAAACTCTTCTTTTAATAATTTGCCCACCGCTTGGTCTGTCCAAACATTCGCTTCCATTTTACGACAATTGACACAATTCCAACCCGTAAAATCTATTAAAACGGGCTTGTTTAATTCTTTAGCCGTAGCTAATGCCTGGTCGTAATCATAATAAGGATCAAATCCCTTTGGCGTGCCTCTTTCATGAAAAATTTCAGCATATTTTTTCACCTTTCCGTCTGAATGTGCAGCAGCACCAGCACTTACGCCCGAAGAAAGATCAAAGTCTTGTGTTGCCGATGGCGGTAAAAAAGCAGAAATCGATTTTAAAGGTGCTCCCCATAAACCGGGCACCATGTAGACCACAAAAGAAAAAACAACAATTGCCAAGATCGTTCTGGGAACAGATAGAAATTTCAGCTCACTGTCGTGGGAGAACTTTATCTTGCCGATCAAGTATAGACCCATCAAAGCAAAAATAGCAATCCATAGCGACAGGAACACCTCTCTATCCAACCAGTTCCAGTGGTAAGCTAAATCGACATTGGATAAAAATTTCAAAGCTAAAGCGAGTTCCAAAAACCCCAAGACTACTTTTACACTATTCAGCCAACCACCGGATTTCGGTAAGGATTTAAGCATAGAAGGAAACATGGCGAACAAACCAAAAGGAATGGCCAGGGCAATGGAGAATCCCAACATCCCAATTGCTGGACCTAATCTTTCGCCTTTCGAAGCTGCCTCAACCAATAATGTTCCAATAATCGGACCTGTACAAGAAAAGGAGACCAATGACAAGCTGAAGGCCATAAAGAACAAGCCCACTAAACCACCTTTATCCGATTTGGCATCCATTTTATTGACAAAGGAGCTTGGTAAAGTAATTTCAAATGCACCAAAAAATGAAGCCGCAAATCCAACCAACAACAAAAAGAAAATGAAGTTAAAGATGCCGTTAGTCGAAAGCGCATTGAGTGCATCAGATCCGAATGCAATCGTGATAATCATCCCCAAGGCTACATAAATCACAATAATAAATAATCCATACAACAGGGCTTTACTGATACCACTGGCACGACTCCCCGCCTGTTTGGTAAAATAACTCACTGTCAGGGGTAACATTGGAAAAATACAAGGCATCAATAATGCTGCAAAACCGCCTATAAGGCCTGCAATAAAGATACTCCACAATGATTTCTTTTCTGCCCCAGCAGCTTTTTCACCTGTTGCTACTGCCGCTACTGTGGTCTTGTTCGAGTCGGCCTTTACGGTAGCGGTATCCGGAGATTCCTCAAAAGATAGTGAATCGGGACTTATCGCACCATCCGTAAACTCAAGCCCCTCCAACTTGTTTGTTGTTGTATCCGCTTGGGCAAACATGGCCACAGGCGCTATCAGCAACATGAGAAGGATAAATAATTTGAAATTGACTTTCATTTTGTGTTATTCTTAGGTATATATTGGTTTTTGAATAAATGAAACCCGAGGAGCTAGAGACTCCCCGAGTTAACTATAAACATATGAAACTAAATCTTTTTAGGCTCCAAATACTGGATTTGCCAATCTGCAAATAGGTTGAAAACCCGAAAAATCAACGTCTGTAGAAAGATATCCTTCTTTTACCGGCTCGTCTTTCACCAAATCAGTACTTAGGTATTTTTTGTTATCATCACAAAGTAGCGTCACCACGACAGCTTCATCACCCAGCTCCTGTTGTAATTTAATCGCCCCGATTACATTTGCTCCGGAAGAGATACCAACAGCCAATCCCAATTGACGTGACAGCTTCTGCGCCATGATAATGGAGTCGCCATCATTTGCACAAACGACTGTATCGAGTTCATCTAAATCCACAATAGCAGGAATAAATTCATCAGATATTCCCTGAATACGGTGTGAACCTACTTTATGTCCTGTAGTCAAGGTTGGACTTTCTGCCGGTTCCAGTGGATGTACACGGACATTTGGGTTTACCTTTCTTAAGCTTCTCCCCACACCCACTACCGTACCACCAGTTCCCACACCAGCAACAAAAGCATCAGCTACTAAGCCCTGTTCTTCCAGTTGCTTTACAATCTCGTAACCTGTAGTTTTCTCATGCGCTTCGGCATTATATTGATTCTCAAATTGCCGTGGAAGAAAAACACCGCCCTTTGCAGCAAGCTCCTCACTTAAACGAATACTTCCTAAAAATCCACCTTCTTCTTTGCTTATCAACTGAATATCGGCTCCCATACTTCGAATAATATCGGTACGCTCCTTGCTCAGCCAGTTGGGCATAATAATCTTTACTTGATGACCAAGCGCTTTACCGATTGCTGAAAAAGCAATCCCCGTGTTTCCACTTGTAGCTTCAATAACAACATCACTTGGGCGGATCTGACAATTCATATACGCTTTATATAAAATATAAAGAGCCATCCTATCCTTAATGCTACCGGTCAGATTGTAGTTCTCACATTTTACGAAAATTCGTCCGGGTTTACCTTTGTATGTATACTGTAGTTCCAACATCGGTGTATTTCCGACTAATCGCCACAGATGTTTAAATCTCTTGTCCAATGCAGGTGACAAACACGCACTTAATAATTCTTGTTCAGCCATTTCTTATAAATGATTATTCTGTTGCAAAATTGGCCATTGACAAGATAATATTCAACACATGACTATAATTTCAATAAAAATTAAATTAAAAGACATAAAAACCAATAAATAATTCAGAACAATAGCGTATTTTTACAGCTGTACCGAAAATATTCAAATTATGGAATTGGATGAAATAGATGTAAAATTATTGCGTCTCCTACAGCAAGATGCCTCAATGAGTAATAAAGCGCTATCCTTTGAACTCAACAAATCTATTGCAGCTGTTCATGAACGTGTTAGAAAGCTAAAGCGGTTGGGTTACATCAAAAAAACGGTGGCAATTTTGGACCGCCACAAAATAGGCATTGGGTTAATTTCATTTTCCCAGGTTTTTCTCAAGGCGCATACGTTTGAGGTGTTGAATGAATTCGAAAAAGAGGTGGCTAAATTTCCCGAGGTTATGGAATGCTACCAAATGGCAGGCTCTTACGACTTTATGTTACGTATAGCAACCAAAGATATGGATGCTTATCATATTTTTCTGCGGCATCGACTGGCTGTATTACCTCAAGTAAACACCGTACAGACCTACTTTGTATTATCGGAGACAAAAAGCGAGACGGCTTATCCCCTTTAATCTTTGTCTTAAAAACGAGAGAATATCTAAAACGAGAGAAGATTGCTGCCATGTGCGATAACACTATTGCACATGACAACAATGAAAAAATAATTAATCGAATAACAAGGTACCCGTCACATTCCAGCTACTGAAACTTGTTCCTTCAGGCGCTCCCTGTGGGATCTGTACCTGCATCGTATGGTCTCCAGCTTTTAAATCCCCCAGATCAATATAGATCGGTGGTGTTACTGTACCCGGACACCAATTGGAGCGACTCAGATCGGATGAAGACAGCCCTGTAGCAAAATTACCTGAAGCTGGGTTCGACAAACGATACGAACCGCAATCATTGCGCCAAGGGGTGTATTTAAAGAGCAATGAATCGTTTAGGAAAATGCGGTTTTCTTTAGGCACAAATTCATCACCGTTACCCCAGCCTCCATGCCCTGTGGTAATGTAGCGTAATTGCACGTTTTTAGCATCCTGGTCCAAATGAAATGAAACAGTAAGGCCTTTCTCCTTATCAAACATAGATCCGTACTCCTGACCGCCCATTTCCATTACATTGGTCGTCGTAAACAAAGACATCGTCTTTTTCAGGCTGCCTTTTGACTCGGCATCGAAGCCCGGATGTATCGTCAGCTCAACACTAACCTCATGTCCATTTTTATCATAGTTGCCAATGAAGGCGCCCACATACACCTCCTGCTCGCTCAACATACCTGCCAATTCGGTTACGTCCTGACGGTACAGCACCGAGTCTTGCCAAACCTTATCCTTTAACTGAAGATAGTTAAACTGCTTAACACCAAAAGGTGTAAAGAAACGCATCAATTCAACAATAGGCTCAAAGGATGCTGTTTTTACAACCCCTTGATAGGCTTTACCATTGCCATTTTCATACTTAGGAAGGGTACCCATACCATTTTTCATACCATCCAAAAAGCTCTGCGCTTTGTTGGTCGGGATGATAAAAACTGATCCAGTGCGATCATAGGCATCACCTTTCGATTGTTCGACCAACTGCACAAATACATTGTCGCTTGTCTTTATTTTTGGGATTTTCACCTTTTTTACCAAAACTGTCCCATTAGCAAAACGCAAAATAGAATCCGACTTTACATCGCCCGAAAAACGTATGCTCTCCTTCCGAAAAACAGGTATTTGGATAAAACGATTCTTCCAGATAAGATCTTTATAGGAAAGTTCATCGTAAGGTTTTTCATTTCCTTTTAGCTTCAGTTGATCCGGTATAGTCTTTACCTTTTCTACTTTGGTGGCAAAAGTCCGTGTATTCCCATTGCGGATTACCTCGAGCACCAGACCAAGGTCCTGACCAAGTTCCGTGGGTGCACCTTTTATCCCTAATTTATCGGTATACCAAACTTCTATTTTATTGGAATTGATGCTCGTCTCCACTTTTTTACAGGGATAGCCCAAGATTGTTTTAGTCTCGTTTGTGGCGTTAAATTTTTGCTTCGAAAGCGCGAGCGAATCTTTGGTTAGAATGATTGACCCGTCTTTGAGTTTAGCAATTTTAAGTAAGGAATTGCCTCCAGCACGCTCCACCACAACCCGTTCGTATGGCGGCGCCAACTGTCCGTTCATTTCTTTCGCCGAACTAACAAAAGTCTCCTTTTCATTGGCATAGACTAGAATGGCATTTTGATTGGCAGCTGTATTCCCATTGAAACTTTGATTATATTGAATGACATAATTCGACAGCTTTTGCGCCTGCGAAGACAATGACAAACATAAAATAGACGTAAAAAGAATACTTTTCTTCATAGCATGTGTATTGGTTTAGATGCAAAAATAAGAAAGGCTTTAGGAATTCCTAAAGCCTTTCTTATTTTATGCTAAAACGTTTATTTGATCAACCAGATATCCAAGAGGTAGAATACCGCAAAAATCACCGAGGCATAACCATTGGTTGTCATAAAGTCGCGATTGACCCGACTTAAATTAGTCGATGAAAACAGGGTATGCTGGTAAATCAGCAATGCCCCGTAAAAGGCCACACCTAAATAATAAATCCAACCTACCGGCATCAAAAATGCTGGTATTAAAATAAATATAAAAGAAAGCACATGCAGGCATTCCGAAACGCGCATAGCTCCTTTCGTTCCTAACCACACGGGTATCGAATTAAGATGATTTGCCCGATCAAAGGCTTCGTCCTGCAAAGCGTAAATAATATCAAAGCCACTAACCCAGGTCAACACGGCGAAACCATAAAGCACTGGAACGGTCGCAAATTGCCCTGTAATAACCATATATGCACCTATTGGAGCCAATCCCAGCCCTGCTCCCAATACAAGATGACATAAGGGCGTTATGCGCTTTGTATAGGAGTAAAAAAGCACAACAAAAAGTGCAATGGGCGACAACATAAAGCAAAGAGAATTGATAAAATACGTCGCAGCAATAAAAATCAGACAATTTACCAGCGTAAAAACCAACGCATTTTTAGCGGAAATTTTTCCAGCAGGAATATCACGCATGGCCGTCCTTGGATTAATGGCGTCAATATCTCTATCCAGATAACGATTGAATGCCATGGCAGCATTACGGGCCGTCACCATACACACGAGCATCAAAACCAATAATTTCCACGAAAAGGCATAATCCGTTGTGTGCAATGCCAAAAAGAAGCCGATAAAGGCAAATGGTAATGCAAATACACTATGAGCAAATAAAACTAAGGACAAGTATTTTTTCATCTGAACTTAAAATCTGCTAAAACTGTTCGTTTCCGTTGAGTTCAGGGCGAACAAATCGGCCATTAACTTCATTGATAGCTTCTAAAATAGGTTCATGGCCCATTTTCTTCTCCGCTGACGTTAGGAAAATCGGTGGCACCTCCTCAAACCATTGGAGCAATGATTTTTTAAATTTCGCAATATTCGCGTCGGATTTGACAGTCGATTGCTTATCGGCCTTGGTGAAAACCAACATAAATGGTAAACCGCATTCGCCCAACCAACAGCAAAAATCAAGATCAATCTTTTGTGGTTCATGACGGCTATCCACCAACACAAAAACACATTGCAAATTGTCCCGATGGGTAAGATACCGACGGATGAACTTTTCCCATTCATTACGACTTGTTTTAGAGGCTTTAGCAAAACCATAACCTGGCAAATCCACCAAATACCATGTATCGTCGATGACAAAATGATTGATCAACTGAGTCTTACCAGGCTTTTGGGAGGTCTTGGCAAGTCCTTTCTTGTTGGTCATTGCATTGATCAACGATGATTTACCGACATTTGAACGTCCGATAAACGCATACTCCGGCAAATTGGGTGCAGGTAATTTGTCAACTCTCGTGTTACTACACACGAATTCGGCTTTTTTCACTTCCATGGAACAAAGGTACGTTAAATGAATCCCTTTGACAAGATTTGTACCCCTTCTATTCCATAAAAAAGCTTCACTTCCGATTTTATGGGCAGGATAATAAAATGTCCCTAATTATTTTTAACTTTCATTACAAACGATTAGTCAAACGACTAAGCGCATTCCGAAGCGAAAATATGCATAAAATTTTTCAGGGGTGCTGTAACAATTCAGCTGTACAAGATACTAATCACATAAATAAACGTCAGTCTTTGGAAAAAGAGGGAATGCTCTTACAAAACCAAAGAAAGAATAAATTAAACCTTAAAATAGATGTTACTCGAAATCAATCATGTCACCAAAGATTACGCCAATCACCGTGCGTTGGACGATGTATCCATTCAAATCCCAAAGGGTAAAATTTTTGGGCTATTGGGGCCAAACGGAGCTGGAAAAACATCCCTGATCCGTATTATCAACCAAATTACCGCTCCCGATTCCGGCGAAATTCTGTTTAATGGCGAAGCATTGGGCCCACAGCATATTGCTCAAATCGGCTATTTACCCGAGGAGCGGGGTTTGTACAAAAAAATGAAAATCGGTGATCAAATGTTGTATTTGGCACAACTTAAGGGACTTTCCAAGCGAGAAGCCTTAGCACGCATCCAAGATTGGTGCCAGCGCCTGGACATCACATCCTGGTTGGACAAAAAAATAGAAGATCTCAGTAAAGGTATGCAGCAAAAAGTGCAATTTGTCGCCACAGTCATCCACCAACCAGAATTGATTATCTTAGATGAACCCTTTTCGGGATTTGATCCCGTAAATGCCAATATCATAAAAGAACAGATTCTCCGCTTAAATCAAGAAGGTGCGACCATTATATTCTCCACACACCGCATGGAGACTGTGGAAGAGCTTTGCGATAATATTGCCCTCATCAACCGATCCAAAAAAATACTGGATGGCTCTGTACAAGCGATTAAAAAAGAATACCGAAATCAAACCTATCGATTGGAATATACAGCAAACGAAGATAATTTTCTTCTGTCCGACGACACCCTATTTAAGGTCATAACGTCAACAAAGCATGAAAAAACATACATCACTACAATTCAGCTAAATAACAACAATCATATCAATGATGTATTAATGCGATATATACCCCAAATACAGCTCAATCAATTGATCGAAATCGTTCCCTCCATGGCGGATATTTTCATCCAAAAAGTCACACAAGTCTCACCCCTATCTCAAGATCATGCATAAAATATTACTTATCATCCAAAGGGAATACCTATCACGGGTCAAGAAAAAATCTTTTATTGTCATGACTTTCGCCGTGCCCCTGTTCTTTTTCGCACTGTATGCAGGCATGTTTTATCTGACAAAAAAGAGCTTCAAAGATTCGCACACCGAAGTCTTTATTTTAGATGAGCAAGGCGACTTTGCCAGCAAACTCCAAAGCAATAAAAATATAAGTTATACGGTATCCAAATTAGACCTCCAGGCCCAAAAAGCGCAGCTTACACAAAGCGAAGGAAAAAAGTCGATCCTATATATTCCAAAAGATATTTTAACAAGTGAAAGAGCCGAACTGATTACCGGCGGCAAGACAAGTTTTGTCACACAGGAGATCATTAGTGGACAGTTGGAAGAAATCATCCGTGAAAAGGAATATAAAGCCAAAGGAATCGACCTGCAGATCATCCAGTCCATTAAGCCTAAAGTCAGCATCGATGCAAAAGAAATAACAGCAGACGGTGAAGAAAAGAACAGCAATACAGCCATTGCAATGGGCCTAGGTGTCGCTTTGGCTATCTTAGTATACCTATCCCTGTTTCTCTATGGTGCCCAGGTAATGCGCGGTATTATCGAGGAAAAGAGCAATCGTATCATCGAAGTCATTATTTCCTCGGTCAAACCCTTTCAGCTCATGATGGGTAAAATTGTTGGGATCGGTATGGTTGGACTGACGCAATTTGTCATGTGGCTTGTGCTTACAGGAGGCTTATTTATCACAGCAACGCTCCTGTTTGTCAATCCTCAGGATATGCAGGAGGTTGCCGCAAGCCAACCTGGAGCGGGTAATATGAGTACTGTATCAAAAGCAATGGCCCAGAATGATTCTGCTTCTATCCTTACTTCGATCCAAAGCTTTAACTTCACGGAAGTCATCATTTTCTTCTTTCTGTTTTTTATTGCCGGATATCTGCTGTATAGTGCTATTTTCGCTGCTGCTGGTTCAGCTGTCGACAATGAAACAGAGGCCAATCAGTTTTCAATGCCCATTACCATGCCTTTGCTATTGACCTATATTCTTTCTTTTGGCGTCATTATCAATGATCCCAATGGACCGATTGCAACATGGTTAAGCTTTATTCCATTCACCTCGCCTATCGCTATGCTCGTTCGCATACCTTTTGGTGTACCCCTATGGCAGATTCTGACCTCATTGACCTTGCTCATACTGACCTTCTTATTTGTTACCTGGGTTGCTGCCCGCATCTATCGTGTCGGTATTTTGATCTATGGTAAAAAAGCAAGTCTCAAAGAAATCATCAAATGGTTCAATTACAAAAGCTAGCCGTATTCTGAACCAGCTGTGCATAACTACAGCAACATAAAAAGGGCCAAATTGCAAGCAATTTGGCCCTTTCCTTTTATATACAAGCATCCCGATTAGGCTACGATCATAAATAGTATGCTCAGCACCTAAAAACCACTCAGTTAATATCTTAAATTCAATTTTTTAAAGACAAAATGCCACAACCATATCGGTCCGACAAGTAAAAACTGTAGAAACTGCTGTCCTGTGATTTTCTTCTTTTCCTTTCCCTTACCGATAAACAGTGCGACAATAGCTAGCAATGCGATCGCCAAACACACCCAGATGACAGCCGGGCCACCATTCTTTTGTGCGTATTCCAATTGCACAATAAAGAAACTCATGCCCCCGATAGAGAATAATATCGCATAGGACAACGTTGCAGACAGCTTTAAATAATAATAAATGACAATAGCGATGAAGAAAGAGCCCCAATTCAAAAAAGTATGCCAATTGAGTTTGACCAAGAACTCGAACTGTGGAAATGGGATCATCCAGATGCAGCCCATGATACCAAAAAACAATAATGGTAAAAAGATGGCTTGAATCAGACGATTGGTCGGATCCTGAAAATTAGCATCCAGCTCCGCAAAATACTTATCTACGGGGCGTAAAGGTTCGACTTCTTGAACTTTCTTCTTTTGTTTCATTCGGCAAATTTAACAAATATTGGGCATGCCTTAGGCCTTAAAGATGATAATATTCCTTATTTTTTGGTCTGCTGCACGTCATTATATGCTTTCAGAGTACACAAACTCGCTTACTCCTATTCTATTCCGTAATATTGCAGCATGAAGTCTTACAAACATATCTTATTTGATCTGGACGGAACCCTGACCGACCCCGCAGAAGGGATTACGAAATGTATTGCCTATGCCTTGGAATCCAAAGGCATCCATACAGCAGATCTGAATAGCCTCAAACCCTTGATCGGCCCACCCCTTAAAGATTCTTTCATACACACCTTTGGATTTGAGGAAAGCGAAGCAATTGCCTGTGTAGAAAAATATCGGGAGCGCTTTTCAACCATAGGGCTGTATGAGAATATCCTGTTTGATCGCATACCTGAGCTTTTAGCATTGCTGAAAACAAAAGGGTACAACATCTACCTTGCGACCTCTAAACCCGAAATTTTTGCCCACAAAATATTACAGCACTTTGCAATAAATACCTATTTTGATTTTGCAGGCGGAAGCGCTTTGGACGATTCCAGACCGACCAAAACCAGCGTCATCCAATATGTCATGGAACAGGCCAAGCTAACAAGTCCACAAGACTGCCTCATGATCGGAGATCGCAAACATGATCTGATTGGTGCCCGAGAAACAGGCATGGATGCTGTTGGTGTACTGTATGGCTATGGTAGCCAAGCCGAACTCGAACAGGAAGATCCGACCTATCTATTGGCTACAGTGACAGATCTGATGGAATTTTTCCGATAATTAGCGATAATAAAAAGGGTATCCAAAAGATCCGACCTATCTATTGGCTACAATTTGATTCAATTTAAGTCAAGTCAAGCCGATTCAATTCAATTCAATTCAAGTCAAGTCAATTCGAGCACTTCAAGTCAAGTTGATTCAATTCAAGTCAAGTCATTTGAGTCGATTCAAGTCAAGTCCATCCTTTGAAGAATGGAATAGCTGAAATGATCAAGTTGAGGGAAACGTGTAGAATTGCATAAAAAAAGCTCCAAACATTTCGTTTGGAGCTTTTTTTAAGATGGATCCTTAGGATCTATTTTGCGTAAGACACTGATCTTGTCTCACGAATTACAGTTACTTTAATTTGCCCTGGATAAGTCATTTCCGTTTGAATACGGTTAGAGATATCAGCAGCTAGTATTTCCGACTGCGCATCAGACACCTTCTCACTCTCAACGATGACACGTAGCTCACGGCCAGCTTGTATCGCGAAGGTCTTCTCAACCCCAGGATACGATAAAGCCAAATCTTCCAACTCTTTTAGGCGCTTGATATAACTTTCGACAACCTCGCGGCGTGCGCCCGGGCGTGCACCAGAGATCGCGTCACAAGCCTGAACAACCGGAGATATTAAGGCAGTCATTTCGATCTCATCATGGTGAGCACCAATTGCATTACATACATCAGGGTGTTCCTTGTATTTCTCTGCAAGTTGCATACCTAAAATAGCGTGTGGCAACTCCGGATTATCATCAGGCACTTTACCAATATCGTGTAGTAATCCAGCACGTTTCGCATGTTTAACATTCAGGCCCAGTTCTGCCGCCATTGTTGCTGCAAAATTAGCTACCTCACGCGAGTGCTGTAAAAGATTCTGTCCGTAAGACGAACGGTAACGCATACGCCCTACCATACGAATCAATTCGGGGTGCAAACCATGGATTCCCAAATCGATTGCGGTACGTTCACCAATTTCAACGATTTCATCCTCTATTTGCGTCCGCGTCTTAGCGACAACCTCTTCAATACGTGCCGGGTGGATACGACCATCTGTTACCAAACGGTGTAAAGCCAAACGCGCTATTTCGCGACGTACGGGATCGAAACCAGATAGGATAATTGCTTCAGGTGTATCGTCTACAATGATTTCTACGCCTGTTGCAGCTTCCAATGCACGAATATTACGACCTTCACGACCAATAATACGACCTTTGATTTCATCATTTTCGATATTGAAAATTGAAACGGTATTTTCGATTGCAGATTCCGTAGCAGTACGTTGGATAGTCTGAATAACAACCTTTTTCGCCTCTTTTGTTGCCGTCAATTTGGCCTCATCCACAATATCTTTGATTTGAATCATCGCTTGTGAGCGGGCTTCTTCGCGCAACGAGTCCACCAATTGATTTTTTGCTTCGTCAGCAGTTACGCCAGCGATACTTTCCAATTGCTTAATCTGTTGTAATTTGAGCGTTTCTACTTCTTCAGATTTCTTTTCATTCAGTTCAACCAATTTATCCAATTGCTTTTTCTTGGTATCCACATCTTGCTTATCGCGATTGATGTTTTCAAGCTTTTGGTTAATTGACTGTTCTTTTTGTCTTAACGTATTTTCCTTTTGGTTGATGGTATTGTTACGTTGATTGACTTCCTTTTCGTGTTCAGATTTTAATTGAAGGAACTTTTCTTTGGCCTCTAACAGGCGTTTCTTTTTAATGTGTTCCCCTTCCTGCTCTGCATCTTTCAGTATGCTATTTACCTTATCCTTGGCTTCCTGCTCTTGTTTTTTAAATAACAGAACCAATAGATAACGACCTATAACAACACCAACAATCAGAGAAATTATGCTATAAATTGCGATGTCCATGTATGTATAATTGTATTATTTATGTTTGTTTTTATTAATTATGTTCAAATTCCAGTAAAATCATCAATCAGCCTACTCCCTTACCTTTGGTATGCGCCAACTCTGTAGCGATCCCGATAAGCGCATCAAGGCTTCATGACAAAAAAAAACCGCAATTAAATTTAAACAGGTCTCATGTATTATTAAACTTCGTGATTACATAATTAGGCTTAGATTATGACCCAGATGGCTTTCGCAAAATGGCCTATATCTTTTTGCGCCTGTAATATTGAAGCGTTAAGTTTAAAATAGTGACAACCCGAATTTAATTGCGGCAAATTCGTCGTTTAAGCTCTAAATATAAAGAACGTAAATTTATTTTTTAAAGAAATCCGTCAACAACTGATCAAGTTCCTGTACTGAATTTTCCAAACCCACTTCGTGGTTTTGAGACTGCCGCTCTGCATTAAGCATACGCGTCGCAAATTGCAATACACACATGGATAACAAATCCTGCTTATCTCTCACAGTATAGTTTTCCTGCAATTCCTTTACTTTTTCATTTATCAATTTCGCAGCGTGTCGAATTACTTCTTCTTCCGCGCTCTCCACCCGAAGGGGATAAACACGATCTGCGATATTTATTTTTATGGAAATCTCTCCCATTTCTTTGAGCTTTTTAACGTTGTATTAGTTTGAATCCGATAACACTTCTCCCAACTATTTCAACAAACTAATACACTTGTCTATTTCCCGCACAAAATCGTTAATTTTTTGTTTTGTGTCAAGTATTTTTTCATTAATTGCTTCCTTATCCGTTTCAGAATCTAACGTACGGGCAACTGCCAGCGCTTTGACCCTCTCTTCCAATTGCTTGCTCTTATCGTTGCTCGCATCGAAAGCCACTTTTAAGGATTGTACCTCTAATTTAAGCAAATCATTTTCTTCTTGCAAGACTTCGCACAATTGAATTAAATTTTTCGTTTTCTCAACGATCAGATTCATTTGTGAAGACAATGTTGCCATAATAAAAATTGAATATTACCAATTAATGTTGTATCTCTAATTAACCACGCACTTCCGCGCCTAGTTCCTTCTCAAAATTAACAATTAATTTTTGAACTATCGCATCAATTTGCTTATCAGTAAGTGTTTTTTCTTCATCCTGCAAGATAAAGCTCAGAGCATAAGACTTTTTCCCTTCCGGAATTTTATCACCTTTATACACGTCAAACACATTTACCTCCTTTAAAAGCTTGCGTTCGGTCTTCTGAGCGACAAATTGTAGCTTATCGAAGCTCACATTTTCGTCGATCAAGAGCGACAAATCTCTGCGTACAGCCGGGAATTTAGAAACTTCTTTATATTGAATGCTATTCTTACGAATGATTTTCATCAAAACATCCCAGTCAAAATCAGCAAAGAAAACCTGACCTTCAACATCTGCTTTTTTCAAATCTGCGTTTGCAATTGCACCAAATGAAACCAAACATTTCTGCCCTTTCATATAGTTCAAACCATAGGCAAAATGCGAACTTGCAGCATCTTGTATCTGAATCCCTTCAATTTTCAAGCGTTTAATAAGGGTATCTACGGCTGCTTTAAGGTTATAGAAATTAACCGCATCTTTTTTGCTATTCCATTGCTCAGCTTCATTTTTACCCGCCATGGCAAAAACCAGGTGTTGCGTTTCTTTATAGCCTTCACCATCCAGCGCATATGTCTTACCGAATTCAAAGAATTTCAAATCAAAGTTTCTTCGTTTTTGGTTATATTCAATCGCACTCAAAACAGAAAAAACCATATTTTGACGCATCGTATCCAAATCCGAACTCAATGGATTATACAATTTAACTGCCGTTTCGCTATCATCCGCATAGTCCAACTTTGTTAGGGAGTTGGACAGAATCTCACGAAATCCATTTGCGATCAATAGATCTGCCAATTGATTTAAGACAACTTCCTTATCTGGCTTTTCAACCGTATTTAAAGATGCCTTAATTTGTGACTTCAACTCAATATTGTTATAACCGTAAATACGCAACACCTCCTCCACAACGTCTACCTCACGTGTGACATCGACGCGATATGCCGGCACCAACACATCAAGTCCTGTTTCAGTTTCTGAAGTGACTTCAATGCCAAGAGCGACAATAATGGATTTAATTTCTTCATTTGGAATCGCCTGACCGATCAAACGAACCACATTCGTATAGCTCACGTGAAATGAAAACGGTTTAATCACAACAGGATACTCATCCTTTAGGGTAGATGAAATCGTTCCACCTGCAATTTCTTGAATCAATAAAGCAGCGCGCTTCAATGCTTCAACAGTAATATTAGGATCGGTACCACGTTCGAAACGGAAAGAAGCATCTGTTTTTAAACCATGTCTTTTGGAGGTCTTCCGTACAGAAACAGCATTGAAATAAGCCGACTCCAAAAATACGTTGGTCGTTTCGGCTGATACACCAGAATGTGCTCCACCAAAAACCCCCGCAATACACATCGGTTTTTCAGCATCGGCAATCACCAAGTCCTCTGCAGACAAGGTACGCTCCACACCATCCAGGGTAACAAATTTCTCGCCCTCAGTCGCAAGACGAACAAGGACTTTATTTCCCGCAATTTTATCAGCATCAAAAGCATGCAGTGGCTGACCTAAATCGTGTAATATATAATTTGTGACGTCGACAATATTATTGATCGGACGAACACCGATAACATTTAATTTCTCTTTTAACCAATCTGGAGATTCTCCAACGCGAACACCAGTAATATTGATGCCACTATAACGTGGGCTCGCCTGTGCGTCTGCAACGACCACTGTCGTTCCCTCAGCCTCAGCAACCTTGAATGCAGAAACATCTGCTTTTAACAATTGTATGCGAAAATGTGCTGCAATATCTCTTGCAACGCCTAAATGCGAAGCTGCATCTGCACGATTTGGTGTTAAACCAATTTCATAACGGTAATCATCCTGGATATTGAAATGATCTTTCACTAAGGTCCCCACGGCAACATCAGCTGGTAATTCAACGATACCGGCATGGGATGTTCCTAAACCGATTTCATCTTCTCCACATAACATACCTTCGGAAACTTCACCACGAATTTTAGATTTGGTAATTTTAAAAGGCTCTCCTGTAAGCGGGTGGCATGTCGTGCCCACTGTAGCAACAATGACTTTCAATCCTGTACGACAGTTCGGTGCGCCACATACAATGTGCAATAACTCCGGTCCACCGACATCAACGGTAGTTACTCTTAATTTATCGGCATTAGGATGCTGTTCACAAGTTTTCACTTCACCAACAACCAAACCATCCAATCCACCTGGGATACTCTGCACGACGTCCAAAGCTTCTACTTCCAATCCTGTATTTGTCAAGATAAGCGATAGTTCCTCCGGTGTCGAATCTATATTAACGTGTTGTTTTAACCAATTATATGAAATATTCATCTCGAATTTGATTTGATGCACAAACTTAGATAAATTTGAGTTTATATCCAACGTCAATTTACCCTTCATCAACAGTTGGTCTGAATTTAATGCAGTAGGTAGGCTCCTCAAAAGACTTCATTAAGCTAGGCAGCAAGCGATTTTATCTTTTTTGGAAAGTTGATAGGATAGAACCAAGTTAGGTATTTGGACCTTAGATTTATACCGAAGGAAGAGATCGTATGAAGGAGTTCATAAACCCCTTCCCAAGGATAATCATATTTATTCATAGGTGATGAATGCTGCGAATGTAGGGGCTTTCCCCGAACGAAACGAATGCAATTATTAATTATAACTTTTATTTACATGAATTAACACAACTTTACACTTATTTACACAAAACAGCAATGTTGGCCTTTTCCAGTAAACGCAACCTGAGCCTATTTTTTAATGAAAATTCAAGCATTTCCATCAAAATAAATATGTAACTTTGTGCTTTAATTTGAAGAACGTTCAAAACAAACATTTATAATGATTCATTTCTTTGAGAACCCATCGAACACCGTATATGGTGTTCAAAGCGTAAACTCTTTATCACAAGAAGACATTACTAAACTCAACTGGCTATTCGGCAACGCCAAAAAACTAGACGACCAAAACCTTAACCATTACTTTGTAGGACCACGAGCTGCGATGGTTACTCCCTGGAGTACCAATGCCGTAGAAATCACACAAAATATGGGCATTGCAGGAATTGTTCGTATAGAAGAATTTCAACCGGTACCAGCGGATTTCAATGACTTCGATCCAATGATTTCACAAAAGTTCAGTATGTTGACACAGGACATGTATACCGTCAACATCACACCTGAACCGATATTGGAAATTGAAGACATCGAGGCCTACAATAAATCTGAGGGCCTTGCGCTAAATCCAGAAGAAGTAGACTACCTCAATAATCTCTCGACCAAGTTGGGCCGTCTGCTTACAGACTCGGAAGTATTCGCTTTTTCACAAGCAAATTCTGAACACTGTAGACACAAGATTTTCAATGGTACCTTTATCATTGATGGCGAAGAGCAGCCCACTTCCCTATTTAAATTAATCAAAAAGACTTCTGAAACCAATCCGAACGAGATTGTTTCTGCTTATAAAGATAACGTTGCCTTTGTTAAAGGACCACGTGTCACACAATTTGCGCCTAAATCTGCCGACAAACCTGATTTTTACGAAGAGAAAGCATTTGATTCGGTTTTATCAGTAAAAGCAGAAACACACAATTTCCCAACTACGGTAGAACCATTTTCGGGGGCTGCTACCGGGTCAGGTGGTGAAATCCGCGACCGTATGGCCGGTGGCCAAGGAGCGATTCCATTGGCGGGTACAGCCGTATATATGACTGCTTATTCGCGATTGGAACAAAATAAATTGGACCTTCAGGCAGGAACAGTAACTGAGCCGGCAAAGGAACTCAACAAAACTCGCCCGTGGGAAAATGCGATGCAAGAGCGTCAATGGTTATACCAAACCCCAGTTGACATCCTGATCAAAGCTTCCAACGGTGCTTCTGACTTCGGTAATAAATTTGGTCAGCCCTTAATTACGGGTTCTGTATTGACCTTCGAGCATGAAGAGGATGGCCGTAAACTTGGTTACGACAAAGTCATTATGCAAGCTGGTGGTGTTGGCTATGGAAAACTAGATCAAGCGAAAAAACATACGCCAAAAACTGGTGATAAAGTCGTTATCCTAGGTGGTGAAAATTACCGCATCGGAATGGGTGGAGCTGCTGTATCTTCTGCAGATACGGGAGCATTTGGTTCTGGAATTGAGCTTAATGCGATTCAACGTTCCAATCCCGAAATGCAAAAACGTGCAGCGAATGCTGTTCGTGGCTTAGTAGAGTCCGATCATAACCCAATTGTCTCGATCCATGATCATGGTGCAGGCGGCCACTTAAACTGTTTATCTGAACTTGTTGAAGAGACCGGAGGTTTAATTGACCTAGATGCACTTCCTGTAGGAGATCCTACACTATCCGCAAAAGAAATTATCGGTAATGAATCGCAAGAACGTATGGGACTTGTGATCGCTGAAGATGATATTGACACGTTAAAACGTGTTGCAGATCGCGAACGTGCACCAATGTACACTGTAGGTGATGTCACTGGCGACCACCGCTTTACTTTCGAATCGAAAAGTACAGGTGAAAAACCAATGGATTACGCCCTTGAAGATTTCTTTGGTTCATCGCCAAAAACTTTCATGCGCGATAAAACCGTGGTTCGCAATTATGCGGATCTTGCTTATGATGCAGCCGACATTCCAAACTACTTAAACCAAGTATTACAATTGGAAGCTGTTGCTTCGAAAGATTGGTTAACCAATAAAGTAGACCGTTGTGTTGGTGGCCGTGTTGCCAAACAACAATGTGTAGGTCCATTGCAATTGGCGTTAAACAACGTCGGTGTTATGGCACTTGACTATAAAGGTAAAGAAGGTATTGCGACAACAATAGGTCACTCCCCTGTTGCTGCCTTGGTGGATCCAGCGTCGGCAAGTAGAACGGCTATTGCCGAATCGCTTTCCAACATCGTATTTGCGCCAATCAAAAATGGCCTCGCAGGAATCTCCCTATCGGCCAACTGGATGTGGGCAGCCAATAATGAGGGGGAGGATGCACGCTTATACCAAGCTGTTAAAGCCTGCTCGGATTTTGCCATTGCATTGGGAATCAATATCCCGACGGGAAAGGATTCTTTGTCGATGAAGCAAAAATATCCAAACGGCGAAAACGTCATTGCCCCAGGCACATTGATCATTTCTGCCGCAGGAAATTGTACTGATATCACAAAAGTGGTAGAACCTGTACTGAACAAAAAGGCCGGATCGATCTATTACATCAACTTATCAAAAGATCAGTTCAAATTAGGCGGTTCGTCATTTGCGCAGATCATCAATAAATTAGGTACTGAAGTACCGACCATTCAAGATGCTGCTTATTTCAAAACAGCATTCAATACCGTACAGCAATTAATTAACGAAGGACAGATCGAAGCTGGTCACGACGTCGGATCGGGGGGCTTGATTACCACCTTATTGGAAATGACCTTTGCCGATGTTAATCTCGGCGCCAACTATGACCTTTCAGCATTAAATGAATCTGATAGCGTAAAAGCCTTCTTTAATGAGAATATTGCACTTGTCCTGCAAGCGAAAGACGATGCTGCTTTTGAGGCGATTGTCAAAGAAGCTGCTGTGGACGCGGTTAAAATTGGTCAGGTGATCGAAGGTAATACGGTAACGATTAAAAATCATGAAGCTGTATTCAGCTTTGATGTCGCAGCAACACGTGATGTATGGTCTACAACATCATTCCTTTTGGATTCAAAGCAGTCTAAAAATGGAACAGCACAACAACGTTTCGATAATTATAAAAATCAACCCCTAGCCTTTACTTTCCCAAGTCAATTTGATGGTAAGAAACCTAACATTGACGGAACTAAGGTACGTCCGAAAGCTGCGATCCTTCGTGAGAAAGGTTCCAACTCCGAACGCGAAATGGCTAATGCCATGTTCTTGGCAGGTTTTGATGTAAAAGATGTTCACATGACCGATTTAATAGCTGGTCGCGAGACATTAGAAGACATCCAATTTATCGGTGCTGTAGGTGGTTTCTCGAACTCAGATGTATTGGGTTCGGCAAAAGGTTGGGCTGGAGCTTTCCTTTACAATGAAAAAGCGAAAAAAGCCCTAACCGATTTCTTTGCTCGTCCGGACACACTTTCGGTTGGTATTTGTAATGGCTGTCAGCTATTTATGGAACTTGAGATGATCAATCCTGAGCATGAAATCCACGGAAAAATGCTACACAATACTTCCGGAAAACACGAGTCAAACTTTGTATCTGTAAAAGTTCAGGAAAACAATTCCGTCATGTTATCGACACTAGCGGGAAGTACATTGGGTGTTTGGATCTCACATGGGGAGGGAAAATTCAACCTTCCATATGCTGAAGAGCAATACAATATCGTTGCAAAATATGCGTATGAGCAATATCCGCATAACCCAAATGGTTCGGACTATAATACAGCAATGGTTTGCGATAAGACTGGCCGCCATTTGGCTACTATGCCACATATTGAGCGCTCGGTGTTCCAATGGCATTGGGCAAATTATCCAAAAGGTCGTCAGGACGAAGTTTCTCCTTGGATTGAAGCATTCGTTAATGCCCGCCAATGGATTGACGAGCAAGGCAAATAAAAAAGAAAAGCTCCTTCATGTATGAAGGAGCTTTTCTTTTAGATATCCCTTTTGTATCCTGGTTTGTTCATCATTTGGTCTAGGGAGTATTTTCCAGAACCCATGACCATAAAAAAGATCAGCAAAAAGAATACGACTATAGAAAGCCACAATTCGGAATTCAAATAACTAAAGCCGTGGGTGATATTAACAAAAAATACAGCCCCTACCAGTACCGGAAATAGCAGTAGTGAGGCCAAACGGGTTTGAAAACCTAAAATTAGGAACAACCCTCCCACCAAATGGGTAAAAACCACATAGTGAACAGCACCCCATGATGATAAGTGGAAACTACTTTGTTCAATCATATGTTGAACAACATCCCTATCATTTACGAAACTTACACCTTTGGCAAAAATAACGACCCCTAAAGCAATTCTTAGGTAATCAATCCATTGTGGGTGATGAGCATCGCCCCAATGTTCAATTTTGTGTATCAGGTTCATAATATACCTCCTTTTTATAGATGGTTATAGCCTAATAACAGTTGAACAGCAAAAAAGTTGTTCGCATGAGATGATTCACTATCAAAATGTTACGAAGTGAATACATCCCCACGCCTACACAATACTTCAGATAAGACAAATCCCTGCCAAATCAGGCCTACGCTGTTTTCAAAATCAATCAATCAATCAATCAATCAATCAATCAATCAATCAATCAATCAATGCAACCGTAGGTTAGGAGAAAAAAAGTCGAATAACAAAATCCCAAAATGCAGTTGTTAGCAGCCCCACAACAATACTAAAACCGATAACCAGATTGACCAACTTGGTATTCAGATGGTATTGTTCGGCAATGATCCCCGAAGTGACCAAGGTTGGCATAGCTGCTTCAAATATACTGATCCGCGCAACAGCTCCCTTCACACCAAGTAGTAATGCAAATAGTAATACCAATGCTGGGGCAAGAATCAATTTATAACTCATCGCTGTACTGATCTGCGAAATCTGTTGTCGCCAACCATCAAACTTCAACTGTAAACCAATAGAAAATAAGGCCAATGGTCCAACCGTGGCCACCAACTTATCAAAAAAAGGCTCGGCAACTGAAAGGTCAACAAATTGAGACAGCATTAAGGCTGTTATACAACCGATCAGGGGTGGAAAGCTAATTAGCTTTCGAAGCATAAATTTGACATCGATGGTTTCGCCATCCTGGACATTCGCTTTTAGTGCATTGATGATTCCGGCTGTAGAAAGTAGAATAAATGTAGTTTGGTCGCAAATAATCGCAATCGGCAACTGGGCTTCACCAAAATAGGCGATGATCAATGGAAAGCCTATAAAGGACGTATTGCTGTAACCTGCGGCCAATTCCAAGCTACTGCGGGAGCGCTGCTTATAATTTTTACGCCGACAGTATACTTCCATAAATAACCAACTACCTGCCCAAACGAGGATTGCCGAAAACACGGGAAACAGTAATTGTGATGACCATACGATCTTGGGAATATATTTGAAAGACACCGCCGGCAGGGCAAAATAAAGGATCCAAGTATTGATCCCTTTATGTGCCTCGGAATGAATTAAATTTGTTCGCCTTAACAACATCCCCGCTGCGATGCAAAATGCAATCATTATAAAATTAATCATGTTTTCTTATCATTTTATACGACACAAAGGTGCGATAGTAGAGCAGGCAATAACATGTACAAATACATTATTTTTATGTACATTTAAAGATATATATCAGGAGAGCAATGCGCAAAAAACAGTTTGAACCTTTACGGATCAGTGAATTTATTGAGGATAGTTTTCATTTGCCTCCACACGAGCAAAATTATTATGAGCTTGTTTATATTCGTTCGGGCAAAGGAACCCATGTGATCAACAAATTTGAACTGAATTATGAACCTGGCGATGTGTTCTTAATTAGTCCGGAAGACAAGCATTATTTTAACATTGAAGAAAAGACCCATTTTTTGTTTATTTTATTTACAGACACCTACTTTCTGCAGAATAAACGTAATCTCAAGCGCTATGCCTGGATTATGGAGCTAATGAACGATAAAGGATTGAAGGAACGCAAACTGTATATGGACGAGCACCATCGCCTGATTTATTCACATATCCTGGAAGCTGTCCGACTGTATAGTAATGCCACTGTCAACGAGCGTTCTGATTGGCTATTTGACCAACTCGTTGCGATCTTTGGGCTCTACAAAGAAATATCAGAAACACAACGCTTACCCCAGCAGCATGAACTATATGTTGACCGATCGATTTCGGCTTATATTCATCGCTATATTTTTTCGCCCGAAAAACTTCAGGTCAGCCTGCTGGCTCAGAAATTTAATATTGCTCCATCCTATTTTGGAATCTACTTTAAGAAGAACTTCGGCACTAGTTTGAGAGCCTATATCAACAGCTACCGGATCGAACTCATCGAGAACAGACTTAAATCCAAAGATTATACCTTGAAACAAATTGCTGCAGAACTCGGATTTACCGACGAGAGCCATCTTTCCCATTTCTACAAACGCGCCAAGGGATTCAGCCCGTTATATTTCCGAACCCATCTGACTAAATAATAAGCCCTCCCGATAATCCATTATGCATACTCGTCAGAAAAAGTCAATTGATAAACTAATTTTTGGGTGGAATGACACTATAAAATTTCAGGCCCTCCGCTTCAAACTTTTTGTATAATACAAGCAGCACATCGTTTTTAAGCGACGAGGCATTGGCTGCGGCGTTTACCCAGCAGTAAACACTTAGATAGATCATCTCCGCACTGATATCCTGTATGCTGATCCCGCTATCTCTATCCTGTATATAATGTGGGCTGGACATCATCGCATCTTTAATCCATTCTTTCGCTTTTTCCAGATCGGCCTGTCGATCGATATGGAGCACAAAGCTTGTTTTGCTGTATTCCTGTGATAAAGTCCAATTGACGACTCTTCCAGAGAGTAAATCGCCATTTGGGATGATAACGTCGGCACCATCTGCAGTTTTGAGGACACTGGCACGTATACCGATTTCTTTGACCCGCCCTTTTTTGTCGGCAAGTTCAATTTGGTCGCCCACCCGAAATGGCTTGTCAAAAACTAAAATAATACCAGACACAAAATTATTGATGATATTCTGCATGCCCAAACCGATACCAACACTCAGCGCTCCGATGACAACGGTAAGTTTATCCAAACTCATTCCCAGGGCAGAGATTGCCATAAAAAAACCAATCAGAATAATCGCCAACCGAAAGAGCGGAAATAGGGTCATCTTCTGATTATAGACCTGGCTAAGCTGACCGTCTTCACCGCCGAGAACAATCAAACTGATATTTTTTTGAAACCAGTTGGCTACCAAAAGCAGTAAAACAGCCACAACAAGGTTGCCGAGTGTAAAAGATATGCTTCCAATGCTGCGCACTTTGCCAAAAAAGACTTCGCTCGCTGCCAATAGTGTTTCTATAAACTGTAAGTTGTTTGCCAACACAATAATGGCCAAAAGCACACATACGATCCGAAGAATTTCGGTGATGATAGCCAATGTACGCTGTTCGTTAAAACGCATCCAGAATCCTGCAGTCAGTCGATCTTTTTTAAACTGATTACGTACATCAGCCTTAATCATGTCTGCAAAATACTGCAACGTAAAGGATTGGACTAAACCAACAGCACAGGCAATACTAAAGCTCCGCGAGTGCTCAACATGGCCAATCACATTCAAGGTAATTGCCGTGATATTGAGGATAGCGAAAACGACATAAATAAAATTGCTGATATACCCCGGACTATCTGCATTTTTGATTCGTCGCTTTGTGTAGCTAACAAGTCCCAGTGCGATCAGATTAAAGGCGATACAGACGATCCTTAAAAAGAGGTCATCGCTTACGATCATATTGACAAATACGTCCAGGATGTAGAATACAATGAGGATAATGGCAATTTTACGCTGTAACCCGCTCATGCGATGCCTTAGCAAAAACATGAAGATTAACATAATGACCAATTGGGAAGCCTGCAGAATGAAACTTGGTGTAAAGAAGTTTACAAAAGGCAACAGTGTCAAGAGAAAAATAATTGTTTTTCCAACGATAGCGTCAATCGCAAGTTTATGTTCAGGATCATTCTGTCGAAGGATATAGGACACCCGCACAATCCAGTAGCAATAGCCCAATCCCAATACAATCAATAGGATACGGCTCGCCCAATCGGTCCGATTAACATATTTGTCTATCGCTGTATTGTTACTATAATTACTCCGTATATTGTTTAAAATTACATCCTTTGAAATCGCCGCCGTATTCGCTTTCCAGATCGAACTTTTGCTCGACGTAGAATCGACCTTTTTACTTACATTTTTCACTTCATGCACAGCATCCAGACGCAGCAAATGGCGTTGGTTCTTGGCGATAAGTTCATCTATCGTCCGGTTGATTGCCTCCAGAGAATCCATTTTTGACGACAGCTTGAGCTGAGCATTATCAAGGTATTGGTATGCTCGACTATGATTACTGGTACTAATATCATAACGGTTGACCAAATTCCTGATCTGATCCTGGGTAACATTAAGACTGTTTGAATAATTACTGATACTGCCCTTAATAGACTTCAGCTGCTTAATTTCTTCGTGAATACTATTTTTAATTGCGGCAATACTGTCTTTGGCCGATCCTGTATTGGTCGCAGTATACGTATTGGATTTCTCATTCAGTTGGGCAACGAAATCCGCCATTGAACCTGTTCGAATATTAGCAAGAAAAGTCAAATTGACCTTCTTCAGGTCATTACGTAAGGAGTCATTGCCAACACGTGTGGAATCCACAGCTGACCTTTTATTGAAGCCAACATGTGCCGCGGTTCGATCGTTACTCTGATTTTTTCTAACCTGAACTGAATCCTGTGCAGACACATGCAACTGAAAAGCCAAGAGACTTAAGACAAAAATAAAACGCTTAACAATGCCCAATTTCATACTTCTAATTTTGTTGATTTCCTTACCTGGCAATGTGTAGCCAAATGCAATGAACACTACATTTTGCAAAGAAAGGACCAAAGGTATTTCTTCGACAAAAATAACTTATCTCCTGTTAAAATCGAATAGCATCCGATAGTTTTAGTTCTTCCAAGCGTTTTATTTTATCGTCACGATAAAATAAATTCATCGTCTCAAAAGGAATTAATTTCAAGTCTTTGTTGACGATATGGACACATGATTTTTTGACTGCACGAACGTCAAAATCGTAGGCATCCATAAAATTCATAATGATAATTCGGAAAAGATTGTCGTAATCAAGATCAGGTGCGCAGACTTCGGGTAAACAGCAAAGCAACTGGTTTACTTTTGGCCTTACCTTATCCACAGAAATTCCCGTGCTAAATATATCCAGCAATTGCATCTGAACACCTTTATCCTGTTCATATACAATGGTGTTGCGCGATTGGCTATTTAACAAAATAGCAGGATCAATATGTCGGGTCAAAGGTATACGCTCCGCACCTATTTTCAGTATATAGCCCATCGCCAAAGCATCAGGATTACAAGGAACAGGAATAATATCATGTGGGTCCAATAGTGGATATTGATTCAGGATTTCCTGACGTACCTCCGTTAATGTCATTTTATGTTGCTGTGCATCGGCCGCATTTCGACCGGCAATTTCAACCGGTTGAAAGGTTATCCCCCGTACACATCGCTGTTGTAAGGCGTAATCCAATATTTCCCCTATTTCATCATCGTTGGTTCCTTTTTCCAGGACGACAACCAAGGTTGTACTTAGATTAAGTGCATTTAATTTGTCTATGGCCTTTTTACGGATATCTGTAAGATCTTTGCCCCGGAATTTCTCAAGCACCGATGGGCGAAAGGAATCGAACTGGAGATAGATTTCAAATTCAGGCGCATACGTCGCGAGTTGCTCAGCAAAACCAGGATCATTGGCAATTCTGATCCCATTCGTATTGAGCATGAGATGCTTAATAGGCTTTGTCTTCGCAATGTCTAAAATCTTAAAAAAATCAGGATGTATGGTTGGCTCTCCACCGCTGATCTGAACCACATCCGGTTCACCTTCACTTTCGACGATTTTGTCAAACATCCGTTCAATTTCTTCCAGCGAGCGATGTCGTCCATAATGGGGCGACGACATGGCATAACAGGTTGGACAGGTCAAATTACAGCGGTCGGTCACCTCGATGATAGAAAGGCAACTGTGCTGTTCATGATCGACGCATAAGCCACAATCATAGGGACAGCCATAATGTACTTCATTATCAAATTTCAAAGGTGTTTCTGAGGCTTTATTATAATTCCGAATGTTCTTATAATAGTCAACATCAGTTGCAATCAGTGTTTTAAAAAAGCCATGATCAGGACAGTTTTTTGTCATAAATACCTGTTCATCCTCGATAATAATCTTGGCACCAACACGCGAAAGGCATGTTGGACATAGGCTGATGGTGTAATCGTAGTATGTATAGTTTCTAATTGGCATAAAGCTGATCTCTAGTTCATAAAGGTAAGTCCACAAGCAAGTCCCCCTGCCAACATTGCTCCAATTCCGCCCAACAATACTTTAAGCCAGGGATTGACATTGAATTTTGATTCTTTATTTCCAGCTTTAATAATCGAGCCGATAATAATAACCAAAAGTGCAATACCGATCACAATAGCACCTATAGTAAGTAGAAAAAGTCCCAACATCGCGGTACTTTCCGATCCAAATGACCCCTCAAGCAAATACATAATTTCTATTTTTTGATTAAACGTTCATTTTTTAATAAATAAATATAATAAATTATCACCACGATGCAGGTAATTTGTATGGTACTTAGCCCCAAAAGTATAATTGCCCGTGGCTTGATAAAGTCCAGCAGGAAACGAAAACTAAAATAACTAAGCATAAAAAGCTGAAACAACACACCATTTCGATAATTGTATCGTCGTTTAAAAAGTTGGAGTCCTACAAATAAGAGCAGTAAAAATGCGATTTCATACAGCGCTACAGGATGCCGTTTATAAGCATCCCCCAGATACATCCCAAATGGAGACGTTGTGGGTAAACCATAGGTCTGCTCGAATACACCCGTATAAAAACAACCTACCCTACCAATGGAAATTGCACTAATCAAGGGAAAGACCATCCGATCACCGGTACTTTCTTTTTTACCCATGATCTTTTTCATCCCTTCCACGGCAACCAGACCTCCCGCCAAACCACCGATTATCGTATTGTTCACCCAAATGTAAGCCCATTTGTGTGTCGCATTGAGCAATTCAGCCGGGCGCTCGAGGGAACCGATGACATGTGAGCCGATTAAAGCCCCTAGGCCGGCAGCAATAACAATAAGAAGGGAATTGGTATGCCCTAAACTTTCCTGATCCTTCCATTTGAGCAACTGATAATAACGCATACCAATAAACATCCCCAATCCTTCCATAAAAGGATGTAAGAGAAATGTTTTTCCAAACAAATCTATCGTAACCGGAAATTCAATCGCCATAAGCATAAACAAGTATACGAAAGACGATCAAAAAAATGATAAACAAAAGTTTCTGCATATAGGACAAAACTATTAAAACCAAAAAGCCAGTCTGAAGAACAGACTGGCTTTTAAATAAATATTTTAAAAACGGGAGCTTATAGCTGATTGCTATACACGAAGCGTATTTCCTCACGTAGGTTATAACACGAGGCCATCACTTCGCCATAAGCACCTGCAGAACGAATGGCAATTAAGTCGCCACGTTTTGAAACCGGAAGTGGCACTTCCTTACCAAAGCAGTCGGACGATTCACAGATTGGCCCAACCACATCGTAGTTAATGGATTCGGCGCTGTCTGTCGCGCTGATATTTTCAATTTTATGATAGGCCTGATACAAGGCCGGGCGCATTAATTCAGTCATTCCAGCATCCAATACCAAGAAATTTTTCTTGACACCATTTTTAACATACAACACGCGGCTAACAAGGCTTCCGCATTGTGCGACCAAAGCCCGCCCCAATTCAAAGTGCACTTCTTGCTGTGCTGTACGCTCCAGGAAGCGGTCGAAAATATCAAAATAGGCTTCAAAATCAGGAATTGTATTTCCATCAGGATTTTTATAATCAATCCCCAATCCGCCACCGACATTCAATACACGGATTTGTGTACCGCGTTCTTCAAACCAGTTTTTCCATTCATTAACCTTCACGCACAGGCTTTTGAATACGGTCATATCCGTAATCTGTGAACCTACGTGAAAATGAAGACCAACCAATTCAATAGATTCACATTTTTTAAGCACGGCTGCACATTTTTCCAAATCGGCATTGGGCACACCAAATTTGTTTTCGTCAAGCCCTGTTGTAATATAATGATGGGTGTGTGCATCCACATTTGGGTTGATCCTTAAGGCCACATTTGCTTTTACACCTTTTTTTGAGGCAAGCTCATTGATGACCTCAAGCTCCTGAATGGATTCCACATTAAAAGCAAAAATATTTTGATCGAGCGCATAATTGATTTCCTTATCAGATTTACCAACTCCCGCAAAAGTGACTTTCTTGGAATCAAAGCCACATTCAATGGCTTTCTTTACCTCATTGCCACTCACACAATCCGCACCAAAGCCGATCTCTTGAATCGCCTTCAATAACTCGTCATTAAAATTGGCCTTTAATGCATAGTGAACATGAAATCCCCGTTTGTGGGACGCAGCATGCGCAGCCTCCAGGGTCTTGTTTAACACATTCAGATCATAATAATAAAACGGCGTTTCTTTCTCTGCAAACTTCGCCGCGATACCTGTATTTATCATATAAAAACCTACTTCTTAAAATAAACGATTGTGCAATGAACGTAATGCTTCTGTTTTATGATCTGAATTCAATAGAATCGACACGTTAAAGTCTGAACCACCGTAAGAAATCATACGAACTGGAAGGTGTTTTACAGCGTCAAGTACGCGAGCAGCATAACCGTGGCTATTCAAACCGAAATCGCCTACAACGCATACAATGGTCTGATCACCATCTACTGTTACAGAACCAAAATCCTCCACTTCTTTGATAATATCAGCCAAATTGGTTGTATCATCAATGGTCAACGATACCGCCACTTCCGAAGTTGTGATCATATCGATTGGTGTTTTATAACGCTCGAATATTTCAAAAACACGACGTAGGAAACCATAGGCAAGTAGCATACGCGATGAATGGATGTGAATTGCCGTGATACCGTCTTTCGCGGCAATGGCGCGAATACAACCTTTCTGAGCACCGTCCTTACTGATCAAAGTCCCTTTTGCATTGGGTTCCATCGTGTTCAATAACCGAACTGGAACGTTATATTTTTGCGCTGGGAATACCGATTGTGGATGTAAAATTTTAGCACCAAAATAAGCCAGCTCCGCAGCTTCATCGAAGCTTAGATGTGCAATCGGTGTCGTTCCTTTGACAACACGAGGATCATTATTGTGCATCCCATCGATGTCCGTCCAGATCTGAACTTCCTCGGCACGGATTGCTGCGCCGATCAATGAAGCCGTATAATCTGAACCGCCACGGCGCAAATTATCGATTTCACCAAATGAATTTCGGCAAATAAAACCTTGTGTGATAAATAACGTATTTTCTGGGCTCTGTGCCAAAATACGACTTAGTTTTTCGCCAATGTATTCCACCATAGGCTCATTATCTTCATCAATTTTCATAAAATCCAGGGCTGGTAACAACGCGGATTTTATACCGATTTCATTCAAATAGAAATGCCATAAAGCAGTAGACATCAATTCACCTTGCGCCAAAATAACTTTTTCTTCAATAGGTGTAAATAACTCATTGGCTAAGGTAGAAATCAGATTAAAATGGTAATCGATCAATTCTTTACCATTTTTATATCCTTGTTCAGTGCTGAAAAGTTCTTTAATGAGGTCTTCGTACTTATCCTTATGCTTCTTGACCAAATCTTTAGCTTCGTCCTTCTTACCTCCTGTGTAAGCTTGACCTATTTCAACCAAAGCATTTGTCGTTCCAGCAACCGCGGACAATACGACGATCTGACGTTCAGCAGGGTTTACAATATCCAACAACCCTTTGATACGTGCTGCACTCCCCACGGAAGTACCACCAAATTTTAAAACTTTCATACTGAAGTTACAATTATTAAATTTCTGTGTGCCAATATAGGCAATTCATGAATTTATATTAAAAAAAATGCGGCACAAAATCATGAAAGTTTTGTGCCGCATATCTTAGATGTTATGCGGAAGAATTACTTCTTCAAGTTTTCGATCAGTAGACCGGCCAATTCTTCGCCGATTCTTTCTTGAGCTTCATTGGTTGCCGCTCCAATATGTGGCGTCAACGAAATTTTTGGATGTTTTAAGATCTCCTCGCGTGGAGTAGGTTCATTATCGAATACATCTAAACCGGCGAATGCAACTTTACCCGAATCCAATGCTTTCACTAATTCCAATTCATCAATAACACCACCTCTCGAGGCATTAACTAAGCCAACACCATCTTTCAATAATGGGAACTCTGCAGCTCCGATAGCTGGTTTATCCAAAAATGGAACGTGTAAAGAGATAAAATCTGAAACTTTAAATAAGTTGTCCATCTCCACTTGTTGAATAGGTACCTCAACTTGTATACCACCTGAAAGTGTTATGGTTAATGTTTTTGGTCCTTCGAACAAATCCGTGTAAACCACATCCATCCCCAGACCAATGGCGATTTTGGCAACTTCGCGACCGATACGACCAAATCCAACGATACCGATAGTTTTACCACGAAGCTCAGTACCAGCTCCATAAGCTTTTTTAAGGGCGCCAAATTTTGTATTGCCCTCAACAGGCATTTTTCTATTTGAATCGTATAAGAAACGTACACCATTCAATAGGTGAGCAAAAACCAGCTCAGCAACTGATAAAGAAGATGCCGCAGGAGTATTGACAACAGCAATCCCTTTTGAACGGGCATAGTCTACATCAATATTATCCATGCCTACTCCACCACGGCCGATAACTTTCAAGTTAGGGCAGCCATCAATCAGGGCCTGACGTACTTTAGTTGCACTACGTACCGTGATTGCATCATAAGCAAGGAGTTTTTCTAGCAGCTCTTCTTGTGGAATATGAGTTGTATCTACACTATGACCTGCATCTTCCAGCATTTTCTTTCCTAGTGGATCGATACCGTCATTCGCTAATATTTTCATCTTTATAATTCGTTTTTAAAGGTATCAGTGCCGTTCAACTCATCGGAAGATCCAACCAGGTGAATACAATACGACCTCTATAATTCTTAATCTAACTAATTATCTGTTTGTCAACTACTAAATTTCAGCAACATGCACAGTCCCTTAGGCCGTATGCGTGTCCTCAAATTCTTTCATTGCATCAATCAACGCATTTACGCTGCTTAATGGTAAAGCATTGTAAATCGAAGCTCTAAATCCACCTACAGAACGGTGACCTTTGATTCCGATCAAATTACGCTCTTTTGCCAAAGCCAAAAATTCAGCTTCCAACTCTGGTGTATCCATTACAAAAGTAACATTCATGCGTGAACGATCTTCAACAGCTGCAGTACCTTTGAACAATGGGTTGCGGTCGATTTCATCGTATAAAGCACGTGCTTTGATGATATTCTCTTGCTCCAATACAGAAACACCGCCCTTTGCTTTTAACCAACGAAGGTTTAACATCGATACAAAGATCGAATATACCGGTGGAGTATTGTACATTGAACCACCATTGATATGCAATTGATAATCCAACATCGACGGAAGAACACGTCCTGATTTACCTAAGATGTCATCTTTAACAATCACGAGTGTAACACCTGCAGGGCCCATATTTTTTTGAGCACCAGCATAGATCAAATCATAGTCAGCAACATTGATCTCACGTGAGAAAATATCAGAAGACATATCAACAACTACTGGCAACGCCGTTTCAGGCTTATCAAAAACCTCAGTACCGTAAATGGTATTGTTAGCTGTATAATGAAAATATGCAGCATCTGTTGGGATGGCATATCCCTTAGGGATGTAGGAATAATTTTTATCAATCGACGAAGCTACAACATCTACTGTACCGAATTTTTTAGCTTCTTTTAATGCTTTTGTAGCCCAGACACCAGTATCCAAATAAGCAGCCTTACCTCCTTCAGGTAAAAGATTCAACGGCGCCATTGCAAATTGCAAACTAGCCCCTCCTTGAAGGAAAAGAATCGAATATCCCTGAGGTACTGACAATAACTCGCGTACTAATTGTGTGGCCTCATCTATCACTGCTTCAAACTCTTTGGAACGGTGAGAGATCTCTAAAATTGATAAACCGGTGTTGTTAAAATCAATTACAGCTTCTGAGGCTTGTTGAAATACTTCCTTTGGCAGAATACATGGACCTGCTCCAAAATTATGTTTCATTGATGTTATAGTTTGTTTGATTGCTATTCTTTAACCCTAGCTAAGCAATCCGTTGTTTAAAAACCAAAGGTAAAATAAAATTATATATTTTTCAACTAATCTGTTTTTTTATTGAAAATTTATAAAATTCTAAATGATTTCAATAAAAAGATCGCACAACAAACACCTAGTTCAATGCAAAAAACATCAAATAAGCAGCACTTTCCACGCCATATCTATCTGATTATCTTGTAAATACTCCTTAGCTTTAAGTTGAAGATGGGTATTACGGGCGGATTGATCGCCAATAAAGGCATTTAGCAATTCGTAAATTTCAGGGAGACTAGTTATATCATCTACCTCATGTGGAGTGGGTAAACGTTCGATCTGAGCCAACTTAATTTTCTCGTTTTCCGTAAAAATATTCGATTCCCTTATAAAAAGAGGAAGCTGATTGTAATCCATAAAAAAGCAGAAATTTTATTCAAATTTCTGCTTAATATCTCAGAAAATAAAATTCTTATATTTTTTCGATAATTCGATCGGCAAATTCACTTGTTTTGACTAATGTAGCATCATCCATCAAATTGTAAAAATCTACGGTCACGGTCTTGGCAATTATGGTTTCGCCCAAGGCCTTAACAATTGCCGCCGCAGCTTCCGTCCATCCAAGGTATTCGAGTAGCATAACACCGCTTAAAATAACCGACGAAGGATTCATGGTATTGGTATTTGCAAAACGAGGTGCTGTACCGTGAGTAGCTTCAAAAACAGCATGCCCTGTTTTAAAATTGATATTAGCTCCCGGTGCGATCCCTATACCGCCAACCATTGCGGCCAGCGCATCAGAAATATAATCACCGTTCAGATTTAAAGTTGCCACAACAGAAAAATCCCGTGGATTAAGTAAGATCTGCTGTAAAAAATTGTCGGCAATAATATCTTTAATCAAAATTTTACCTGAATCCAAGGCCGCCTTTTGTTCCTGGTTGGCAACCTCCGCACCTTTTTCTGCTTTCGTTCGCTCCCATTGTCCCCAGGTATACGTTTTGTCAGCAAATTCCGTTTCAGCAACCTCATACCCCCAAATCTTAAAAGCACCCTCCGTAAATTTCATGATATTTCCTTTGTGAACAATCGTCACTGAAGGTAAATTGTGATGAATAGCATGTTCTATTGCCGCACGGACCAGTCTTTTCGACCCTTCCTCAGAAACCAGCTTGACACCGACTCCTGTCGTGGCCGAGAAATTATAATCAATATTAAGCTCGTCATGCAAGAAATCCTGAAACCTGTTGGCTTCAACTGTTCCCGCCTGAAACTCTATTCCAGCATAAATATCCTCCGTATTTTCACGAAAAATCACCATATCCACATATTCCGGATGTTTGACTGGTGAAGGTACGCCCACAAACCATTTTGTCGGCCTTTGACATACATAGAGATCCAAATCCTTACGCAAAGCAACATTCAAAGAACGGATTCCGCCGCCTACTGGCGTGGTTAGTGGCCCTTTAATTCCAACAAGGTATTCTTTTAGTACATTTAGGGTATCTTTTGGTAGCCATTCGCCTGTTTCGTTAAAAGCTTTTTCACCTGCCAGCACCTCCTTCCATGTTATTTTCCGTTTTCCATCATACGCTTTCTCCACCGCTTGATCAAAAACACGCACTGCCGCATGCCAAAGATCAGGACCAATACCGTCGCCGATAATAAAAGGAATTGTTGGAAAATCTGGAACCTGTAAAGTTCCTTCACTTGACATTGTAATCTTATTTGACATAACCTTCAATTTTAACGGACAATTACTATCCCTTATTAAACATATTTCCGATCTCTTTGCTAATTTTTCTAAAGATTGGAGCTGCTTCGACATCTTCATACTCATCGATGTGTGCATTTTCCACTCTACTAGGAAACACTAAAACAAGATTTTCGTTTGCATAAATACGATCTAATTTCTTTGCTACCCCATCCAGAGAATCACGATAGGAAACTTCTCCATTTCTGGCCGAAACAAAAATAAACATCGCATCTTCTTCCTTAAACGCTTTAAGGCCCTGCAAATTGTCCCAGGCATCGTAATGTTCAAAGGTAACAGGAACAGAATTTTTCAGCTCAACAAGATGTTCTTTAATGGCGGCAGCAGAGCGTTCATCGACAACAAATGTTACTGGAACAGATAGCTCCTGCGCCAGTTTAACAACCTTCTCCAGCCAATACTCGAACCCAAATTCTGCCTCGCACATGGGTGGTGCAAAAACGACAATGGATTTATTAGAAATAAAAGGTTTTTTAAAATGACATAACATCACATTAGCCGAGGTTCTGTTTAAGATACTTTCCGTTTTTTCTCCAACAAACTTATCCATAAAATTGGCCGCACTCGGCCAGCCCAAAACAATACAATTGGCAGAAACTTCTTTTGCCGACCGTGCAACCCCGCTAGCAATGTTTAAATCTATTGTAGCACTGATATTAACATTTGTTTCACTACCCGAAGCATACCTGACCATGTTATCCAGGTTCTTCCGTGCTTTTGACATGTTTAATTGAGCCTGCTCATTATCCTTCACAACGGACACGATATTGACTGGATAGGAACATTTCTTACTTTTAATATAGGTTGAAAAATCCAAAATAGGCTCCATATTATCCATGTTAGCGATAGATATCAAGATGTTTTCATCTTTTTCCTTCACCACATCTGTATGTTCTTCGTCCTGTTCACCATCCATAACCACTTTACGCGAGGCATTTCCGGTAACCACTGTAGCGACAATACAGGTAACCAAAATCAACAGAATCGTACCATTAAGCACATTCTCATCGATAATACCGTTCTTATGTCCAACCATGATTACAGCTAGTGTTGCAGCAGCATGAGCACTACTTAAACCAAATATCAGATTGCGCTGACCACGGCTATATTTAAAAACGAGCTGCGTCAACCATGCGGCCACATATTTACCGACGATAGCCACAACGGTCAGTGTTCCAGCAATAATAAGTGCCTGCGGCCCCTTCAAAATCACGCTGACATCGACAATCATCCCCACAGATATCAAGAAGAAAGGAATAAAAATCGCATTGCCGATAAACTCAATTCGGTTCATCAAAGCGGAAGAGTGTGGTATCAGTTTGTTGAGGGCTAGACCGGCAACGAAAGCCCCAATAATAGGCTCAAGGCCGGCAATTTCCGCTAAAAATGCAGCAAAAAATACGACAGAGAGCACGAAGATATAATTGGACGTCTTCTCACTCCCCAAGCGTTCAAAAAACCATTTTGCAATCCTTGGAATAACACCAAACATGATAAACAGGAAAATAGCAAAGGAAATCGTCAGGGTAATCCAAAATTCATTGCCAATATTTCCCTGGGAAACGCCGGTAATCACCGCAAGAATAATCAGCACGGCCGTATCCGTCAGGATTGTTCCACCTATCGTGATCGCAACAGCCTCCATTTTAGAAATACCATAGCTATTTACGATGGGATAAGAAACCAACGTATGGGTAGCAAACATGCTTGATATCAACAAACTCGGTAAAACGCCGTAGCCCAGTAAAAAATGACAAACAGGATAGCCAATACTGATCGGAACAATAAATGTTAAAAAGCCAAAAAGTAAACTCTTATTCTTGGTCTTTTTAAACTCATTCATATCTAACTCCAAACCGGCAATAAACATGATATAGAGCAGGCCTATTGTTGAAAACAGTGTGATAGCCGAGTTTTTTTCCAACCAGTTGAGTCCATGTGGTCCAATAATAACACCAGATATAATCAATCCAATAATACCCGGAACCTTTATCGGTCGCAGTACGATCGGTGATAACAGGATAATAAAAAGTACCAGCGAAAATATAAGTACAGGATTTTGTAAAGGCGCTTCGAAAGCGTGGGAAATATGCTCAAAAGTTTTATTCATAAGTGCTTGTATACTAGCCGTAATATGTATATACTTATTTTTCTATACAGCTCGAAAAATAGTTAACAGCACTAAAAATACGATTTTTTCAAGAAAGCGAAGCCTAAAAGTAGTGTTACTTAAAAGAAATGGCTTTGATCGGACTAATCTTGGTAATTAGCATTGACGGAATAAATAATGAGATCATTCCGATAAACACGACAGCCAAATTGACCAAAATCACATCAGACCATTGAAGTTGAACGGCCACATAGGAGATATAGTAGGTCTTCTCATCCAATTTAAAGAAATGGGTAAAATCTTGAAAAAAGTAAAAACCTAAGCCAATAAGATTACCGATTAATAATCCCAGACCGATGAGGTACAGGGCACTGTACATGAAGACGCGGCGAATCCCGGCATTGTGATACCCCAACGCCTTTAAGATACCGATCATTGAAGTCCGCTCAAGAATGGTGATCAGCAAGGCGGAGATCATATTGATAATAGCAACGACCGTCATCAGTATGAAAATGATTTTGGTGTTCATGTCAAGCAATTCCAGCCACTGAAAAATATCAGGGACCTGATCCTTGATATTGATTGCCTGCATATCGATAGGCAACAGATCTTCAACCTTGTTCGTTGTCTGTTCGAGCTGACTAAAATCTTTAATCCGAATCTCATAGCCCCCTACTTCATGATCATCGAGGTTACTCAGTTTACGAATGACATTGAGAGACCCGATCACATAGACCTTATCTAATTCTTCGGAGCCTGTATTAAAAATGCCCTTAATGACAAATTTACGTTTACGTATAGGATCCTGCACGAAATACATAATAAAATCGTCACCGACTTTTAGGAGCAGTCGATCTGCGAGATACTTGGACACCAAAATCTGATTATCCGCATTATCCGATTTAAAGTCTATCATGCTCCCTTCCACCAGCATACGCTGAAAGGGCTGCTGATTATACAAGGAATCGATACCTTTGAGAACCACTCCTTCAACTTCATTGTTGACATTAATAATCCCGGCCTTGGTCGCAAAGGAACTGATTGAGTTGACTTGGGGAATCGCCAATATGGACTTACGAACCTCCGGTGTAAGTGTTATGGGTGAATTTTCGTAAGACTTATTCAGGTCGTAACGTAAAACCAATACATCGGCAAAAAAGCTCCGTTGCTTACTGATAATCTCTCCCTTAAATCCGCGCAATACCGCAATAGATATGATAATCGCTGCAATAGCAAGAGCAATTGCACCAATAGTCACCCGAACGATCAATTTTGAGAACGTTCTTTTTCCAGAAAATGCGATCCGATTTGCTAAAAAATAAGGAAAATTCAAGCTTTCAATATATTTATGTAACTTCGCAAAGTTATAAAAATTTGTTATTTACAAAACTGAAATGACAAATAATTAGGCGTTTTTCAGTAGGCTATTCAACGAGGAGGCCCCTGTACTGGTTTAAAGGGTTTTATAAAAATTACAAGTATTATGCGTATTATTTTCATGGGTACTCCCGATTTTGCTGTAGCTTCACTTGAAGCACTGATTCAGTCTGGCGAACAAGTTGTCGCTGTGGTTACGGTACCGGACAAACCCGCAGGACGTGGACAAAAAATACATGAATCTGCTGTGAAAATATTTGCTACGCAACATAACATCCCAGTTCTTCAACCAGTGAAACTCCGTGATGAGGCATTTTTAGATGAACTGAAAAGTTTTCAGGCGGACCTACAGGTTGTGGTAGCATTCCGCATGCTTCCTGAGATCGTCTGGAATATGCCTAAATTTGGAACAATCAATGTCCACGCCTCACTCCTTCCACAGTACCGGGGTGCAGCACCGATAAATCATGCAATCATCAATGGAGAGAAAGAATCGGGCGTAACGACATTTTTACTACAGCACGAAATCGATACAGGAAACATCTTATTTTCGAAAAAAGTTGCTATCAAAGAAACAGACAACGCCGGTGATCTTCACGATAACCTCATGGTGGCCGGAGCAGAAACTCTCCTGCAAACCATCCAGCAATTAAAGGATGGAACCTTGCAGCCCAAACCTCAGGAAGTCCTTCTCACAACGGAGCCGCTCAAACATGCTCCAAAAATTTTCAAAGAAGACTGTAAAATAAACTGGGATCAGCCCACTGCGCAAGTGTATAACTTCATTCGCGGTTTAAGCCCCTATCCAGCGGCATTTACCCTCTTAAATGATAAGGTCCTAAAAATCTATAGCACAGAAAAAGAACTTGTCAATACAGCTACAATACCGGGAACCATAGAAACTGACAAGAAAAGTTTCTTAAAAATTGCGGCGCAAGACGGCTATATTGTCATTTCTGACCTTCAACTCGAAGGGAAGAAAAGAATGAATGTAGTCGATTTTTTAAAAGGTTATCGATTTTAGCCTTTTTCATCACCACCATCATAATATTGCAGCAGATCACCAGGCTGACAGTCTAGCGCTTTGCATATCGCTTCAAGGGTGTCTAATCGCAATGCCTTCGCCTTTTGATTCTTGATGATTGAAAGATTGGAAAGGGTAATTCCGACATTGTCACTCAATTGGTTAAGCGACATTTTTTTCTCTTTCATTATTTTATCCAAGTGAATTAAGATTGGCATAATATAATTTTTATTCTTTTAAATTTATTTAATGTCACTAATAAAACAAAAGATCCATCTTTTTGTTTTATCATAAAATTATCATTTTAAAATAAATTTGAGGAATGCATATTGCATAATAAATCAGCTACTACCGAGTTAAATTGTCTAGAATAAGAAAAAAAATTTAAACCCTTTAGCACTTTAAATATCAAACAGTTGAATATTACAGCAACAGATAAGAAGAAAAAAAATATTAAAATGGAATAGTTTTTGATGATTAAAAATTGAAACTCAAAAAAACCTAACTCATTAAATATGAGTGGCTAGATAATCAATTTTCCATTAATAATTCAAAAATTTTTCGTATTTTCGCAAACATTTCTTAGAGAGGAGAATTAATAAAAATTAATGAGACAGCTCAAAATTACACAATCTATCACCAATCGTGAGTCACAGTCTTTGGACAAATACTTACACGAAATTGGTAAAGTAGACTTAATTACAGCAGAAGAAGAAGTAGAATTAGCACAGCGTATCCGCGAAGGCGATCAAGTTGCCTTGGAAAAATTGACTAAAACCAACCTTCGTTTCGTAGTATCAGTAGCAAAACAATATCAAAATCAAGGTTTAACCTTAGGTGATTTAATCAATGAAGGTAACCTGGGCTTAATTAAAGCAGCTAAACGTTTTGACGAGACAAAGGGGTTTAAATTCATTTCTTATGCCGTTTGGTGGATTCGCCAATCTATTCTTCAAGCAATTGCTGAACAATCGCGTATCGTACGTCTGCCATTGAACCAAGTCGGTTCATTGAGCAAAATCAGTAAGGCTTTCTCAAAACTAGAACAAGAATACGAACGGGAACCATCTCCAGAAGAATTGGCGGATATCCTTGAAACCACAGTAGACAAGGTTTCGGATACCCTAAGCAACTCTGGCCGTCACGTATCTATGGACGCTCCCTTTGTTCAAGGTGAAGAAAACACACTTTTGGACGTTTTGGAGAACCATGATCCAGACACAGACAGTTCTTTGATTGATGAATCTCTATCGGAAGAAATCAAACGATCTTTGGCAACATTGACAGAAAGAGAACGTGAAATTATCGTACTTTTCTTTGGCTTAGGTTCCAATCACCAATTGTCGTTAGAGGAAATCGGAGAGAAATTCAATTTGACACGTGAACGTGTTCGTCAGATCAAAGATAAAGCTCTTCAGCGTTTGAGACACACTTCAAGAAGCAAAATCTTAAAATCCTATTTGGGTTAACAAGAGATACTTATTAGACATTTTGGCAATCCCAATCAGAAATGGTTGGGATTTTTTTTGTCCATAATTTTTTGTCCAATAGAAAAAGGGTTGCCTACTGAGCAGGCAACCCTTTTTCTATTTTCCAAGACTCCTGTTATTTAGAATCCGGCATCAAGATAAATTCAAAAAGTCGATCTCTTTTCAAATATTTCCCGGCAACGTCCTGCACCGACTTTGAAGTTACCTTCTTCAAATTGTCTATTCTTCGTGTATATCGCGTAAGATCAAGATCATTCTGATATGAACTTGATATGTAATTCAGCCAATAGCCATTTTCACGAAGATTTAACTCATTTTGTCGCTGTTGTTCTGCTAGGAACTTCTCAATATCTCCATTTTCGGGGCCCTGTTCCTGAATCTTTTTTACCTCATCCAATGCTGAAGCGATTAAAGCATCAGCCTTATCTACTGCGGAACCAAAACCAATGGAGAAAGCATAACGCGCTTTTGGCAGCTTACTAAAACTAGCCCGAGCACCCACTCCATAAACACCACCTTCTTTTTCACGGAGTCTTTCAAGCAATTTGATCGTCAAAACACTCTCCAAGGCTTCCATATTAACATTTTCAGTTTCATTATAGGTATAGTCCCCATAGTAGGCCAATTGCGTACTTGCCTTTTCTTCTTTTCCCTTATGAACAACCACGCGCTCTCCCTTGCTCGGCTCCAGAATATTTAAATCCTTATAGCTCTCCCCTCTTTTAAGGGCCGGCAATGAGGCAAGATAGGTTTCTAAATAAGGCTTGATCTGATTCTCGTCAAATGAACCCACAATTGTAAACACAAAATCCGAAGCATCCGCAAATCGTTCTTTGTAAATTGCCAAAGCACGCTCCCGATCAATTTTATTGATCGTTTCTACTGTTGGGTTTTGCCGACGGACATTGTTGCCATAAAGCACTTCTTTCACTTTATCCGAGAATACATTATTTGGATTGCTCAATCTATTTTCCAAAGATCCTTTTGCCCGGGTCATGGTACTCTGGAAAATATCCTCGTCCAATCGAGGTTCCGTAAAATAACCATAAATCAATTCAAAAGCATTCTTCAATCCTTCTTTATCTGTGCTACCTGAGATACCTTCGTAACGTTCAGAAATGTACGGAGAGATGGAAACATCTTTTCCCGAAAGATACTTCGTAAGCTCAACGTTGTTCATTTGTCCAACGCCGCTTGCATCAATTAAAGAGGATGCATTGGAGGCCGAAAAGTAATCTGCATCGTTATAGCCTGATGTTCCACCTGGACTATACGCCATAATCTGTATCTCATCATTTTTAAAGTCCGTAGGCTTTAAGATCACTTTAACGCCATTGCTTAAGGTCAATTCTTTCGCTTGAACGGCGTCAATATTTCTTGACGATACAACAGCGCCTTTCACCGGTTCTTTTGAAAGCAAGGGAAGATTGGAAACTTTATCTTCATAAGCTGTCACAGGAGTCTCTTCAACTGCTTTTACCCAGCTCATTACGGTAGACTCAGCCGGTAAACTGGCCTTATCCTTCTCTGGCCCCATAACCAGAACATCGCGGTTCAGATCAGTATAATATTTTTTTACCAAGCCATTTACTTCTGACAGCTTCAACGTTGGTAACAGCTGTTTAGTCAAACGATAAGCGTTTTCATTACTTAAAGCTGGTTCATCATCAATAAAATAATTTAGATAACGATTGACGTAACTATCCGATTTCTTTTTATCACGTTCGATAAAAGACATCTCGTTACCTTTTTTCATATCTGCGATGGCACGATCCAACTCCGTCTGTGTAAAACCGTATTTTTGAATGCGCTCAAATTCTGTTAGCATCGCTTTAAATCCGGATTCTAACTCGCCCGGTTTTGGGACCACCAGCAATGAAAAAGTATTGAGGTTAGCAACAAAATCGCTGATACTTCCACCTGCCTGCATAAAAGGAGGGTTCGGTTGCTGCATCAATTCAGAAAAACGACCTGCGATCATCTGATTGAAAACACTCTTCAACAGCTCGTTTCTGTAATCTCCTACGGTGGAAACTTTTTCTTTTTCACTTTTGATCAAAATCTGCGCGACGGTATAAGGCAGTTCCGGATCTGAAATTGCCAAGAACTGGTTCTTGTTTAACAAATCAACACGATATTTTTTACGCTCCAATGCTTTTTTGGGCATTTTCATATCGGAAAACAAAACTTTCACCCTTTCTTCCATTTCCTTAGGATCAATATCCCCAACGATGATTAGAGCCTGTAAATCTGGGCGATACCAGTCCTGGTGGAATTTGCGTATTTCTGTATAAGGAAATGTCTTCAGTATCTGTTCAGTTCCGATAGGCAAACGTTTGGAGTAAAGGGAGCCATTGAGCAACATCGGAAAGTATTGATCCTGTAAACGCTGCTGTACTCCTCTTCCACCACGTTTTTCTTCGAGGATAACGCCCCGCTCTTTATCAATTTCTTCGCCATCCAACAAAGCATCCTGAGCCCAGTCGCGCATCACCTGCAAACCATTTTTTAAAAGTTCAGGATCGTCAGAAGGAATTGGTAGCTGATAAACTGTCTGATCGAAGCTGGTATAGGCATTGAGATCCGAGCCAAATCGAACGCCCGCTTTCTGGAGATAGTTAACCAATTCATTCTTTGGAAAATGCTTCAGGCCATTGAAGTTCATATGCTCTAAAAAATGTGCCAAACCAAGCTGTTTTTCATTTTCCAGAATAGAGCCGGCCTTCATGCCCAAATACATGGTAACACGACCTTTAGGCTCGCTATTTTTACGAATGAAGTATGTAAATCCATTTTTCAGCTTCCCCGTGATGACTTCGTTGTCCAAGGGTAATTTTTGATTCAGGGCCAAACTATCTTGGGATAGAATCGCTCGTGCTTCCGCGGTTAACGTGGTTGGCTTTTTTGCTTCTGCTATATAGAATGTAGCCGGTAACAGAAAAGCTAATGCGAGTGGTTTAATGAATTTCATACAAAAAAATATCTTTTTTTTAGTCAGTTATTTTTGCTAATTGTTTTATATTAGGGTAAACGGAACTGGAGATCAATTGTCCCGATAAATAGTAAAATACAGATCAATACTTTTTTCATTATCCAAGGAGGAATCGGGTACCTCCATTAGGGAACATCTCTTTGTGTTACTTATAATCTGTAAAATTTCACCTAAAAATACAGAATAACTTTCGAAAAGAACAACAGTTAATTGTAATTTTGTTGCAAATGGATTTTGAAAACTGGAGTGATATAAAAAAGGAATTCGAACAATTCTTAAAGTTCGAAAGAGGCTTGAGCATTAATTCAATTGATGCTTACTTAAATGATGTATCCAAATTTCAGATCTACTGTGAAGACAATCATTTGGTTTTAAATACCGTAACGAGAAAGAATATACAGGAGTTTTTGGCTTGGTTGCAGGAATTTAATATTTCGCCCTTCACACAATCCAGGTTGATATCTGGCCTTAAGACTTTCTTTAGCTTTTTGATGATCGAGCATGAATTCGTCAACAATCCGACCGATCTCCTTCAGGCGCCACGCTTGGCACGCAAGCTGCCCAGCGTTTTGAGCATACATGAAATCGATCAATTAATCTCGGCAATCGATCTTTCTTCACCCGAAGGTGAACGTAATAAAACGATCATCGAAATCTTATACGGATGTGGTCTCCGTGTTTCCGAACTTGTCACCCTCAAAATATCAAACCTTTTTTTAGATGTAGAATTTATCAAAGTTGAGGGCAAGGGAAGCAAAGAACGCCTAATTCCAATTGGCCAACACGCCATTAAACACCTTCGCATCTACTTAGAAACGGTCAGACCACATATCAAGATTAAGGGCGGAAATGAAGATATTGTATTCCTAAACAGAAGAGGCGCCGCATTATCGCGGGTTATGATCTTCTTGATCATTAAGGAACTTGCCTCAAAAATCGGCTTACAAAAAACCATCAGCCCACATACCTTTAGACATAGCTTTGCATCACACCTGGTGGAAGGTGGTGCCGACTTAAGAGCTGTACAAGATATGCTCGGTCATGAAAGTATTACCACGACCGAAATATACACACACATCGATAGGGACTACCTTCATTCCATTATTACACAATATCACCCCAGATCTTAACTATATCGATTTTTCCTGCTTGGACATTCGGATAAGATGCGCCAAATTTTTCACCACACGATCGTGTTTCAAAACGAATGGATTGTTTTTATCCCACACGTATCCCGCTAATATTGCACAAATGCTACGTTTCACCTCCGGGTTTTCGGGTTGATGATAAAATAACTCCTGCAGATTGCCTGTATACCATTCCTGTATATATGTTGTAAAAACTGCAATCCCATCTTTCATATAGTCTTCAAATTCTGACTGCCAATCCACTGTTTCACCCTCGATCTGCCTTAAAGCTAACTTCGCTGCCAAAATACCAGATTCTGTAGCGAAACACACACCGGAAGAAAAAACAGGGTCCAGGAATTCGGAACTATTACCGGTCAGGGCATACCCTTGCCCATACATTTTGCTCACCGCTGTAGAATAATTACTCAATTTACGGGGTTCAAAAATAAAAGGGATATCACCAAACCGCTTGACATAGTAATCGGACAGCTGAATAGCCTTATTTAGCGCTGTAGTGGTATCTTCGCCCAGGTTTTCGATGAACGAAGTTGGCCCCACAATTCCAACAGAAGTATTGCCATTGGAAAATGGAATTACCCACAACCAAACCTGCGTTTCCAATATATCAAAAGAAATCAGACTACCTTCTTGCCCTAGCGGTCGATTAACGTCATTGACATGGCTGAATATCGCCGAATGAGGGCTTAAACGTGAGGGTTGGTCCAAATTTAGCATGCGAGGCAAAACGCGACCATAACCTGAACAATCGATCAGAAAGTTTGCCTCTACTTTTGTTTCAACACCTTGGCTATCGCATACCGTAGTGATCGATTTTGCACTATCAAATTGTACGTCAGTTACTTCTGTACCGAAGGAAAGATCTACCCCTTTACGCATAAGCTCATTCGCCATTTCCTGATCAAAATCAGCTCTCGGAATCTGCCAGGTCCAATCCCAACCTTCGGAAAATTTATCTGAAAAATCGAAAATACAGACTTCTTTCCCGCGTATAAACCGCGCTCCAAATTTCTTTTCGAAACCTTGTGCATCCAACGCATCAAACAGCCCGGCTTCATCAAAATGATCCATCACGCGCGGTATCAGACTCTCTCCTACCACGATTCTCGGAAACTGGCTTTTTTCGACAACCTTTACCCTTGCCCCCTGTTTTTGTAAATACCCAGCAGCAACCGAACCGGAAGGTCCCGCCCCGATGATCAAAATGTCAACCTGTTCAACGTTCATTATACGCTTTGATTAAAAGAAAAAAATATTAATTTCGTGCCTGATTAATAATTGCCAAATCTATTCACAAAAAATAAAATAAAAAAAACAATTTCGAGAGTTTTTCAAAATTGCTACCCCATAAATCATGAGCTTACTCACCAACCATTTAGATTTAAAACAGTTTATCCAAATAACCTACGGAAACGAAAAATTGGATATCGATGACGATATTTGGGAAAAAGTAGATGCTAGCCACAATTTTCTTCAGAAATTTGCTGAAAACAAAGTAATTTATGGTGTCAATACCGGTTTTGGCCCCATGGCTCAATATCGGATTAAAGACGAAGACCGCACTAAACTTCAATACAACCTAATTCGCAGCCACGCCTCAGGAACAGGACGACTTCTCGATCCGCTTCAGGTAAAAAGCACGATTTTAGCACGCTTAAATACATTAACCCTCGGTTATTCAGGAGTCCATAAATCCACCATTGCTTTGATGAGAGAATTGATCAACCGCGATATTTATCCAATTATTTTTGCACACGGTGGTGTCGGTGCTAGTGGTGATCTCGTACAGCTCGCACATTTGGCGCTCGTATTAATTGGTGAGGGTGAAGTGATGTATAAAAATGAACGAATTCCAACCAAACAGGCTTTTGATGCCGAAGGCCTGGCCCCTATTCAGATTGTTCTACGTGAAGGCTTGGCACTGATCAATGGGACTTCGGTCATGACAGGGATAGGGATACTAAACTGGAACCATGCGCAAAAGGCCTTATCTTGGTCCATCAAAGCAGCCTGTGCAATCAATGAAATCGTTCAAGCTTATGACGATCATTTTTCAGAAGCGTTAAATCAAAGCAAAAAGCATCCTGGACAACAAGCTATTGCCAAAAAGATGCGCAGTCACCTTGCAAGCAGTAAGTTGATTCGAAAACGCGAGGAGCACCTATATACCGGTGAAAATCTAGAGGATATTTTCAAAGACAAAGTACAGGAATATTATTCCGTCCGTTGTGTTCCGCAAATATTAGGTCCGGTTTCGGATACCATTAACAATGTGGGCACCGTGCTTGAGCATGAACTAAATTCAGCCAACGACAATCCCATCATTGATCTAAACGATCAACATGTGTATCATGGCGGCAATTTTCATGGCGACTATATTTCACTGGAAATGGATAAACTTAAATTGGTTATGACCAAGATGACAATGCTTGCGGAAAGACAATTGAATTATCTTCTCAACAGCAAGATCAATGAGATTTTCCCGCCTTTCGTAAATTTAGGCACATTAGGGCTAAATTTTGGCATGCAGGGTGTCCAATTTACGGCAACTTCCACAACAGCGGAATCCCAAGCGCTAAGCACTTCGCTCTACATCCATAGCATTCCCAACAATAATGACAACCAAGATATTGTGAGCATGGGTACGAATGCAGCAATGTCATGCAGTCAGGTCATCGAAAATTCCTTTGAAGTGCTGGCGATAGAATTTATTACTTTAGCACAGGCAATTGACCATTTAAGTTGTCAGGAAAAGTTAGCCAAAGAAACACTATCTTGGTATACGGACCTGCGTAATTTGTTTCCGGCCTTTGCCGAGGATCAAGTGATGTATCCGATCATTAAAAAAGTAAAAGAATACTTAATCAATAAAAATCATGATTAAAAGGCTCGCATTCGGCGGATTATTTATACTATTATGCACCTTCGCATCTGCGCAACAATTGGCGCGGGTACAAGAAAAGGGACTTGTCGGATTTATCAATAAAGATGGATCGTTTCAGATTACACCTCAATTCAAAAATGCTCAAGATCAATCCGAAGGAAAGATTGCTGTTTATGATGGTAGCAGGTGGGGATTTGTAGATAAAGATGCGAATTATATTATCCAACCTCAATACGTCAATGCCAAATCCTTCAGTCAGGGAATGGCGATGGTGAAATCTGCAAGCGGTTGGCTTTACATCGACTCTCTCGGGCAGGAATTGAAGTCGATCTCTAGCAAGCGGGTTTATGAATTCAATGATGGTGTTGCTTTTTATCGTGATGCGACCAATTTAGTCGGTCTCATCAACAACAAACAAGAGGTTGTGCTTCCACCAACTTATGATGTCATCCGTCCATTTAAGGATGGCTACGCTAAAGTCGCCAAAAATAAAAAATGGGGTGTCATTGACAATCAGGGAAAAGAGGTCGTCGCTCCAAATTATGATGATATCGGCGATTTTAATGTTGGATTGGTATGGGCAAAAAAACAGAACAACTGGTTTCTCGTATCTAGTCAAAAAGAAATTGCTCTCCCCGGTATTTCAAAAATTGAAAATATTGAAAACCCCGACTTTGTCCTTGTTCAGCAAGGAAATAAAATCGGTTTTATGGCATCGGATGGCAAATGGGTGATACCTGCAACTTATGATGATGCGCGAAATTTTCAGGAAGGTCTAGCGCCCGTGAAATTAAATGGGAAATGGGGATATATTGATACTACAGGTAAAATGGTCATCCCTACTGCCTATCAGGATGCGCTTTCCTTTTCTCCCGAAGGTCTCGCTGCTGTAAAAGAAGGCAAATGGGGCTTTATCGATAGAGATGCCAAAGTTGTCATCCCCTTTCAGTATGAGATTACTGCGGCGCTAACGTTTAAGAAACAGGAGAAGGGATTTATCGATGGTTTAGCGCGAGTTAAACTCAATGGCAAATGGGGATTTATTGATACCAAAGGAAACCTTTTAGGAAACAAATGGTTTGATAATGCAGAATTATTTCAAAATTAATATACATATTGTAGGATGAAATGCGCTTTAGTTACAGGAGGATCAAGGGGAATTGGCAGGGCAATTTGTCTTAAACTGGCTCAAGAATTGGGCTATCATGTGTTGATCAACTTTCAGCATAATGAAACTGCAGCATTAGAAACACTTGCTGCTATAGAAGCAAACGGCGGTAGTGGTTCGCTCCTAAAATTCGACGTCGCAGATAAATCCGCCGTCGACAAGGCCTTATCTACCTGGGAATCGAGCCATCCCGAAGCTCAGCTTGAGGTTATCGTCAACAATGCCGGTATAGCCAAAGATGGCTTGTTTATGTGGATGCCGGCAGAAGATTGGTCCTCGGTAATCAACACAACTGTCAATGGATTCTATCATGTTACCCAATTTTTTATACAGAAACTGTTACGCCAGCGTTATGGCCGTATCATCAATATGATTTCAGTATCCGGTGTAAAAGGTACACCTGGTCAAACCAACTATTCGGCGGCCAAAGCGGCTTTGCTAGGTGCAACTAAAGCGCTGGCTCAGGAGGTTGCCAAACGGAATATCACGGTCAATGCTGTGGCACCTGGATTTATTCATAGTGACATGACTGCCGATATGGACGAAAAGGAACTAAAAAAACTGATTCCGGCCAATAGATTTGGAGAACCTGAGGAAGTCGCAGATCTCGTCACCTTTTTGGCTTCTTCAAAAGCAGGCTATATTACGGGGGAAGTAATCAATATAAATGGAGGAATTTATTCGTAAATCTATGGAGCAAAGAGTAGTGATCACGGGGATGGGAATATATTCCTGCTTGGGAACATCATTGGATGAAGTAAAAGATTCTCTGCAACAAGGGAAATCAGGGATTATCTTCGATGAAGAACGAAAAACTTTTGGATTTCGTTCCGCATTAACCGGTGCAGTTCCACAACCAAATTTAAAACATGAATTGAACCGCCGCCAGCGAATATCCATTGGCGAAGAAACGGAGTATGCATATTTGGCTACTATGGAGGCCTTAAAAAATGCAGCCATTGACGATACTTTTCTCGATGAACATGAAATTGGAATTCTCTATGGAAATGATTCGGTGTCCAAAGCCATTATTGAAGCTGTTGATATTGTACGCGAGAAAAAGGATACCAGCCTGATAGGTTCCGGAGCGATTTTTAAATCAATGAACTCCACGGTAACCATGAATCTCTCCACGATATTCCGTTTAAAAGGCATTAACATGACGATATCCGCCGCCTGTGCCTCCGGATCTCATTCATTGGGACTTGGATTCAACCTGATTAAAAGTGGCATGCAAGATATGATTATCTGTGGTGGCGCGCAAGAAATCAATAAATATGCCATGGCAAGTTTTGACGGTTTAGGTGTTTTTGGAAATGATACCCTGCCAGCTACAACAGTATCACGTCCCTTTGACAAAGATCGGTCCGGATTGGTACCTTCTGGCGGCGCCGCTACAATAATTATAGAAAGTTATGAATCCGCAGTACGTAGAGGAGCCCCTATCCTAGCGGAAATCGTAGGTTATGGATTTTCATCCAACGGGGGGCATATTTCTACACCAAATGTCGAAGGACCGGCCTTGGCCATGGAACGAGCGATTAAACAAGCTGGCGTTAAACCCTCCGATATTGCCTACATCAACGCACATGCCACATCCACCCCTGTAGGCGATACCAATGAAGCACAGGCTATTTTGCAGGTATTCGGTGAAAGCCAACCTTTTGTCAGCTCCACAAAATCTATGACAGGCCATGAATGTTGGATGGCAGGCGCCAGTGAGATCATCTATTCCAACATCATGATGTTAAATGGTTTTATGGCACCAAACATTAATTTTGAAAATCCGGACGAACATTCAGCCAAATTAAATATCGTTAAACAAACCGTATTTAAAGAATTTGACCTATATTTGTCCAATTCTTTTGGCTTTGGGGGAACTAACTCTGCATTAGTCATTAAAAAAATAAACGATTAACTTATAAAAATGATTTCTGAAAAGATTAACGAAATACTTGTTGATGAGTTTGAGGTGGATGTTGATTTAATCCAACCGAATCTAAATTTAAAAGATACATTAAATTTAGACAGTTTGGATTATGTCGATCTTGTCGTTATCATTGAGTCCAATTTTGGTATCAAATTGGTCGAGGCCGATTTCACAAACATCCAAACCTTCCAAGACTTTTATGACCTCATCAAACGCAAGACAACTCATAACTAAGTCAATGTTTGCCAATGAGTCAGTGGAAAGGACAATCGAAGGGTAGTGTCTTAGGATATCGAATTTTTGTATTCTGTATTCAAAAGCTAGGAATCCGTACAGCTTATTTGCTGCTGGTATTTGTAGCTTTTTATTATTACCTGACTTCTTGGAGTAGCAACCGGTCTATCTATTTTTACCTAAGATATCGACTAAAATATTCACTTTCTTCAACGCTCATTGGATTTTACCGGAGTTACTTTACTTTCGGTCAAATCCTGATCGATAAAACAGCCATAGCTGCGGGGATGCGCAACAGATTCAGCTATGAATTTGACGGTATTGCGATTTTAAAATCCGCCTTGGAGAAAAAAAACGGTGGTATCCTGTTATCAGCACATATTGGTAACTTTGAAATCGCCTCTTATTTCCTGGAAGACATCAATATCGAGAATCAGATTAATCTGGTTATTTCGGACCGCGAACACCAAGCCATCAAATCATACTTGGCAAAAGTATCGCGTAAATCGACCGTAAAATTCATCGTTATCCAAGAAGACCTCTCCCACGTATTTGCCATCAATGAAGCACTTACAAACAATGAACTAATTGTCTTTACAGGTGATCGTTATCTAGAAGGCACAAAAACTCTTTCGGCAGATTTACTGGGCAAAAACACACAATTCCCAGCTGGTCCATTTTTAATCGCTTCCAGGCTCAGGGTTCCTGTTATTTTTGTCTATGTTATGAAAGAACCTAAGCTCCACTATCATCTCTATGCACGCGAAGTGGAAGTGAAACACCGTGACGCTCAAGGCTTGCTACAAACCTATTGTCAGTCGCTAACCTATATGATCAGAAAATATCCAATGCAGTGGTTTAACTTCTACGATTTCTGGAAGGACTATTCCCAATAAACATCCACAGTTCTGTTTACATTATTTATCTGAAGAAACAAAAAAACAACACAGCAGAGGCGCTGTACTAAAACCGATCAAAAGCAATTTTGCGCTACTTGAAACCTATGATTTCATCTTTTAATTAGTACCTTTGGAGGAACTTTTTTAGACAAATGACAGCTGCCCCATTTCCAATAGTCGATAACATATTTTTACAGGATTTATTACCTCATCGTGCTCCGATGGTTATGATTGACTGCCTGTACGATTTCACCGAAAAGACAGTGGCAGCAGGTTTAACTGTTCAAGAAGATAATATTTTTGTGGAAGATGGTGTATTATTGGAAGCGGGTATTATTGAACACATGGCGCAATCCATTGCTTTACATACTGGCTATAGCTTTTATATCAAACAACAAACTGCACCTATAGGTTATCTCGGTACAATAAAAAGTATTTCAATAGATTCCTTCCCTCAGGTTGGAGACAAATTGCTGACCAAAGCAACGATTCTACAAGAGTTTATGGGGGTTACGCTCGTTTCCGTAGAAAGCTTTGTAGGAGATCGACAGATCGCTCAAGCTGAAATAAAAAGTGTAATAGCTTCTTCATGATTATGGCAAAAAATAAACGAACTGAACAAGTCAATCAAATTACTTGGACAAGCCCCTTACGTATACGTTTCAATGAAGTCGATTCGTTGGGGATAGTTTGGCATGGCCATTACATCAGTTATTTTGAAGATGGCCGAGAATCTTTCGGCATGGAACACAGAATGACCTATCTAGATATTCATGGCCATGGCTATACAACACCGATCGTGAAGAGTACCTGCGAACATAAACTCCCATTAAAATATGGTGACAATGCGCGTATTGAAACATCCCTATTGGATACCAAAGCAGCAAAGATTATTTATCGTTACCGCATCCTAAATGACAACAATCAGGTTGTCTGCCTAGGTGAAACGATCCAGGTATTTTTAGATTCTTCAGGAAACTTACAGTTGTATACGCCGGACTTTTTTCAGCAATGGAAAAATCGGCTTGATTTTGTCAGCAAATGAAAAAGGTGTATTTAGGCCCATACAACTGTGTATCCCCCATAGGTAATAATCTGAAAGACACCTGGAATGCCCTTATTCGCGGCAAATCAGGAATCAAGTTGACCGACTTCGCTGAATTGCATAGAGAGGTTTACGCCGCTATTGTTGAAGAAGAACAATTGGATCAGCATTTAAACAAGTTGCTGCAGGACACACAGCTCCCCTTCGATGCGGCATTCTCAAAACTAGAAAAGCTCATGATAGCCGCATTAGTACCTCTTGTCAAAGCAGTTGTTATTACACAAGAGACTGAATTAATCGTCTCAACAACCAAGGGCAATATCGCGCAATGCGCAGGCGGAGCAAACGATATTGTTGCAGCAAGCCTACCGGTACTCGCTCAAAAAATAGCCGATTTTTTTGATTTTAAACGGCCTCCGATAATCATTAGCAATGCCTGTGTATCGGGTATACAGGCCATCTCGACCGCTAAACGACTTATACAGATGGATTATTGTAAAGATGCCATTATCGTTGCTGGAGACCTGGTCAGTGAATTTGTCGTTTCAGGATTTAAGTCTTTTCAGGCCTTAAGTAACACAGTATGTAAACCCTATGACGAATTTAGACAGGGCCTAAATCTCGGCGAAGCAGCGGCAGCAATTCATGTCACGGGCCAACAATTAACAGATCAAGAATTCTTTATCGCCGGCGAGGCCTCAATCAACGACGCAAATCACATTTCAGGACCATCGCGTACAGGCGAAGGACTGAGGCTTAGCATCGCATCTGCATTGGCAGAAGCCAAATTAGAACCAAAATCTGTTGATTTTATTTGTGCACATGGAACAGCCACAATTTACAACGATGAAATGGAAGCTATGGCCATACATCATTCCGGATTAGCCACTAAACCGATCAATAGCTTAAAAGGGTACTTCGGTCATACCTTGGGAACCGCTGGGCTCATCGAGAGTATTATTTCCTTGGAATGCTTACGAAATAATGTACTACTCCCCAGTTTAGGCTATCAAAAACAAGGCACTTCATTACCTCTAGCGGTTGTCACTGAACTATTGGAACAACCCCAACCTCTTATTCGCTGCTTAAAAACAGCATCGGGATTTGCTGGTACAAATACAGCCATATTATTTGAAAGGGAGTTACGATAAGCATGGAACAACACTATCAAATCAGCAGGCATTGCCGCATCGATACACAAGGCGTATATGTTAATGGTGAACAGATTTCAGCAGCAATATCCTCAGATTTTGCTACTTTTTCAAAAGCATTTTACTATTCACTAGAAACGACTTACCCGAAGTTTTTCAAGATGGATAACCTCAGCAAATTAGCTTGGCTAGGGGCTGAATTACTATTGAAAGAGGAAAAAACAAAGAATATCGGTATTGTCTTGTCGAATAGGCACAGTAGCCTTGATACCGACTTAAAGCACCTCAATACCATCGCAGACAAGGAGCAGTACTATCCCAGTCCTGCTATATTTGTATATACTCTTCCCAATGTCTGTATGGGTGAAATTGCGATTAGGCATAACCTGCAAACGGAAAATATCTTTTTTGTTTCAGCGCAATTCGACAGTCAACTTGCAGTAAATTACTGCAATTACCTCTTAAATTCCAGCAGAGTGGAAAAGGTACTATGCGGTTGGGTCGATTATATGGAAGGAAACTATAAATTGGTTTTGTATCTTGTGGAAAAAACAGGCATTGTAGCACATAATTTAAATGTCGTAAGACAACTAACACAATAAAGAATGGAAGAGTTGAAATCGGAATTAAAAACGAAAATCATTGAAGCCTTAAACTTAGAAGAAGTCACCGTAGATGAAATTGAAGATCAGGCGCCATTATTTGGAGATGGCCTAGGACTAGACTCTATTGATGCATTGGAGCTGACTGTTTTATTGGATAAGGATTATGGTATTAAAGTCACTGATCCAAAAATCGGAAAGACTATTTTTCAATCCATTGAAACATTGGCAACCTATATTTCAGAAAATAGAACGAAATAAAACATGAAAAATGCTATTGCTGTTACTGGAATGGGCATGATTACCGCCATTGGAAATAATGTCGCGCAAAACTATCATTCTTTGCTCCAGAAACAGCATGGTATCAAACCGCTTCAACATATCTCGGGAAAACATCAACATCACACGCTTGTTGGTGAAGTGTCGTTAACGAACGAAGCATTAATTGAAAAATTAGGTACTGAAGTACCCCACTATTGTTCCCGAACCAGCCTACTTGCCGCAATTGCTGCAAAAGAAGCCATGTCTCAGGCTGGTATTACAGCAGCAGCTGATATGCCAATTGTTCTGGGGACTTCCGTTGCAGGAATGGATATTTTTGAACAGCATTTCCCGCATTTACAACAGACCGGCACACTCATACAACGCCGGGATGTTGGGGATTCAAGTGCCATATTGGCCAAAATATTGGGCAGCAATGGTTATGTGACGGCTATTAGTACAGCATGTTCCTCGGCAGCTAATGCCATAGGCTTTGGGGCTCGACTTTTGCGCTCGGGACGTGCAGATCGGGTTTTAGTAGGCGGATCGGATGCGCTATCAAAATTTACAATCAATGGATTTGACAGCTTAATGCTCCTGTCCGACCAACTTAATCGCCCCTTTGACAGCAATAGAAAGGGGTTAAACTTGGGTGAAGGTGCAGGTTTTTTAGTACTTGAATCTACAAGATCCTTAAAAAACACAAAGAAGCCCATATTAGGTTACCTGAACGCTTTCAGCAACGCCAATGATGCCTTTCATCAAACCTCAACTTCAGATAACGGTGAAGGTGCTTATCTCGCTATGCAAGAGGCTCTAAAAATGGCAGAGTTGATACCTAGCGAAATTGATTACATCAATGCGCACGGAACGGCGACCGAAAATAATGATCGAACAGAAGCAACAGCGATACAGCGATTATTTAACGATACGATACCACCCTTTAGTTCAACCAAATCATATACTGGACACACATTGGGAGCTTCAGCTGGTATTGAGGCAATATATGCACTACTCGCCATTCAGCATCAACTGGCCTTTGCTAATTTAAGATTTGAAAATATCATGGAACAGCCTGCGTTGCCGCCGCTCGCTGAACACCAGCGTATGTATATCCGGCATGTACTCAGCAATTCCTTTGGATTTGGTGGCAATTGTTCAAGCTTAATTTTTTCGCATGCATAAAGTATATATTAATGCCGCAAGCATATGCGTTAACAACCTTAGCCTACCAAATAGTCCAGAAAATTGGATCAAGGTTGATCTACCTAAAATAGACAGTAAGATCCTATCGCCCAACAGTGCAAGGCGAATGTCCAAAGCTGTAAAAATGGGAATTATATGTGCTATGGAAGCACTGCAACAGATTGATCACAGTGAGCTGGACGGTATCCTCGTTGGAAGTGGAAAAGGCTGTCTAATAGACTCCGATAAATTCTTACAGTCCATTGTTGTTCAACAAGAAGAGTTTTTATCACCGACTGCATTTATCCAGTCGACGCACAATACCGTTGCCGGTCAAATTGCCCTTTTGATCAAAAATACAGGTTATAATATGACCTATTCACAGGGCCGTGTATCATTTGAATCGACTGTATTTGATGCCTACCTACAACTTGTGCTGAACGAACGGAAAACTTTATTGGTCGGTGCCGTTGACGAACTTTCAGACATCAGTATCGACATCAGCGAGACCATAGCCAATACAACAGATCAACCGACAACAACAGGAATCCCGCAGACGGAAGGTGCCGGTTTCTTTATTTTCTCCAATCAAAAGAATCAACATACCCTTGGCGAATTGGTTGACATGGTAATTTATCATCCAACAGAAGAGCTACGGCCAGAAACTCAACTAGCTACATTTCTAAAAAAAAACAAGCTATCTCCCGAGCAGCTTGACTTGGTCATTTATGGTTCGGCAAAGCCGGAAACCCCATCGGAAATGGAGGCTGAGGCCTTCGACGAGTTAGCTAAAATAAATTATCAATCGCAGGTAGGATACTTTGACACAGATATTGTATTTGCATTCGATTTGGCTTTAAAGCAATTGGATAATCAAACCTTTCGATCGATGGAGAGTCCAACTGAAAATAAGACTGGTGTTTTTCAACATGTACTGATTTGTAATTTTGGAGACCAAAACAGTCTAATGCTGTTATCGAGATGCTAAATTTTAAAAACACAACATACGTGAGTCTTGCCCTTTTTCTGATGACGGTATTCATCTGGAAAAACGATCAACTGTATTCTCCTTTGATTATTGTGCTGATTCTGTATGTTGGAATAGTTTCCTGGGGAGCATTTGATCTCCGCCTAAATTTCTTTATGCAATCGACAACAAGCGTAAGAAAAAATGTGCGGCAAGTTGCGATCACTTTTGATGACGGTCCTACGCCTTTTACCTTGGAAATATTAGACTTACTGGATCAATATCAAGCAAAAGCCAGCTTTTTTTGTATTGGCACACAGGTAGTCAAGTATCCCATGATAGCGAAGCAAATTATTGAAAGGGGCCATGTCATTGCCAATCATAGCATGAATCATCCCAATAAGATGGGGTTTCTGCCAAGCGGACAAGTTGTTGCAGAGATAAATGAAGCTAATCATGCCATTGAAACAGCAACAGGAAAAAAAGTATTGCTTTACAGGCCTCCATTTGGTGTCAGCAATCCACATATTGCAAAAGCATTGCACGATTGCAAGTTGAAATCCATTGGTTGGAACATCCGCTCCTTGGATACTTTAAGTCTAACTGAAGATCAGATTTTTGCACGCATTGCAAAAAAACTAAGTCCCGGCAGTATCATTCTCTTACATGATACATCGGAGAAAACAGTACATATCGTTAAAAGTTTATTAATAGCATTAAAGGTTAACAAATTAGAAGCCGTAAATTTAGAAGATTTCTTAAATCAAAAAGTATATGAAAACTAAGCTCATTCTACTCCTTGTTTCTGTATTTCACATTGCGCTGACCAAAGCACAAGAAACAGCTATGTCAAGCGCTGAAATAACTAGTTTTAAACAAACCGTTGTAGCGGAAGCACAAAAAATAAAAACCTTAAAAACAGATTTTGTCCAATATAAGCACTTGGATTTTCTTTCTAAAGAGATTACCTCCAGTGGATCCATGTTATTGAAAAACCCAAACAAGCTGCTTTGGAAATACAATACACCGATCCAATATGGTATTCTTTTTAAAGACAATAAAGTATTGGTAAATGATCAAGGTAAAAAAAATAAGGTCGACCTTGGCAACAATAAAAAGTTCGAGAAAATCAATAAAATGATTATTGGCAGCATCAGTGGAGATCTTTTTGCTGCCGACGACTTTACGATCACCTTTCACAAAAATCGAAATCAACGCATTGCGAAGCTTTCACCTAAAACAAAAGAGCTATCGGCTTATATTCAAACGATCGTATTGTATTTTAATGATCAACAATCTACAGTTTCGGAAGTCCAGTTGATAGAACCCTCTAAAGATTATACAAAAATAGTTTTCAAAAACAAGCAGATCAACCAACCAATCAGCGATGCGTTATTCAGTTTTTAGTCTGTTACTTTTAGTTCTTCTGACAGGATGTAAGGTTTACTACCCAAATGGTAAACAAAACTATGGTGCAATCGACACTCTTGTTCAAAACCCCTATTTTGCCAGGTTAAATGAAGAGCGCTTATATCGGGCTACAATTCGCTTTTATGGAAAAGAGATGACAGGAATGTTTGTCGCCAAAAGAATCAGTCAGGACGATCATCGTATTGTACTTACCTCTGATCTGGGGAATACCTTATTTGATATAACGATTTCCAAAGACCAACATTTGGTCAATTATGTCATGCAAGATCTCGACAGAAAGATAATCCTTCACACCTTAGTGAGGGATTTTAGAGCTTTAACACAAACAACTTATAGACCTGATTATCAAAACTCAATAACCAATCAATTTTTAAGTATCTATAACGGCAAACGATATTTTCTTAAGATAGATGACCAAGGCACCTTAACCAAAATCGAAATGGCATCCAAGTACAAAACAGCTTTTGAAATTCAATTCAAACCAGATTCTCTGGGGAAACTTGACAGCTTTAATATAAAACATCATGGTATCAAGCTTAAAATGGATTTTGTAAATATTCCATTTTAAGCGACATGATACATAAGACTATATATAAAAAATAAACAAAGCCGTATTTCCGCTATATTAAGTTCTTCAATTACTTTTATTATGCTATGCTATTATATTGCATATAAAAGGTAATTTATCTAAGTTTGAAACATGGTTTTAACAGACTTTTATACGATACACAATAGTCAGGTACGTGAAGATGGGAAATATTTAATTGAGATAGGTATTCATCCCGATCATCCGATTTTTAACGGGCATTTTCCGGGGCGACCAGTAACACCAGGTGTATGTATGTTACAGATCATGAAAAATATAACCGAAGATTTACTGCAGGCAAAACTCCGAATGCGGTCTGCCAAAAACATTCGTTTTTATGCCATTATAGATCCTTCCGTTCATCCCATCCTGACATTGGAATTGGCGGTTCAAGAAACCGAAACCATACAGATCAAGGCCAATTGTTCTTTCGATGATACCCTTGCACTTAAAATGGAACTCAATTTTTGCCGCACTTATCCTGTTGTATAACCATGATCAATTCGCCAAGCTTCAGCCAATCTGTTATTCCTACAGCTGTATGTGTACTTATCCCCACCTACAACAATGCTAAAACGCTAAAAAGAGTTTTAGATGGGGTTTTGGCCTATACCACACAGATTATTGTAGTCAATGATGGTTCGACGGATGCAACAGCAAAGATTTTAGCAAATTACCCTTCCATTACGGTGCTGCACCTGGAAAAGAATTCAGGTAAGGGCAAAGCTTTACGAATAGGGTTTGATACGGCAAGAAAACAGGGATTTCAGTATGCAATCACCATCGATTCGGATGGGCAACATTTTCCCGATGACATTCCAACTTTTATAGACGCACTCAACCAAAGTGACGGAAATATTTTATTGATTGGTGAGCGCCAAATGGATCAAGCCGGCATACCAAAAAAAAGCAGTTTCGGTAATAAGTTTTCCAATTTTTGGTTTTGGTTTGAAACAGGGACAAAACTTGCTGACACGCAATCAGGATACAGACTTTACCCTCTTGACCGCATACCTAAAAAACTATATACCAACAAATTCGAGCTAGAAATTGAAGTAATTGTACGCTCAGCATGGAAAGACATTGCCGTGAAGAATGTACCGATCAAGATACTTTACGATCCGATAGAGCGAGTTTCGCATTTTAGACCATTTAAGGACTTCACACGAATTAGCATCCTTAACACCTTCTTAGTTTTGATTAGTCTACTCTATATATTTCCAAGAGACGCTTTTCGAAGTTTCAAAAAAAAAAGCTTTAAGGATTTTCTAAAAGAAGATATTCTAGGAACACACGATTCGGATTTTATTAAATCCATTTCGATTGCATTGGGTGTGTTTATTGGGATTGCCCCCTTGTGGGGATTTCAGTCTTTTTTATCAATTTTTCTCGCCTCTGTCTTTAGGCTTAATAAAGGTCTTTGTTTTGCCTTTTCAAATGTCAGTATCCCCCCTATGATCCCATTGATTATTTGGGGATCGATACAAACAGGAAAGTTATTTATATCCAGTGCTAAACCTTTGTTGGATTATAGCCACATCGATTTTCAAGCTATATCCGAACATTTTTTACAATATGTACTGGGTAGTCTCGCTTTGGCTTTAGTGGCTGCAGTCCTGTTTGGACTTTCCTCTTTTACACTATTGCGGTTTAATCAACGACGTTAATATGCAGCATTATTTTTATCAGCTTTATCTATTTTTCAAGAAGAAACCTTATATCGCCTGGTTAGTTGCCCTGCTCTTTTTGGTCGCAACAGGATATTTCGCGCTAAAACTAAAATTTGAAGAAGATATTACACGGATTATACCTCAAAATGAACGGACAAATGAGGTTGCCAAAATATTGACCCAACTTAAATTTTCGGATAAAATAAGTGTCATTATTGAACGGGAAAAAGATGCTTCAATTGACGATATGGTTGAAATGGCTAATTCCTTTTCCGATAGCATCGTATCGCTTGCCCCCTACTATCATAGTATACAAGGGCAAATTAGTGATGCGGAAATGGAAAGTACCATGCAGTTTGTATACCAGCATTTGCCGACATTATTGGACGAGAACGATTACAAAACCATAGCAAGCTACCTGCCAGGTGATAGCATAGCGCAAGTAATTGAAGCCAATTATGCTGCATTAATTTCGCCTACGAGTATCGTTGCAAAATCTTTTATACAACGAGATCCCCTAGGGATTGGCTTTATGGCGCTTAAAAAATTCCAAAAGCTCAGTATTGCCGGCGATTTTCAACTTTACAATGGCTACATTATTACAAAAGATTCAAGCAAGCTGTTATTGTTTATTAATCCCAAATATTCAGGCTCGGAAACAGCGCATAATGCGATTTTCGTCGACAGGCTTGACAAAATGAAAAGTGAGTTAAACGAGGTCTACTTAAAAAAAACAAAACTTAGCTACTTCGGATCATCTTTGGTTGCTGTCGCCAATGCAAAGCAAATCAAAACAGATATCCAAACGACCATCCTTATTTCGATGAGTTTATTGATGCTTATTTTGATTCTCTTTTACAAGAAAGTGCAAATTCCGGTCATCATCTTTGTTCCCTCGCTTTTTGGGGCTTTACTAGCGCTCGCATTTCTTTATTTTCTGCGGGGTACAATATCTGCTATTTCAATCTCCATTGCTGCAGTATTAATTGGCATTACCATAGATTATGCGCTGCATATCATGACGCATTTCAAGCAAACTCAGGATATCAAACACCTCTACAAAGAAATCACTAAGCCAATCTTGATGAGTGCGGGCACTACAGCTGTATCTTTTCTTTGCCTGCTCTTCGTCAATTCGGAGGCTTTAAAGGATTTGGGAATATTTGCGTTCATTGCCATCCTATTCTCGGGAGTATTCTCTTTGATTCTTATCCCACATATCTATAAACCGAATATAAAAACCTCGGATGATAAAAACCATCTCATCGATCGGATTTCCGCATTCAGTTTTGAAAGGAATAAACCCTTACAAATATTCAGCTACCTGTTGTTGATAGTGAGCTTGTTTACCTTTTGGAAAGTCGGATTCAACAAAGATTTATCTGCACTAAATTTCTTCCCAAAAGAACTGCAAGAAGCCGAATACAAACTTGAAAATTCAGCACAACAGCAAAATAAGTCGCTATTTCTGATAAACTATGGTAACAATATCGACCAGGTTCTTTCAGCTAATTCTGTATTGTATAGCAGATTACAACAAGATACAGGCATGATCGCTATCAATTCCATTGGTGAAATTGTTCTATCGAAAAAGGATCAGGAGGCGAAAATTGCCCAGTGGAATTCCTTTTGGACAGATGTCCGTAAAACGGAAATCCGGGAGAATCTTATCCGTTCTAGCGCTGCTTTTGGTTTCAAACCAACTGCTTATCAAGCTTTCTTCTCCCTTTTGGATCAAAAATTTTCGACCGTCACATGGGATGATTATCAGAAACTCAACAATGGAATATTGAGCGAGTATATCAGTTCCAAAGATGGCTTTTTCACCGCAAATACCATTGTAAAAACGGCAGAAGGAAACCGGGAAAAATTGATTAAGCAGTTCAATAATGGCAGCACCGTTGTCATTGATCGCAAAGAAATGAATGAAACCTTTTTGGGACAGCTTGTCAATGACTTCAACACCTTGGTCAATTATAGCTTTGTAGCCATATTTGTTATTCTTTGGTTGTCATTTCGCCGCATCGAGCTGACATTGATAAGCATGGTACCTATTGTGTTAACAGGCTTGGTTACGGGGGGCCTCATGGGCCTGTTTCACCTCGAATTTAATATTTTCAGTACCATTGTCTGCACACTTGTATTCAGTCACGGTGTAGACTTTGCCATATTTATGACCGCAGCCCTGCAAAAAGAATACAGTACCGGCAAAGATGAAATGCCTACGTACCGCACGTCTATTCTGCTTGCCGTATTAACGACAATTTTAGCCATCGGTGCATTAATTTTCGCTAAACACCCGGCATTAAGGTCCATTTCAGCAGTTTCCCTACTCGGTGTTACAGCAGCGGTTTTAAACACTTTTGTTCTTTACCCGCTCGTTTTTAGGTTTGTATTTCGCCGCAGGCCTTCCCAAGGCTTATCTCCGCTTAGTTTGCGTCTGCGCTTGATTTCAGCGTTTTCGTTCAGCTACTATATCATCGGAAGTATGCTTTCAGGCCTTCTCTTTAGTTTGATCTCTAATAGAGCTTGGATGACACGCGTAATGTCTCGTTTTGGAGACTCTGTATTGAAGTCCAACCCTTTTGTCAAGAAACAGCAATTCAACGCGCACGACGAAGACTTCAAAAAACCCGCGATTATTATAGCCAATCACAATTCGCTATTAGATACACTTCTTATTGGGCGTTTATTGCCAAAGTGCGTATTTGTTACGAACGAATGGGTCTACAAATCACCGGTCTTTGGTCGTGTGGTTAGGCGTGCAGGCTTTTTAATGCTCGACGACGATTTAGAAAAATCGAAAAACATCTTAAAGCAACGTATCGATGCAGGGTATTCGATTGCGATTTTTCCAGAAGGAACGCGATCGGCAACAAATGATGTACAACGATTTCACAAAGGCGCATTCTATATTGCCGAACAGCTGCAGTTGGATATACTCCCTATTTATATACACGGTGCTGCCGATGTTTGTCCAAAAGGAGATTTTGTTATTTATGATGGAACACTCAGTACGGTCATAGGCGAAAGAATTCGACCTACCGACCAACAGTTTGGGGACAATTATTCTGCACGCTGTAAAACGATCAGTCGCTTATTCAAACAACAGTTCGCTGATATCAGAAAGCAATTTGAGGGTCCGACTTACTTTAGAGAAAAAATAAGCTTAAACTATCGGTATAAAGAAACGGAAATCGAAAAATTAAGCCTAAATGATTTTGACCTTCATCAAGAGTCTTATACAACCTGGAATAATTTCATTGCAGCAAATGCAAAAATTTTGCATATTGGAAACGATTTTGGTCATATTGATTTTTTGTTGACCATGCAACAGGCGCAGCGACAGGTAGAGACTTATATCCGTGATCCCGAAAAACGTGCTATTGCGGCCAATACGTATCTAAAGCATAAACGTAAATTGACTTATCTAAATCAGCCGACCGAAACCACATTGCGTTTCGATGTACTGATCTGGGGCAGTAACGATGAAAAGGTTGAAATCAGCGATTCGATACATACTATTGTATGTTATGATTTCCTAGAAAAGCCGCATTACATTGGTTTTGAAGAAGTATTTAAAGATCAATACAGTTGCGTATTAAAAAGAAGAACGAATGGATAAAGTCTACGATAGCGTCATCATTGGTTCAGGGCTAGGAGGCCTTGTTACCGCAGTTCTCCTTGCTAAATTTGGACGCAAAGTATGTGTCATTGAAAAAAACAATCAATATGGTGGCAATCTGCAGACTTTTGTGCGAGACAAAGAAATCTTAGACACAGGGGTACATTACATTGGTGGTTTGGGTGAAGGTGAAAATCTGTATAAATATTTTGAGTATTTGGGGATTATGAAGGATCTATCGATCCAACGCATGGGAATCGATGAATATGATCGAATTTCATTTGATGGAAATCCGATCAATTATCCACATGCACAAGGATATGAAAATTTTGTGCAGCAATTGCTGCATTACTTTCCTGAAGAAAAGCAGGCCTTAACCGTATATTGTGAGAAAATACAGGACATCTGTAATTCATTTCCCATGTATAATCTCCGCAAAAGTTTTGGATTCAATGAGGCTGTACTCGGTATTTCATTGAAGTCTTTTTTAGACGATTTGACCGATAACGAACTCCTTAAGGCTGTACTCGTCGGTTCGAACTTCCTTTATGTTGCCAAAGCAGAAAGTACACCACTCTATGTACATGCGCTTACCATAAACTCCTATATTCAGTCCGCTTGGCGTTGTGTAAACGGCGGTAGCCAAATTGCCAAGTTATTGATCCGCCAATTGCGCAAATATGGTGGTGACATCATCAAAAATAAAGAAGTCATTGCTGTAGAAATGGACGATCAGCTGATCAAAGCAGTACGCACCGATGACCAGGAGCTGATTTATGCAAAGGAATTTGTTTCGAATATCAATCTCCGGCATACCTTTGCCATGCTGCCTGAAAGATTTCAAAAGCAAGCTTATGTCAAGCGTATACAAGGCTTACCGTTGAGCCCTTCGGTTTTTTCCGTTTACATTGTTTGTAAAGAAGGTTATATCCCCTATCAAAATTATAATATTTACCATTATAAAAACATCGCTTCCGTTTGGTATAATCAGGAGCAATCTCCCTTAGTCGTTTCCATGAGCTGTAACAGCGAAAATCAACGCTATTGTAGCACGATGACCGTGATGTGTTATATGACTGCGGACGAAGTGCAACAGTGGAATGAGACTTTCAATCGGTCCATTATCCAGCAGTTAAGTAGCCGTGGTGAAGAGTATGAAGCCTTTAAAGCTGCGAAGGCTGCAGAAATTATCGAAGAACTCCAACAATTGTTTCCGAATATTAAAGCTGCCGCTCGATCTGTTCACACGTCCAGTCCATTAAGCTACCGTGATTTTATCGGGGCCGAGGAAGGTAATATGTATGGCTATTTGAAAGAATACAAGCATCCGTTGAATAGCTTAATTTCCACGAAGACAAAAGTTAAGAACTTGTTTCTGACAGGCCAAAATGTCAAGATGCACGGTGTATTGGGGGTTACAATTACAGCCTTCTCCTGTTGCTTAATGATGCTTGGAAAAGAATTTGAAGATGATCTATTTAAAGAGAATGATGAAAAAGTATTGGTTGGCGATTTGGATAGCATCACTATTTAGCTCTTGTGCGCTAAATGGCGCCCTGAAAGAAAAAGCTAAATTCGAACAGCAGACGATTCCGACATTAAGGTTGACCGACTCTACGGACAATTATCTCAGCATAGGCAGTAACTTCCTATTTCATAACGCACAAGGTTTATGGGAACTCTACGTCAGCGGTAACCCGATTGAACTCGGATTAAAAACGGGTATACTGACACAATCGCTTTATGCCTACCAAGAAAAGGCTTTCTTTTCTAAAATTCAAGAGTTTATCCCCTCTCAGCGCAAGCAGAAATGGATGATGAAATTGACTAAAGTCTATAATCGAAACATCCATAAATATATCCCGATAGCGTATAGAAAAGAGATTTTTGGATTGTCACGGTATGCTTCTCCTCGCTACGACTCCCTTATGGATCCCTATCAGCGGAATCTTTTTCTTCATGGGGCCCATGACTTGGGTCATGCTTTCCAGGACCTCGCTTTGGTTGGCTGTTCTTCCTTAGCAGCATGGGGACCAAAGTCTGCAGATGGCGAGCTCATTATCGGGCGAAATTTTGACTTTTATGCGGGCGACGATTTTAGTCACAACAAATTAATCACTATTGTGAAACCCGATTCTGGTTATTCATTTCTCTCCGTGGGCTGGGCAGGCATGATTGGTGTCGTCTCCGGCATGAACAGTGCTGGCCTGACAGTTACACTCAATGCAGGAAAATCGTCTATTCCTTGGGCCGCAAAAACGCCTATATCTATTGTTGCCCGAGAAATACTCCAATATGCCCGAAATTTTAAGGAAGCCATCGCCATTGCAAAAAAACATCCTATTTTTATTTCAGAATCACTTATGATCGGTTCTGCAGATGAAGACCGTGCCATCTTAATTGAGATGTCGCCACATAAATTTGCTGTTTTTGAATCAGACAATGCAAATTACTTGCTATGCACAAATCATTTTCAGAGCAGTACCTATCAATCCGATAAGCGCAATCAAAAACAGATTGAAGAAAGCCACAGTGTTTATCGACACCAACTGCTGACAGAGCAGTTGCAACAGCAGGATAAGCTTACTGCCCCTAAAGTTGCGGCTATACTAAGAGATCGCAATGGACTAAAAAATAAGGAAATAGGCTATGGCAATGAAAAGGCCTTAAATCAGCTCTTGGCTCATCATGGCGTCATTTTCCAACCCAAAAAACGCCTTGTATGGATCTCAGCCAACCCCTATCAGCTTGGGGAATTTGTCTGTTATGACTTAAATAAAATCTTCGACAACAAGGCACATCAGCCTGCTTCTACATTGGCCAATACAGCATTGAATATTCCTCAAGATACGTTTTTAAATAGTAAAGCCTACCGCGATTATGAGGAATACCGTAAACGAGATCGAATAATAGACCACAAACTGAAGTCTGACCAAGAAATTACTGAATCGGAATGGCAGGAATATCAAAAGCTCAATCCCCTGTTTTGGGCAGTCTATTACAAGAGAGGAACGTATTATTTTGAGCAAAAGCGCTATGACGAAGCACTAAAGCAATTGCAACAGGCCGACTCCTGCGAAGTGACCACTTTGGTTGACCGCAAAAAAATTGCTTCATATATTCATAAAATTGAAAAGAAAGGAGATAATCGATGATCCCAACGATAGAACAAGCCAGTCTTGAAGAAATAACCCATTATCAAGATGAAAAGCTAAGATATGTTTTAAACTATTTGAATACACATTCAACTTACTACAAACGTCTTTTTCAACGTGAAGGAGTTGACTTACAACGTATCCACGGTGTTCAGGATCTCCCCCTTCTGCCGACGACTTCCAAAGAACAGCTGCAGCAGTTTAACTGGGATTTTCTGTGCGTCCCCGAAGAGGAGATTGTCGACTTCTCCACAACTTCCGGTACACTGGGGACACCTGTTGTATTTGGATTAACGGACGCAGACCTGGAGCGTCTCGCTTATAATGAGATGATCTCCTTCCAACGGGTAGGTATTAAAAAAGGTGACCGGGTACAAATTATGACGACCCTGGATCGTCGTTTTATGGCCGGATTAGCCTACTTTCTTGGACTACGTAAAATTGGAGCCGGAATACTCCGTATTGGGGCTGGCATACCACAAATGCAATGGGATTCAATCCAACAGTTTAAACCCAAATTTCTTGTTGTCGTACCCTCCTTCCTGCTTAAAATGATTGCTTATGCCGAAGAACATAACATAGACTACAACAGTAGCTCTGTAAAGGTCGCCATTTGTATCGGTGAAAATCTCAGAACTGCGGAACTGCAGGACAACCAACTGGCAAAACGAATTCAGGAAAAATGGAATATTGCCCTCTACTCCACTTATGCCTCCACCGAAATGAGCTCAGCATTCACAGAATGTGAAGCTTTTGCCGGTGGTCACCAACATCCAGCATTAATCATTACTGAAATATTGGACGATAATGACCATCCTGTACCCGATGGTCAACTGGGAGAATTAGTTGTCACAACCTTAGGAATAGAGGCTATGCCCCTTTTGCGCTATAAAACTGGCGATATGGTCAGACGACATGCTGGCCCTTGCACATGTGGTCGGAACTCCTATAGAATAGGCCCTGTTGAAGGCCGGAAACAGCAGATGATTAAGTACAAGGGTACAACACTGTTTCCCCCGGCTATGTTTGATGTATTGGCCAGCTACACCGCAATTGAACATTATCAGATCGAGATCTCCAGCACTGCGGTCGGTACAGACGACATTCGGATTTTAATATCCTCCAAACAACAAAACAGCGCATTATTAAAAGAAATTAAAGATAGTTTTCAGGCGAAACTGCGCGTAATTCCCAATGTGGAGTTCGAACGCGAAGAAATTTTGATCAGCCGGATTTATAATCCGCTCAGCAGAAAACCCATTTATCTGGTGGATAAAAGGGAATAGTAAGTAGCCCACAGTACTACCATCCGAATGCTAAGCATTCATATACAAATCATTAGCCCCAGTGTAAAAAAACAGAGAATTGACGAGTGTGAAACATAAAAATGCTGACGACAAAAGGCATTAAAAATAGTCTGCTAAAAGATTGAATTTTATCGCAAAGATTATTTGTAAGATCTAGAAAATAGTATATCTTTGCGACACGTCCCCGTAGTTCAATGGATAGAATTTCAGATTCCGGTTCTGACGATATGAGTTCGAATCTCGTCGGGGACACATTTTAAAATAAGACCCACTTTAAACTGATTTAGAGTGGGTTTTTTCTAAAATTTTACTTCACAGTGCTTAAAACCACTTCGCAAAGTGAAAAATAGGAAAAAGCCCTTGCAATAGACCACAGCCCTATTTCGATACGTTTTTTTAGACCAACAATTGCGAACGTATTGCTCTCCAATCCCCATTTTAAGAAACAAAAAGCCTGCAGATACTTCACACTTCGCTATGGGTAATAAACAATTATGGCACTATACTATACTCAATTCAAAGACAAATAAAACCAAACTTTACAAAGTATATCTCCGCTGTATATAAAAAAGGGGTACTAAATTTAGTACCCCTCAATCTTATTATTGTTTATCCCACCATACACGGGATGTCATCTGATCTCCTTTATCCAGATTAGCTACAGCTTTCTGATAATTTGCAGCATTGACAGTAGACTCTTCAGTCGGGTAGGTAAAACGTCTAGGAATTGTTCCATTCGTAGCATTTCCTATATAGTTGACCTGCTTTAAGACTGGATACCCCGATCTTCTCCAATTGGCAAAAGACTCATATTCATCCGAAAACGTATTAATGTAATATTGAGTATTGATCTGCTCCAATGCTTTAGATTCACTAAAAGGATTCTGCGTTAAATAACGGGCAATGGCTGCATCATCGATACCTGTAATTCCAAATTGTGCAAACTGTTTCATCGCAGCCGTCACACCAGCTTCATAATAGGTTTTGGCCGAACCTGTAATCCATCCTCTAAAAGCTGCTTCGGCTAATAAAAGTTGATTTTCAGCATTTGTAACGAGAAACGTCGGAGCGTCTAAACGAGCGTAGGTATATCTGTTGGCTACAGAATACTTATTCATTGCCCCAGGATAAAGTGCATAATTTCCAATGAAGGTTGCACCTGTCGTGGTTTGATCATAACCATTTGGCATGCCCAATTGCTTGCTGACCGTCGTATCTCCTCTCGACCATCTCGAATCGTCTATTTTGATAGAAGGGTCTTCAACAACTGTTGCAAGAAACCTTAATCTTGGGTCATACGTATTTTTCAGTAAATTAATAAAAGACTCACTCATACGATACGCGTTTGGATCCTCGTGTACATAAATCTTTCCAAAAGGCTCAGCGCTATTATTGGCTGTCACTGCACCAGGGTGTAAAATCAAAGCGCTTTCATCGTTGCTGGCAAACAAGCCTCCGCTTACCGCAGCATTTACCCAAGTTTTTGCAATTTCAGGATTTACCTTAGAAAGACGCATGCCCAATCTTAGCATCAAGGAATACGCAAATTTTTGCCATTTGACAACATCACCCTTATAAATAATATCTGCTTGGCCTATTGTAGATGTCTTTCCATTTAAATTAGTCGCAGCTTCTTTGAGTTCTTTCAACATATCGAGATAGATGGATTCTTGCGTATCATACACAGGATACCCTTTCCCCTGATAGTAAGCTAGCCCCGCTTCCGAATAGGGCACATCACCATAAAGATCCGTTAGACGGTGAAACAACAATACGCGCATAATGCGTACCATCTGGTATTCCGGAAAAAAGTCTTGTTTATCCTTCCAGTTTTCCATAAGATCGACAACATCACGTACACCATTTGGATATAAACGATCCCAAAATGCCGAGTTGTATCCAGCGCTATAGGTATATTTGTCACCATTCCAGTAACTTTCAACCGAAGCCGTATGCTGAATCATGGTACTGATGTAAATCAGTCCATTTCTCCAAGCCTCATACTCCGTTCCATAACCGTATTGCTGCACATTCGTAAACAGCAATTTATAATCCATATTGTCTTTTCCTATTGCCTCGGGATCGACATTTAAGTCGCCAAAATTACTACATGAGGATAATCCGAATCCAAGCGCAGCAAGAAGATATAATAATTTCTTTTTCATTTTAATAGTTCTTTACCTTTTACTGATTTCTAAAATCTCTATCATTCTTTTAGGTTTTCGACCTTAGAATTTTAGATTTAAATTAAAACCTATATTACGTGTCATCGGATAACCGTTGAGTTCAAGCCCCTGTGCATTGCTATTATTATAAGCCGACTCTGGATCTATATTTGGTGTATTTTTGTGGATTGTCCATAAATTACGTCCAACCAGGGAAAGCGAAGCGGCCCGAAATGGTGTTTTGGACAACATCTGTTTGGGCAAACTATATCCAAAAGAAATTTCACGCAATTTGACAAAACCCGCGTCATAAACAAACTCCTCTGTAAAAGACTGATCAACCACATATTTCCAATAGGTTTGAGCATCAACAGCTGTCGTATTTGTTCCACCATTTAGGTTTACTCCCTTACCAACAATATTGCCTTCGCGCCCCTCAAGTGTTGCTTTATGTAAACCAGATCCGTATAGGTTTAGGTTGGTTCCTGAAAATATTTTTGCGCCTAACTTAACATCCAATAGCATTCCCAAGCTAAAGTTTTTATAGGTGAAATCGTTCCTAAAACCACCTGTAAAGCGATAAACACCGTTTCCAAGTACCTCTACCGCATCAGAACGAACAGGTAATCCTTTATCATCGAAAATGCGATTCCCCGAAGCGTCTGTTTTATATTTATAACCCACAATCTGACCATAAGGAAGGCCTACGATATTTTGCACAGAAGCATTTCCAGATCTTGATACCCCGCCCTCAAAATTCAAACTTTTCTGGTTGCCAAGGCTAAGAACCTTACTATCATTGAATGCAAAATTTACCGAACTTTTCCATTTAAAATCATTCGCACGGATAATATCACCATAAATTAAGACTTCAATCCCTTTATTTCGTAACTCACCGATGTTCTGAATTGCGACTGAATAACCTGACCCTGTACTTGTCGTTACGCGAACAATATCATCTTTGGTTGATTTTTGATAAACAGCAAGGTCGATCCCCATTCTGTTACCCCAAAATTCAAGATTTGTCCCAGCTTCCCATTCACTGATACGAACAGGTTTTAGATTAGCGTTAGGAACCACATCGTTGTTAATTGTTCCAACAGGCTGACTTTGTAACTCATAAGACAAAGTCCGATAAGCCAATGCGGTTTGATAAGCTTTTGTCCCATTTGAAGCCGCTGCTCTCGATAGTCTCAATTTACCCATATTTATCCAATCTGGAAGCTTAAGATGATCTGTAAACACATAACTTAAACTGACAGAAGGGTACAGATAACCGTTACTTTCGGGATTAAGTGTGGAATACCAATCGTTACGGGCCGAAAGATTCAAGAATAAAAAGTCTTTATAACCAAAATCGGCTGTTCCATAGATAGATCTCACCTGATATTCATCATATAATTTTTTGAAGGTACGTGTACCAGCAGCCACATTGCCTGTATTATATACACCATCTACGATAAATGGACGTATCCCACCGTCAGTGCCCCAGGTTTGGTTACGCGTTTTTTGGCTGTTTCCACCCACAGTTGCGGAGACTGAAAAGTCGCTCAACTTTTTCTTAAAACCTATTAAATAATTGAAATTGGTTTCTTCAAATTCCTTATTGTATTCATTGATGTAACCGTTAGGATCGGCAGAGGCTCCCTTTGGCTGCACCTGCTTAAAGGTTAGGTTGAAACCATCTCGAGTGGCGGCCCCCTGCACGTATAGCCAATCCGTTATGTCGTAGCGCAAATTAAAGCCTCCCGTAAGTCTTTTTTTGGTGGACTCGTTGAATTTTCTATATTGCAGAAAGTAAGGATTGTTAAAATAAACATTATTCCCTGGCTGCAGTTCTTTACCAAATTCATCAACGGCCGGCTCGAGCCAGCGAACATCATAGCTATTTGCCAGATATAAAAGACTGGCATTTGTATTTCCATTACCGTCCGAAAGATTAGCCCTATTATTCACAAACTCAAACATATAGTTGGCATTGATACCCAGCTGTACTTTTGGTGTGATTTTATAAGTTGTATTCAAATTTGCTCCGCGTTGATTCGACTTCGCATTAGGAAGGATAGATCCTTCATAAGCATTATTCAATCCAAGTCGGAAACTGGATTTTTCATCACTTCCACTAACTGCTAGAGAAGTTTGATTACTTAGCCCTTTTCGGTAAAAATTCTTCCAGTTATCGATAGGCGAATACGCATAACTGCTGCCAAATTTATTGACGGCTTGGCTGCCATCCATTTTTGCACCCCAACTTTGATTATACGTATCGTTAGCAGCGGCGGCAGTCGTGGGCTTAGTACCTTGTACACCTTGACCATAAATATCCTGAAAATCACGGTAATCATAAATGGTATTGACAGTCACATTGTTATTGAAATCGATACCGATCCCCTGTGCTCCTTTGCCTGATTTGGTTGTGATCATAATAACGCCATTTCCACCTCTATAGCCATATAGCGCAGAGGCAGCCGCACCTTTTAATACTTGAATATTTTCAATATCATCGGCATTAATACTGTTGAGTCCATCTCCCATATCCATGCCTCCGTATTGACCTGCGGAGCCTTGATTCTGGTTATCCAATGGAATACCGTCTACTACATATAGGGGCATATTGTTACCTGTCATGGAGGCATTTCCACGAATGACCACACGGCTACTTCCACCAAGTCCAGTTGCGTTTCCGGCTACACTCACACCTGCCACTTTTCCGCTTAGAGCATTCCCCAAATTCGGATCACGGGCGGTGGTAAATTGATCCCCTTTGACAGAGGTCGTTGAATAGCCTAAAGATTTCTTTTCCCGCATAATACCCAGTGCTGTCACTACAACCTCACCGATTTGGTTACTCGAAGCTGTAAGCTGGATGTTTACAGACTTGCTTTCGCCAACAGTAATCTCCTGATTGTCATAACCAACAAAGCGAGCCAATAGGATCTGTCCTGGCTTAGCTGCAATCGTATAACGCCCTGCTGCATCAGTCTGCGTTACTACAGTCGTTCCTTTAATTAAAACTGTTACACCACTAATTGGATTTCCCGTAGCGGCATCTTTAATTACCCCAGAAATGGATTGTTGAAAATTTAGGAAATTACTATTTCCCTTTAAAGCGCATAAGGCGGCCGCCGCTTGGACCTGTGTATAACTGGTCGCTAGAGCAACAAGCGGAATAATCCACTTTTTAGAAGCCGTCACCAGTTTGATTTTGTCAGAATACCACATAAGTTTAATAATGATAGATTAACTTGATTTATAATTCGTTTAAACCGGCAGTTTTTTTAAAATTGCAACCGGTTGCAATAGATTATTAGGCAAATAAATGTATTATTAATGATACATCAAAATATTAATTGTCAATTTTACGCTTTTAAAACCTTTTAGCTACGATTTTATTCAGCTCGTCGGCACTTGTATACCCTTATGTATCTCCGGATTAGCATGGTTGCTTCCGTCAAATTGCTGTATATCTAAACAGGCTTAAAAAATACAATTCATTGCCTATATAACCCTAAAAAAACCATTTTGTTTAACACGACAAAAAAACTCATAAAATAAAAACAAATCAGCTATTTAAAGTAAAACAGCCAACTCCAAACTTTAAAAAGGACCTTTCAAAAGATTATTTTAATATTAGCTATTATTCATATACCCATTCTACAGAAATAAAACCTAAATAGAAATAAAAGAAATACACGGATTCAATAAGATGAAGAGTAACGCAACCTATATAAGGTATAATTTATTGAATCAATTTAATGTTTAAGCAGGTAGTTTGAATGGAAAAACCATCACATACAGTCAATGGTTAAACTATTCCTTTTGGCGGATACTTTATTCCTTATAACAGCTCTCAAAATAAAAAGAGTCTCTTAGTTTTGCATCGGATTCTTTGTAACAAATCATGATTGGAGATCAAGTACCTCGGTGAGGTGGTCGAATTTCAATATTAAAATATCAACGTATGAATTACCAAAAACGACTAAAATGGGCATTTATTTCAGGCATAGCTGGCGCCATATGCTGGATTGTGGGCGATATATATGTCGCGGGCTTTGATGTAGATCCCAAAAACTATCCTCTTTTTTATAGTACATATTCCGAAAAGGTTGACGTTGGACTTGCGACTTTAATGCTAGAAGGATCAACCAACCGCCTCATGTTTGGGGCATTAATTGCTGCGATGACAGCAACTTTATTTCTACCTGGTGTTTGGTTGGTATATCAATACATTTTGGATAAGAATACATGGTATGCCAGGGGAACCTACTATTTACTGGTTATCAGTGTGATGCTTATGCCTTTGGGGCATGCTGTTTTCTATTTTACGGGAGAGATCTACAAAGCAATCTATAACACCGATCCTGTCGCCCACCCCTATTTGTTAAAAATCGCCGCTGGCTTTCAAAAAACAATGTTTATCACATGGGGGACAGCGATCATCACGATGTTAGTCGCCTATTTAATATTTTCAATTTTTATATTTGCTGGTAAAACTAATCTACCAAAATGGGCAGGATTGATCAGTCCGCTATTTCTTACCATTTACCAGCTTCCTTTGAAATTAATCCTACCTCCATCTGACTTAAGAGGATGGATAGGAGCTGCTGCATTTAATATATCTTATTTGATTTTCTTTCTATTGCTTTTGTTTTGTTTCAAACTACCTTCGGAAAAAGAGACATCACAATAACAGCTGACTAGGATAATAACGGCTTTTGAGTGAACACAAAAGAATTCAATCTCCACCCCATTAGGATTTTTAAGGCGTTCCAAATTAGGATCCCCATAGATAGTAGCACTAGTTTCGGTTACAAATTGAACACCTAAATTGTATCGGCAAAACTCCCGAAATCTTCATTTGTCCTTTAACAAAAAAGACTATCCTAGGATAGTCTTTTTTGTTTATAAGCTCTTTTGCAACAACTTGTGTTGCGAAGCCGTAAAAATGTTCCGGAAGATTATATTGATTTCATGTTCGATGGCGGCCCCTGAAATTCCGGTATGTGGATAGAGTCTTATTGTATTTGTCAAGATAGATTCCACAAAATCTCGACTTTGTATCCCTATCTGTTCATAAATTGCTGCATTATCATTGCCATCATGAAGATTTTCCCAAGAAAGAGCGGCCAAATTCATTATTGCTTCCGTCCGATTAACATAATCTTGCTGAAAGTCATCAAGTACCCTAAACGCTTCTCTACTTTCAGTCTTCTCCCATTTGGATTGATTGCTTTTTAACACAAATAGTTTTTCGATTAAATCCAAAAAGCGCTTATACATTCCCGTAAAGTTGGCCAGTAAAGTCAATTCCGCAAAAGGCATAAAGGGATATTGATACAACAGCTCGCTACGTGTACTTTTTGCCGCATCAATCTCAAAAGACTGCCTACCATCAACAAGTATGTCTTCCAGCGAAAAGGAATGCGAAGCCGTAGCCTCCAATCCAAATGTATCCCAGTCGTAATGCACCAGTACATGGTCACGATCCACAAAAAATGATTTTATTAGTGGTTCACCTTTTTCGTCCAACACGGGTTTTCCTGCCTCCTGAATTGCAGCATTTAAGGTAAAATAGGTTAAATGAGGAGCACCGGTAGCATATCTCCAAAAACCGCGGAGCCGATAATGTTCACCTTCACGTGTAGCTGTACCTGATGCCTGTCCACTGCCGCCAAAACAAACCCGATCCGTTTTGAAAATCTGATCTCCTAAAACCGGATCAATAAAACCGACAAAGAGATTTGCTCCTGAGCATAACGTTACTGTCCAAGCTAATCCCCCATCCCAATAAGCCAGATCAGCCAATAAATTGAGCCCTTCAGGTAGACTTAACCCCAATCCACCCAATGCAGGTGGAACCCAAATCTTAAACCATTTCCGACGAAAAATAAGTTTCAGTTGTCCATCCGACAATGTTTTCTGATGGATTCCCTTAGCTTGATTATCTTTCAGAATAGCAATATCTTCGCTACTGAGTTGCATATCTTTCTTCACTTATTATTCTCCTCCAATTAAAATATCCACTAAATGCCATAACAAATAAAAACAAAGTCAAGCCCGAATAAAGAAATAACCCTTTATGGATCAGTAAAGGAATTGCTATCAGATTACTGATATTCAACAATATCCAATTTTCTATCTTCCGTTTTGCCAATAACCACATCCCTGCCCAAGCTGTACAGGAAACTGCAGAGTCCCAAAGTGGTACATCAGAATCCGTTAAATGTACCAATCCGAAATAAAACAACAGAAAACCGAGAGCGCAGATTCCCCCTACTATCCACCATTCTTTCGGCTCACAATGCGTTATGGGAGCTGCAACATCACTACTATATTTCCAATAGATCCAGCCATAGATGCTCATGATCAAATAATAAAGATGTAGTAATATTTCTGCATATAGTTTCGCATGGAATAATACGTAAACAGAAATTAAGATACCAATAATCCCAAAAATGTAATTGATCGATTTATTTTGCCGGGAAAACCAAACCTGTAAAACACCAAAGGATACCCCTAGCCACTCCGCGATGGTGGCCTGTTGGATCTGTTTTATAAAAGCTTCGAAAATTGTTTCAGAAGTCATCGCCTTGTTTATTATTTCGTGTAATTCATAATAAACCTATGGGAGAAAAACGGACGTTTTTATTGAAATTAAATCCCTACGCCAGCATTACCTGGATCAGGTATATAAAAGCGATTGTACAAGGAGGTACAATCGCTTTTATTGGGTATAATCTCAGCCGAGAATGACCATGGTCATTCCAAGCACCCCATAAGTATATTTTCTGTCGAATTGATTATTCTATATCAATCAATTTCAACGCTTTGTGCGTACGCGTACGCGTTTCTTTACATAGTTGCGCATCATCGTTCAATGATTTCCCGTGTGAAGGAATCATTTCACGTAGTTTTTTACGGTATTCATCTGATTTCGCACGTTCAGGGAAACATCTCTTCAACAGGCTGATCATGATAGCAACTGAGGTCGAAGCTCCAGGAGAAGCTCCTAATAGCGCTGCAATAGAACCATCTGCACTAGAAACGACCTCTGTACCAAATTCTAAAATTCCACCTTTCTTTTCATCTTTCTTGATGACCTGAACACGTTGTCCTGCTTTCTCGATAACCCAATCCTCCAATTTAGCTGTAGGCATAAATTGTTTTAAAGACTCTAGTTTATCTTTTGGTGACTTCATGACTTCAGTAATAAGATACTTCGTCAAAGGTAAGTTGTCAAGTCCGGCTGATAACATCGGACGGATATTGGACAGTTTGATAGAAGCGGGTAAATCGAAGTAAGAACCTTGTTTTAAGAATTTAGTTGAAAAACCTGCATAAGGTCCAAACAATAACGCTTGTTTGCCATCAATATAACGTGTATCTAAGTGCGGTACAGACATTGGAGGAGCTCCAACAGAAGCTTTTCCATATACCTTCGCATGATGTGTATTAATGATTTCTTCATTTACACAACGTAGCCATTGGCCCCCTACAGGAAATCCGCCATAGCCTTTCGCTTCCGGTATTCCAGATTTTTCCAACAATAACAACGAGTGGCCACCGGCCCCAATAAATACAAACTTTGCTTTGATTTCTCTCTTTGTTCCTGTCTTTAAATCTTTGACCTCCACTTCCCAACGGCCATCTTCTTCACGTTCGATGTCGATTACTTCATGGTTTAAGGAGATCGAAATATTTTCTTTATTTTCAAGATTAGCGATCAAATCACGTGTCAACGACCCAAAATTAACATCAGTACCCAGATCCATTTTTGTCGCAGCGATTTTTTCGTCGGCCTCGCGTCCTTCCATCATCAATGGAATCCACGATTTCAACAATGCCGTATCTTCGGTATACTCCATCCCTTTAAACAAGTTTTGGGTCGTCAATGTTTCCCATCTTGTCTTTAGGAATTTAGCATCTTTTTCACCAAAAACCGCACTCATGTGTGGAATACTACGGATAAAATTTTCAGGTTGGGCAATAATGCCTTTATCAACGAGGTAGGACCAAAATTGCTTAGACACTTCAAATTGCTCAGCAATTTTAACTGCTTTATCAATCTTTACAGAACCATCTTTCTGTTCGGGGGTATAATTTAACTCGCATAAGGCAGAGTGACCCGTGCCAGCATTATTCCAAGCGTCAGAACTTTCAGCAGCCACAACATCCAAACGCTCAAGAATTTCAATATTAACGTCTGGGCTTAATTCATTGATTAGAGTACCCAAAGTAGCACTCATAATACCGGCGCCGATCAGAACAACGTCAACTTCTTTATTTGATTTTTTGCTCATGTTTTTGTGATTGATGCAAATTTAATATAGTTTTTGGTAAACGTCCAAGTCTTTTGTCAAAAAACTGTACTTTTTAGAACCACTTATTCAAAAATACCATTGATTTATTAAAATAATCCTAAGTGAGCGATCGCTTACCGTAAAATTTTAAAATTGTTTCCTGAAAACACTCCCCCACTCCAAGATAAACACAAGGTCAGCACACAATGTTTTTCTATTTTAAACCGTTATTTATCGAAAGATTTTGTGTTATAATATAGTTTTAACATTTTTGCAGAACATCGAAAGGCAATAGTGTACACAATAGCTAAAAAACAAGATCATTTATTCGCTAATACGACGGCATCGAAAAAACACAAGCACTGTGGTATAACCAAGATAAACCAAATGGAAACGAGTTCATGTTTCGTATTGAATTCCAATAACAGACGGGCTGTGAGAGAAAGACAGCGCGTGGAAAATGGACATAAATGCCCAAGTGTGAATAATTGAAGAACAAATAACTTATACAGATGAAAATACTTGAAGGAAAAATTGCTTTAGTAACAGGAGCATCAAAAGGAATCGGAAGGAAAATTGCGGAAGTGTTTGCACAACATGGTGCCAACGTCGCTTTTACATATCTTTCTTCTGTCGAAAAAGGACAGGCGCTGGAACAGGAGCTTCAAGCTTTCGGCACCAAAGTGATTGGTTATCGCTCTGACGCTTCAAAATTCGAAGAAGCAGAACAATTAATCAATGCGATCGTTGCCGATTTTGGAGGATTAGATATCGTTGTAAATAATGCCGGTATCACAAAAGACGGCTTGTTAATGCGTATGACCGAAGAGAATTGGGATGATGTATTAAATGTCAACTTAAAATCTGTCTTTAACGTTACAAAAGCTGCTTCGAAAATTATGATGAAAAACCGTAAAGGTTCATTTATCAATATGTCTTCAGTTGTTGGAGTTCAAGGAAATGCTGGTCAGGCAAATTATGCCGCATCGAAAGCTGGTATTATTGGGTTCACAAAATCTATCGCTAAAGAATTAGGTTCTCGTAATATCCGTGCAAACGTAGTTGCTCCAGGTTTTATACGTACCGAAATGACTGATGTACTGGATCCTAAAGTTGTGGCTGGATGGGAAGCCGGAATTCCATTGAAACGTGCTGGCGAACCAGAAGACGTTGCCAATGCATGTCTTTATTTAGCATCTGATTTATCAGCATACGTAACCGGACAGGTTCTTCCTGTTGATGGTGGTATGTTATAAAATAAACAGGCTTAGGTTAAGTTTTCTTAACTTGACCTAAGCCTGTTCCCTAGTTATATTTCAGGGCCTATCCTGATCTATTTCTACGAAACACCTATACACGCCACAATTAACGGTGTTCTTTTCCAAATTTTAGTTAATTTTGTCTATCAAATTTTTAAATGCTATGACGAACTGGAAGGATTTTTTTGACATTAAAACAGAGGATGATTTTAATCAGCATTGTTTAGATACCTACCAATTCCAAAGCCAGCATTGCAAAGTTTATCGTGACTATATCAGACTCCTTGGGCGAGAAAAAGACCTTATTCAGCACTATACGGATATTCCTTTCATGCCCATCGAATTTTTTAAGACTCAACAGGTTATTGCTGAAGGAATGGAGGCTGAAATCGTATTCTCGAGTTCGGGTACAACAGGTATGGTCACCTCAAAACATCTGGTCGCTGACCGGAGTATATATGAGCGAACTTTTCGGAAGATTTTTGAAAGTTTCTATGGTCCGCTAAGCAACATCGCCGTCCTTGCATTGCTCCCATCCTACCTAGAGCGAAGTGGTTCGTCGCTGATCTATATGATTGATGATCTCATGAAGCAAAGTGAACAACCTGAAAGCAATTATTTTCTCTATAACCACCAAGAGCTTTACGATACACTTATTAAGCTCAAAAATAAAGGCACAAAGACCATCCTCTTTGGCGTAACGTATGCCCTACTCGACTTCATTGAACAATATGCCTTTGAATTTCCTGAACTGATCATTATGGAAACCGGCGGAATGAAAGGTAAGCGTAAGGAAATGGTGAAACAGGAAATCCATAAACTCCTGGAAGAAGCCTTTTCTGTCCATGGTATCCATTCTGAATATGGCATGACAGAGTTACTCTCACAAGGCTACTCTTCAGGTCAGGGAATATTCTATCTTCCCAAATGGATGAAAATCTTGATTCGAGATACCAATGATCCTTTAAGCCTGATTCCTTTGAATAAAACTGGCGGTATCAATGTAATCGACCTCGCCAATCGCTACTCGTGTTCATTTATAGCCACACAAGATTTAGGCAAAGTATATCAGGATGGATCTTTTGAAATATTGGGACGTTTTGACCAAAGTGATATTCGTGGTTGTAATCTCTTGGTTCAGTAATGATCTAACATGATCAGCGCGGCATTTGCCAAACGGCTTGGTTCCCTCAAGGCAAGTTGCCTATACCACAATAAAAAACACCTGGTCTTAATGCACGGCCAGGTGTTTTTTTATTCGAATTACGATCCTTATTTCAGACTCGGATCTTCAAAGGTGTTGCCCGATCGCATATCCCCTGAGTCATATCCTTTTTTAAACCATTCCATACGCTGGGCGGATGTACCATGTGTAAATGATTCAGGAACAGCATAGCCCTGTGCTTCCGTCTGTAATTTATCATCACCAACAGCAGCTGCAGCTTTCATCCCGTCCATTATATCATTATAATCAATTTTTACATCTGTTAATTCATTGATGTAATGCGCCCATACACCAGCATAAAAATCCGCTTGCAGCTCGGTCATAACGGAAATCCTGTTATTTTCACGCTCACTCAGTTTCCCTCGGGCTTGATTGGTCTTCGGCAATAATCCCACCAATTGTTGGATATGATGTCCAACTTCATGCGCAATTACATATGCCATAGCGAACTCTCCCTTTGCACCGAATTTATCCGACAGTTCTTTACTAAAGCTCAGATCCAGATAAATCTTTTGATCACCCGGACAATAAAAAGGTCCGTAAGAAGCCTGCCCCATACCACAACCATCCGTTTGTGTTCCCCCATCGTAAAATACGAGTGTTGTAGGGGTATAATTTTTCTGCATCTGCTCTTTAAACAGCTTTGCCCAAACATCCTCGGTACTCTGAAGTACAGTTAATGAAAATTCAGTTAGTCTTTTTTCCTCAGGATTTAACTCACGCGGCTGTCCCGACTGTTCAGTTTGCGCCCCCATATTTTGGGCTTGCTGTAAGAGTTGCATCGGATCTCCACCCATCAAAAATCCAATGACCAAAACAATAATTCCACCAATTCCTCCTAAAGCAATTTTTCCTCCCCCCGACATTCCACGACGGTCCTCAAAATTACCACTTTGCTTGCCTCCTTGCCATTTCATAGTATTCCTATATTACAGTTAATAATCTTTTCTAATGTTGGTTAAACACAAATTCGGTACCAATGTTCTACATGAAGTAAATTTATTTGAAGAAAAAATTTACTTCACTTTACCTCATAGCCCGCATCATATAAATAAATCTACCAGCAAACAAATGAAAGTCATAAGCAAAAACAATGCTTTATAAGAGTAAAAACAGGAATTATTTCCCTAAGTCGTGATATTCGTCATTGCACATCAAAGCAAATTTGGCTAAGTTTGGGCTTTCAAAAAAACTGACATGAAATTAGAAGAACAATTACAAGCGAGAGCTGGCGGGAAATGTGAGCTGACAGGCGAAGATGCTACTTTAATTGCCTACACATTACCACCGGAAATAACATCAAATTTGGACAATACTTTACTGATTTCAGAAACATTGGTCAATCAGCTCAACAAAACGGAGCAATTAAATCCAGACGACTGGAAATTCCTTCCAAATGCGATGTGGTCCGAAAACCCATCGGTGCAAATTGTATGCTGGCGTATGTTAAACCGATTAAAAAATGAAGGCTGGGCGTCTGAAGCACTGGATATCCTCTATCTCGACGATGAAACACTATTGGAAGCTAAGAAAACTGGAGATCATGAAAATGATGGCTATGTTTCTTTTCATGAAGATAGCATCGGGCAACGACTGTTGGAGGGCGATACTGTTGTTCTGACAAAAACGCTTGACGTGAAAGGTTCCTCCTTAAAAGCGACTTTAGGCACCGTGGTTAAGAATATTCGACTAGTAGCAGACAATATCGAACAAATTGAAGGAAAGATTGAAGGTCAAACAATCGTTATACTGACCAAATATCTCCGTAAACAAAATTAAACTAGACTTTTCGACTAAATAATTAAGGCTTAAACTGGTGTTCATTCCTGTTTAAGCCTTAATTATTTAGATAGATAGCTGTCACTATTGCGGATAATTCCGCACAAATTCAAAACGATAGTTTGGATGTTGTTTGAGACTATCGATCAAATCCGATAATAACCGCTGTCCTTTTTTCGTTTGATACATATTATCATGTGTCAATAGCACAACATTGTTTTTCGTATAAGAGGTACCTTTACGAAGTAAATTCTTCATTTGGGTATACAACTGATTCACCGATAGGTCTGGCTTCCCTGTAACACCATTAATCTTCCACTCACAGTCCCAACCAATTACTTTATAACCATTCTGGTGTAGTAACTCGGCCGTCGAAGCCCCACTTTTCAAATCAACCTTTTTACGGTCTCCGATATACCAGATATTTCGTCCCGGCAACCGCACTATTTTATGTGTTAAACCCAGTGATTGCTCAGCAAGTTCAAAATCTTCAAAAGCCGTCTGTGGATTCGAATAGAAAGTACTGTATTTATTGTGCGCATGCCAGTAACTGTGGTTGTAACAATCCACTAAAGGATTATTCTTATAACGTTCTGTAAAACTGTGTAATTTTTTACTCATTTTGTCATGATTGCCAATCAGAAAAGCATTAATTTTGATGCCTTTAGCAGTCGCAATGGAATCAAGGTGCTGGCTTCCATTCAGTGGACCATCGTCAAAAGTGAGATAAATATAACGTGGAGAAACTGTATCAGTCAACAATACTGTCGTATCTTTAGTCCCTTTGTAGTCCACATTTTCTTCCATTTTTGTAATGGTGTCTTTACGCAGCGAATCCACTTTACTTATAGAATCTTGCACAGCAAGCAAACTATCCTTTTTTGGCGGCATAGAGTCAACAGCTCCCACATTTTGCACCTTATTTGTCCCACTTTGATTGCAGGAGTAAAATCCAAAAATAGATATACTTAACCCTACCCATACAACACCCGAATTAACCACTTTTCTCATCACAAAAATTAACTTACACATTACAATTATTTCCCAAAAACTCAAAATCGCCTAAAATAGGCTGACCTCAGTCCCGTGTAGCGCAAAATTAATATATTTTTCATTAATCAAGCTGTTATGTTATTTAATTTATTGTGCATGTACACTAAAAGCTTCATGATTCCGCAAGCACCCAAAGCTACGAATGCAAACAGCGTGTTATTTCTGGCCAAAAAAAAGGAACCTATATTTATATAGATTCCTTTTTTATCATGTTATTCAACTACTCGATTAATCTCTATGTCTTCCTCCGTGACCGTTACCACGCCCATGTCCGTTTCCATGCCCTTGGTTATTGCCACGTCCATGTCCATTTCCTCTATCGTATCGACGGCTTTCTCCCCATGAATGTTCGCGCCTTACACTACGCTCGCTGGCAAATGAATACCCGCTACCACCGTGGTGGTTGTCACGGATAGATACTTGTCTTCCACGGTAACCGCCATAACGGCTTCTATACCGATCGTGGTGATGCCATGGTGTGCGATCGTTAATAACCACTTTATGAGCCCGATAAAAATCGTAATGTCTGTATCTCCTCGGTAAACTTGCTCTTCTTATCCAGCCGCCATTATCATAATAAACGTAACATCTCGCGGGTACATCGTAATACATATTGTATTCTGGAATATAATAATAACGAGCATAATCATAACCTACTGGCCCCCAGCTTGGCTGACTCCCAATATTGACACTAATACTGACTTGCGCTTGTGCAGCTCCCGCTGTAAAAAGGCCTGCAATAATCGCCGCCGCGTAAAACAATTTTTTCATAAGTAGCTCCTCCCTCTAGTTTGTAATTTCTTCTTTACAATACGACAACAAACAGTGTGCAAAAGATTAATGTTCAAATGTTAATTTTTGTTAACACAACAATAAGAGCTTCATTTTAAACAGGTTGAATATGATTATAGTTAGCAATAAAACCGCAAACTTTTTAGTAGGATCAGTTGTTCAGATCATACAGACTTTAATGAACTAATCACAATGAGTATATATAACGTAGGAATATTGGTTGGTAGCTTACGAAAGGAATCTTACAACAAAAAAATTGCGCAGTTTATTCTTGAACAAGAGGAATCTAAATTTGGCTATCGCATAATCGATATCAGCGAGCTTCCCCTATATAATCAGGATGTTGACGATGTAGGAAATCCTCCTCCGAGCTATGTGCGATTTCGGAAAGAGGTTGCGTCCCTGGATGCTGTACTTTTTATTACTGCAGAGTATAATCGTTCTATTCCTGCAGTTTTAAAAAATGCGATTGACGTGGGTTCAAGACCCTATGGAAAAAATAAATGGGATGGTAAACCTGGCGCAATAATTTCTTCATCAACGGGAGTTTACGGAGGCTTTGGCGCCAACCACCATTTACGTCAGTCACTAGTCTTCGTCAATATCTTAACGATGCAGCAACCCGAAGCTTATTTGGGCAGTATAACAACATGTATTGGTCCCAGTGGGACTATTGAATCACAAAAAACCAAAGATTTTCTACGCAGCTTTAAAAATGCCTTTGAGCAATGGGCTGAGCGAATTATACATACAAAAGGTCAGGATTAAATCCTGACCTTTTGTATGTATAATCAAATTATTCTAGTCCTGTTCATCACTGACGTCATAGTTCCAATGTTGTAATTTTTCCTGCAAAATCCGCGATATCTTATTGAAATAGCGCTTTTGCTTATAGCCCATTACCCATTGTACGCCCTGTACAGCATTGGTACAGAAAATCTCATCCGCCCGTTTCATGATTTCGGGGCTTATCTGTGCCTCAACAACCTCTATACCTTCATCCTGTGCCATGTCCATAACTACCCGGCGCATTACTCCTTCAATACATCCTTCGGATAACGCTGGTGTATAAAGTACCTTTTCATAATAGACAAAGATATTTGAAATCAAGGATTCACATAGATAACCTTCCTGATTTAGAATCAATACATCATCAAAAGCCATTTTCTTTTTATAGATGCCAGCCAACACATAAATCTGCGCATTTAAAGATTTAATCTTTGAAAGATCGCTATACGGTTTTTTGAATTCACTGTACAGCCCTACAATCAAACCGACCTTCTTATCGCGAAGATTAGGTTCTATGCGCTGCACCTGCAAAACAAAACCAGGTTTATTACTCGTTGGACTATACAATCCGCCTCCAGATCTAAACACGATCAATCGGATACGAACCTGCTGCCCCAACATGTTGTTTTTACGGATTAATTCTTCGGATCTCGAACGAATAAAAAATTCATCGAACAGGTTCGCATCATCCAAATGAATCAACTCCATTCCTTTCTGTAAACGCTCGACATGAAAATTTAGAAAGCGGATATCACCATCCTTATACAGCATCGTTTCGAATAATCCATCCCCATAACGGAAACCTCTATTCTCAATGCTAAATATTTCCTGATCTTCCGGCACTACACTTCCATTGAAATTGATATAGTTTGTTGGCATCTTAATTTTGTTCTAAATTTTAATCATTTTCTATAGCCATTGAATTTGCCGCATATCCGCGCCACTTTTCTAAAGCTAAACGAAAATCTTCCGGAAATGGTACCTCAAAATACATATTTTCTTTTGTAGAAGGATGGATAAATCCCAATACTTGCGCATGAAGGGCTTGTCGCGGCAGTAATGAAAAACAGTTATCCACAAACTGCTTGTACTTTGAAAACACGGTACCTTTTAAAATCTTATCTCCACCATACATTGCATCATTAAATAACGGATGACCAATAGATTGCATATGCGTACGAATTTGGTGTGTACGCCCTGTTTCTAACTGACATTCTATTAAAGTAACATAGCCCAGTCGCTCCAAAACTCTGTAATGTGTCACTGACCAACGCCCTTTGTCTTCACCATCATACATCGCCATGATGCGTCTGTCTTTTAGATGACGTCCAATATAACCTGTAATTGTTCCGTCCTCCTTTAAATCACCCCAAACTAATGCAATATACTTACGGGTAATGCTGTGATCGAAAAACTGTTTTGCCAAAAAGGCCATTGATTTTTCATTTTTAGCAATAACCAATAGTCCGGAAGTGTCTTTATCGATTCGATGCACCAACCCCGGGCGATCGGAGTTTCCTGGGAGCTGTGGCAGCTGCTGTATATGATAAGTTAATGCATTTACCAAGGTTCCCGTATAATTATTATATCCTGGATGCACGACCATTCCCGCCTCTTTATTCACAATCAGCACGTCGTCATCCTCGTATTTGATATCCAATGGAATGTTTTCAGGATAAACTTCGTTATCCCGTGGTGGATCAGGTAGCACCAATGTAATCACATCATCAGGTCTAACCTTATAGCTCGCCTTGATCTCCTTACCGTTAACCATGACAGAACCTGCTTCAATAGCATGCTGAATTTTGCTCCGCGTAGCATTTTCTACCCTGTTCATCAGGTATTTGTCAATGCGGAGTAATGCTTGTCCCTTATCCACCTCAATACGTAGATGCTCAAATAATTCTTGTTCTTCCTGATCTTTCGATCCTATTTGTTCTGTCATGCTACAAAAATAAACCAAATGAAACAATTTTCGTTAAATTTGTTTTCATTTAATGTTATGTTGCCCTTCAAAATCCATAGCCCCGAAACTGAATTGTGCCTCCCAGCCTGGGAGAAGAAGCATATTAAAGTAACACTTAAGCGCGATGACCTCATCCATCCTTTTATTTCAGGCAATAAATGGCGAAAATTAAAATATAATCTGGAAGAAGCCCTGCTGCTTCAGAAAAATCATCTTGTTACATTTGGTGGAGCATGGAGCAACCATCTTTTAGCTACCGCTTGCGCCGGAGCTACCTTCAAGTTTAAAACAACCGCTTTTGTTCGAGGTGAAGAAGGGGTTAACAACCCTGTTTTAGCGATGTGCCGCCTTTTTGGGATGCAGCTCATTTACGTCGACCGCGAATCTTACCGAGATAAAGAAAATTTATACAACACCTATTTTGGTCAGGATCCAACGACGTTCTATATACACGAGGGTGGTTACGGCATGCTAGGAGCAAAAGGTTGCTCCGAACTCGTTGATGAACTCCAACATGAATACCAGCATATTTTTACCGCCTGCGGCACAGGAACAACATTAGCTGGAATAGCCAATGCTATAGAAAAACGAGATCTATTTACCCGCGTACACGGCATACCTGTTTTAAAAAATGGGGGCTTTATTCAGGAGGAAGTCGATCAACTTTACCCCAACATCACCCCTCCTATTTTACATCTTGATTATCATTTTGGTGGTTATGCAAAATCCAATACCGACTTGCTCGCCTTTGTGCAGCATTTTATAGCTGCTACAGGAATCATGATCGAGCCCACCTATACCGGCAAATTACTTTATGCCGTAGATGATCTGATCAAAAAGGACTACTTTACCCCCGCAGATCAGGTACTCGTTATTCATACTGGCGGACTTACAGGCCTGCTTGGTATGTACGAACGTTTCAATTTTATTGATCTACATCAATAAATACGCTAGAACGCCGTACAGAGACATTTGATTGACATTTATTCAGCAATTATATCGTAAGTTTGACCAGATTTTAAAATAAAACATAGCGAAAACATGCGAAATTCATGATTTTCTAAAGGCAACAACTAGGTCAGTATAGGGTAGTTTTGCCCCTATTCAACACCTCATAAATTAATGATATAAAGATGAAAATATTAGCATTTGCAGGAACAAGCAACAAAAATTCAATCAACAAAACGTTCGTCACAAGTACTTCCAAATACTATAAAGAAGCAGACGATATCATCGAATTGCTAGACTTAAACCATTTTGAAATGCCTATCTATTCTTACGACAAAGAAGTTGAGTTGGGCATTCCACAATTGGCGCATGACTTTGCAGCTAAAATGGACGCAGCAGATTTCCTTTTGATTTCTTTGGCCGAACACAATGGGTCATATACTACAGCTTACAAAAATATTGTTGACTGGGTTTCGCGTATTCCTAACCGCAAATTATTCAATGGCAAGCCTGTTTTTTTATTGGCTACTGCCCCTGGTCCAATGGGAGGTGCCACGGTATTGAACACCGCAGTAAACCGAATCACTTGGGATGGCGCCGATATATTAGACTCCTTCTCCCTTCCTGAATTCCACAAAAACTTTGAAGAAGGTAAAGGTATTATCGATCCCACTTTAAGAAGTCAATTAGAAGCTAAAGTGCGTAAAACAAAACGTGCACTTGCCGAAAAATTAGCCGTGCAAGGTTAACAAAAGATTAACAAATAATCATTGTGAATACCTCTTTTAATATGTAAATTGAAAACCTATTAAAAGAGGTTTTTTGATATGGCAAAAAAAATATTACTACTTGTAGGTGACTTTGTAGAAGATTACGAAGCAATGGTTCCATTTCAAGCAATGGGTTCAATAGGATTAACGGTAGATGCAATTGCTCCGGACCGCAAAAGTGGAGATGTAGTTCCCACAGCAGTGCATGATTTCACTGGTGATCAGACTTATAAAGAACTGCGCGGGCATAATTTCGCAATCAATAAAGATTTCGACGCGGTAAATGTCGAAGATTATGACGGTCTATATATTGCTGGAGGGCGATCGGCAGAATATATTCGACTCAACAAACGTGTTTTGGAGATTACGAGACACTTCTTTGAGCACAATAAACCTGTGGCAGCAATATGTCATGGCATCCAAGTGTTGACAGCAGCAAAAGTACTCGCAGGTCGCACATTGACAGCTTATGTTGCTGTGGGTCCCGACATTGAACTAGCAGGCGGCACATGGAAAAACATCCCTGCGGATCAAGCGGTCGTAGACGGCAATTTGGTCACCTCTCCTGCTTGGCCAGGACACCAGGCAATTTTAAAAGAGTTTTACAAATTATTAGGTATAACAATTACAATTTAAGTATTTTTAATGAAGAAGAATAAAAGGCTATGGCTTTTGGTCATACCGATTTTAGTGCTGTTGGGTTTTATTTTAAAAGATAGCTTCAATCAGAAAAGTATTGAAGATCTACCTGGAGGTTTTAAGGAAGTCGCTTTCGTCAGAAATGAACAAAATAAAGGTGGTATCATACGCATTTATGCCGTTACTGTGGGCGACCTGTTGAATGCGGATTATTCTGCCTGTCTTGATTTAATGCCTGTTAATGATTACGGAAGTACAACAACAGTGTACTTCTTCGATCGAAGTGCTCCTTATCCGACAAGCTTGTCAATTGACACGCCACATTTTGACACGACGAAATACAAAGCTCTTCAAATTTCCAAAAAGTACGGAAAGAAGAAATAGACGAAACCAAACATAATGACATATCCCTCAAAGTCTGAATAGACCTTTGGGGGATTTTTTTTGCCATGCAGTGCAACACCTTGTAGCGGTCATTGCCAGGGAAGAAGAGCAGTGGTAAAAATGCACCTTTAAAATTCCGGTCTACACACATGAACAAAAAATAACTTAATAATTCTTTAACACAAAAAAGTTCGATTATCCCCTGTAGAGCTATAGTTTTGCTTTTTAAATTTACGTATATTTAGCTATGGCGAAAAAATTTATTCCTAGAGACGTTAGTTGGTTGAGCTTTAATGGCAGAGTACTTCAGGAAGCTGCGGACGAGACGGTCCCTTTACCCTTAAGAATCAAATTTTTAGGTATATTTTCCAATAACCTCGATGAATTTTTCCGTGTGCGTGTTGCAGGTCTAAAACGGGCTATAGACCTGAAAGACAAAAGTGCCAACCAATCCTTCTACGAAGATCCACAGCTCATATTAGAAGAGCTCAATATCCGGGTAATCAAGCAGCAAAAGAAATTTGACAGTACGTGGAATCGTATCCAAAAAGATATGGCCAAACAGAGTGTCTATATTAAGACCAGTGAGGAACTGAACCCCGAACAACAAAAGTTTGTGAGCGATTATTATCAGGATGAGGTGGAATCGAACGTCATTCCTTTGATATTGGACGATGTACGACCTATGCCCTATATTCGGGATAAGAGCCTTTACTTGGGTATTGCGATGGGAAAACAGGAATGGCAGTATGAAACCAAATTTGCGCTCATCGAAATCCCTACCAGTCAAAATGGACGCTTCGTACAATTACCTTCGCCAAAAGATGAAAAGCATATTATACTTTTGGAGGACGTTATCAAGTTTAATCTTCCATTAATATTTTCCTATTTCGGTTTTGATGTATTCAATGCACATGTCTTTAAAGTAACAAAAGACGCCGAATTTGACATTGACAATGATATCAACACGACGCTGGTTGAGAAGATAAGCAAAGGGGTAAAAAACAGAAGAAAAGGTAAACCTACCCGGTTTATTTTCGATCAAGAGATGGACCATAAATTGGTAGAATTCCTGATCAAGAAACTTAACCTTTCAAAAAAAGACAGCATCATTCCAGGGCAAAAAATACACAACTTCAAACACTTCATGGATTTTCCCAATGTGTTTAAATCCTACAATCAGCCCTTGGAACGAACGTCCTTTCCACATCCTTATTTCCAAAATTACGAACGTGTAACGGATACCATATTAAAAAAAGATGTGTTGCTCTCCTTTCCATATCATGAGTTTAGACCGATCATCGATTTACTTCGGGAAGCAGCAATGGATCCCGATGTAAAAACGATCCAGATTACGGCATACCGCTTAGCCTCGAGTTCAAAAATTGCAAATGCCTTGATTAACGCAGCCCGCAACGGAAAGGAAGTCACCGTGATGCTTGAACTTCGTGCAAGATTTGATGAAGAAAACAATTTGGACTGGAAAGAGAAACTTGAACTGGAAGGCATTAAAGTACTGACCGGTATTCCAAATAAAAAGATCCATGCAAAACTATGTGTGATAAAAAAACGTATTGGGATGAAAACGATCCAATATGGTTTTGTCAGCACAGGAAATATCAACGAAAAAACGGCGAAATTATACGGAGACTATTGCCTCTTAACGAGTAATAGGGATGTTATTGCCGATATAAATAAGGTTTTCAATTACCTGAGACGTCCCAAATCAAATCCGGCTGAAATTATCAAAAATTGCAAAAGTCTTTTGATATGCCCAACGGATATGCGTAGAGAACTTCTACACTATATCGACCAGGAAATTACCGAAGCAAAGGCTGGCCGAAAAGCATACATCATTGTCAAGGTAAATTCACTCAGCGATAAAGAAATGATTAAAAAGCTCTATGACGCAGCTACAGCTGGTGTCAAAATAGATCTTATTATCCGGGGAATCTACTGCGCAACAAATCAAAAAACGTTTAAATTGCAAATGAATGCCATTTCAATCGTGGATGAATATTTGGAGCATGCACGTGTGATGTATTTTTATAATGCTGGCCGAGAGCTGCTATTTATTTCCTCTGCGGACTGGATGACAAGAAACTTGGATCATCGTATTGAAGCAGCAGTAAAAATAACAAGCAAAAAAATCAAGGAGGATTTAAAAGAAATGCTTCAGATCCAGCTCAAAGATAATGTCAAAGCGCGGATACTCAATAATTCCCTGAGCAATCATTACGTCGAGAATAAAGAGGCCCCATGTCGTTCACAGATAGAAATATACAATTACCTGAAAAAAAAATTAGCTGATCATTAGTGGCCTGTCTATCAATAGGAGCGCAAATTGATCAATAAACCGAACTGGGTTTTATACCTATTGATACAGACGAGAATCAACGTTTTTATTATATTAATTAAGACACAAGTTGTATCTTCATTCCATGAAATTCAACTTGTGTCTTACATTTGGCTTAAGCCTTTTCACACTTTGCCTCCGTGGGCAGGAAAAGATCATGCCTTCAGATTTTGTATACGTCAAGGACATTATCCCTACGATAAGCTTAGAAATGCGTTATTTCGGCAGTCACAACTTCACCGGAAGGCCGATTCAAGGTTATGAAAAACCAGTCGCTATTTTAACTAAACGCGCAGCGCTAGCACTGCAGCAGGTCGAGAACCATTTAAATAAAAAAGGTCTTGGCTTGAAAATATTCGACGCCTACCGCCCGCAACGTGCTGTTGACAACTTTAAAACATGGTCCTTAAACACCAATGATACGATCGCAAAAAAAGAATTCTACCCGCTTATCAATAAGAAGAATTTGTTCAATCTAGGCTTTATTGCGTCCAAATCGGGCCACAGCCGGGGCAGTACAGTAGATCTAACGCTCATTAGCTTAAAAGATCAAAAAGAGATTGACATGGGTGGACCTTTTGATTTTTTCGGGGCAGTCTCACATCACCAATACGCGAATCTGACAGCCCAACAGAAAGAGAACCGAAAGATCTTAAAAGAAGCGATGGCTAAATTTGGCTTTAAAGCTTATGATAAGGAATGGTGGCATTACACCTTGCAAGATGAACCCTATCGTAAAACCTATTTTGATTTTATCGTAAAATAAACATGTCTGTAATGGAAACTTCCATCGAACACAAGGGCTTTTATGTTTTTCATTTTAAAGGCAACAAATCAAAACCCGTCTTTAGTTCCGAGCAACAGCACATTTTATCAAAAGGTGAGCTCTATTCACTCTGTTTAATAAAAAAAGGTGAAACTTCCTTCATCATTAATAATGAACGGGTACAAGTTGCTCAAAATCACCTATTGTTAACCAATCCTTCTTCGCGAGTTAATGGCTCTTCGGTCGTCAAATCTTGGGATTGTGAGGTATATTTGATTTTCTTTACGCTGGATTTTAGCTTCAAACTGGATTTCCAGGAGGATTTCTTCGAGGTCACCAAGAAGTCTCTTGCCTTAAATGACAGCTACATCTGGTCGCTATCGAACCAAGATTCAACTAACTTATCCAACTTATTTAAACAGTTTATTCATTACGATCGACAAGGGTCTAGCTATCTTTTCAAGAATCAGATTATAAAGTCATTAACGGAAATATTATTTTGCGAAATAGCCCGTCTAGGAAGCCAAAATATGCGAAATACACCAGCTATTCCCTCTCGGAAAAGAGAGATACTTGCCAATTTCCATTTGCTCCTAAAAAAGTCGTTTCATAAAGAACACATGGTGCAATTTTATGCGATGGAACTTGGTATCACAGCAAAACACCTATCCGTAATTACGAAAGAACTAACCGGAAAATCAGCAATAGAACTTATTCAGAACGTCTTAGTGGAGGAAGCAAAATCGTTACTTTGCCAGGGGCTTTCCATCGGAGAAATTGCGGTGAAATTGCATTTCTCGGATCAATCCTTTTTTGGTAAATTCTTTAAGCGAAATGTTGGAATCTCGCCTAAAGAATTTCGTCAGAATCTTTATTTAAACAAAGTCGATTAAATCAAAGATACTTGTAAATTGTTGGTCTGCAGCTGAAGTATCTTGCAATTTATCCTCGCCCCAAGTCTGCCCTTTCAACCATAAGGTCTGGCAGCCAACGGCTTTGGCAGGTACCATATCTTTACTATAGGAATCACCCACAACCAATACATCTTGCGCAGGAAGACCTATTTTAGTCACACCTAAAGCATAGATTGCAGGATCAGGTTTGCGTACACCGACGACAGCAGACTCCACAACAGACTGAAAATATGGCAGGATACCAAAATCGTCAAGTACTGATTTTAAATTACCATAAAAATTGGACACCATGACAATTGGATATTTTGCATGAAGTGAATTTAACAGTGGTTTTACCTGCTCAACTGTATTCTTTGCCAGCGAATAACCGTCAAAGGCTATTTTATGAGCTAATGACCGATCTAGGTCGTACCCTGCAGCAATAAGATAATCAAATTGTACATTGAGCTTTGCTTCAAGCACTTCTAAAAAATTAAACTGCGGTTTAATGATAGGCTGTAAAGCCATCTGACGTTCCGCGTAGGTATAGGCCTCCTGAAAAGCGTTCAAATTTACAGGAACCTGATATTTTTCATAACCCGACCAGATAACAGCTCCCCAGTGGCCCCCGTTAGTGTCTAAGGTTCCACCATAATCAAAAATAATCCCTTTAATATTAAACTTATTCATGTTATTTCTTTTTTACTAAACTCATCCACCCCAAACCGATCATAATCCAGACAATTTCCCTAATTCGTGTCACAACACCCATAAAAATACCGACTTTCGCAGGCAATCCTATACTCATCACAGCCATTGCTAATCCACCTTCCCGCGTTCCCAATTGCATTGGAAAGAAAAAAACAAGATTGGCAAATAAGGAAGATCCGGAGCTAATGATCATAGCATCAATAAAATCAATATTAATATCTAAGGCTAAACCAATAAAATAAATCTCAAAACAGCCCACAACACGTGCTACAAATTCCCAAAAAAGGGCCGTATAGAAACGATCGCGACGATTTTGAAAGAGGTTTTTCACCTGCTGATCGACGTCATTCAACGTTTCATACTTCGTCTCCAGTAAATTACCGACTCTCTTGCCTACCAAAGGTAGTTTAGACAAAGCTTTCAATAGTGAAACTGTAATCCCCTTCTTATAAAATTTCGTAAATAGCCAAGTACAAATGATAGCCATCACAAAAATCACAGCACAGGCCACATCAACCATTGTACTTGCCGGAACAAACCAAAGAATTAGAAAAACAGAAGCGACCCAGAATAAAATATGCGACAAGATGTGCATGACACCGTATAACAGCACGGAAGAACCTGCCTTTGAACCACCGACATAGTTTTTAAGCTCCATAATACGATAAGGCTCACCACCTAACGCCACAAATGGCGTTATATAATTAATGGCATACCCCGATATAGTCAATTGTAAGACCTTCCAAAAGGGTACATCCGTCTGTGGCAATTCGGGTTCCTGAATAATTGCCTTAAATGCCATTGCGTTCATCCAGTAGAGTATTGCCCAGCTACCGAGTACAGGCAAAAACCACCAGCCAATTTTTTCGAGGTTGTTCCAAATCTCATCGATTCCCATTGCATGAATCATATAGGCCAGTGTACCTATACCGATTAGCATAAAGAGTACTTTATAGACCTTACTACCCATAGGTTGGATCATTTGTTAATTTATCAACAAAATAACCACTTACTTTTTCTTGTCGGTTACACATATATATCAATATCGGATTTAGGACAAACATATCAAAGAAAAAGTAAATCCAAGGCTGACCGATAAACAACCAGACAAATAGGAAAATCACCCTTGTATTGAACTGTACAATATTTGTATACTTCATCAATGGTTTATTTTGAATTCTAAAGTCGACCATCAATTGTTTTGGCAATTCATCTTTATAACGACTCTTCACAATATGCAACAGCTTTTGCAGTTTTGGAGAAAGCTTTTCCTGGTTACGTGTATAGCCCATGTAGCCATTCAACACAAATTTGCTAAAAAAATTCTTGCGCCAAGACAAAGCATCATAGTCAACTTTCAAATCACGTGTATTGTCCAGCTCACTTCCAGCTTTACCTTTTATAAAATACAAATGTACATTACGATAATAATCAGCCATTGCCGACTGAAGCATATGCGATACACCTGCAAGTACACAGAATACCCATAGCCATTGTGGCCATCCTTCATTAATACTGCGTAAACAGATCGCAATATGAATAGAAGCAAACCAAAAATCTCCAGCAAAACCATCCAAAATACGACCAAAGCGACTTTTATTGTCTGTCATTCTTGCCAGCTGTCCATCAGCACTATCTAAAGAATTGGCAAAAACCAATAAAAGCATGCCAATCACATTAATCCATAATGCAGGATAATAGAATAAAATACCCGCCGCAACACCAAAGAAAATACTAATAATTGTCACAGCGTTGGGTGTAATACCGATTTTGGCACAGACTTGCGCGATGCGATAACCTATAGGTCGATAAAACCAAATATCAATTCGCTCTTCTGTATCATTAGATTTTAAAGATTGTTCGAATGCACTCAAATTATCTTCTTCGATTACATTAACTTGTTCTTTCTGCATTGTGGTTCTTTTCAGTAAATTTATGGTAAACCATTTGAGCAATGGCCTCAGCAGCCTCTGCCCGACATGGCGCAAAACTTGGCCAGTCATTTAAGTCAATAATATGGAAGTCTCCATTTGCATCAATAATCACATCGCCGCCGTAGATATGTACATCCAGGACTTCCGCAGCACGATTAGCAACTTCTTTTAGATTGTCGAGATCAAAAGGAAAATGTACTACCTCGTCATTAATTTGTTCATACAAATCATATTTGTGATGATTGTGTTCATATGGGTAGAAATAAAAGAAGAAATCCGTTCCCCGCACGGCATAAAACTTGAGTAAGTCTCCGGCAAGATGTTCAGAAATCACAGCCTCTTTAATCCCACGAAGTGCATATTCATTCAAGATATGTTGCGCTTCTTTCAGACTAGCAGCAAAGGTAACATCTTCCTTATGAATCGCATGAAAATCGCCACGCTTGATCCATACACCCTTTCCTTTCAATTTTTCGAAAATAGATTGAATATCTGCAACGGTAGAGATCACGATACTCTTCGGATAAGGAACTCCACCTTCCAAAAGCTTAAGGGTCATGTTTTTCCGAAAGCAATTTTCAATTCCAAATCCTGAATTCAAAACATTGATCCCATTATTTTGAAGAGATTGCAACTTTTTAACTAAAGTCTTTGTTCTCCCCATAGTCAGAATATTATCCTGCTTCACCGATGGTGAAGACAAAAATTCATCTTCATTACACACCTCCACCGAAGCACCTTTTTCAGTCAGTTTTAAAACTACTTCATTAAATATAGCGGCATCATTCCCCACATGATTGGGTGAAAAGCGATTTTTTCGAGTTACGCCTAAAATAGAAATCATATCGCTCATTTTACTAACTAACCTCCTCACTCAAAAATTGTTCTGCGACGACACGATCTTTTAAATGATCAATATCGACCACCTTGTCAAATACAAATGCTTCTACTTGTAAATCGTTTTCCAATAAAGCACGCTGAAAATTACGCATTCTGGAATTACCTGCTTCAACGGAGCTTAATGCACAATCCATAGCTGCTTTTCGGAAGCAATAAATTCCGCCAGAAACATACTTCGTTTCTGCGGTCGCTGTATCCAAAAAAGCTTCCACCCGAAGCTGTGAATTTGTGTTCACATAGAGCGGACTCTCATCGTCGACAAAAGGTGTGACTGCCATAAAAGCATCTGCATGTTGATGTTGCTGAAATGCTTCCAAATAGGCATGAAATTCATGTGGTCTAAAAACCGTATCTGTTGTTGTCAGACAACAGGACGACCAATCGGGGTTATTTTTAACAAGCAAGGCAAAACTATGCAATGAACTTGCAGTATCTTCCTCTATTAGCACAATAGGTAATTCAAACGTTGTTTTTTCCAAAAACAATTTCAGCTCCGGAGATTGTTTATTGATGATAACATGAACTCTTTGCGCCCCTTCTTTAACAAACACGCGAATCAATCGCTCAATTAATGGAACTCCATGTAATGGTAGCAAGGGTTTCGGTAAATTAAATCCCTCTTTTCGCAATCGAGAACCTTCTCCCGCCGCTATAATTGCAAATTCCATTTCTTTTAATTGCAAAATAAAATCATTTATAAAAAAGCAAAACCCCCGTCACTATCTCAGCGTTCGTAAGCGCAAAAGTCTACAGAGGGTTATATCACAAATCTTCAATATCGTAAAGATTTTGAAGAAAAAGGGGAAAAACTGTTTTTAAACAATTGTTTCCCCTCTCTTATTAAGGCAGTTTATTGAATACTATCTACTAGCTCCTGGTAATAATCCAATCCCAAATGTGTGATTAAATCTTCACCCATAATGTGGCGCAATGTATTTTGCAATTTCATCAATTGTTTGAAGATATCGTGTTCAGGAGGTAATCCCGGAGCTGTCTGAGGAGATTTCAAGTAAAATGATAACCACTCTTGAATACCTGACATACCCGCACGTTGAGCCAAATCAATAAACAAAGCCAAATCCAACGCAACCGGAGCTGCTAAAATTGAATCGCGACACAAGAAATTGATCTTAATCTGCATTTTGTAACCCAACCAACCGAAGATATCGATGTTATCCCAAGATTCTTTATTATCGCCGTGTGGAGGATAATAGTTGATACGTACTTTATGGTAAAGATCACCGTATAACTCAGGGTTCTTTTTCGCATCCAGAATTTCTTCCAATACCGATAATTTAGAGACCTCTTTTGTTTTGAAATTTTCAGGATCATCTAATACTAATCCATCCCGGTTACCTAAGATATTCGTCGAAAACCAACCTTCAACACCCAAAGCTCTCGCTTGAAGACCAGGTGCCACAATTGTTTTCATCAATGTTTGACCTGTTTTAAAATCTTTACCTGCAATTGCCACACCGTTTTGATGCGCCAACTCCACAATAGCTGGAACGTCACATGTTAAATTTGGTGCACCATTTACATACGGAGCTCCCTCTTTCAATGCCGCATAACAATAGATCATACTTGGTGGAATACGTTGATCATCATTGTCTAATGCTTCCTCTAATTTAGCTAAAGTTGAAAAAGCTTCGTTTGTTTCAATATAACGCTCAGTAGATCCACACCATACCAATACAACACGGTCTAATCCGTTTTTCTCTTTAAATTCACGAATATCACGTTGCACTGCATCTGCCAATTCACGGCGAGTTTTTTCAGATTTGATGTGCGTTCCGTCCAAATTTTTCACAAAATTACGGTCAAACACAGCTTTCATTGGTTGGATTGCCTCCAATTCGGCCTTAACAGCATCCAATTGACCTTTCTCCAATACCTCTGCTTTTGATGCAGCCTCGTATACGTTATCCTCATATACGTCCCATCCACCAAAAACAACATCTTCCAATTTTGCTAAAGGGACGAAATCTTTAATTAATGGATTTCTGTTCTCAGTGCGTTTACCCAGACGGATTCTGCTCAATTGAGAAACAGATCCGATTGGTTTTGAAAAACCTTTGTTTATAGATGCCACACCAGCGATTAATGTTGTAGCCACAGCACCTAATCCCGGAATAAGAATACCCAATTTTCCATTGGCATCTTTCACTTGTTGTCCCATATTAATTCTATATACTTAAATTGTTATTTAATTGATGTATTATGATAAAATAATTCTTAAAATTAGCTTAAAAAAACATATTTCATACCACCCCCCACTTAATTTATAAAATCGTGACAAATACCAATACAAACCCCATTCGAAACCTAAAGAAATAATCTGAAAATGAATTATTATTTAGTGCTCTACTAATCCATCTGATTGAAATTTAACGTTTTTAGCTAAAGTTGTTAACCCCAAAAATAATTCTCCTTAATTTTACTCAATATATTAAGATTCGAAAACTAATCCAAATTCCATCCAAAAAAAGTTTTTCTTTCTTAAAAATTGGTCAATTTTTCTTTTTCTATTCGCTATAAATATGACAATAAAATTGGAAAATGGTTTTAGTAGCACTAACTTTAGCCTTAAATCTAAATATAGGCAATGGATCTATCGTTCAATTTATAAACCAACAGCTGTTGATCCGCTCACTGTAGCTGGAGAAATAGTCTGCCAAACGATAACGCGATGACAAATTTAACTGTATCGCATAGAGCCCAAGGTGCATAAGAGTATCCATAGCATTGCAAAAAATGAAACCAAGTGTAAAATTATAATTTACACCAAAGAATGTACTGAACAAATAATTATCTGAATGAAAAATACAATTTCGTACCTAACTTTAGCGCTTTTAAGCGCAAGCCAGTTACATGCTCAAACAGCTGCCGACTCGGCTTATGTTAGAGATCATTATGAAAAGACCGAAGTAGCAATCCCCATGCGAGATGGGAAAAAATTATTTACTGCGATCTACAGTCCAAAAGACAAATCCAAGAAATATCCAGTTTTGCTCAATAGAACACCCTACACAGTTTCTCCTTATGGGCAGAACGAATACAAAAAAAGCTTGGGAAACTTCCCCCAAATGATGCATGAAGGCTATATTTTCGTTTACCAGGATGTCCGTGGCAAGTGGATGAGCGAAGGTGATTTTGAAGATATACGTCCGACCACGTACAGCAAAGATAAAAAAGCAATCGATGAAAGTACGGATACCTATGATGCGCTTGAATGGTTACAGAAAAATCTCAAAAACTATAATGGCAAAGCCGGGCTCTATGGGATTTCCTATCCAGGCTTCTATTCTACCGTCGGATTGGTCAAAACACACCCTAGCTTGAAGGCAGTCTCCCCACAGGCTCCCGTAACAGACTGGTATATCGGCGACGACTTCCACCATAATGGCGTATTGTTTCTTCAGGATGCGTTTACATTCATGTCAACCTTTGGTGTCCCTCGTCCAAAACCCATCACACCGGATCAATTTAAGGGCAAAATTCAGATCAAAGAAGCCGATAAATATAACTTTTTTGCAGAAGCAGGAACAGCGCGGGAACTCAAAGAAAAGTATTTTGGTGACTCCGTACAATTTTGGAATGACCTGTTTAAACATCCCGACTATGATGATTTTTGGAAATCGCGTGTGATCACCAATTCTTTACAGGAGGTAAGACCAGCTGTGATGGTGGTCGGTGGTTTCTTTGACGCGGAAGATGCATATGGAACATTTAAGACCTACCAATCGATTGAGGATAAAAGCAAAAAAAACAACTCGATTTTAGTCGCGGGACCTTGGTATCATGGCGGCTGGGTTCGTGCAGAAGGAAACTATCTAGGTGATATCCAATTTGAGAAAAAAACCAGTATTACTTATCAGGAACAATTTGAACAACCGTTTTTCAAATATTACCTAAAAGATGAAGGAAACTTCGCCCCTTCCGAAGCCAACATTTTTGTCTCAGGAAGCAACGAATGGAAACATTTCGAACAGTGGCCACCAAAAAATGTAGAGACAAAAAAACTATACTTCCAACCGCAGGGGAAACTTGGATTTGACAAAGTTCAACGTACAGATTCCTGGGATGAATATGTAACAGACCCTAATAAACCTGTTCCGCATCAAGGTGGGTTAATTCAAAACCGAACACGGGAATATATGGTAGATGATCAACGTTTCGCAGCTAGTCGCCCTGATGTCATGGTTTATCAAACAGAACCGTTGACGGAGGACTTAACTATTGTAGGCCCAATCAAAAACTTCCTCAAAGTCTCTTCAACAGGAACAGACGCGGACTATGTTGTCAAACTGATTGATGTTTACCCGAATGATGCCGCAAGTTATCAAGGAAAAACAATGGCTGGATATCAAATGATGGTACGTGGTGAGATCATGGCGGGGAAATACCGAAATGGTTTTGATAAAGCACAGGCCTTGACTTCAGGAATGGTCGAAAAGGTGAATTTTGAAATGCCAGACGTTGCGCATACCTTCAAAAAAGGACATCGCATTATGGTCCAGGTACAAAACTCGTGGTTTCCGCTGGCAGAACGAAATCCACAGGTGTTTTTAGCACCTTATACAGCTACGAAAGCTGATTTCCGCAAAGCTACCCAACGTATTTTTCACGATGTGAACAATGCCACATACATCGAATTTTCTGTCCTCAAAGATTAGCAGGTAAATTCGAAAGCTAGCGCTTAAGAGCTAGTTGAATAAGGCTACATCAGCTAAACACCTATGCCTGATGTAGCCTTATCTTTAATCTTCCGCTACATACTTATCTTCGCCGGCCTTCCATCCCGCAAACAATAAAAGTACGATACTCCCCGCCAAAAAGTAGAACGAGTAATTCCAGGTAGCATCTATTTCGTGCAGCCTACCAAAGACCGGCGGGCCAAAAGCCGCAATGAAATAACCGACAGACTGCGCCATGCCCGATATTTTGATCGCATTTGCCGTTGATCTAGCCCGCAGGGTAAAGAAGAGAATAGACAAACTGAAAGACAGTCCATTGGAAAGTCCCAACAATATGGCGGCAACATAAATTCCCTGAAGCTTGTAATGCCAGAATATAAATATACTTCCGAGCATGCCTATCGCAACAGCAGTTGCCATTAAACGTTGATCCTTCATCCGATGAGCCAAAATAGGTCCAATGAACATAATGGGAATCATGGCAATTTGGATCAAAAACAGCAACCAGCCCGTATCCTCCTTTGGCATACCATAATCCACCAATACTTTGGGCAACCAAGAAATCAAGCTGTAGTAAATTAGGGACTGAATACCCATGAATAGGCTGATATACCAGGCCAATCTTGACCTAAAGATATGCCCGATTCCACTTGTTGTTTGTCTATTTTCAGTAATACCTTGAGCCTTCTTTCGGCCTAAACCATCAAAAAAAACAACAATAAGTGATAACAAGGCTAAAATCACCCAAACACCCAGCGAGCCTTGCCACCCAAGACCAGTCCATTCACCCAATCGTAAACTAAAACCCGAAGCAAAAGCCGCAGTCAGATTCATTGCTACCGCAAAAATCCCTGTCATCAGCCCAATCTGCTTTGGAAAACTGGTTTTTATATAGCCAGGTGTAACGACATTGCCCACACAGATCCCAAGTCCAATTAAAAAAGATCCCACAAACAGCGTTGGCATATTGCCCCAGACCCGAAGCACAATCCCTACACTCAACAGCATTAAACCAAACAATAAAAAACGATGCATGCCCAGTTTATGCGAATATCGACTTACTGCTACAGAACAGCTCGCAAACATAAAAAGGGGGATTGCCGTCAATAGGCTGCTTTGAAAACTATTTAATTGTAAATCTTCACTGATTTGCCCCAGTACAGGGCCAACGGCTGTAATTGGCGACCGCAGATTGGTTGAGACCATAACAACAACCAATATGGATAACCAGGTCCAAGAAACAGCTGTGGATACTTTTATATTTTCTTTCATAATAAAATCGCGCTATACATGTAATGATCGCCTGCAAAGATATACCTGAAATTTTAATTAAATTTGCCATTAATTTAATTTAAAACGACATGGATCAAACAAATCATACATTGACAATTGAACGTATCCAGAAATCAACCTTTGTCTGGTTTGAAGAAAACTGGATACACGACAACGAGTTGCACAATCATCGGAAAGGTCAGTTGATTTATGTCGAACAGGGTTTCCAATACCTTACCGTCGCAGGAAAAATGTATCTACTCCCCCAAAATCACGTTGCCTGGATTCCCTCTGGTGCATTACATAAGACCAACTCCCACTCTGAGCGCATCAAACTTATGGTGCTTTTTTTTGATACTCCACAATTTGACAGCGCACAAGACCAGTTGTTTTTCAGTCAGGTGCAGGTATTTTCTGCCCCAAAAGTGTTACGGGAAATGATTTTATATACTGAAAAATGGTCGAAATTGATTGAAGAAGATGAACATGAAAAAGTTTTCCTGGGTGCTTTACTCCATGAACTCCCCTATTTCGCCGCACAATTGCTCCAACTTGGGATCACCCTTCCTCAGGAGAATAGACTTCAAGCCGTCTTAAATCACCTACATGACCATTACACAGCAGCCTTCACATTAGACGAGATTGCCATGTTGTCCAATCTTTCGCTCCGAACTATTGAGCGTCTTTTTAAAAAGGAAACCGGAATGACACTTGCAAAATATCAGCAGTTACTCCGCATTATCAAGAGTTTGGAACTTCTTAGCACAAAACAATTCAGCATCTCCCAAATTGCATATAAAGTCGGTTATAAAAGCGTGCAAGCGTTCACCAATAGCTTTTATGCTGTGATGAAATATAGACCTTCGAGCTTCATGATGGACTAGTTTCGGCACAGCTACAGGTAACCTGTAGCTGTTCAGCTACAAAATTCAGAACGTTTTAAAAAAATAGTAATGAAATTTGCACAGGTGTAATATTTACACTATCTTTGTATCATCATAATTTAGGTTTATAATTGGTTATTTAAGGTTTTCATTCTCCCCGTTTGAAAACCTTTTTTTATTTTCACCGTCCCCCAAATCATTTCACTGCTCCGCAAACGTAATAATTCCCTCCCTACGCCCAAACAAAAGCAGCTGATCGCATGTTCTAAAAAAATAGCATTCAAATTAATTCTAAAAAAATCAAGAAATTCTTTAACAATACTGTATTTTTAACGAATATATTCAGATCAGAAAGGTCACACGAATAGAAAAGAGTTCAAATATTGAAAAAAATAATCTAAACATATATGGCAGAACATGGGGATTTGCAAATCGCAATACTAATCGATGCGGATAATGTATCTTATCGAAAGATCGAAGAGATTTTGAATGAAGTCAAAAGATACGGGATTCCAACCATCAAACGCATCTACGGAGACTGGACCAACCCTTATGTTGAAAAATGGAAGGACAAACTTCTTACCCACGCGATAACCCCCATACAACAATACAGTTATACCCAAGGCAAAAATTCTACTGATTCCGCATTAATTATTGACGCCATGGATATTCTGCATTCGGACAGAGTGGACGGATTTTGTATTGTATCGAGCGACAGCGACTTCACCCGCTTGGCCACCCGCCTCCGGGAATCAGGCAAGCTCGTAATCGGTATAGGTGAGAAAAAGACACCTAAGCCTTTTATCGCCTCCTGTGACAAGTTTATCTATGTGGAAATTTTTGAAAAAAATCAAAAGAAAGAAACAGTCACAAAGAAAAAACAGCAAAATCAACCCAAACCTGCCCCGGTTGACAACCCGGCAAGTATAGCGGTACTGGATGAAGAAACCCTGGAACTTTTAAAAGACACTGTCGATGATACAGCTGATGAAAATGGCTGGGCTTTCCTAGGCGAAATCGGAAGTCTTTTCAATAAAAGGAAACCTGATTTTGATGCGCGAAATTACGGATACGACAAGATGTCCCACCTTTTTAAAGCCTACAAGGAAGATTTTGAAATTGAAGAGCGGAACACCGACAAATCGCGTATAAAACACTACTACATCCGCAATATCATTAAACGGCCTTTAGCAATGACCAGCCCGGCTACAGCAGCGGAAACCGAGCACAAAACTCCTTCTAGTCCTACTCCTTCCGTAACTCCTACAGAAACTGCGGGAAAAACTGCAAATCAAAACAATAGAAAGAAAGGGCGCCAAGAGAAGCAACGTCAAGATAAAACAAGTTCTGAACCGATACAAAATGAGTCTCCAAAAGTTCAGGAAATTCAGGAGCAAAAAGCCGAGTCCCAAGCCTCCACAGTACAGACACTACCGACAAACATGCTTTTTCCTTCGGAGGGCAACAAGATTACTGCAGATGATGTTAAGAAATCCCAAATAAGGATTACAAAAGAATTTAAACCTTTATTTCCCACTAAATCCCAAAAATTAAGGATTATGATCAATGCCGGAGAATATGAATGCAATTTTACCTACCGAGGCAGAGGATTTCATGTACTTAAACTGGGGAAAGAAGCCGCTACGCAGCTTGGTCTTGCAGAAGGAATACAAATACAACTGATCAAACTGAATGAAGTTAGCTTTAGCCTTCAAAATAAATCCGTTTAGCACTTATTTAGGGTTATTCTTCTCGCTACGATAAGGTGATAGAACAATATACATATTGTCCTATCACCTTATTAAAGCATTAAGCTGAAGGTTTGTCGTATTGAAATAACGATTAGCGTCTGCCTGCAAATTCCATCGTAAAGTGGTAGTTCTCATCGATTGCCATTGGCTTGCGATCTACTTTACGAAAATCGCGTGCTTCTTCAGTCCATAGAAAAGGATAAAACGAAAAAACTTGATTACCAGTCAAGGATTTGACGTCTTCACTCCAGTCTTTCCATTTAAATGTTTCATAAAACTGTCTGATATCCCCTTTCAAAGCCCAAAAAACAAAGTCCGAATAGCCACATTCCAAACTTTCCCATTGTAAGGTATCTTGAGCAAAATAATAGACCTGTCCAATAGCATCTCCCAGAGCGCCGGCATTGATGGCAAAATAACCACCCAAAACATCATCAGCTATAAGTAGAAATCCTCCTTTTTCGCCTTCCTTGTCAAAGCTCTTACCCTTATTCCACTCCATAATTCCGCGATTCAGCTTTGGCGAACCGGAGCCTAAAATCCGTAACCAGCCACCATCGATCAGTATACCACCGCTTTGATGAATAATGGCCCCCATCGGAGATTTTGTCGTAATTTGTGCCCTTAAAAGTTCCTCATCGGCCCGCTTAGGGTTTTGAGGGAGCACTTCATATGAATTTGTCGCTTCCTTCAACCAGCCCTCAACCAGCTTCCACCCCGAATTACTTGTATCAATCAGTTCTTTTAGACTTTTCATTTCTTGTGCTTTTATATGCTAAGATCAATGATCCTCCACACAAACGGGAGGATCATTGATCTTAGCATTTTTGCCGAAATTAACACAATTCTTTATCGCATCCAAATTACAGCTTGCACAAGAACCTATCGAAAAAAAATATTCATCGAAAACATGAACATAAAGATTAGGAACCTTGCATCTATTTTAAGTAATTTTAGGTTATGCAACATGAATTAGAAAAACTCAGATACCCCATAGGTCGTTTCGCGATACCCGATGTAATTGACAGCTCCCTGTTGAATGACTGGATCAAGACAATTGCAGATTTTCCGGCTCGGTTAAAATCCGAAGTCGGCGACCTTACGGACAGTGCGCTAGAGAAGCGCTACCGTCCTGACGGCTGGACGATACGTCAGGTCGTTCACCATTGTGCCGACAGCCATATGAATAGCTTTATCCGGTTCAAATTGGCCCTAACCGAAGAAGATCCAACCATCAAATTATATGAAGAAAAATTGTGGGCCGAACTTCCCGACGCCAAAATAATTCCCATAGAAAGTTCGGTAAAATTGCTTGAAGGTCTACATGAACGTTGGGTCATACTGCTGAAAAGCCTTTCAGCCGAACAACTTGAAAGGGGTTTTATTCACCCCGTTACCAAAAGACTAATTTCTTTAAAGGTCAATATAGGCCTGTATGCATGGCATTGTAACCACCACCTCATGCATATTATCAACGCCAAAAACCATTGATGGAATCACATAGCACAATGATCTTTTGACTGGCAGTCAAAGGATCATTGTGCTAAATTCACTTTATTGCCTTCACTTTACGACAATGACATCGCCCACAAAAAGGCCAGCAATCCTGCAATCAGGAGTCCAATAAGGCCCGACAGAAAAAACGACAGAAAATAATACCCCACGGTTCGTGTTTTTTTCTTTACGAAATGAACAATACCTACCGTTAACGTATAAATCGTTCCAAATCCAAAAAAAACAATCATGATCAAGTCGATCAGAATGCCACTAAAATCTATATTTGCTGATGATAACATGATTTACTTTTTCTTTTTAAATAGTTTACTAAAAAAGCAAGAACTTGCATGTGAATCTTCGGACTGATTATCCCATTGCAATAAATCCTGTTCGATATCCAGTTCATTGGTTTTTGCAAAACCTAACCAATGGACAAATTTTTCCTGATTTCTAAATGTAGGATCATTCTTGTAATAATCCAATAAGCGCGCTGTGGCACTTTCGTAAACGCCGTAGTCATTGGCACGCTCAAAATAGTGGATCGCTTTTTTACTGTCCTTTTTAAATTTCAGTCCCTGATCATAGAGCAATCCATAATAAATATTGGAATAACTATTTTCCTTATCTCTTTTCAAGTAAACCAATAGACGATCGTAATCTTCCAAACTGTAATAGATAGAGGCTATATTGCTGTTGTTTTCAACTAATTTTAATTCCGCTTTCTGATAATAAGTGAGGGCTTTTTCCAGATCTTCTTCAACATAGGTCCCACTTGAATAAAAGTAACCTAAATTGGACAAAGCATAGCCATTTCCCAATTCGGCTCCTTTCATGTAAGCGTCAAATGACTTTTTCAAGTCTTTGTTATAGCCGATTCCATACTGAAAGAGGTAGCCAATTGCATTCCAGGCAGGGGCATATTCTTTTTGGGCGGCCTGTTCATAATATTGAATTCCCCTGTCCAAATCTAAAAAACGATTGTCTTCGCTATCGGTATCCGTAAAGATATTCCCAAGTTCATGCATGCTGCTTTCATTTCCCTGGTCGGCAGAAAAGGTAAAATAGCGCATCGCCTTTTCAACATCGCCCTGCCGGTAGCAGTCTAAGGCCATATGATACAAGGTATAACTATCATAGCTGGATTCAAAATTATCGCCCTTTGCAGTCTTCCATCGTTCAAAAAAACGACTACATACATCAAAATCTTCCCCTGACAATTGATCCAGCTTCTTCAGAAATTGCCCATATTGTTCTTCCTGAATTACTTCCACACCATCGTAGCCTTTTTTATACAAGAGGTCACCTTGCAATAACATCAGATCCTGATAGTGATTAATGCTTGCACAGACATAATCGTAGGCGGAGCTGAGGGCCCTTTGCACTGCGTCAAAATAGTAATATCTTCCCGCATAGTCTTTCAGAATAAAATAATCCATCACAGCAGCATATACAATTTTCACATAGTGCGTTGAGAGCGGGATCAGCCAGGCCTTTTCAGCAGCCTGATAGATCCCACTTCCGGCAGCTGTTTCGATGATATAGCAATCCCAGGCACCATTACCGAAATCAGTCCCCCCTTGAACGGATTGCATTACCAAGTCTTGCAGTACATAGGCCCGGGCTTCCAGATTATACAAACGAATGCTACCGGAATCGGCAAAGAATAATGCACCTCGACCGTTTCCAGCATTGAGTATATCAACATCTTTGACCAGGATAGTTCCATCGGGAGACAAAACAGATTTTTTCTTTTTGTTATTCAAATTGACCGCATAAAAATCAAACAGCAGTTCGCTCAGTGCACCACTGGCAAAAGCACCAAGTAAAATGCCTCTGTTGGAATAATAGTGACGCAGTTTATTTTCGGGAATATCTTGATAGATAAATCCATCATAATCTATGTCAAACGGCTTGTCTGCACCAACAACATTAAAGAACTGACCTTGGGCGTCGATAATGTAGTATTGCTGATCTTTCTTTCCCTGGTAATAACCGTAAGCAAAATCTTCGAGTTCATCATATTCAAGCGGTATGATTATTTCTCCGTTCCCGACGTTGATCAATCCGTATTTTTTAGCTAAGCTCACCTTACCAACGGTTGATCCAACTCCATATTGGGCTGGCGCTGCCGATGAATAAATACAGGGAATAGTTTCTTCGCCGCCCCTATTCAAATAACCGAACAGATCATTTTTCTTTATGACAGCGATCCCTTCATAGTCAAAATCACCAATTTCCTGATAGCTTGCTTCGACCTTCACCTCCCCCTTTGCATTGCGTATCCCCCAAAACCCCTGATCTTCAAAAAATTGATTATCCAGACTATCAATCGCTTCGCTATTCCACCAGCCCAAGCCATAGTTGCCCCATTCTAGCTCGAGCATCGCTAAAAAAGAAGTATAACCAGCGGGTGCCAAAATAGATTCGAGCTCAGCTAAGGACTGTTTTTCGATTGCTTTTTCATAGGGCAAATTCTTCTCATAGATTTCAAATGCAAAATCTTTTGCCTGTTGACTATGTTTAACATCGCTCATGTTAAATACATCACTCGCGTTCAGCTGGAAGTAATCAAAGGGCAAACCGTCCAAAAAATCGAACAGTTTCCCGATAGCTGCCATGGCCAACGCATCTGAATTTAACCTATATTCATGAATGAGCAAATCATAAAAAGCGCGAAGCTTACGGATTCCAGGCTCCTTTTCGGAATAAACTAAGGTACCTTTTGCCTTCGGATTAGCAGCAAATAAGGGTAAAAAAAGCGGCGGAATCACATAATTCCATTCCCCTAAATAATGCGGAAAGTAATCTTGATCCTTCTTATCTGTATTGTAAATATATATGCGATGAGCCATTTTCTATGCGATAATAATTCTCTTACTATTGATCAATTTCAACAGTATTCTCTTTAGCAAAATTTAACCAAAACTCGTATTTATCCGCGTTTGCTGCAGCTCCATGCGCAGCAAACAGCTGCAGCAAACGATTGACAGCATAGGCGTACACGTTTTCTTCATTGGCTTGTTCATAGTAACGGATGGCTTTTGGCAAACTTTGTTTAACACCCAGTCCTTCCTCATACAAAATCCCATAATAGACAGCGGCAAATTGATTTGTGGTATCCCTTTTTAAATAACGTAATAAGTTCGCGTAATCTTGTTTTTGATAATAGATTTCTGCCATTTGCGCATCGTTGGGGATACCCGCTTTTTCAGCTTGTTTAAAGTAATCTAAAGCTAAGGCATAGTCCTGTTCCACATAGGCTCCTTCGTAATACCAATTCCCTAAGTTGCTCATGGCTTGCGCCTCTCCAAGCGCAACAGCTTTCTGATACCCTTTTAAGGCCTTCGAAATATCCAATTCAACACCATGCGCTGTCGCATATAGAAAGGCCCAGTTATTCCATGCCTGAGCATGGTTCTGCGCCATTGCCTGTTCATAGAAGAACATTCCCTTTGCGATATCCATTCCATCGTAGCCTGCATCTGTATATATATTTCCAAGGAAATATTGGCAGTCTGCACTGCCGCGATCGGCCGCGATCTTGAGCAGCCGAATGGCTTCGGAGACCTTCCCTTCAGCATCGAGTTTCTTCCCCCTTTCAAGCAGTGTGTCATTATCGAAATACTGTTCATATCCATCACCCGTGCGTTTCGTCCAGGCTTGATAAAATTGCACAAAATAGCTTTGATCGCGCCCCTGTAGCTGATAACGTTCTGTATATAAATGTCCGAATGCTGTTTCGGGTATCTCTATCACATTCCGGTTTAGGTCGAGATGAAAGATCTTCTCTCCCTTAAAAAGCAACAGGAGTTCGCCTGAGATTGCCTCAGGTGCTGGATAATGAAAAGGCGAACAAATATAATCGTAATGCTCACTGCAAAAGTTAAGCTTCGTATCGAAATAGCGCATTCCCGCAGGACAGTGTATGCGCATAAAATCCAAAAAGCAATGTTCGATTTTCTGATGGTCAATAGCAGGTTCAAGTAACCATTCCCCTCGATGAGCATCATAAATCCCCTGTCCTTGGGCACAGCCTACGACAAAAATATCTTTACGGTATTGCTGTATGCTATCTACAGCTACTTTATCTATCAGGCTATCCATCAGTCGAAATACCCCCTGCTCAAGCGAGTAAATCTGCCATCTTTTATTTTTGAGATAGGCAATACTTTGATAGCCATCCAAGACTATAATCCGATCAATTCCTTCATCCAAGATATTGCCATCGGGTTGAATGACGGCAATTTTTGGCTGTAGCTTATTGGGTTTAATCCAAAAATATCGATTGGCTAGCGGCTCCAGGCTACCTTCCAGAAAAGTCCCTAAATACTGACCGTCCATTCGGTAATATTTCCTTTTTATCGTTCCTTTTTGTTGGTTATAGAACAGCTCGTTATAGTCATACATAAACGGCTCGGGTGCAGGATCTGAAATAATCAATCTTCCTTCAGCCGAAAGGAGAATGTGGCTATCCCCTTGTCTTGCGTTTATAAAACCATAAGCGATCCAGTCGAGTTCATCATAGATTGCAGGTATACTCAGCTGTTTGGCATCCATATGCAGTACCCCACGTTTTCCTGCCACTTCTACTTCAGCGTAATTGTTCCCATTGATATGCCGGGCATCGAAAGCGTCGCTATATTGACAGGACAGCAGTTCAGCGCCGCTAGCATTGATATAGCCATATTGTCCATTTGATTGAACTACCGCAATCCCCTGGTCATTGAATTCAAATATCTCATCGTAAATCGCCTCAATCAAAATATCACCTTTGGCATTTTTTAATCCTTGTTTTCCTTCCGCTTCGAAAACCTCTGCTCCTTTCTCCTGCACAAGCCCTTCTGCCCATAAGCCCAAGCCATAATCAATCCAATCGGTTTGAAGAGCATCTAAAAAAGAAGTATAACCAGATTCTTTCACAAGCGGGTCCAGCGGATCTAAGGACTGTTCTTCGACCGCTTGTTCATACAAAGCGGTCTTCATTCTTATTTCCGCCACCCAATCTTTGGCCTGCTCCGCGTCATTTTCTTCATTCATGGTAAAAACATCGCGTCCATCGATCTGAAAGGCATCAAAAGGTAGCTCTTCCAAAAATTCAAACATCCGGTTGACAGGCTCAAAATATATTTTTTTATAATGCAATTGATACCTATCAGCCAACAACGCATAAAAATAGCGCAGTCGTGCGATCCCATCTTCCTTGTTTGCATAAAGCTGTGAGCCTTTGGAACGAATATGAGCAGAAAATAAAGGTAGCATCAGGATAGGAATTTCATAATTCCATTCGGCCAGATAAGAAGGATATGTTTCTTTGGTTTTGAGATTTACATTATAGATATAAATACGATGTGCCATGCCCTATTTTTTCTGTTTGTCGTTGTATCGCATTAATCCATCCCATACGACAAGAATCATGCGAATGCCGTAAAAATACCGTATTTATCGATTTTTTCATTTAGCGGAAAACAGGGATTTTTTTCTCAGCCTATTTTAGGCAACTTTGGTTTGGATTTTGTAACAGAAAGAACAATGAATCATTTCAAATACAGTTATTATATCGGCGCATTGATACTTCTTTCATTGCAAATTGCCTGTCAGGAAAAATCAAAGCCACAGGAAGCACACCTAGCACCCGCAAAAACGACGGAAAGGCCAGTCAAAGATACTGTCTTAAAAGACAGCGCATTGCCAAAACACGCCAAACTGGATAGTATTGACCATGCCAATGCGCAAAGTGTACTGGAATCTGATGAAGTCACCACAGCTTATGTAAACCTAACTTCTCGAGACAGCATCATACGCCTACATTCCAATATACGTTTAGACCATCGCTTCTTTGGCTATGAGCAGGCAGATATAGGCTCAAAAAAACTACTTTTATTTTCCATCTTTACCAACGATGTGGAACACAATCCATTTCAACTCAAACTGGGTGCATATTACGATACCTCTGGCTTAGACAGTAAAGGCTCAAAACTAAAATATGTGGACACAAAGGGTGATTTTGTGCAAGCTAAATTCATCGATTCGACCGATATACCGGTATGCACGATCTATTTCGAAAAAAAATGGGTCGAGATCGAATAAAAACAAGTATAACCAATTTCAAAAAAGTACAACTAACCTAAAATAACCATGAAGTTCACTATAAAAACTATTTTTCTACCCTGTATAGCATTGCTTTTTAGCTGCCAACAAAAGAATGAGGCTAAAAAAACAGCCATTGCAGTTAGTACCCCCGCCAGTATAGACACTTTACAGAAAAAGGAGGCGATGAAATCCACATCCAATGATGACTTGGCTCTTTTTAATCAGCTCTATCCGATTGATATTCTTCAGCCGGAGAGCAAAAATAGTTTCAAGAAATATGGTATCGAATTTTCAGGAATATGTTATGCCTGTGATCTTGCAGAAATCAAAATAAATAAAAAACAGCTGCTTTTGGTCAATGTCTGTGATTCCAATGAAATCTATCAGATTAAAGAATTTACCGCTATCAGCAACGACACAGGCCTAATCATAAAGACCCAGCACAATGAATTTATCTTCAAGCGAGTAGAGAAAGAGCCTATTTTCGAATTACAAATCAAAGGGGATTCGTTGTTGCTAAAGAATAAACGTATCGCAAAATACTACACCCAGAAATCTTTGATCGATCAATTTGAAGTACATGATTGTGGTGATTTTCAGGGTTAGCACCGGCTTAATTTCGTTGCTGTTCACGAATAGCAACAGATCAGGAGAATAAAACAATCCCGATTATTAATAAATGACCTTATACGAATTATTTCATTTCTGCCTGCTCCACCTGTTCTACTTATACTTCAAAATAAAACCCCGATTCAGTAAGTTCTTTATATTTTACCCTGTCAAAACTATAAATCTTCGCAGCCCTGGCACGCCGATCTTTCTGCTTATCGCTGTGGTCGATCAATAAACCCATGCTGAGGATTTTTTTTCGAAAATTCCCACGGTCAATTGACCGTTGCAAAACAGTTTCATACAAATTGTGTAAATCGGGCAAGGTAAACTGTTCGGGCAGAAGCTCAAAACCGATCGGCTGATAACGTATTTTCCCTTTGAGCCTTTCGATGGCGGTATTCAAGATCTGTTTATGGTCAAAAGCGAGGTCTTTGTTTTCATCAATGCCAAACCATTTTACAGCTTCAATATCCGCACCCGCTTCCAAGATATACGTTTCAGGCTTGACGAGCGCATAATAAGCAATGCTGATCACTCTTCCGCGCGGATCACGTGCTAAGTCTGAAAATGTATAAAGCTGTTCAAGGAAAATATCCTTTAGACCGGCCTCCTCCTGCAGTTTACGAAGCGCACAGTCGTCGGCGGTTTCTTCTTCCTGAATAAAACCGCCAGGAAAAGCCCATTTTCCCAAGAAAGGTTCTATTGCCCGTTTGGTCAATAATACCTTAAGTTGGTTTTTATCAAAGCCGAAGATCACACAGTCAACCGTTACCGCAGGCCTCGGATATTCATATACATATTTTTTTACAGAGGCAGTCATGTGCTACAAATTTACTTCGGTTGACAATTTGATCTGTATCCCATATTTTTCTTTTAAAGCATCAAACTGCAGGAGGGTTTGCTCTTCAAATCCGGCAATTGGCGACATGCAGTCTATCAATAAGGTAATACGGGAGGTGATGGACCGATCATGTTCAAAATATTCCAAAATCTGCACCGCCGAAGCCAATACGCAATGGCTTGATGCCTCTCCCGCGATATAAATGGCATCGTGTGCCCGTATTGCTTCAAGTACAGCATGGTTTACGAATTTATTACCATCATATTCGGCTTTAATAATACCATACATTTCCGTATTCGGATCCTGTCCTTTGTAAACCAAGATCGGTTTTACCTGACGCACAGTACTATGAAAATAGAGCATATTCGTAAATTGACTCTCAAGCTGTGCGCCAGAGGTCCCCTCCAGACAGTGATATGGCCAGATACACAATTGTTTTTTTCCCTCGGCTTCCAAATGCTGAAGATAATCCAGCGCTAAGGCTGTATGGCCATTCACAGCACGCCAGATACCGTCGCTGACATCAGCATAGCGAATGATGGTAAATGGCTCCGGATGATTTCCTTCCGTATCCAGCCACCAATCGGCATGGAAAATCTGCATCATCGAATGACAATCAAGACTGCACATCACTTGTGTCAGGGAGCCCAAATTACGGTACATCCATTGTGTTAGACGCTGAACATCTGCTTTGGAACCATTGACCGCAAGACTCCCAATAGATTCCATAAAATCGTTCTGAACATCTATTGCCAAAAGCAGCGTCCTTTTCAGGTCCAAAGCCGCAGGCCGGACCTGCTCCTTTTCTGCCAATGCCAGCATTGCCGGTATATTATCACTTTTGCCGCTGGCAATATGCTGCACATCGACAATCTGATCAAATGGTATTATCATGCTATTCATTTTATTTAATCAATATCTATTTCAACGCCGCATTTATTACGCAAAACGATGAAGCCATTAAACTTTTCTTCCAGTTAAAAATCATCTTCATTAAAGCATAGTTTTTGTCTCCTGTTAGCCGCTATGAAGTGCTTGCGTCGATTGCCATAACTAGCCGATTGCCTTAACTAGTTAAAATTAACCCTTGAACGTAGGCACTGCTGCAAACTTGTGCGCAGATTGTTGTATACGTTTACGAATAAGTTCATCTATAACCGGGTTGCCCGATGTACCTTTCAAAATAAACCCATCGATTTGCGCATAAGTCATTCCCAGTTCATCTTCATCTGTCTGTCCTTCCCAAAGGCCTGCAGACGGACTTTTATACTGAATAGATTCGGGTACGCCCAGGTATTTTGCCAAGGTATATACTTCCTGTTTGGTAACCATTGCCAACGGATTCAGATCGTAGGCGCCGTCGCCCCATTTCGTAAAATAACCGACTGTAGCTTCGGCCATATTTCCCGTACCAATAACAAATCTGCTGCCCAGTTGCGCAAATTGATACAAATACGTCATGCGAACACGTGGGCGAATATTTGCAAGGCTCAAGGCGCGGTTAGCGGCTGTAGCTTCTGCGACAAATTGTTCTTGATGAATTGCCAACGCATCCACAGCAGACTGAATGTCAAACACATGAAACGGAAAATCAAACTTCTGAATAAGCTCCATCGCATGCTGATGACTTTTACTATTATTCATATCGCTGCCATAGGGCATCATGACCAAATGAACATCTACTTGTGCCAGACGGCATAAGCAGGCCACAACACTGCAGTCGATACCACCGCTCATCCCCAATACAAGTCCCTGACGGCCTGCAGATTTCACTTGCTGAGCAATCCAGGATGCCATCAATTGTGCATACTGTGCAACGTTTTCATCCTGGATGAAAAACGGTTTGTTTACGCTATTTTCCATATACTCGAATTGTTTCAGTTTTCAATCTATTCCTTATTTCTTCAAAACGCGTTGTGTGTGTAAATTCACCGTCCAAATAACAGGTTTGGAGTAGGTTTCTACTTTCCAGTTCAGCTATAGTTTGTGGATTCAGGTTATCTATTAAACGAAATTCATCATTTTCGAATACCACAGCCACCATACCCTTTTGTGACTTCTTAAAGTTTCCCGTATCTGTAGCCGGACGTTTCTGAATTGCTTTAAATTCTCCATTGACAATTTCGGCAGTTCCTTTTAACGCAAAACCAAAAGTATCGCGTGTAACATATTGATAGGTATAAGAGCCTATTCCCAATATGGTATTGGTGGAAGCAAAGCCCTTATCGAGCAGACCTTGACATATTTTGTCGGCTCTATCCACTGTAATGGAATCGCCATAAACCACTCCGATATGTGGATCCAGCTCCTTAAACCCCTTGCTGTTGGTCGTACCGCCAAAAAGTTCAAATAAACGTTCGACGATACCTTTCCGAACGGTACTGCGATCAGATGCCACATCACCACAGATAATTTTTACAGGATCGCCACTATCGGGGCGAATAACAACTTTACCTTCCCTAGCCATAATAAGATCTTTCAGTTTCGGCAATACGTTGTCAACTACATTCCAGAGGTCATATGTATCCGATACGATGGAAATATTTCCACTTGGGTATACCTTGGTGATCAGATGCCGAAATGCTTCCACTTCATCCTCACCGTAGGAACACATCACACTGTGCTCCGTAGACGGGGTGTACATCATCACATCACTTTTTGCATGATAGTAGGATTTCAGATATTCCCTAACAGAAAGCGTAGCTGAGACACCGAAGCTCAATAGATGCCCCCCAGCTGTACGATAAGCCGTTTCAGGAGAGCCCATGCCACGCATGGAAAAATCACCAGCTTGGGTAAAGACTTTATTGACGTCGCCCGTTTTCTCGGCAAAACCCGTCAATAATCTTTTATAGCGATCTGCAATTGTCGCTGCTGTCATCGGTGACCAGATATAGGCCGATAATTGTGTTTCCAGATAACCCGGAAGCCAGAAAAAATTGGGATGTGTATTTTCAATGGTAAACATTGGCACGCCAATAGGCACCAGGCTACCTTCCGGCAAAGCATTTACTTTAATTGGAAGGTACCCCAGCCGATGTAGGTCGCGAATATGTTTCGATTCATGCATCGATGCGAACTTCACGTTTGTATTTTCAAAAACAGCTGCTATTGCCTCTTCGTAAGCCGCCACGACCTCTTCTTCCGGTTGAGCAAAAAAGTTTGCATCAAATGAATTCGTGATTTCGGCCAAGGCCCCCTGTAATCCAAAAAATACAACATGACTAATGCCTTCTATGCGGGACATACGTGGCGTCCAAGTCTCATAAACCCATTGCGTATGTGCAGGGTATTGATCCTTATGACACAATTTATAACCATCTGTCCAAAGTATTGGATTCATGCTCATTGATTTAAACATAGCTTTCAGTCGTTAAGTTGATATAATTTATTTTGGGGTGCTTGGTATTCATCATAGAATTGGTGGTAAAGACATTGGTTATCGGTGAATCATCATCCAGCAGATTCCCTTTAAAAATTCGGGGTTCGCAATGCGTGACCAAAAGATAGACTGCACTGGCTCCCATTTCTTTCAATATTTTCCCGGCCCAAAGAAATGTTCCCCCTGCCGAACACAGGTCATCGACAATAATACATTTTGCGCCGAGCGGAATATCTCCGGCCTTAAGTTCCATCCCTTCGATCCGGCCTGTTTGTGGGTTCCGCTTTTTCTCAAAAACACAGCTATTTTCATAGCCACTGTTGATATAACGTGCCGCGGCTCCCTTATCCGGGAAAACAATCCGATCTGATTCCGAAAAATCAAGTTTTTCCATTAATTGTGGCAACCAGTCCAATGCCGGATAAAGCCCACCACTGTTCGCCAGTAGCTCCAGCGTCACATTGGAATGCGGTTCGACAACAGATACCGTATCAAATTGCAAACTATTGATAAACTCCGACACATATTTCAATGTGAATAAATCACCTTCAATTTTGCGATCCATACGGCTATAAGGCATATAACGGATTAGTAACCGACAAGTTTCAGCTTCGGTTTCATCCAATCGCTTTTTGACAAAAAGCAAGCGGATTAAATCCCCGTCCTCCTGATAAGTAAATTCAATGAGATTGTTCTTTAAGATCAACTGATCAAAATCTTTCACTTTTGTTTCCCCATTTGGAAATTGCTCTGTGACTATCTGATGCTTATTTAATACAATCATAGCTTTTAATTTTGCTTTCTACTATTGAGTACTTTTTACTCAACAAATATGAAGATTAAATTTAAGCTTGCAAAATATATTGAGTACTTTTTACTCATAAAATCAAAAAACAATACATAAAATACTGATTATAAGTTAAATAATTTAAATAAAACTGCGTAACGCAAAATTCATCCCCCATTTCTAAATAGTGAACATGAAACTGATTTCCTGATTAGCGTATAGCTAATCAAGATAAGTATTAGATCGAAACATACGCATACCAAGTCATATCTAATAACAATTTTTAATCAATACTTAGACAGTGATCAGTCATTGATTATACAGTATATATTGAGCCATCACTGAACAAGCACTGAACAAACAATGTTAAAAGGTCGAATTTGATACCGCTCTGATCCCTGTTTGCTACTACGGCTTCCCGCTCTTTGTTTTATTAACGGGTAGAAAGAAAACACGTCCTACAAGACAGAAAAATGTGATGGAAATATTGACTGCACAGGCCTATAGGAGATGTTCAGGTGATAAAAAACCGCTGAGAGACAGTTCCAATAAAAATTAGCTGATTATAGGGATTGAAATTTTGCGATAAAACATGATCTTTGTCTATACCAAAGTCACAAAATTCTTTGTCAGCCCACAATGTGCTAACAAAGAATTTGAATTACTTAAGCATAAAGCATGGAATTAGCCAATCTTATCAAACAGGATATTGAGTCAATTTTACAGATTGAATCTCAAGACATCAAACAATTGGTCGAGGACTATCGCGAAGACTTAATGGATGCGGAGACCTATGACGCCATCGATGCGTACAATATGTTATATTCGAATATTTACGAAATGTCGGAGGAAGAATACCTGGATGCTTTTCGTACATTAGGAGAAGCTTATCCAAACTTTGGCAAGGCCGATGAAAATGACGTCCAAAAATCAATCGCTGAATTGGAACGATTAAAACATGCTTTTAATGAACTACAACTCCATACAACAGAAGGCAAACAGCTTCTAGCATTACAATTAGCGGTTTTGGAACTGGATATTCAGGTCTATCAAAAACAAATCTTATCGCCGACTACACTTGAGATACAAGCTGAGATCAACTTACTGGAAACCGAATCGTTTGGATTAACCAATCAGATCAATCAGTTTTTAGAACAATACCACGATTAGTCATGCTATCATTTTATCCAATGAATCGCTTAGGGTTAAAAACAGGTCTTTGCCTTCTTTACTTACTAGCCGGTCTTGCAACATCGTTGTTTGCATATCAAAACAAGATCTCTTTTCAGTCACAGCAGCAGACAGGAAACAGACTACCTTTTTACATTACGGACCAAGGGACGCTTTGTTATAATTTGCCTGTCGACACGATGGGCGTATACGCTATACAGGTCAATCTCAACAGACTTTTCCCGACCGCAACGGCAGAGCATCTTCGTTCAAAATATTATGAACTATCAGACAGCACAATAACAATAATCAACTATGCCGAACCGGCTACCGCCATCAACTATAGGGTTACTGATAACAACTTTGTCATATCCAAATCCTCCAATTGGCTCGCGGACTATCAACCTGAATTTCAATTCATCGCTTTGGACAGTCTCAGACACATGGAGAACTTATTCGACACGAACGATTTGGACGGCCTAATGCAGGTGGAAGCAACCAAGCTCCCTTTTGAAAATATACTTTTATTTTTTAGTCAGCTGCATGGATTTTCCACGGTAGAAGAATTTAGCAGCAATGCCATTCATCGGATTTTAGAAAAGGATCAGTATGCTATTGCCAAACAATTTCATCACTTATTTCTGACCAGAAACAGACAAGTCGATGATTTCGAAATACTGAAGGCGGCAATAGAAAAAAACGACATGGATTTTATCCGTAAAAGCTCTTTAAATAATCTGAACCGTCTGGGTATAGATGAAGTTAAAGCGGATTATAGCTTCACACAATGTACACTACTAGGAAAAGCGATCTTAATGAAAAACAACATAGCCATAGAGTATCTTTTGCAGAAAGGTGCCGCCAAAGAGAAAGTATATCAGTATGAATCCGACGTATTATCTGCTTTTCAACTCGCCGAAAGGAGCAAATCAAAGAAAATCATTAAACTATTTCAGTAAATCATAAATAAAACAATGAAAAAGACACTTATTTACCTGATATCTCTTGTTAGTTATCTTGTGATCACCGCAGCGCTGACATTGCCAGTTCATGGGCAAAAAAAGCCAGTGGTTCCTAAGCAATCGAAGGCTAATTCAAAACTACCCCAGTTCAACGATGGCGATATGATCTTTCAGTCTTCTATTTCACCGCAATGCAAGGCAATCCAATTAGCAACGCGTTCTCCGTATTCCCATTGTGGGATTATTTTTTACGAGCAGGGCAAACCTTACGTACTGGAAGCCGTACAGCCCGTAACTGTAACTAAGTTAGAACACTGGATTCAGCGTGGCGAAAAGCAGCATTACGCGGTCAAGCGCCTCAAAAATGCAGACCAGGTACTGACCAATTCGAAACTAGCCAAAATGAAAGCAATCGGCAAAGATTTTCTCGGAAAAAATTACGACGCGACATTCGAATGGTCAGACGATAAGATCTACTGCTCGGAATTGATCTGGAAAATATACCAGCGTGGAGCAGGCATCGAAGTTGGGAAGCTTGAAAAACTGAAAGATTTTGATTTAAGCAGCCCCGAAGTGAAAACTAAGCTGAAAGAACGTTATGGTAACAATGTTCCGCTGAATGAAACGGTCATATCACCCGCCTCAATTTTTAATAGTCCATTGTTGATTACGGTGACGAGTAATTATTAAGCGAGCTCGCCTCCTATTTTTGAAGCTGAACGGCATTTCCACCATTAAATTTACTTTCTTCGGCTGCATCTATAAATGCGCATATTGCCAGGGTTTCCATTTCGTCAACCGGACTTACACCTGTTTCGAAAAACGGAAGGATCTTATCCAACAATGGGCCGTATCCCATAAATTGTCCCAAATGGACAATCTGATCTTTCAAAAAAACCGTTCCACCAAAATCATCCTTCCCCTCACGAATGCCCCGAAGTGAGGCAATTCTTCCATCCGCCCACTCCCCAACATAAAACGAAGTACCCTGTTCCTGAATAGTTTTTACCGAGCGGCATCCCGGTCCCATCAATGCAAATAACATTTCGACCCCATGGATGCCATACCAATACAGATCCTTATGTGAAGGTTCCGTTACTGCCGGACAATAGACGTCTGCTCCTATTACCTTAGTCCTATCCAATTCCTGAAGACCGCTAATATAACGCAAGGAGCTTGATGAAAAAACAGGGCAACCGTAGTTTTTTGCCGCTTGAAAAATTTGGAAAGCGTCCCTATAGGAATTCGCTATTGGTTTATCAATAAATAAAGGTTTTTTAGCTTTGATTACTTGAAGTGCCTGCTCCAGATGAAGATTTCCATCATTTGTCTCCAAAAACACATAGTCTACTTTTTTCAATAGCTCGGCAATACTTGATACAATCGAAACACCGAGCTGTTGCACTTCCGCTGTAATTTTCGGAATACGCTCGATACTTAAGGGAATTGTTTTGCTTCCATAGGGATAAGCCGCAACAACCCTGAATTTTCCATAGGGATGATTGCTAGCAGCCGTATTAATCGCTCTTGTAAAAGCAACAGCGTGTGTAATGTCTAGCCCAATGATCCCAATCTTTTTTACGTTATCATGCCTCGATAACACCTTGTTATTCGCATTAACGGCATAGGATAATCCAAATGCAAAGGAGGACATCAAGAATTTTTTTCTATTCATTTGATTCATTCAAAAGAGAAATAGCTGCATTGACCAAAACAGCTATTGATGTTTCGAAAGCCTTTTCATCCAGATTGAACTGTGGATTATGAAGGCCATGTTGTGTGGTAGAATCGTCATTATTTGTGCCTATCAACATAAACAATGCGGGATAACGATAAGAATAATAAGCAAAATCCTCCGCTGCCATCCAGATTTCGAGATCTTGTGGCACACTATTCCCCATCGTCTCCGCGATAATTGTTTTGACTTTTTGCGTTAACGCGGGATCATTATAAAGCGCGGGATAACCATGCCGGACTTCAACTTCTACCTTTGCACCAAGCGACACGGGAAGCGTTGCCGCTATTTCAGCAACCATTTCCAGCGCCTCCTTGCGCCATACCTCATCCATTGTACGAAATGTTCCGGCTAATTTGACTTCCTCGGGTATAACATTGGCAGCACCATCTCCAATAAAACGACCAAAGGTCAATACAGACGGTACATCAGGGTTGGCTTTCCGACTGACAACTTGCTGTAATGTGGTGAGTAACTGCGCGCCGATCATAATGGGATCAACAGCCCGATGTGGCTCCGCAGCATGGCCGCCACGTCCCTTAATAGTGAAATAGAACTCGTCGCTCGAGGCCATAAATCGCCCGGAACGTAAACCGACTTTTCCTACAGAAACACGAGGACTTACATGTAAACCCAGCACAGCTTTAATCGTTCCACCAAAAGATTCCAGAATCCCGGATTCCAAAACCTGAATCGCTCCGCCAGGAATCTTTTCCTCAGCAGGCTGAAATAGCAAAACAATTTTACCGGAAAACTCCGTTTTATAATCATTTAATATAGACGCTGCCCCCAATAGATTAGCCGTATGAAAATCATGGCCACAAGCATGCATGACACCACTATTCTTCGATTTATATCCCACATCATTTTGCTCGTCTATCGGTAAAGCATCAATATCTGCCCGTAATACCACAATATCATCACTCGCCGATTTTTGACCGGTCAGTACAGCCACAACACCTGTTTGAGCGACAATCTCAAATGGTATACCCAACTCACTGAGTTGTTGCTGAATATAGGCGCTTGTCTCATATTCTTGAAAAGACAATTCAGGATGCTGATGGATATGTCGGCGTATTGCAACGATTTTCGGAAAAATGGTCTCTATCTTGGCATTTAATTCTTTCAGTATTGGGTCGATCATCTGGGTAAGTTTTAAAAGTATAACACTTCAACAAGTTAAGCTAAAAATAACGTACATAAAAATAGAGCACCAACACCGTTATAATTATCCACCATAAGGTCGGATTTCGAAATCCACGGTAAGCGGCTTTATCTTGATCCGGCACCTGAAAAGACTCGCCCGTCAACACAAGATTTTTTAACCTTGCTTCTGAGACCGCAGGTGTCAACAAACTGACCACTGCGCAAGCAATCATACAAGTCCAGAATACAATACCTGTTCTATTAAAAAATGGCATTTCAGGTAAGGTGTATTCCAAAAGTAAAGAAAGGGGAATTGTTAGTAAACCTGCTGTCAAAGCACCCTGCGATGTGGTTCTTTTCCAAAACACCCCCATTAAAAACATCGTTGCAATACCTGGCGTAAAAAGACCGTATAGATTCATCAAATAAAGGAAAACTGGTTTATCCGAATAACTGATCAGTACAACCGCACTCATGATTCCGAGCACGATAATAGCGACTCCGGCGCGCTTACCAAAACGGACTGCTTCGTAGTCACTTGCATTTTTATTAATATACTGGCTGTAGATATCGACGGTCAGAATCGTTGTACAGGAATTGATCGCTCCTGAAATATGGGACATGATGGCCGAAATTAACCCTGCCATCACCAAACCAACCAAACCTTTGGGCAATAAGGTTTCCACGAGTGTTGCAAACAGCAAATCGGGCTGATCGAGATGCGGCAGGAATTTTGGAGCCACCAATGCCGGAATAGTAATAATCAAAGGAACCAAAAATTTAAGATAGTCACCAAAGATGACACCCATGCGCCCATGCCATTCATTTTTTGCCGCCAATACGCGCTGCACAATAAATTGGTTCGTAGCACAATAAAATACGCTGATACACAACAGTCCGCCTAAATACATGGTCCAGGGAAAGTCAGGATCAGATGCGGGATAAAACATTTTCCAATCCTTGGAGGATTCTACCACAGACTGAAAACCTCCTGCCGCATCAATGGTAGCAAAAGTTAACACTATTCCACCCAGCACCAAAATGACAAGCTGTACCATCTCCGTCCATATCACCGCTTTTAGGCCGCCTAAAACGGTATATAAACCGGTCAAAATTGCCATTCCAAAAATACTGTATAAAATAGGAATGCCGAATAAAGCGTGCAGCGACAGACCGCCCAAATAAAGAACGGCCCCAATCTCCACAAAAACATAGGTAAACAAGATCAAAATAGCGTACAACACGCGGGTAGCGTTACCGTATCTTTTTTCGAGGTATTCAGGAATCGTATAGAAACCGTTGCGGATATAAAAAGGGAGAAAGATCCATAATAATGCATTAAAACCGATTAGAATCGCTCCCCATTCCAGGGTAATCGCGACAAAACCGCGACTATAAGCAGCCCCCATAGCGCCAACGAGATGATGGCTACTGATATTTGCGGCGATGATACTTCCGCCAATCATCCACCAGGGCAGCTTATCACCCGCAAGAAAATAATCCCGCTTCGAGGCGGAGTTTTTTTTCGAAGCGTATAAGCCCAATACCACTATACCAATAATATATACGGCAAAAATAACGACATCAATCCAATCGAGTTTCATCGGTCAATAATGTTTGAATTCCTAATTTAGTTTGTTCAATAAGTATTTCAAGACCGCCGCTGGCATAGGGGCTTTGCCACACGGCATAAATATCCTTATCATAAAGCTCCTTCGGTGCGAGGTAACCCACATAGCCATTCGCGATATTGATAAAAACGATCGTATGATCTGGAAATTCGGCTCTCACTTCGATTTGATAACAGGAATAGGCTTCGTTGGCCTGCGCCACCAACACGGCATCTCCCATTTTCCAGATCCACACCGGAATAATAGCTTCCTGTTGATCTCCAATGGATTTACGGGTATTATATTTCCGCCAAAGGCGATCTTTCATAACACGATCCGTACAGCGTTCGTATTCACTCAAAATTACTTCGGGACTAGGCAGTTTTTTGTAAGGCACTTTAACAGATAATACCCTTTGCTTAAAATCGATTGGAGCGGTCTGTTTCCGAAATCCCCAACAGGCCAGTGGAGCCCCCGAAATCAAGGATTCCTTAAAAACCCAGTTTTTATGACTATGCTGTTCCTGCGCCAGCGTCGCGAGAACAGCATAACCCAACTGCTTTCCGTTGGCTTCGACCAGTGCTGGATCCTTTACATACTGTCTCCGTGGAGCTAAATCACCTGATGCGCCCTGTAAAAAAAGACAAGGCACGGATAACGAGCGCTCTACGGTATTTCGCATTTCGCCGACAAAATCGGGCGAGAGCAGATCATTCTCGTGAGCAAAGCTGGTTGGGTGGCAGGCATAATTACAAATAACCGCTTTTAAGCTTTCAGTTTCATCATACAACCGTCCGACCAACAAGGTTGTATCTGCTTCTTTCAATGGATTGTAACCAATCAGATAATGAGAATCCACTTCCAGATCGCGGTTGCTGGCCAAATCGCATACACCATAGTTCCAGGTTAGACTTCCCTTAAATAGCCCATTTTGTGCCATTTCAACACAAGATATCGCCTGCTGTTTGAGGAATTCAAGGTAAGGCAAAATCAGTTCACCTCCAGGTTCCGCAGCATCTGTCGAACAGATACTAGGCCCCGCATGAGTATGCGATAGCGCAAAAATCAGCTGCGATTCAGCCAGATTAAAATGACTGAGCAATGCTAATCGTAAATTTTGTTCATCAGCGGCATTTTTCCACCAGCCTAAATCAGCGGTTAGCAGAATTGCAGGCAAGCCATCGCAGGATTGCATATATAGACAATGCATCATCAAAGGCTGATGAACAGCCGTTGCCTGGTCAAATGCAGCCGCCCCCCAATTACGGGAATAGATGCCGATCGGTGGAGTAATATCACATTGGCTAAGTCCAAATCGTCCGTACAAACTACCCGTCGTTTCTTTCAAGAGGTCTTTCTGTTGCATACGTTAAGGTCTAATCAAAGACAGTCCACCATCCATCACGATTGCGGTACCAGTCATATGTTTACAATTGTCCGAACAGATCCATAGCACCTGTTTAGCAACCTCTTCGGCTTCTATAATCTGGCCAAGTGGCACCACAGCCTTTGCTTTCATTTGAAGTTCGGCGTTTGATGACCAGACCACTTTGCTCAGCCCGGCATTGACATAGCCTGGTGCAATTTCGTTGACACGAATTCCGTATGCTGCATATTCAAGAGCCATGGCCTGACAAAGCATACGCAGGCCCGCCTTAGAGACACTATAGGCCGGTAAATTTTGATGTACGGCGTGTGCAGCCCAGCTACCCATAAAAATGATCGAGCCCGCAAGCTCAGTCTCCACAAATGACTTCGCACAGGCATTCGCCAGGAAGAATGAACCGTCGAGATTAACGGCCATTTCATTCTTCCATTCCTCGTTGCTTAACGTGCTGAAATCTTTAATAGTGACACATGCAGCATTCGCGATACAGATGGATATTGCGCCCAACTCCTGCCTTATGCGTTTCACCCAGGCGTCCACCTGCCTGGCGTCTGCAACATCGACCTGATCATAAAACAAACGTGCTCCAGCGTCATCCAACAAGGACCATCGCTCTCTCGCCACATGTGGTTCAAACCGATCCGAGATGCATACAATTGCCTGCTGGGTCAAAAATGCTTCAGCCATAGCCCTTCCGATATCACCAAGTCCCCCACTGATCAATACGACTTTATTCTTATATTCCTCCATTATCGCTATTTTTAGACTACCAATCGCCTACACTACCGTCTTTATAGAAGGTTCGCTGCAATATTTCCTGTTGAAAAGGATGCTTCTTTACCTCTTCTTCATTGATTTCAATACCCAAACCAGCGCGCTTATTCGGCAGAACAATCCGCCCTTTCTCTTGAACTGTAAACCCTTCGGTAACCACGTCCTGGCGCCATTCAACGTCCTTATGCACACTTTCGCAAATAATGTAGGATGGTGTTGCAAATCCCAGCTCAATGGAGGCGGCCGTACTCACAGGTCCCTGAGGGTTATGTGGCGCCATAGATACACGGTAAGCATCTGCCAAGGCTCCAATTTTACGCGCTTCAGAGAGACCGCCACAATGGGTAATATCAGGTTGAATCACACTCACTGCCCGCTTCTCGAGCATATCCCGAAATGCATGCACTCCGATCAAACGTTCGCCTGAAGCAATAGGTGTCGTCACTGCCCGTTGAATCAAGGCAATATCTTCCATGGTCTCTGGCCAGCATGGCTCTTCAAAGAAATACAGGCCGTAAGGCTCCAATGCTTTCGCAAATTGCATCCCCATACGTGGGCTTGGCCGCGCATGGCAATCCACCATAATATCAATATCGTCGCCAACAGCGTCACGCATCGCCTTCACGCAAGCTTCAGCATATTTAATTGGACGAAGACCTTCCAAAGACATTGTCTCTGGGACAGCCATCGATTTAAAAGCGGTAAAACCCTCGTCAACAGCTTTCAGTGCAAGATCACCAAATCGCTTGGCATCATCCGGAGCAGTCTCATAAAAATCTTCCATGCGACCTCCACCTAAATGACAATACAAACGGATATAATCACGCACACGGCCTCCCCACAACTCGTGACAAGGGACATTGTGAATTTTACCTAGAATATCCCATAAGGCGATGTCGATACCACTGATGGCCGTGCCACGAACGATCCCGTTTCCATGCCAGAAGTGTTGTCTATACATCATCTGCCACAGGTATTCAATACGACGCGGATCTTCACCGATCAACAATTGAGAAATATCTTTGATTGCTCCGACCACACTTTGCGTATGCCATTCCAAGGTGGCTTCGCCCCAGCCCCAAAGTCCGGGCTGATCGGTAATAATTTTGACAAAAATCCAATTTCGCATGCGCGCATGGCACACAAAGGTTTCAATAGCGGTTATTTTCATAGTTAGGGTTTACAAACTTTTTATTACGCGTTCAGTTGCCTCCAACGTTCTGTCTATATCATCCTCCGTATGCGCAAAGGAGATACTTCCTTGTTTAATTGGTGCCGGGAAATTGAAAATCCCTTCTTTAATAAGCTTTTTACGATATTGGGTATCCAGTTCAAAGTTGTGGTTATCCAAAATATCATGAAAATTGACTGGCGCATGGTCCATAAAATATGTACAGAAGGCAGATCCTTGACGTGCGACATAAAATGGTACGCCTAATTTAGGAAATATTTCGTTATATCCCTGTTCCAAACGCGCACCAAGTGCTTCTACGTGCTCATAAACTAGATGCTCGGAGCTGCCTAATTTTTTCAATGTCGCAATTGCCGCCGCAGTCGTTAAAGGAAAAGCATTAAAAGTACCGGCAATCATCACCCGCTTCGACTTATCAGGATCTACAAAGTAATCCATATATTTTTTCTTTCCTGCGATAACACCCAATGGGTAGCCGTTTGCAACCGCCTTTCCGAAAGTTGAAAGATCCGGCTGAATACCACAGATCGACTGATAGCCGCCCAGCGCATGTCTAAATCCAGTTTTCACTTCATCAAAGATCAACAGAAATCCATGCTCGTCCGCCATCTTGCGTAAGCCTTCCAGGTAACCTTCCTTTGGCTTCACAATACCGATATTCTGAAGAATAGGCTCCAACAAAATACAGGCAACATCATATTTTTGAACCACATACAGCACACTTTCCAAATCGTTGTAGTTGACAATGTGTACTAAATCGCTGTGATTTTTAGGAACGCCAGCACTTAATGAATCGAATGGATATTCCCCCGGACTTTGATATGAGCCAACATCTGCACGTTGACTGATCACATTGCAGGCCACATCGTTATGCCAGCCATTGTAGCCCCCCTGCATAACAATCACATGATCACGCCCTGTTACTGCACGGGCAATACGGATCGCATGGTAAGTCGCTTCCGATCCTGTAGTTGTAATCTGAACGCTCTCCACCGAAGGAACAGACTGACAAAAAAGCTCCGCAAACTCACCTTCCAGTAACGTTGGCCCAGCCCCCATCAATACCTGCTGTTCCTGCAATGTCTGTAACACTGCGGCGTTCACGTCAGGATCATTATGCCCCAGAAAGGATGCTGCAAATCCAGCCTGATAATCTATGTAGCTGTTCCCATCAATATCTTCGACCAAACTACCATTCCCTTTGACGAAGCAGATATTCGGATCTGACTTCCGATTTAACGATACCACTCCACCAGGTATCCATCTTGCATTCTCCCGCAGTATCGCGGCTGATTTTTCATTTTCTTGCATGCCTATTAAAAGTTTTGCTATTTGTTATTGTTATAATTGGACGATCACCGCCACACATGTTGCAGTCATCAATAAATTGTATTTAAATACACCTTATTTTATGTATACCAAATTACAATATTTTTGTATACATTTAAAATAAATTTTAAAATATTTAAAAATGAACATTCTCATTGAAGGACTTCTTTTTCCAGAAGGCCCCGCTTTCGACCGGGAGGGTGGCCTATGGCTTGTGGAGAAAGAAGCAGGAAACTTGATCTATTACAAAGACAATCAGTATAGCAGAATAACTGTGAATGGACATCCCAACGGAATTGCAATCGATAAAAATGGCATAATATGGTTTTGCGACTCACAACAAAACAGCATCCGTTGCTATGATCCCTTCGACAAAACCACGACGACAATAGTCACGGAAATCGCAGGAAAGCCATTAAAAATGCCCAACGACTTATGTTTTGATACCGAAGGGAACCTACTATTCTCCTGCCCGGGAAATGACCTGGAAGATGGCACAGGCTACATCTGCTGTCTACATAAACATGGTGCGCTTACGAAGATCCACACAGGCCTTTTTTACCCAAACGGATTGGCCTTTGCAGCAGACAACCGTACGCTTTTTGTCGCTGAAACAGGCACAAAATGGATCTGGAAAATGCACTGGAACAGCTTGACACAACAGGTGGAAAACATCGAAAAATTCATAGAAACAGGCGGTAGTATCGGCCCGGACGGCATAGCCCTCACGCACGACAATTATCTTTTTGCAGCGATTTATGGATCGCAACATATCCTATCCATTGATACCAAAAACAAGACGACCGAGAAAATACCTACACCGGGGAAGAATCCAACGAATTGTGCTTTAGACCCAAAAGGCATTCAGGGACTTATGATTACAGAAGCTGAAAAAGGGCAATTGTTGCAGTGGGACAGCACAAAAAAGGGTCTATTGTAAACAATAGACCCGCTATAAAAATCCAAAAAAACATTAAACCAGTTCCAACGCCTCTTGCTCGCCCCGATCCAAATGATGAACCAGGGTGGTATACGCTTTATTCCAATCATCCGCTTTCAGCGCATCAACAATAGCGCGATGCTCCTTCTCCGTATCCAGGTAATCTTCCATCTGCCCCATAATAGCCCCGAGTTTCATATGGAATAAGGGGATGTTACTATTCTTGTAAATGGAAATCAACCTTGAATTGCAAGTTCCTTCAATAATCCGCTCATGAAAACGAACATCCGCCTCGCAAGCGCCACCATAATAGCCTTTACTGACCATGTCGGAAAAATCGTTGCAGATCAGTTCCAAATCTTCGATAAGCTCTTTACTTTTCTTTGAAAACAGAATCTTTAATGCGCCTATCTCCAACAGCTCACGCAGCTCACGAATATCCTTCACATCTTCGACCGTCATTTTCTTCACAAAGCAGCCACCTTTTTCACCAAACTCAACCAGACTCTCCCCTGCTAAACGCATAAAAGCCTCACGAACAGCCACTCTACTCACCGCCATCTTATCCGCCCAAGCACTCTCCACCAATCTTGCCCCGCCAGACAGCTGACTGGACAAAATTTTCTTACGTACTTCTAAATAAACTTTATAGGCAAGCGAATCCTCTTTCATATTGTATACAATTTTATGCAAAAATAAGAATACAAAATCATTAAAAAAATTTAAACAATGTATTCTTTAATTAATCTTTCCCTCTTGGGCTCCATACTGTCTTCCCGGCGACAAATAAATAGTTTCGGCTTTAGATTTCCAACTGGTTGTATGATTCCCTTTCAGGACATTTATATTAAAGCTACTATTTTTTAATGAACTTTTCATATTCCAGAAACCATCTTTCAAACCGACCACAACAACTTCATACTGTTGATCTCCCGGTACCACAAATTCAATGGGCTCATCAAGATATTGATTTGGCTTGGCCACCACCAGTAAACGATCAGCCACTCTTATGAGGTAATAATTCGCTTTTTCCTCCGAATACACCGGTAATTTTGAAGAGCCACTCTCCGTCATCTGAAAGACCGAAGCGTAACTGGCCTGATCACTTTCCTGCTTGGGTGAAACCATAATCCGTGTTCCCCTAGCCTCTGGCCAAGGAGACTTGACCTGATAAAGATCACCAAAAACAAAAGCAGTTGAATCACCCGAATACAACTTCACCGCACACTCTTTTAACTGTGGCTTCAGCAAATCAACATAAGTAGAACCGGCTGCGTTTTTAAATTTACTGCTCAACACAAAACCTGTTTCACTTCGTACAGGCTTTTCAAGCGTATTGATCTGCCAATAGGGTTCGAATTTCTTATCATTGGTCTTAAGCTCATCCAATAAGACAATGACAGCAGGCACATCCTTTCTCTTTAAATTCAAGAACAGGAAACTTTTTGCATAGGATTTCACTTTAGCCGTATATGCCGCCGTTAGATCCATATTGAAATAGCTATAGCTCGGCTGAATGGGATCGTCACCAAATGCGGATGCCCTGATCTCTCCGGTATGGTACCAGGAATCATTTAACACCTCGTCAACCGTGCGCGGAAAACGCTGGCTAAACCGAGTCCCACCATCGTTTGTTTTGGTCCTGAATAAAAGCGGTTCCGCAGGATCACGCACCAACAGCATACTGTGTGCAACCGACCGTTTATTAAAGTTAAAATCATAAGGGGAACCATACGAAAGATACAGCCCAAGATCACCAACCTGAATACCATGATGATAAATCTGCAGTGCACCTGCATCGGCATGCTGATGATTGCCAAAATGATAACCGCCCCCCTTAATTTCTGCAACCACATCGGAACTTCCGTTCTCTTCGCTCCAGCCTGTCCGGGCAACCATAGACCCTAAAATAGGTCCAAAATCTTTCGTCAACGGCATTTTCTCACGGTCAAAATCAGGCTTCAATTTTGGATCATCCAAGAGGAGGAACAAGATTGGATTGTCAGGCAAACCGCCCTGTTTGACAAACTCAGCCTTAATTACCGGATTGCCTGAATAGGCGTAACAAAGCAGCATGGTCTGTGGATTTTTCCAATAAAAATCAGCACTGCTGTTGTACTTTACATTGAACATATCGCCGTCGCGTAACATTTTTCCGTCAGGCGTGCGCATATACAGCCAATAATAGGGCATATTCTTGATATTATCGTCAAAAACCGGATAACCGAGCATGCGATAATACAACCAGGCTCCATGCATTTCCCACCCAAAACGATAGCCACCGTAATCAACACCTTGATTATGGCGCGGAGACTGATACTCAAACTTGCGCATGGGTACCAATTCTTCCAAAATAGAATACGAAGTATACTTGTAAGATACAGGATCCTCGTCATATAAAGCAATACTCATTGCCAGCAGATCGCGCGACACCTGTGCCTCATTCCCATGCCCATTGATAATACTTTCGATACCAAAAAAGGGAGGCCAGCCAATTTCCATATCTTGAGCCAGACGCATCATATTTTTATGCAGACTGGTCTTAACGTGTACATCCAATAATGCGTAGCACCAGTCATACACCAGTGCACCCGTGTAAATTGCACGTCCCAACTCGCGTGTAATATCACCATAGGAAACATTCCCGAACTCCAACATCGTCAAGTATTGATCTGCCAGCCTTACCGCCTCCCTGCCTATTTTTTCGTCACCGGACATGAGGTAATAAAACGCTTTTGATTCAATAGCACGCTCGAGCTTTTCATCGTAAAACATTTCCTTATTCGGATCAAAAATAAATTGAACAGGTTGTTGCGCAAGTGTTTTCACTTTCCCCCAAGCTTCCAGATGCTCCGCTTCTTCCAACCGCCCCTTAACGACGGGCAATGATTCTTTGTTAACCCATAGCCTCGGGTGACCTGCGGGAGGAACAATCTTTGGTTTATAATTTTCTGCTGCAGCTGGCGCAACCGGAGGCACAAAGGCATTGATCGAAACAGCTTTAATCTTAAAATAAGCTGGCAATTGCATACCGACCGTCTGCTTCCCTTTCTCAAAATAAAATTTACCAAGATCTTGCTTCGCACCTTTAAAGCTGTCAAATACGATCCGTTTGGTCGATCGTGCAGCGCGAACATCAATCATTGCATACAGCGTCATCATACCTGTTTTATCTGCCGCCTTAATTTTATCCAAATCGATAACCTCACCTTCAGAAACCAAGGTATAGACACCAGCCGTCGGAACATCCACCTGCACCTGCAGGCGCTGTCCATTTCCCTTTATCGAAGTAACCTTTGCCTGCTGCCCATAGGACGTTCCAAGGGTCGCCATAAAAGCGATCCCCAGAAAAGTACCTTTAACTTTTAGCCATATCCTTGCACCCATATCTTTATTTTACTTGCAACCTTTTTACACTGATCTTCATTTCTTTCGTGGTATTATTGACGCTATTGACAAATACATAAGCATTGTATTTACCATCAGCCGTTTGCAGCCATATTCCTGATTCAGCTTTTAAATTAATCGCAAAATCTGGCGCATCTACGAACGATTTATCTTTCAAATCCACATCGTCCACAAATACACTGTATTGCAATCGCGCCAACTGTTGATCGCGCACAGTCCAAGCCTTCACGATCTTCGTTTTATTTGTCAGTCCCACGGGCAAGGTGAAGCTCGGCAAATAACTGGCATCCGTCGTGGGAGCAACCAAAGAATGTGCATAAGTCACCGTTGGCAATGCCCGGTACAAATAGATCAAATCAATCTTATCCGGGTTTGCCGCCGCTTCGGTAGCAGTATACCATTTTAGGTCGGCCACAGAAAAAAAGCAGGCCGCGCCGTCTTTCCCGATCAAGTCCAAAGCCATATCCATATTACGAATCGCATAAGCTTCGGTCTTCAAGGCAATTTCCTGCCCATTACTGGACCTCGCCCTGAACGTAAAAGTGACCGATTTACCTTTTGCTGCTGCCGGTATTTTGTAGCTATAACGCAGCGTTGAAGCGGAGGTATCTTTTGTAAATTTCACCTCCATGCTATTCCCATTTACTGCAGCAGGGTCGCCAACAACAACACCTATATCTGCCCCTGTACTACTGGTGTAGTACGATTTGTTTTCAAGCACGGTACCCTCATCACCCGAAATACTGGCTTCTACAGAAATTGATGTAAGTTTCCCCTGATCTGGCAAAATCGCCGCAGCATAAGCAAAATCTATGGTAGCCCCAACCACATTAGGCCCTAAAGAGCGCTTAATAATATCGTTTTGCAAACCATCTTTTGCTGTTGGAATTTCATAAGCTTCTTCTTTACAAGAACCGAACAACAAGAGCCCAAATCCGATGGACAACAGCCCTATTTTTAAATAATTTGTTTTCATCAGCTTACTTATTTTTGTACTGTCAAATAAACTTTATACGTCTTACGAACCTTTCTATTTCCAGACACGACAGTCCATTCACGTGGCGTATCCAAATTGGAAAAATCCTGTTTTCCTAAAATCTTAGGATCTAACACCGCATCGGTGACCAATGAAAACTGTGGGTATAGATTTTTCAAATCCGTACCAAAGAGCACCTCCACTTTTATGGTTTGCTCAACGGTATCCACCAACGCAGCTTTTGTACGTACCGTCTGAAAATCGGCGCCCAACAGTTCAAAACTACTGACATAACATTCCGACCTGGTCGTGATCAACAAACCGTCCTCATCCATTGGATAATCATCCTTACAACCGGACAAGCTAACGAACAGCATACCGATTAAAAATAATGTATATTTCATTTTATTACAGTCAAGTGTTACCATATTATTTCCAAGGTATATTTTGTGTTAAATTCGGATTCCGCGAACGTTCTGTTTCCGGAATTTGATAGATATAACACTTTTGATAAGTCAATTCAGACTCATTGAAAAAAAAGCGTTCCCAATTATTTCCAAAACTATCCTGGAACCATTTTCCATCACCATAAGGTTTGCCAAATACTGTTTCCAGTTTACGCCATCTCCTCAAGTCAAACGCACGCTGCCCTTCGCCAAACAACTCAACAATTCTTTCCTGCTCTATAGCATCAAAAAATGCATCACGAGAAGAGGTTTTAGCTCCAGCAAGCGCAGGTAGGTTACCACGACGCCTGACCTTATTAACCAAATCAATTGCATCCGCCTGTGGACCACCAATCTCATTGGTTGCTTCAGCATACATCAGGTATACGTCAGCAATGCGCATCAAAGGCCAATTGTAATTTCCATCACTACGCGCCACGCCACCATAATTGCGCACAAATTTACGCGATTGCAATCCCGAGAGATTTGTGGTATTATCGGTAAAGGAAGTTTTATAGGAGACGCCGTTAACCGTCACCGCAGCTCCCCAAGTTTTGTAGACAAAGGGAATATAACCTGTGGTCTCCGTAGGGCTCATACTCATAATCAATTCGTAATCCCACAACAAAGTCGCTTTCATGCGATAATCGCGATTACGGTACGACTCAGGGTTCACCGCTGAATTTGCCGTAGTACGTGCTGCAGGATTTTTAACCGGATCTAGCTGAACCATCTTTGGTAAGAAATCTCCCGTAACGGTAGATTGGTAACGGTCGGCCAATTCATAGCGCGGAATCGCTTGATTCTGTCCTAAAGATACCAATGGCCCCGTCCATACACGTTGGTACTCCTCACTTTGTTTTGTTCCCACACCGCCGTGGGTAAGCACCATGACCATTTCCTCATCTTGGCTCAAGTTGCCCGTAGAAGGTATAAACATATAGTAATAATTTGGGAGCACATCAGCCTTCCCCAATTCACCCCATTGACCTGGATCACCATTTCTAAACATTTTGATTCCAAAATCATTGATTACACGTTTAAAATCCGCAGCGGCCGCAGTATATGCCGTTTTAGCCTCTGCAGCAGATTGTACAAATCCATCCAATTCAGGCCATCCATTTTTCTTCCACGACCCCCAGTACAATTGAAACTTACCACGAAAGGCCAATGCAGCAGGCTTACCGGCACGACCAATTGCAGACCCCTTGTTGGGCAATTTGTCCACTGCATAGTTCAAATCGGCCATAATAGAATCTTTCAGCTGTCCAATAGGCATTCTCCGCACCGTATCAGCCTCTATGGGAGCTGGCGCCGATTTATAAAAATAAGGCACATCACCCCATAGGGAAATCAATCTAAAGTATGCAATGGCGCGCAACAACTTGGCCTCCGCCACAATAGTTTCCAGGGTTTGTTTTACAGCATCAGTTTTTGCTACGGGCAACAAACGCGCATTGGTATTTTCGATCACAAAGTTAGAACTGAATATAGATCCATACAATGCTCTGTACATTGCCGATGCACCAGAGCCATAATTCATCGGACTATTGACCGTTAATGAAATAGGCGCCGCACCAGTATTGTACATTTTAAGGTAATCTCCATGTCCATCAAAATGATAGTCGCGATCAAAACAAGGCCTAAATATAGAATAATTCGCCATTAACGCAGCAAGCGCGTCATTTTCGTCCACCCAGAACGTTTCGGAGCTTGGCGTTGTTGTTGGATTCTGATTCAACAAATCTTTGCGACACGCGGACAAACCAAGAAGCAGCAAAGAAGAAATAAACAATATGTTATATATCGATTTCATAAGTTCAAATATTATAAGTCTACATTCAGTCCAACCACAAAACTCTTCGTCATCGGATAGGCATCATTGGTATAGGTACTTTTCTCCGGATCTAAGCCTTTAAAGCTCGTCAATACCGCTAAATTATCTACCGAACCAAATACACGTAACTTCTGGATACCCAGCTTAATCAGTAATTCTTTCTTAAAAGTATAGCCAAGCTGCAGATTTTTCACCCTTAAATAAGACATGTTTTGCAGCCAAAATGTGCTCAAATACGCATTTGGACTCGTTGATCCTAATGTACTTGGAAGTAACTTAGGATAATCAGCATCGCGATTGTCCAGGCTCCACATATTATTCCACTGGTCCTCAGTAATAGCCTGATTTGCCGTTCCTAAAAAGTTCGAATTCGCTTTGTTCATCCAAAATTCCTTTCTTCCTGTGGCAGCCTGCAACAGGAAAGAAAAATCAAAACCTTTATAGTCCACCGAACCTCTGAATCCGTAATTCACCTTTGGTCTACCCAGTTGATAAGCTGGATATGCCACACGGTCATTCGCGTCCAATTTGCCATCACCATTGACATCTTTCAACAAAATATCTCCCGGAGAAGCGCCCTGAGGAACAGCATTATAGACATCCTGCCAAGACTGAGCAATGCCTAACGATTCGAAAGCATAGATAAAATTATAAGGCATATCAATAAATACCGAACCTCTTTGCAACTGCTCATTCCAGGACAGCAGCTTGTTCTTGTTATACCCAACATTAAAGTTCAGCATGTAACCCACATCCCCCTTTCGGTCATTCCAGGTAACATTTGCTTCCAGCCCTTTATTCATCATATCACCAATATTACGTCGGGGGGCAGTGAATAAACCCGTCAGATGCATAGATACATCCGAAGGCCTGTTCATACCGATCGTCTTTCTTTCGTAATAATCCAACTCCGCAGTCAGTTTATTTTTAAAGAATCCAAGATCCAAACCCAAATTAAACACACGTGTCTTTTCCCAGGTAAGGTCATAGTTGATCAGTTTCTTATTGATCAACCCTTTGACAACAGACCCTGTTCCTGTACTATTGTCAATCAAATAATAAGGACTAGAGACCAAAGATTGCTTCTGCTCATACAATCCGACACCACTATTATTTCCCAAAGAACCATAAGAAGCTCTAAATTTGGCCGAACTCATCCTAATCTTTTCCTTAAATGCCGACATAAATACCTCGTCTGAAATCCGCCACCCCACTGCCGCAGACGGAAAAAAACCATATTGATCACCGGGCAAGAAACGTGAAGAACCATCTACCCGGAAGTTCCCTTCAAACATATACTTTCCGAAGGCCGTATAATTTAATCGTCCAATATAAGAACGCAAACCTTCTGCCGATGATGATCCCGACACATTTTGCACGTCTTCAGAAGCGCCATCAATTTCATGTAGACTAGGGTGCAAACGATCTAAGCGACTACCTGCTAAAACACGATTATTCCAATATTCTTCTGAATACACGGCCAAAGCAGAGAAATCATGGTTAGCGCCAAACTTATGATCGTAACTCAATTTGAAGTTCAGCTGGGTTTTGTAATTGTTCCGGTCTGTATTATATATCCCATCATTTGTCGGTACAAGATCCCGGATAGACAGTCCTGTCCGGATATTATATAATTTTGTCGGCATATCTGCCTTCCATTGAAAACGCGTATCATAATTTAGGGCATAATCCACTTTAGCCTCAAATCCTTTAAATGGCTTCCAGTTTAAATAACCATTCACCAAAGCCTGCTTTTGATTCATGTGGTTTTGGTTGCGCGTCATGTAATCTGCATAAATATTATTGGCCTGCGGACTTTCATTGTAAGACATTGCACCGCCATAAAAACCGGTAATAGGATCATAAGGCAATATACCTGCTGGTGAGGTAAACAGATCCATCCCACTTGTCGAGTTGGCAGTCATACCGTCTTCGTAGTTATAACGGTAATCGGACCAGTTTCCGGAGAACCGGACCCCAGCACCGATGGTATTGGTTACTTTTGTTTCGAAGTTAAATGCAGCGTTATAACGTTTAAAATCATTATTGATCTGTATCCCCTTCTCATCCAGCATACCGACAGACAAATAATAATTATTATTTTCAGTCCCTCCATTAATGGAAACATTATAATTCCCACTTTGACCATTGCGGAGAATAACATCCCACCAATCGGTACTTGGATATAATCTCGGGTCGATCATACTTAAAGCCAACCATTCGTCGATGGTTCCATTCTTAAAATTGAATGCAGATGCGGCCGTATTATAGGCCTGCGCCCTTTGAGTAGCCGTCATTGCTTTTGCATAATTATTGACAAAATCAAAAGAGCGGGTAGGTTTCACCAGCGATTTGTTGGCACTAAAGGAAATAGCCGTCCTACTGTTTCTTTTACCAGACTTTGTCGTAATCAATACAACCCCATTGGCCGCTCTGGAACCGTATACTGCAGCGGAAGAAGCATCTTTTAGTACGGTCACACTTTCAATATCATTCACATTCACACGGTTCATATTGACATCGGGCATTCCATCGACCACGATCAGCGGTCCAGCACTGTTGACCGTCCCCAATCCCCGGATCAAAAGATCCGCTGCATTATTTCCGGCCATTCCGGAGTTTTGACTTACGGCCAAACCAGGAATAACACCTTGCAATGCCTGCGAGGCATTGGAAAGACCCCGACTCGAGGTCGATTGATCAAAATTGACACTGGCCACAGCACCGGTCAAGTTGCCTTTTTTCTGCTTACCATACCCCACCACAACAACCTCATCCAGTGCATTTTCGATCGTATCAAGCACCAAAGCCTGCACATCTTTCCCCGACACCACTTTTGTATTAAAACCGATTAACCGAAATTGAATCTGATCTGAAACGGAACCCGTTAATTTAAAACGACCTTCTTGATCCGTAACGGTAACAGTTGCATTTTTAAGGTTACGCACTTCTACACCGGACAGTGGCTGCCCTTTGGCGTCCAGCACCTGCCCGACAAGCTGCTGCTGAAATTTAGCTAAACCCGACGAAGGGTTTAAAACATCCGAGATCGGAATCTTTCCATTGTTAAGGGAAGAAGGTACATTTGCCAATGCAGCCATCGAAATAAAAGGTAGCCCCACCAAAAGGCAACTCCTGTTTATTACATCCCGGATTTTAATCTGCTTTAGTATCATGAATACTCAGGTTAAAGTGGTTAAATAAATGATTTATAAGCTCTTTAGTTTATTGGTATTTTTTCAGGAAACATAACGCTCGACCCTAATATGGTCTAAATTGTATTTCCATCGCTATCATAGTGAATACAATAATATATATTTTTTGTATACAATTCAATATTTTTTTTACTTTTTTACAAAAATAGGCTGGCTAACAAGTTCGTGACAATTCCACAACACCGCTCTTTTAGCTGTGTAATTATAAACTAAATCGTATTTAGCTTAGGCTGATAAAATATTTTTGTATACAATTTTACTTATTTTTTGTATATTTATTTTTATTCAACTACATTTGACTAACCAAATAAATCAAAGGAATAACCGTAGATCCTATATGAAAAAACAAACCTATATTTGGCTTGTATCGCTGATCCCGCTACTATCCTCCTGTTCTTCCGAGACGGAAAGAGAAAGTAAGCCAATAAATAACATCCAACTGGAGCACAGCATACTATCGCTATCAAAAGAAGCTACAAAACTCCATGTGCCATGGGATTTACAATATGACCGGATCAACGATGCCATTCTGTTTTCTGAAATCGGAGGAAGTATACGAAGACTGGATACAAAAACAAAAGCTGTTACTTTGGTGGACAGCCTCACCGACGTTTACCACCAGCGCACGTTGGGACTATTGGGAATGGCGCTGTATCAACCCGAACAGCAACAGGCCTATCTTTACCTTTCTTACACCAGCAAAAAGGACAGTCTCATTTTCTCCAACTTATATCGTTACGATTATAATACGGCAGGAAAGTTGTCAAACCCAAAATTGCTTTTACAGATCCCTGGAAACACCGGACATAACGGTTCCAGAGTTATTGTTTCGACAGACAAAAAAGTGTATTGGGCTACAGGAGATGCAGCAAGTGATACCTTTGCGCAAGACAGCACCTCATTAAATGGCAAAATCTTACGCCTCAATCTCGATGGGAGCATCCCAAAAGACAATCCAATTGCAAACAGCTATGTCTATGCATGGGGATTTCGGAACATGCAGGGACTTACCCATGATGCAAAAGGCTTAATTTACACGTCCGAACATGGCGATGCAATCGAGGATGAAATTAACCTGATCCAACCCCTAAAAAATTATGGCTGGCCGCAGATCGAAGGTATGATTGACACGGAAAAGGAAAAAGCTATTGCCAAAAACTCCCCAAGACAGGAGCCCATTAAATCGTGGACTCCAGTCGTTGCACCATCCGGTATGGCGTATTACAGTTCTAATGTTATCCCTGAATGGCAACATAGTCTATTGCTCGCGACTTTAAAAAATCAGTCTTTACGTATCCTAAAATTATCCGCCGATGGTCAACAGATCGTCGATGAGAAGATCCTATTCAAAGATCAACTTGGCCGGCTAAGATCCGTATTGACCTTACCCAATGGCGACATTTATTTCTGTTCAAGCAACCGTGACTGGAATCCGCAAAAGGGGTTTCCAAAACCCGATGACGATGTGATCTATCGTCTCCGTATTACCGATAAAGCCTCTGCGCCAATGATTAAACCCCTTGCAGCCAACACGGTCAACTCCCCTGCCAAAAGTGGTCAGGCATTATACGAAGCCTATTGCGCATCTTGTCATAAAGCAGATGGAAAGGGACTGACAAATACCTTCCCCCCATTAGCCAATTCATCTCTTGTCAAAGGCGACCCAGCACCTCTATTGCAGGTTATCCTCCATGGACTGAAAGACAAAACAATAAACAACGTCAAATACGAAAGTGCAATGCCATCTTTTTCATTCCTGAAAAATGAAGAGGTCATTGAAATCACCAATTATATCCGCACACACTTTGGAAATTCTGCCCCTAAAATCAACCAACAGCATTTAACCTCATTACGATAAATCTCATGGAAAATAACCTCGAGCCAAAACCTTCTTTATTGAAAAGTTGGCTATCCATCTTGGGTCCCGGCATCATTACCGCCGCCCTGGTTTTCGGGCCCAGCAAAATGACCATCACATCAAAAATGGGTGCAGACTATGGCTTCTCTCTATTATGGGTTGTCGTCATCGCCATCTTTTTTATGATGGTTTTCACCAATATGGCGGCACGTATCGGTATCGCGAGAGACGAATCTTTACTTGTTTTAATTCGCCAGAAATTTGGTAAAACAACGTCCATCATCATTGGCCTTGGAATCTTCCTCGTTGCAACCTGCTTTCAATCGGGGAATGCCACAGGTGTCTCTATTTCCGTTTCAGAAGCCACGGGGACAAACCCCCAAATATGGATCATCGTTTTTAATGTAATCGGTATCCTACTGTTGTTCTTCAAGTCTTTCTACGCGCTATTGGAAAAGCTTATGCTTGGACTTATCATCCTGATGTTATTTGCCTTTCTTTCCACCGCGATTATGATAAAGACACCCGCACAGGACTTTTTCTTAGGTTTTATTCCCAGCATCCCACCTTCATCTGTAGGCTTAATAATAGCTTTTACGGCTTCGTGCTTTTCGATTGTGGGTGCATTTTATCAAAGTTATCTTGTTCAATCAAGAAGAAAATTATCGGCCAACAAACAGCGTACTGAACGACAGATAATCGGTAGCCGAATAGGTATTATTATTCTTGGCATCATGAGTGCAGCCGTTATGGTCTGTGCCGCAAATACGCTCCACCCCCAAGGGATCAAGTTAAATTCTGCCGCTGAGATGGGCCGTGCACTGGAACCGCTTTTGGGAACCTATGCTTCACATCTCTTTTTTATCGGTCTCTTCGGTGCATCCTTTTCCTCCTTGATCGGCAATGCCGTATTAGGCGGTTCGTTACTGGGCGACACCTTTGGCTTCGGCAACGATCTCAATCACCCTAAAGTGAAACTGTTTATTTCTTTGGTCATGATTTTTGGATCTGCCATCGCGCTTATCTTCGGAAATCTTCCCTTGGAGCTTATTGTTTTTGCGCAAAGCATCACCATTTTTTTAGTTCCCTTTATTGGTATTATCCTCTTTCTGATCGCAAACGACAAAGAAATTATGGGCGCGCTCAGAAACAGCCCCTTAACGCGATTATGGGCTATACTCGGACTTATATTACTCGTTTTTCTTGCTTTTAGTAATCTCTATAATTTAATCAAATAATTCAGACATGGACCATAACAATTTAGCGGAATTGGAACAGCAGCTGCTTGCACCATCATTAGATCTAATTGAAGATATAAAAAAGATACAAGGTGATATCCTTTTCCTAGGTATTGGCGGAAAAATGGGGCCAAGCATGGCAAAACTAGCCATGCGGGCTATTCAAGCTGCAGGAATAGACAAAAAGGTCATTGGTGTTTCGCGTTTTTCAACCAAGGAACTTCAACAGGAACTGGAGGATCTAGGCATAAAGACAATCGCCTGTGACCTACTGAATGAGGAAGAACTCAAAAAGATCCCGCAGGTTCCGAATGTCATTTACCTCGCAGGACATAAATTCGGCACCACAGGAAATGAAGATTTTACCTGGGCGATGAATACCTATCTTCCCGGAATGGTGGCTTCTCATTTTCAAGATTCCAACATTGTTGCTTTTTCTTCGGGTAACGTACTTCCATTTGTACCGATAAGCAATGCCGGCGTTTCTGAGGAAAGAACTCCGGAGCCTGTCGGCGAATACGCGCAATCCTGTTTGGGGAGAGAGCGTATATTCGAGTATTTTTCGAAGAAAAACGGTACACCTACCCTGATCTACCGATTGAATTATGCGGTGGATTTTCGCTACGGTGTGCTAGTAGAAATTGCCAAATCGGTCAAAGGGCAGCTCCCGATAGATTTGACAACCGAAAACGTCAACGTCATCTGGCAGGGAGATGCCAACGAAATTGCCTTAAGATCATTACTGCACTGTCAGTCTCCAGCCAAAATACTGAATGTCACGGGACCGGAAATCCTTTCTACACGATGGATCGCAGAGCGTTTTGCTGAGCATTTCAACACAAGGCCGATATTTGTAAATGAACCCGCCGGAACCGCTTTGCTAAACAATGCGTCCGAATGCCATCGTTTATTTGGCTATCCGAAAACAACCATACGCGAAGCGATAGACATTACAGCCAAATGGTTGACCCAAGGCGGCGAACTATGGAATAAGGACACGCATTTTCAAGAACGAAAAGGAAAATTCTAATGAAAACTTTAGACAACAAATTACAACAGTTGCTTTGGGAAGGGACGGTAATTCCGGCACACCCCCTTGCCTTACATGAGGACCGCAGCATTGACGAGGCACATCAACGGCTCCTGACTCAATATTACATAGCCAGTGGAGCCGGTGGAATCGCCGTAGCTGTACATTCAACCCAATTTGAAATCCGTGACCCCGAGATCAACCTTTTTGAAACCGTATTGAGATGGGCTAGCGAAGAAGTCGAGAAAGCGGAACTCCAACGACCATTTATCAAAATTGCAGGCATCTGCGGTGCCACAGAACAAGCTGAACAGGAGGCAACGACTGCACTTAAATACGGTTATGATATCGGACTTTTGAGTATGGGCGGCCTGCAGAGCTGGACTGAAAATGCCATATTAGATCGAGTCAGAGCAATAGCAGCCATTATTCCTGTCTTTGGGTTCTATCTTCAACCCGCCGTTGGTGGCCGTATTTTCTCCTATTCCTTTTGGCAGCAGTTTGCCGAAATCGACAACGTCGTCGCTATCAAATGTGCGTCGTTCAACCGCTACCAGACATTAGACGTTATGCGTGCTATAGCCAACTCCAGCCGGCGAGATCAAATTGCTATGTACACGGGCAATGATGACAATATTGTCAACGATCTGATGAGCGTGTATAATTTCCCCGTAGCTGGAGAAAATGTCGCCATAGAATTTAAAGGCGGACTATTAGGCCACTGGGCTGTTTGGACGGCAAAAGCTGTTGAACTCCTTCAGGAAATAAAAACATACAAACAGGACCCCAACAACCTCCATGCGAGTCATCTCCTGAGCAAAGCGATTGCTGTAACAGACAGTAATGCAGCTTTTTTTGACCCAGCAAATGCATTCCATGGCTGTATACCAGGCTTACATGAGGTGCTCCGCAGACAAGGTCTGATGAAAGGCATCTGGTGTCTAAACCCCGACGAAAATCTATCCATCGGACAGCAAGAAGAAATTGATCGTGTATATAAAGACTACCCAGACTTAAACGACGATGAATTTGTCAAGGAATTTTTAAAATCGAGATCCTAATAGTCGCTTCCTTATAGTCGCTTCCTTTTATAAGGTCTCATCACCCGGGCTAGTCATAGCTAACGACGTGATGGGACCTTTCTTTTTGTTCCAATTCATATTTTACGAATCAATGACCGACTAAGAGAAACAGTATCCAACATGAAATGTTTGATTTTTATAACTTTGCATCATGACAACTTCCGAAAATATTATTGATTTCTATCAACGGGTATTTCGAGAATCCAATTACCCAATTGGCTCCTCGCCCGAACAAATTTCTCATTTTAACTTATTTTCACGTGAGCATTGTCCGTTAAAATCACCTTACAATAGAAAAGATTACTTCAAAATATCCCTCATGATCGGCCAGGGTCAATTGCACTATGGCGATCAATGGATCCCTATTGACCGTCCCGCACTTGTATTTTCAAGTCCACTCGTCCCCTACTCTTGGGAAACAGACAATCCTGATCAAAAGGGATGGTTCTGTCTTTTTACACAAAAATTCATTCAGGAAGACAAACATTATAACCATAACATTCTCGAAAGTCATTTTTTCAACCCAAGTGGTAGCCCAGTCTATTTCTTAACTAATGAGCAGGTCCATCTTTTCGATCACATTTTTCAGCGTATGAATACGGAACTACGATCTGATTTTTCGTTCAAATATGAAATTATCCGGAATCAGTTACAGTTGCTCGTTTTAGAAACGTTAAAACTAGCGCCAAATGAGGGTATATCACCTTACCAAAACGCAAATCAGCGTATTTCCCATCTTTTCCTAGAACTATTGGAACGCCAATTTCCGATTGACACCGAAAATTTACTTCGTTTTAAAAATGCAACGGATTACGCGCAACAGCTCAACATCCATGTCAATTCGCTAAACAGGGCTTTGAAACAAAATACAGGAAAAACCACGCAAGAACTCATCGCACTGCGTATCACACAGGAAGCAAAGGCACTCCTTCACCATAGCAGCTGGAATATCAATGAAATCGCTTATGCCTTAGGTTTTGAAGAACCGGCGAACTTCAGTAATTATTTCAAAAAACATGCTGGTGTACCCCCTTTAGCCTTTCGCAATAAGCCTGTTTGATTTTCATAATAATTTGTTTGAATTCTATATCTTTCAAAACAGGCAATGAAGCTACTTTTGTCGACATCATATTTACAGGGCCAAAGAGAAAAAAGTGGCTGGCAGCATGAACGTCCATAGAGACGGGAAATTTAAAAAATTACAGGATGGAAAAAAACACTAAACCACAGCAATCTTTTATCCCGACGATACTAGCATTTGCACTTGTTCCGATTACAGGACTTGCCACCGATATTTATCTTCCGTCGATGCCACAAATGGCCCAGGAGCTTGGCTTGAACGAAAGCAAAATCCAGTTAACACTTTCGCTTTTTCTAATCAGCTATGGTGTTGCTCAGTTCTTTACAGGAGCATTAGTTGACGCTTGGGGAAGATATCGCATCAACCTCATATCTCTTTTCCTTTTCATTGTCAGTTTCTGGATCACAGCAAGCACGCAAGATATTTGGGTTATTTACCTGATGCGTATACTTCAGGGAATTTTATCGGCATTTGTGGTCATATCAAAACGAGCCTATTTTGTGGATGTCTATGAAGGTGAGCAGCGCAAACACTACCTCAGCATTATGACCATCGTCTGGTCGATCGGGCCGATTGTCGCTCCTTTTATTGGCGGCTACCTCCAAACACAATTTGGTTGGCGTTCTAACTTTATGGTTCTGGCCGTTTACAGTGCCGTACTTTTCATCCTTGAACTGATCTTTTCTGGCGAAACAATCAAACAGAAAAAACCACTCCATATCAACTACCTGATCGGCGAATTTAAAATGATGCTTAAAAGCAATGATTTTACGTTCGGTATAATCATGTGTGGCATCTCCTACGGTCTCGTCATGTTCTACAATCTCAGCGGTCCTTTTTTTATTGAACATCAATTGGGATATAGTGCGATTACAACCGGTTACACCTCACTTATTATGGGCTTAGCTTGGATGTGTGGTGGTTTTATTGGTAAAGCCCTTATTAAAAGAGCCTTGGTTCCAAAGTTGAGAATCGCCAATTTTATTCAGATCAGCCTGATTATATGTATGCTGATCGTTTCACCTTACCTGTCAAACCTATATACATTAACATTTTTCGCATTTGCCGTACATTGTACTGCAGGGTTTATTTTTAACAATTATTTCAGCTACTGTTTGGGCAGGTTTCCATTGTCGGCAGGTATCGCCGGTGGATTAGTTGGCGGAATTACCTACCTCCTTACCTCTTCACTCAGTTACATCACCGTAAGCTTGGTAAATCCTTCTTCGCAGTTTCAGATTGGATTAGGTTATGGCATATTTGCGCTGTTGGGATTGACCATTTTATACGTTATTCGTAAGCTGGTCAAAAGCGTATAAGCTATGCTCCGGTTCTTCCAGCGACAGGGTAACAACAGCCTGTAGCTGACCAACTACAAAATAAAGCTTAAAAGGTGAATTATTTTTAAAATAGTATTAAAAACAACTATATTTGTTGCATCATAATTTAGGTTTATAATTGGTTATTGAAGGTTTTCATTCTCCCCGTTTGAAAACCTTTTTTTTGCCTCCAAAAAAACCTTCGGGCTGCTTTTAGGGCTGCTGATGCTTACCAAATCGTGGAGACCTTCGCTTATTTTTCTTAATTCCTGCTTTCCTTGATACCGAATTTTTCAACATAGGTACGTGGACTCTCCTTATAGAATTTCTTAAATGTTTTGCTAAAATATTTTGGATCATTGAACCCAACCTGATAAGCCACCTCGCTGATACTCAAACCAGTATCGTTCACCAAAATATAGGCTGCTTTCTTAAGACGTACCATATTAATAAATTCAACCAAATTCAGTCCCGTTTGCTGCTTAATCTTGCGGTACAAAACAGAGCGGCTCACGCCGATGGCTTTTGTAAGATCCTGCACCCCAAAATCTTCACAGCCCAGATTTTCTTCGACAACCTTCAATACCTGATCCAAGAAACGAGTTCTTTCGGGCAGATCTGTTCCCTGTGCTCCAAGAAGATAATTCTGTACAAATTTTTCCTCCAATCGTTTCCGCGTCTGTATGATGTTTGAAATTTTCTGAATGAGATGTGGCATACTGAAGGGCTTGGTAATGTAATCATCTGTACCGATTTCAAACGCCTCTGTGATATAAGGATCGGCTGTACGGGCTGTCAAAAGAATCACAGGAATATGATTTGAACTACTATCATTTTTAATCTGCTGCAAAAGTGTGATTCCATCGCAGTTGGGCATCGTTACATCTGAAATGATAATATCGGGCTGTCTTGCTTGCACCAATTCCAGTGCCTCAATACCATCATTAGCTTCTAAAACAATATATTTTTTTCGTAAGTTTTCACATAGAAAACAGCGGAGCTCCACATTGTCCTCGGCAACAAGTATGATTGGCTTATCTTCATCCGCTGCAGAAGGCTCAATTTCTGTTTTTATAGCATCCACATGTGGCATATTGGCATCTGTTGCGTCTGAGCATACCGTCGCTGCAGTACCGTCTAAAACCATGAGTTCTTCGATACGGACATCCCCCTGGGGCAGGCTGATCCGAAATACTGTATTGAAGTCTGCCGGCTCCTGGGCCATATTACTTTCAACAGTGAGTTTTCCGCCGTGCAGATGTATGATCGAACGACAAAGTGCCAAACCTATTCCGCCACTGGTAGCCGACAGGCCTTTTGCATTGGCCTGATAAAATTGTTCAAATACGAAAGGTATATCTTTTGGTGGGATCCCACGCCCGGAATCCCAAACGGAAACAAGCAATTTCTCCAACTCGCCTTCCCCTTCTAGCTCAACCTGTATCTTTATTTTACCCCCCTTGTCCGTAAATTTAAACGCATTATAAATCAAATTGACAAGGACTTTTTCAAATTGCTCCGGATCTAGACCTGCAACATAATCAGGACTTACCTTATTATCCAGGAAAAACTGAATATTATTTTTCTCGGCAATAAAGTAAAAATTCTGGCGAATGTTTTCCAAATATGTAGCGACATGAACCTTTTGGCAAAACAATTTCATCTTTCCGCCTTCATGTTTTCTGAAATCAAGCAGCTGATTAACCAGATTCATCAAGCGATCCGCATTTCTTGTTGCATAACCGAGGTGCTCCTGTGCATATGCTGAAAGCGAGCGATCGTCTTTTAATTGATTTAACGGCCCAATAATTAATGACAATGGCGTACGGAATTCATGGGAGATATTGGTAAAGAAATTCAGTTTTGCTTCATGAAGCTCCTCCTGTTTTTCCGAATCTATTTGCCGAATCAAAAGGTCTTGTTTCAGTTTGTTTCTACCGTGGAAAAATCGGATAACCAAAAAACTGGCAGCAGCAAAAAGAAGAAAATAGCCGCAATAAGCCCACCATGTCCTCCATGGCGCTGGCAGCACTTTAATCTTCAAAACCGTTGCCTTTTCGTTCCATACCCCGTCGTTGTTGGCTCCCTTTACCCAAAGCTCGTAAGTGCCAGGGTCTAAATTGGTATAAGTAGCCACGGGATTGCTCACATAATTCCAGTCTTGGTCAAAGCCTTTTAGATAATAAGCATATTGATTTTTCTCCGGATGAACATAATTCAATACACTGAATTCCAAACTAAAAACATTTTGATTGTGATCAAGAATCAATTCATCCATCATGGATATATCTTTAGGAATAACACCATCGAGGCCCGGGAGAACTGTTTTATTGAATAATTTCAACTCCGTAAACTGAATGGGGGGAATGTAATTATTGACACTTAAACTATCCGGATTAAATAAGGTGAAGCCTGAGAAACTTCCAAAGGCAAGTTTTCCGTCCCGCAACATTGCTGCTGCATTTTGAATATATTCGTTACCGGGAAGACCATCGATCTTCGTATAGGTTCGTACATGACCAGATAGGGGATCGAAACAAGAAATCCCTGTATTTGTGCTCAACCACAATTTGTTTTTCAGATCACTTAGAATAGCAAAAACATTGTTGATCGGCAATCCGTTTCGCTCATTAAACCTTTTGAACGCTTTCTTCTCCGGAAGATAGCGATTCAGCCCGCCCATATAGGTGCCGATCCAAATCTGTCCTTTTCGATCTTCATGGATACTCACAATATCATTTCCGCTAATTGAAAGGGAATCTTTCTTGTCATTTAGAAAGGAAACAAATTTATCGGTCCCTGCTAATTTTAGATTTAAACCATTGGAAGTACCAATCCATAGATTACCTTTTGAATCCTCTAGTAAAGTGCGCACCATATTGGAACTCAACTGCTTTCTGGCAACATCAAATGTCTGGAAAGTTCCTGCTTTCTGGTTTTTACGAAGTACCTGTAGCCCTCCGCCGAACGTGCCAATCCAAATATCACCATTGCGATCCTCTAAGATCGCATACACGTTATTATTTGCCAGGCCGTTACTTACATTGGGATCGAAACGAAAATGTTCATAGCCTTGCTGCCCCTTTCGCCTTAAATTCAACCCGCCATCATAAGTACCTACCCATAAATTCCCTTCCCTATCCAAACAGATAGACTTCACATTATTATGACTTAATCCATTCAGGTTATTTTTATCGTGACGTTCACTAAAAAACGAATTCGTATGCCGATTAAAATAATTCAGTCCTCCCCCCTCAGTTCCAATCATAAGTTCTCCCATAGCATTTTCAACAAATGCACTCACCACATTGTAACTTAAGCTATTGCGCTTAGATTGATGGGTGAAATTCTGAAAATTAGGAATATCCTTGTCATAGATATTGACCCCTCCAAAGTAGGTCCCAATCCAAATAGACCCCCGCTTATCTTGAAATATAGGGCGAATGGAATTATTGCTTAAGCTATTGGGATTTCCGTCGTCTGCCTGGATAAAAAGCAATTTTCCGTTTTGATAAACGTATAGGCCATTGAATGTTCCAATCCAAATCTTTCCATCATCTGTTTTTTTTAAGGACCGCACATCTTGACTGGCCAAACCTGAATGATTGCCCTCTTCGGTTAACGAGGATATTTCGCCTGTATTCTCATTGATAATCCGAATACCATTATATTTCGTACCTACCCAAAATATACCTGGACTAACTTCCAAAACCGCCTGAAACCGTTGATTAACCTTATTATCTGCCGATTTCTCTTTAAAGTAAGTCCGTAGCACCTTTAAGCTATTTCCATCTTTCGATGCGGCTTGCATGAGTACAATGGCATCATCGGTACAAAACCATAATCGCTTTCTGCGATCCTCATACATGGTTCGAAAATTACGATAGTACTCTTTTCCCTGGCTTCTTTCAACGGTAATCTCATTGAAGACCAACTCCGCTTCAGGATGCCGGCCCTCTTTAATCTTGTACAAGCCTATATTTGTCGCAATCCAAATCTTGCCGTTGGAATCCTGAAAAATCTGGTGAACGTTGACATCCATTTTCCCACTGCTACTCTCTACCGTAGGTAATGGTATACGGATAAAATTGTCTGATTCTCGATTGTATAAATTCAGACCTGTCATTGTCCCTATCCAAAGCCGCCTTTTGTTATCTTCCGTAATCGCTTGAATAAAGTTGTGCTCTAAGGAAAGGCTATCTTGCGGATTACTGCGATAAATCGTAAACTTTCGGGCGTCGTATTTATTTAAGCCATCACGGGTACCGATCCACATAAAACCCAAATGATCTTGGGCTATAGCGAAAACGCTGCCTTGAGACAAACCTTCGTTGACATCCAAGTGTAAAAAACGATAGTTTTTTTCCTGCGCACGCAAAACAGAAATTAAAGCTAACGCACAGCAAAAACAGCGCATAAAAACACGTAATGGCATCATAAGGTATATAATTGAAATGGATGATAAAAATAATCATTCCATTGAATAAATACGAACAAGAATCACTTTAATCGATCTTTTAATTGTTGCTCATAAAGTGAGCCGATCGACATTATTCTGTTTTGATTTTCCCAGTAACCAGCATTTCTATTTTTCAATCTTCCAGCAACTTTTTCTCCCTTTACTCCTATGGCAAAATTTTGTCCGGAAGCCCAGGGCTGTTGTACTGCAGCACTTTTGACCGTACAATTCCATAAGACTTGTGTCACCCCAGCCCAGCCGTGTCCACTTCCCCAGTTACCCCGGTCCTGAACATTAATTTCACCATCCGTTACGATTTGATCGTATAAGGTTCCAACAGCCCATCGATGATGTGGACCGATATCCGCATGTGTTCGCTCCGCGCTAGAAAGGCTAAAAACGTTTGGACCGAGGGTCCTAGCCCCTGTTACGTAATCATGGCGTCCTTCCGTGGTATAAAGTTCTTTAAATAAATTAAGCTGACCGTCATTATTGAATGAATACCTTCGGCCACCTGTAATTTGAGATTTTCCATCCAGACACCGCGACTTCATTACTGTAATCTGTTTGGCAAAAGCGCCAAGGCTCACCGCTGCATAACCAAAATAACGCGCGGTGATATTGCGCACCCAACCGTTCGCTATTTTATCCATATCAATTGCAATCCAACCGTGATTTTCGTCCTCATCACTTACAAAATCAGATTCGAAACGTATATTTTCGATTCCAACTTCACTTATACGTCCGTCAAAGGTGTAAGGAATGACAGCCACTTTTCCATACCTCGGATCAATCGCCATCACCAAGGGATTATCAAAAAATACAGAGTCACCTTTAATGGCCAAAATAGTACGTTCAAAATTTAGCTTATATTCCCGCGCTGTCCATTGTTTCGTCCCTTCTCTTTTTTCAATTTGGTTCATTCGAAGCGCTTCAATCCAGGCGTCGTTCATCTCATACGAGAGCAGTACCTGCTCGCCTACTTTCCTTTCCTTCGCATGATCGATTAGGACATATTTAGCCCCTACAGGTCCATATCCATCCTTGACAAACTGTTTTCTAGCCTGGTCCAAGGTATAGCTGCCTGTACCTGAAATCTTCAATAAGCTGCGTTGGTGCTGGCCTGTGGCTTTAAGCAAGGTTTGCCCTATTGCATCACCCTCCCCTCTCAACACGACACCGCTGGCATGAATTTCCAGGCTTCCAGGTATATTGTACAGACCTTTTTTTAACAAAACAGCACCTCTAAAACCGTTTTTATCAAGTGGTTTTGCAGATACAGCATCGATGGCTTGTTGTATAATTTGTTGATCATCGCCATTTACGCTGGGTTTTACAGTAATCACAACAGGAACATTGGGCAGCTTTTGATCACCTTGATGATAGCCCACATGGCTAAAGTCGGGGATTACGTTTCCCTGTTCATCTGGAAAATAGATCAGTTGTCCCGCTGGATTTTTCCGGACCAGATCCGATTGAACTTTTCCGGACTGTAGATCTTCTTGCCGATGCAGTGCTTCCAAAAAGTAATAATCGGCATAACTCAAGGGTTTATCCACTTCAGTATTGGAAGGTTTCGATCCTGTACTGTGTAATAATATAAAACCTTTACTTTTATTTGGCGGCGACATGTAATTATCTATCAGGTTCGCCAATATGGTCTGTGCTTTTGCACGATAATCTTTCCCTTGGTTGCTATACGTGCTTAATTCCAATAGCCCCGACGCTATGACTGTCGCTGCCGACACATCCCTTGGTTCATTTGGAATATTAGGCGCATCGAAATCCCAGTAAGGGATCAAGTCTTTCGGCATATTGGGATGTGCAAACAGCCACTGCGCAACTTTTTCGGCTTGCTGCAGATATTTCGGATCTCCTGTTTCTCTGTAACACATCGTATAACCATACAGTGCCCAGGCCTCTCCCCGCGACCATGTGGATTCATCACTTAAGCCCTGATGGGTGTTTTTATGCTGCACAGCTCCTGTTTTCGGATTATAGTCTATCACATGATAGGTGCTGTAATCTGGCCTAAAATGATTTTTTAGCGTTGTATTGGCGTGGCTCACCGCAATATGATAATAAGTAGAATCTCCCGTAAGTTTGGTTGCTTCAAACAGCAATTCTAGGTTGAGCATATTATCGATGATGACCGGAAAATCCCAGCGGTGGCTATTGTGATCCCACGAACGTATACAGCCGACTGTCGGATTGAAGCGGGTTGCCAGCGTTTTGGCTGCCTGAACAAGCACCTCCCGGTATTGTGGATTTGCGGTTAACCGATAACCGTTTCCTACACTACAGTAGATCTTAAAGCCCATATCATGGGTCTTTCCATTAAATTGCTCCGCTTCTATCGACCTTGTCGTTTCTGAAGCAAGATCTCTCCATTTTTGTTTTCCCGATTTTTCGTAGAGATACCACAGGACTCCAGGAAAAAAGCCACTGGTCCAGTCCCCCCTTTTCACGGCAACCAATTCGTTATCTGAGGAAAGCGTACGTGGCGATACCAAGGATGAATCACTTTTTTTCAAGAGCTGCAATTCTTTATAAAGTAGCTGAGCTTGTTGATCTGCAAGCCCCCAAGCTTTTTGCAGCTGCTTTGTACTCTGTGCCTCAACATGTTGAAAAGCGCACAAAATTCCAGTCAAAAATAGTACTTTGGCAATGGATGGCCTTTTTAAATTTCGAAAGCGCAAAAAGAGGGTATATCTTCGCAAAGACGTAGCATTAACATTCATGTTATCTGTAGGTTTTTAAGGTGAAACGGTTAAGTTATTTTATAAGGGGGCTAGGAAAATCAAAGCCATATAATTGGGTTGCGAATGGGTAAATTTCGAATAACCTCTTCTTGTTCGGGTGCATGATCAAGCTTTTCCCAAAGCTGCAGATAGTCTTTATTCTGGAAAGCCACTGCCGAAAAGACAAGTGCCGGATGTGCAATTGGCCATTGATCCCAATACATGACATCTTTCTGATAAGGCCATTTTTCTTTAGCTGCAATATAGGGGACCATAAAATCAATCCCCGTTTTTATGGTCCGCCCATCAGACAATGTATACTGCCAAAGGGGGGTATTGGTCTTGGACAAAATCTGGCAGATCATGGTCATCGCATCCAGATTAAACAACGCGTATCCATAAGGTTTTGTCCGCTGTAATTCTCTCGGGAAGCTACCATTAGCCTCCATTTGATTCGGCAATAGCACATGCGCATAACGATATGCACATGTATTGAGTAATACAGTGTCTTGCACTAAACTCGAAAATGCGGCTACCTGCATCACCCAACATGTACCATGGTTGTTGGCGGCATTCATTTCATCGATTCCATATTGATGCGTTGTAAGCCAGCGTAAATAGGTCGCAAACCAGCGATGAATGGCATCCTTGGTTGCCTGTGGAAAATTGGGGTCGTTTTCAAATATCTTTACGCCCTGTGCAACTTCCATCAGATGAATGGTATCAATAATGCCTATTCCTCGCCCTGTAAAACGCCCTTGTATAGCCTGTGCATAAAGAAGATTCGGATTCATCATCGTTTCTGCATCAACGAACCAAGCCTTTAAATGACGAAGTGCCTGTTGTACATATTTTTTATCCGGATTCAAACGATATGCTGAGGCCAGTGCACCCACGATTCGGCTAAAGCGGATCATTGCTTTACGATGTTCAACGAAATTGGCCGGATTAGTCATCCCATCCCGTTGGATATAGGGCGCAGCTGGATCTTTGGGATCGGGCCACCAATAATCGCCTTCAGAATAAAAATCATGAATACCCCCGGCACTCCGGCCCGCGCTATATGCTGTCACAGTCAATGGTTTCTGCTTCATCGCCCATTTGGACTGCTTTAGGATAACAGGACGCAGCGTCTGGATGATCTCCTGCTCAAAAACACCTTCCTTAATTTTTGCCTTCAAAAATAAGGGGGAAATTGCGATCCCAAGAAGACAGCCCATGATGCGAACAATTGATTTAGATTTCATTTTTCCTGGATTTTGATTTATAGCGGAACAATACGGTACTGCTTCCCTTTTATGGTCTCAAATTGAACTTCGAATGTTTTCGTAGCTGCTAACGACGGCAATTTGGATGGATCAGCGATCGTATACGATAGTTGTTCCGGTTTATATAATAGCGTGTTGTCAGTGACAACTGCCTGATTTGATTCGATGCCGACAACTTTAACGGGTAAAGGTGTACGCAAACGACAAACACCTCCAATATTGGATACGATCATTGCTTCGGTCAATACGTTATTTTTCCAGGCAATGTCTACGGTAAAGTTTCCCCTGGCCTTAATTCCTTTAATCGTCCCAGCAGACCATTCATCAGGTAGAGCCGGCAATAAATGAACAGCTCCATCGTGACTTTGCAGCAACATTTCAGTCATTCCGGCCGTAGCACCAAAATTACCGTCAATTTGAAAAGGTGGGTGTGCGTCAAATAAATTCGGATAGGCTCCACCACCGCTCATCTGAGCACGATCCAATTTAGGATCGATAAAATTTAAGGCATCCTTGAGGATTTTATAGGCATGATTTCCATCCTGAAGCCTCGCCCACCAATTTGTCTTCCAGGCCATCGACCAGCCGGTACTGACATCGCCCCTTAAGAGCAATGAACGCTTAGCGGCCGCAGCCAAAGCCTTGTTTTCCGCAAGGCTGATCTGATTGCCTGGGTATAAACCAAATAAGTGGGAAATATGCCGATGCTGATCTTTTGGGTCATCCCAATCTTTAAACCACTCTTGCAATTGTCCGTATTGGCCAACCTGATAGGGATAAAGCTTTTCCTTCGCTCCTTCTAGAGCCGATTTAAATTCAGGATCAACACCCAATATCGTACATGAACGAATAACAGCTGTAAAAAGCTCACGAATGATCGCCATATCCATGGTAGAGGCCATGGTCAATTGATATTCTTTACCTGCTATTTTAATTGTATTTTCAGGTGAAGTGGAAGGATTGGTCACGAGATATTTATTTCCGGGATCTGCAATCAGCCATTGCAACATAAATTGGGCCGCCCCTTTCATCAATGGGTAAGCCTTCTCCTTCAAGAAAGTTTTGTCACCCGTAAAACGATAGTGTTCCCATAAATGTGTGCTCAACCAGGCACCTGACATAGGCCATGCCGACCAGCGTGGCATTCCTTTGGGATCCCAATCATATCCGCCCGGAGGGGAGGTTTTGGCCCATAGATCGGAGTTATGATGCACAACCCAGCCCTTATCGATATGATAATTTATCGATGCTGTTTTAGCCCCGTTGATCGCCAGCTCATCCATAAAATCAAACAAAGGCTGATGACATTCCGCAAGATTGGTATTTTCCGCAAGCCAATAATTCATTTCTGTATTGATATTGGTTGTGTAATTACTTCCCCAGGGTGGCTGCACATGATCATTCCAGATCCCCTGTAAATTTGCAGGCCTTCCTCCTTGTCTGGAACTGGCAATCAACAAGTAGCGTCCAAAATGATAATACAGCGTCAGAAGTCCCAAATCGGCCGGTCGTTTGGAAAACTGCATGACACGCTGGTCTGTAGGTAATTTATCGTGAGCAGAAGTACCGGTCAGCTTAAAGGCTACACGATTGAAGAGCGTTTGATAATCCCTTTGATGGTTTGCAAGTAAGGTGTGAAAATTCTTTTTGGAGACAGTATTCATCCGGTTTTTTGCGAGCAGTGTGGCATCTTTACCTTCCTGACTCGGAGACTTATCAAAACCGTTAAAGCTTGTCGCTTCTGTCAAAAATAAAATCACCTCATCAGCGCCTATAATTTTAAGTTTATCCTGTTCTTTTTTTACCACACCACCGGTAGTTTTTACACTGACCTGTATCGCAAAGGTCATCCCTTTTCCGCCAACACTATCGTACACCACCTGTTGGGGTTCATAATCCCTATTGGCGACAAAACTCGGCGCCTTTCCCTGAAGCGTCAGTTGATTATCCCCTTGGGTCGAAATGCTATATCGGAGCTTACTGGTCAAGGAAAGATCCAAGGTAATTGATTTTTTCTTGTCCGCTTTCAATCGAACCACCAATGCTTTATCCGGAAAGCTGACAAAACTTTCCCTTTGGTATCGAACACCTTGATACGAATAGCTCACCTGATTGATCGCTCGTTCAAGATCCAGCTCCCGTTTATAATCTTTGACCTTTTTTTCGTCCTGATGAAAATCCAACCATAAATCGCCCATAGGTAGATACCGAGCAGAATAAGGTCCTTGCATTTTCTTCCAAAGAACTGCTGCGTCTTCATATTTTCCAGCAAAGATGGCTTGGCGCACCTGGGGTAAGACCTGCGGGCCGTTTGGATTATTGCCAGCATCGGGTTCACCCGACCACAGCGTATTATCGTTAATTTGAAACCGATCTTTACTTAGCCCTCCAAAGACCATCGCTCCTGTTGTGCCATTTCCAAGCGGCAGTGCTTCTTCCCACAGTGTAGCCGGCTGATTATACCAAAGCTTCAGCTGCGGCGAATTGCTTTGTGCACTGCATGGAGCAATCGCCCCCAGGAGGCCGAGCAGTAAAAAGAAGTTCAAATGATTCGTTGCTTTTAACATCTTGTGTTATTTTTCTATCGTTAACAAGGTACTCTTTGATCCTTCCATCCGGCCCGATACCACTGCTCTCCCCGAAGGCAGTCGAAGTTTAATCAATGCACGACCATTATAGGCCTGTACTTTTTTCGACCCCGTAGAAGTGCCTTGATCGACGATCAACTGACCATCGCCGGTTGAACCAAAATAGATCCAATCCTTTGCATCGAGACAGGGGGTATTGGTATCATCCACAATTTGGGCTTGCACAGTGATTACTTCGCCTTCCGCAGCAATCTGTTCGACAAGTAATTTGGCAGGTTTACCCCACTTTTTTGTCTGATATTGTTGTTCAATTTCATCCACTAGAATTTCCCGTCCGTTTTTCGCAACAGCTTTAATCTGATTGTTCCCTTCGTTCAGTTTTACCATCCAGCGCAAACCTGCCGCTGGAAAATCTTGGCTATTCCTTTTCTTTAATCCTTGACTTTCTCCATTGACAAAAAGCTCAACCTCACTGGCATTGGAATACACCTTTATCATTTTCGACTCCTCTTTTTCACCCCAACGAATCGGCCAAGTATGGCCATAAATATGCAGCATTGGCTTCGCGGTCCAATACGACTGGAATACGTAGTAAGATTCTTTTTTGGTAAAATCCCGTTCAACAACACCCTTCTGATTGACATAAGGAACAGGATTGTCTGGTCGTACCGGAGTTGAAAAATCTTTAAATGGCCAATAGGCTGTTCCCGTGAGCCAAGGCATTGTTTCTTGTTCCTTTAAGTGCCAATCGATGAGATTACAGATGTAGCTTTCACTCCAATCGCCATCCTTAGAAACCCGTGCTGCACCACCAATGAGCGACGCATCGCCTGCCCGTTCATCCGTTGTGCCATCACCTTTGATTTTAGCTAAAGCGCGATCAGGGTCTTCTGCATGTCGTCTTGCATGACTATCCCCGCCCCACTCCACATGAAGGAAATGTTTTACCTTTTTCATTTCTTCTTCGGACGCTGTTTTATAGTCGGTATAAACACCTCTATACCAACCCGCCCAAATGGAGGGTGAATAAACATCAACAATATCTTTACAGAAATCACAACGTCGTATCGCTGTTTTCCGGCTCGGGTCCAATTGATGGGCTAAACCATTGAGTTCACTCATATAAGCCCTTATCTTCGCCTGATCAAACTCCGTAAAATCACCAGGCCAATCATTTTCATTACCAAGCCCCCAGATAATAACCGATGGATGATTATAATGCTGTTCAATCATATTGGTTAACATCCGTTTTCCCTGAAGTTGATAGACCTCTCCACCTAATCCACCTCTGCACCATGGAATCTCTTCCCAAACCAAAATGCCCAGACTATCACAGGCCTCAAGCACTTTACGACTCTGCTGATAATGTCCCAAGCGTATAAAGTTTACCCCCATATCTTTCATCAGGGTCATCTCTTGCAGGATCTGATCGTCAGTCATTGCTGCAGCAACGCCGGCATGGTCTTCATGACGATGGGTACCGCGAAGCAAAAGCCTTTTCCCATTCAGCAGAAAAGGACCTTTTTCTTTAAACGCTACATGTCTAAAGCCAAAGACACTCTCTTCTTTAAATACTTGTCCATTGCTTTTGATTGTCGTAACTAAACGGTATAAAGCCGGTTGATCAGGACTCCAAAGCTGTGGCTTCTTGACTAGGAATTGTCCAAATTCAAGATTTAATGCTCCCTTATTAACCTGTGGTTGCTGGGTTTGCACGATTTTTCCAGCAGGGTCATAGAGCTGCGTTTCGACTTCAAAATTTGTCTGAGCCGAAAATGGCATCAACCGTCCGCGAACGTTGACCACTCCCTGCTTACCATCGCCCCCTACTGACGCCTCAACAAACACACGCTCCAAAGCTGTCTGCGGAACATATTTCAGGTTTAGATGTCTGTAAATACCTCCATAGACGTTAAAATCAGACAGATCAGAAGGGATCATTTCGAGATCACGCGAATTATCCACACGAATTGAAAGCGGTATTTTGCCCTTAAACTGTTTTTTAAAAGCAGCTGTTTCTTTAAACTTTTCAACCGCATCTGTAATGTCCACAGTCCATTCGTCGTATCCGCCAACGTGCTCCCCAACTTTAATCGTATGGATATAAACAGCTGTCTTTTGTCCGGCTCCTTCAAAATGAAGAAGGGTGTGACCATTTAAATAGGGATTATCGATCTCCAGCGATTTTCTATACCAGCTTGGCCCCTGATAATAATTTATAGCTGGATCAACAGCGTCCAGCGCATTATAACAGTGCGGCAGATTTATCTGCTCCCAAAGTGGAACAGACTCAGGATTACCGGTACCCACCGGTCTTACAGCTTCCCAGATTCCTCCCAGATCGCTCTTTAAGAAATCCCAGCCTTGATCAATCCGCTTAACTTCCTGAGCGTGGAGCTGAGCAACTCCAAAAGTCAACAACAACGCAACTATTCTATTCAATCTACTTTTCTTCATTATGCTATTTTAGTATCTGCTTTTCATCTTCGGCCTTACTCGTCCAAAGCTCCAGTTTTCATGTTCTTTGCTCCGGGCCCTTTTTCGCGCTTAAATTTTCCTGCTACTTCGATCTTAATCACCGTAGCAACAGGATCAATGGCCTGCTCAGGTACGCCAATCTGAATACCATTGGAATTCGATTTTACCTTTAACACTTGATTATTGGCTAAAAGACTAGCTTTTAAAACTTTATTTTCAATCGGAAGTTCGACTAGGCCATTTTTTGGCCAGTCAAATACAGAGACATACAAATAAGTCCGCTTTCCATCTTCCTTCATGGTACATCTCCCCCATTCAAATGGCTGTAAAGGACTACTCTTGGTCGTGTAGACTGCTTCACTATTGGCTTTCATCCATTTGCCAATTACAGCCAAACGTTCTATACTCTCCTGTGGAAAGGATCCATCGGGTTTTGGACCAACGTTCAACAGGTAATTTCCACCTTTGGAAGCAATATCAACGAGATTGCGGATCAAGGTTTCGGCGGATTTCCATTTATGATCGGATGTGCGGTAGCCCCAAGTGCCATTCATGGTCATACAAGTTTCCCAATGTTTACCTTCGAGTTCACTCCAATCTGGAATTTTTTGCTCCGGCGTTTTGGTATCGCCGGGAAAATTAGGCCGTTTCAATCGATCATTTGTGATAATATTGGGTTGTAATGCCAATTGCTCCTGAAGCATATTTGCGGCTTCGTCGGTCATATTGGTTGGTGTATCCCACCATAGCACAGCAATATCCCCATAGTTACTCAACAATTCTTTGACCTGAGGTACAGATACATTTTTGATATAGTCACTAAAACTCGCTGTTTCTTGTTTGGGATCCCAATGGCCATGATGTGCTAGTGTGTAGTCATCTATACGGGTTGAATCTGGATTAGGCCAGCCTTCTCGCATTAATTTACGAGCAGCCGATCCACCAGGGTTATTCCAATCCTGTGCCTGTGAGTAATAAAAGCCAAGTTTCAGGCCATATTTTCGGCAGGCTTCGGCCAAAGGTTTCAAAACATCTTTACCGTAGGGCGTCGCGTCCACCATATTCCACTTACTCGCTTTTGTTTCAAAGAGCACAAAACCATCGTGGTGTTTGGCCGTGATAATCAAGTATTTCATCCCGGCATCTTTCGCCATGCGTACCCATTCGTCTGCATTATACTGCGTGGGGTTAAATTGCTTTGCCATCGCCTGATATTCATCAACTGGAATTTTAGAGCGGTTCATAATCCATTCTGCTCCACCACGTGCCTGTTCGTGCCCCTTATAAACGCCGCCAAACTGCGCATATACTCCCCAATGGATAAACATGCCAAACCGGGCTTCCTCCCACCATTTCATGCGCACACTATCGGGCAAGCGGTTTACTTGCGCATACAATAATCCCTTACTCATTCCCATGATGAGGATAAGTGCCAGCAACATTTTATATAGAGCTTTCATACCTTAATTTTTCACAGTTCTTAATTTAGAAACCTGGGGTTTGTTTAAAATTGTCATTACCTAAACTTTTGGCCATATCTACCTCAGATTGAGGCACAGGCCATAGGGTATCTCTTGCCATAAATAATCGTGGAGCTCCATCTGGATCCTTGGTTTTATCCATCACCTCTTTAATCATCCCCCAGCGTTTCAAGTCAAAATAACGTTGACCTTCCAAAGCCAATTCAATCCTCCGTTCATGACGGATAATATCGCGGAATTCATTTTTTGTCAAGGAACCGCTAAACTGTACGAGCGGCATTTTCACATCAGCCCTGGATCTTACCTTATTCAATGCGTCTACGGCTGTCTGATCAGGCCCTGCACTTTCATTTTTCGCTTCTGCGTACATCAATAAAATATCTGCATAGCGTAAGAATACCCAATCCTGATCGCTTTGTGTCGCGTAACTTGTTGGCCATTTCGATTCGTTGATATACTTTCGCGGTAAAAAACCACCCAAAACTCCCTCGGCAACCGGATCAAAAGCAGAAGATGCTGTGGTACCTCGCCATACACCGCGGTACATAATTGTCGACTTCAACCGTGGATCTCTATTTTCGTAAGGATTTTTAGCATCGTAAACCGTCGATTCCTTAATATCTTTTCCATCGATGGCATAATAAGAATCCACCAGATACCCCAACGGTTGTATTGTCTTCAGATAAGAATACATCATATCTGCTGGGCTATACATATTGGGGGGTAAAAATCGAGCGGAGAACATGATTTCGGGATTATTATTTTGTCCAGGTTTTCGGAACAGATCGCGATAACCACCCTGATAGATCGAAAACTTGTTTTCATCCATAACAATCTTCGCTGTTGCAGCTGCCTCGGCCCATTTTTTTGAAGTCAATAATACCTTTGTTTTGTAGCCTAATGCAGCTCCCCTCACAGCGTGTCCCTTATATCCTGTATTTGGCAGTTTTTCACTCGCGTAATCTAAATCTGCTAAAATCGCTTCGATAACGTTGGTTTTAGGTGTTCTACCCAGCCGAATACTCGCATCGTCCATACCCAGAGGCTCTAAAGTCAATGGCACATCACCGTACAGATTGGTCAACAAAAAGTAGTAATGGGCGCGGATAAAACGGGCCTCTGCTTTATATCGGTCACGGTCCTGCTGGCTCATGCTTGTAATGCGGTCAATATTGGCAATCAATTTATTACATGCCGCAATGGCCTGATACGAAATCTCATACCCCTCAGATTGCATTCCGCCGGTTGTCGAGGAGATTCCGGATCGCGAAATAATATTGAAGTTATTGGAGGTACTGGACACAAAGGCATCGTCTGAAAGCCCATCCCAAAACATACTTGCTCCCCCCCAACCACCGCGTGCATTGGATGAAGACGTCGAATTGTATCCTCGGCAAAGAAATTCATAACAGCCCGATAGTGCCAAATCAGCATCAGTCTGCGTTTTCCAGAAGGTTGATTCCGAAATTTTATCCGTTGGATTTTTATTTAAAAAATCTTTTGTACAACTGCCTAGTGAAGCTAGGGCAGCTAAGCTTAGGTATAGATATGTTTTTTTTACGCTATTTTTCATCTTTAATTTTTTTTAGTTACCACTAGATTAGAATGTGATGCTCGCTCCAAATGCGAATACTTTATTCTGAGGATGAGTCACATAACGCCCTGATGTTGCACCACCGCTTGATGAAACGCCGCGTTCGGGATCTAAACCGGGGAACTTGGAGAATGTGACCAGGTTATCCGCCGCAAAATAGATGCGAAGGCCAGAAATACCAGCTTTGGACAAGGTGCTCTGTGGAATAGAATAGCCTACCTGAATATTTTTAAGACGCAGGAACGATCCATCTTTTAAAAAGAAAGTCGATGTGGTCCGTACATTATTTGCAGCAGGGGTATTTTCAGCACCAACTATTGGAAGCGATGCATTGGGGTTTTCTGGAGTCCAAGCGTCCATCCAGTCGCGGGTGAATGTACCACCTTGCCTGAAAGGGACTATTCCCCACTCACTTACAAATATTTTTTGTCCCTGAGAACCGAAGAAAAAGGCTGTAAAATCAAAATTCTTCCATACAGCCGTCGCATTAAAGGAATAATCGAAATCTGGATAAGCGCCCGGCACGACAATACGATCATTATTGTCCACAACTTTATCGCCATTTACGTCGGCAAATTTCAGATAACCTGGTTGTGCTGGAATCTGTTGCACCGGAGAGGCTGCCACCTCTTCCTTCGAACGGAATATCCCCGTGTTCTCCAAAAGATAAAAACTACCATAAGGTAAACCTTCCCGGATAATGGTATTGCCCGAGATACGTTCGGCTCCATATTTCATCACCTTATTGCGATTGGCCTGAATATTTCCATTGAGGGTCAGCGATACCTCTCCAATTTTATCACGGTACTGAAGACCGAGCTCTATACCTCTGTTACGCAATTCACCATAATTTACGGTCGGTGCAGTCAGCCCAATATAAGAAGGGAAAGCCGTAGATGCAGATAAAATATCTGATGTTACTTTGTTATACCAATCGAAAGAAGCGGTCAATTTGTTGTTCCATAGCCCGAAGTCCACACCGAAATCCAGGACTTTGGTACTCTCCCATTTGATCCGGTCATTCGCCATGGCTACCTGGCGAGCCCCCTGTTGGAGTGTTTCATCAAAAGGATAAGCAAAAGAAGAATTGTAAACAATCTGATAAGGGTAGTTACCAATATTCTGATTACCCAGTGTTCCAATGGAGGCTCTTAATTTTAGTTCATTAACGACCGTCTTCAATTTCGGCCCATAAAAGGTCTCATCCGAAACTTTCCAACCTCCGGATATTGAAGGGAAAAATGCCCATTTTCTATTTTCAGGGAAACGTGAAGACGCATCATAACGTGCATTACCTTCGAGTAGATACTTGCCTTTGTAGTCGTAGTTTAATCGACCATAGTAAGACCTTAATGACCACTCATTGGTTACACCGTTATTAGACTGTTGACCAGCTCCGCCACCATCAAGCTCAAGCAAATCATTGTTGGGAAACTGCAACCTACTTCCGAACAATTTTTGTGTTTTATTATATTCTGCCTGGGTTCCTGCCAACACTTTCATGTTATGATTTCCAAAAGACTTATCGTAAGTCAGTTGTGTATAGCCCACCGGGTACACATTGTTGTCGTCCGTTACTTCTAGCCCTTGACCACCGACATCAAGCTGTCTGGCGGGTAGGTCATCGGGTTTGGCGAACCACATGTATTGATTAATCACAGGTTTGTTGGTATAGTTTTTTGTAAAGCCATACGTCAATCCGCCGCTAGTCTTCCAATCCAGTCCATCCAATATTTTCACATTTAAAAAAATATTGCCTTGCATAAAATAATTGTTCAGTCTTGTAAATGCATTTTCAGCAACTGCAACAGGGTTTTTATTTGGGGACTGAAAAGGATATGCCCTAGACGTATAACGACCACTACCATCTGGTAATACAGGTCCATAAAGTGGTGATTGACTAATGGTAGACAAAAACTGATCTTCACTACCATTTCTAGGGTATTTCCGATCGCCATAATTCAAGGTAATACTTGAACCAAAACTTATCCGTTCATTTATTTTAGAGCCTAGGTTAAGCTGTAGATTATACTTTTTAAAAGAAGTCCCGATCATAATATCAGGTTGATTGACGTAGCCCAGTATGACGTTGTAATTTGTTCCTCCGGCACCACCACTTAAGCTTAAATTGTGCGTCTGTACCGGGACTGTTCTAAAGACAGCATCCAACCAGTTAAAATCGGGATATAATTTTTTATCTGTTGCATTTTTGTAGGCATCAATCATCTCCTGGCTAAAAGAAGCATTTGGATTTGTGACACCGGAGTTTTTATTTGCCTGATTATATAGGTTCATGTAATCAACGGAATTATACACGAGGTCTGGAAGAGCTGAGGCTTTGGTAATTCCGACATTGTAATCGTAGCTCAGTTGTGTTTTTCCAGCTTTACCCTGTTTTGTCGTTACCAGAATAACACCATTTGCTGCTCTTGCCCCATAGATAGCGGCTGAGGCAGCATCTTTCAATAAGGTGATATTCTCGATTGCTTGAGGATTTAAATTTTCCAAACTCCCGGGGATACCATCTACGATAACCAATGGCGCAGAAGAAGCCCCATACGACCCCAATCCGCGAACCTGGAGATTCACATTTTCATTCCCTGCTTCTCCTGATCCTTGGGTAACACGAAGTCCGGGCATGCGACCTTGAAGTAATTGCGTTGGATTTGTAGCGATACGTTTGTTAAGCACCTTTCCATCGACAGCAGCAACAGCACCGGTTAAATTACTTTTTTTCTGGGTACCATAGCCTACAACAACCACTTCGTCAATCAGACTACTGGACTCCTGGAGAACGAGATTAATGTGATCTTTCTTATTGACCTGGACTTCGGCCTTCTCTTTGCCTACCAGCGAAAATATCAGGACATCAATATCTCGCGCAAGAATCTGATAATTGCCGGCCCCATCGGTTACAGTGCCGTTTTTCACCCCCTTTATCTGTACTGTAACCCCCACAAGAGGCTCGCCTGTTGAGGAGCTTACTTTTCCGGATATCTTTATTTGCGATTGGGCAAGCACCACCGGTGCAGACATGCTCATCAATGAAAATAAAAGTAACCCCTTCCCTACCGTTTTGGTTATCGGTGTTATCATAGTTGTTTTGGTTTATTTGGTTATTTAACGAAGTAAATGAACTCAAATATCAAAAATCGTTCACAGCAAAAGGAGTATTTTTTGTTCAAATAGGTGGAATAAATAGCTTCATTCCTGATTTTCAACACGATTAAATGGTTTTTTAAAAAAAATAAAAATAAAGCTCCTGGCTTCTTCTAATTTTTCTTCCATCAATCCGTCGGTTCAGCTCCAAAATAAGATGGAGATCTGCCGGAGCTACCAGCGCTCCGTACGACGAGGGAGATTATCAATTCTGCGATAAAATCGATATATTGTCCCCAAAATCAGTTTAAAGTGAGGGAGTCGATGACAACAAAAAAATATAGTAACGTCTATATCTTTTGGTTTTGCAGCATTTTATTTTTTTTAATGCACCCTGGCTATTGCCAGACAATCATACCTACAGGAACACCTTTTGTAAAACAATACAAAAAAGACCAATACAAGGCTGGAAATCAGAACTGGTCTTTGGCAGTCGATAAAGATGGTCGAATTTATAGTGCAAATACCGAGGGGCTGTTACAATTTGACGGACAATACTGGCGTATCTTTCCACTACCAAATCACTCAACAGTCCGAAGTGTTGCAATAGGTAAAGACGGAAAGATTTACACAGGTGGAAGAGGTGAATTTGGCTATTGGACTTCCAAACCTTTCGGAAACTTGACCTATCACAGTCTCTCTAAACTTGTGCAGGACAAGACCTATTTTCCAAACGAAGAAATCTGGAAAATCATTGTTGAGGACCAACGGGTATTTTTTCATACATTTTCCAAATCCTATATTTGGGAAAACAATCGTATACGGCAACTAACGGCTAAAGGTGAACCTTTTTTATTTCCACATCAGCTCAATAACATGCTATTTTTCGAACAGCTGCCAAGTGGTCTGCATGAATTTAAACAGGATAAATTAATCCCTGTAAAAGGAAAAGATGTATTGAAAAATAAAAATGTACTTGCTATCTTACCTTTCGACGCAACGACCTCGCTTATTGCCACCTCGCGGAATGGCCTTTACCTGATGAAAGCCGATGGTTCCATCCTACCCTGGTCTGTTCCGGCAAACCAGCTCTTGAGCCAATCACAGATAAACAATGGCTTATACCTCTATGACGGACAATATGCTTTTGGCACCATCCAAAACGGTGTTATTGTCATCAATAAAAATGGCCAGGTCATTCAGCATATCAATAAAAACAATGGTCTCCAAAACAATACTGTACTTAGTATTGTCAAGGACAATCAGAAGAATATCTGGGTGGGACTGGATAATGGTATAGACCGCATTGAAATCAATTCTCCATTATCATTTTACACAGATTTTGTCGGAAAAATTGGTACGGTTTATACATCAATTATCTATCAGGGGAAAATCTATCTTGGAACGAATAAGGGATTATTTTCAAGTGAATGGAAAGGATTGACCAATTACAATTCATTGAATTTCTCCCAGATTCCCAATTCAAACGGTCAGGTTTGGACATTAGCGCTATTTGGTGATGAGTTGATTTGTGGACATAATGATGGAACCTTCAAATTGGTTAATGGGCGACTCGAGAAGATTTCACAGATCACTGGCGGCTGGATATTCAAGCCTATTTTTGGAACAAAAAATATTCTTCAAGGCAACTATACGGGCCTATCGAAATTTAGCTTCGATGGTATACACCTTCAGTTCGTCCAGCAATTCGCGGGCGTTAAAGAACCAGTTCGATTTTTGGCGCAAAAAGATAACCATACCTTTTGGATTGGCGATTGGGGACAGATACAACTACTCGGATTTGATGCGAATTTCCAACAGGCAAATATTTTATTTTCCTCCAAACAGGACAGTATCGCTTCAAAGAGGCAATTTACGGGGATTTACACATTAGAAAATAATCTTGTATTTGCGACGGACAGCGGATTTCTCCAATTCGACAATATTGTAAAAAGATTCAGCTATGCCGATGAATTAAACACAGCATTAGGCACCTATAAAAATTCAAATAAGGTCATACCGATCAATACAAACAGCTACTGGTTTATTCAGAAGACAAAAATTGCTAAAGTAGATTTTGACAGTAAGGGCAAACTTCATATTGACTCCAATCTGCTCAGTCCCTTACAGGATCGAATGATGAATAACTATGAAAACATCCTCCCTATTGAAAACCAATACTATCTCATCGGTTTAGATGATGGATTTGCGATCTATCGTCATTCCGATAAATCACAAAAATATAGGTTGCCACTTCCACAAATAGCGCAACTCATCAACTTGACAACAGGACAGGCTATTATTCCAGATTCAGCGTTTAAACTATCATCATCTGACAATAATCTTAGAATTAGCTTTTCAAGTCCATTTTATTCGTCATCACCGATTCAATACCAATATTATCTCGAAGGTTACTCGGACAATTGGTCCGAATGGAGTGAAACTGCCTATCAAGATTTCACGAATCTACCTTATGGAAAATTTCAAATTAAAATAAGGGCGAAGGACAATATGGGCTTGGTTTCGGAAATTCAAGCTTTTTCCTTTACTATTCGGTATCCATGGTACCTTTCTTGGTGGGCAAAGGTATTTTATACACTAGTCCTGATAACGCTCATCTATTTAGCATATATATTTAGTCTTCAGCGGGAGCGTAAGCGTCAGTTTCAAATACGGCGAAAATGGTTAGAAGAGAAAAAGATTGCCTTGGAACGCGAAACCGAGCAAAAGGAAAAGGACTGGATCAAACTTAAAAACCAGCAATTAGAAGATCAGCTTCAATTAAAAAATAAAGAACTGGCCAATGCGGCACTCAATATCGTTTACAAAAATGAGATGTTGAACAATTTACACGACGAGCTCAAACAACTTAAAGATGCAGATGGCAACAAACTAAGTTCGGATGAATTGAAAAAAATAAACAAGCTCATCGATGATGCCCATAATGACGATCGTGACTGGCATATTTTTGAAAGAAGCTTTAACGAATCACATGAGAATTTTTTCAAGAAATTGAAACAAGAGTTTCCTGATCTAGTCCCCAATGATCTTAAACTATGCGCCTACTTAAGGCTCAATATGTCGAGTAAGGAAATTGCCTCATTACTTAACATTAGTACACGCGGTGTCGAGATTAGACGCTATCGATTACGCAAAAAGTTGGGCATTCCAACAGACAAAAACCTCTCTGAATTCCTGATGGAACGTTAAATTCTCATCACAGACACTACATCATTACCACACACGAGCTTTAGTGTATAAAACACACTAAAGCTCGTGTTATTTCGTTAAAAAAAACAAGCTAAAAAACTGACTATCAAAAATATAAAATAAAATAAAAGGTAGACTGAGCAAGCTGAAATTTCATGTAGTAGTGATGTGAAAATGTTAAACTTTGGCAAAGTTGTACTACATCAACATATTTGCCTCAGGGAAATAACCAACTGTATTTTAAACAAACACCAAAAATTAACGATATGAGGAATCTATCCGCATTATTTTTGACATCCATGGTCGTATCGGTTGCCTATGGACAAACTTCGGTACAAGGAGTGGTCAAAGATGGCACAAGCATGATCTCCATGCCTGGCGTCACCATTAGTATCAAAGGGAAAGCAGTATCTACAAAAACCGACGCAACGGGGAAATTTCAAATCAACGCCTCTCCTACCGACTCATTGGTCTTTAACTTTCTGGGTTATCGCACACAAACCGTATACATTGGTAATCAAACGCAACTCAATGTATTCCTAGAAAATCAAAATCAAGCATTGGAAGAGGTTGTGGTTATCGGTTATGGTACACAAAAGAAAGCGGATCTGACAGGATCGATCAGCTCCTTGAAATCATCCGATATCACAAAGCAACCTGCTATGTCGGCAATGCAATCCATCCAAGGTAAAGCTGCAGGTATCAATATTATTGCAAATGAAGCACCCGGTTCCTCACCAAATGTAATTATCAGGGGCTTAGGAACGGCATTATCAGGACGGAATCCACTCTATATTGTCGACGGAATTGCACAAACAGATATTAATAATATCAACCCATCAGATATTGAATCTATGGATGTTTTGAAGGATGCATCCTCTGCATCTATTTACGGTCTTCGGGCTGCAAATGGTGTTATTATCGTGACCACGAAGAAAGGTAAAACGGGGACGACAAACATCAATTATGAAAGCTTTGCAGGCATAAAAAATGTCCTCAATCGTGTGAAAATGGCAAATGCTGATCAGTTTAGAACATTTGCCAATGAATACCTAACCTCGACCAATGGATCGTACCGTTTAGCAGAGAATCAAAAATATAATACAGATTGGTATGACGAATTATTAAATACAGGTTCTGTATTTAATAATTCCGTTAATATTTCTGGCGGAACTGAGAAAGTTGATTACTTCGTATCAGCAAACAATTATACCGAAAATGGTATTCTTGATGGCTCCAAATTTGTAAGAAATACCATACGCAATAACAACGTATATAAATTTTTAAACAATCGCCTAAAGTTCAGCCAAAATTTAAATCTTACATTAACAAACGCAACCCCCAAGCCCTATAGTGCTTTCACCACGGCTTATCGTCAGTCACCGCTGGCTCCCGTGATGTTTGATAATGGCCGTTACGGTTTAGGTCGTGTAAATACAACAACTGGTGTTGCCGGTATTGAGGCAGCTCCTGGGCAAGCCATCGGAAACTTAAATTCAATTGGAAATCCAGTGTATGAGGTTTTACGTCAAAATGAAAGAACAAATACGCTCCGTCTACAGGGAAGTTTTGAGGGAGAATTCAAGATTACGGATTATCTGAAAATCAATTCGCGTATTGGCGGGAATAAATTTTATTCGAAACAACGGATTTTTAATAATGTAAAAGATCAATGGTTAAATGCAAATACGTTATTGAATGAATCTGATTTCATCAAATTAAAGGAAAACAATCCAAAAGCCCTTGACTATGTAGACAATAGTCTGAAATATGAAAATTTGGAACAATTCCGTTGGTCTATCGAGAATTTCTTGACCTTCAACAAGAATTTTGACAAGCATCATATTGAGGCGGTTGTGGGGATGTCACGTGAGAAATACGACATTAATAGCATGAATAGCCAAACTGGCTATAATGTGCCTGAACAAGAGCAGTATTGGAATATTAACTTAGCCAAGGGCACTAATGATTATGGTATTGTCTCTTTACAAACCTATTACACACCAAGGGCATTAGCGTCTTATTTTGGTCGACTACAATACAATTACGATAGCAAATACTACTTAACGGCTACCTTGCGCCGTGACGGATCAAGCGTATTCCGTAATACAGGAAAATATTGGGGTACTTTCCCTTCCGTTGGATTGGCCTGGACGGTAACCAACGAAAGCTTTATGAAAGATGCCAGCTGGATTAATTTATTGAAAGTGCGCGGAAACTGGGGTAAATTAGGTAACCAAGATATCCCGTTAAATGTATCCACAATTTTAACAAATCCAGAAAGTTCAAATTACAACTACGTTTTCGGTCCTGAACAGAATATGGTCTATGGTAGTGCTTATGGTACTCCTGCCGTGAATCTAACCTGGGAAGTAACCAGAGAAACAGGCGCTGGCGTAGACTTTGCGTTTCTAAACAATCAGCTTTCAGGATCCATTGACTACTATCATAAGCTAAATACCAATACTATTCTTGATGTAACGCCAACTTACACTTCTCCTTCAGAGAAAAATTTCTATGCGCATGGTGCCAAAGTGCTGAATCAAGGAGTTGAAGTAGCTTTAAATTGGAACAAAAGCATTAATCCTGAATTCAGTTATACCGTTGGCGTCAATTATGCCTACAACAAAAACAAAGTAACAGAAGTGGTTCCTGCCTATGACCGTGCTACTGGAGGTAGTTTAAATAATGGGGAGATTACCAAACAACTTCGTGTCGGACAACCGATCTATGGCTGGTGGATGTTTGAAGCAAATGGTGTCTTCCAAGACGCTGAAGATGTAAAAAATTACCCATCGTTTGGCGCTGCAAAACCTGGCTATCTGAAGTACAAGGATCAAAATGAAGATGGTGTCATCGATTCCCGCGACAAGGTTTTCTTTGGATCATTTTTACCGACTTCAACATATGGTATCAATGTTGGTGTTAATTACAAAGCTATTGATTTTAATGTCTCCGGATATGGTGTTGCAGGCAATAAGGTTTACAATGGTTTAAATAGTGTTCGTTCCAATGCGGGTGAGAATATCGCGTTGTCAACTTTTGAAAATCGCTGGACTGGCGCAGGTTCAACCAATGAGCATCCTGGTGCAGAAAGAGCATATTGGGCTTCCAGTTATTTCCTTGAATCGGGCGCTTATTTCCGTATCAATAATATCACCGTAGGATACACTTTCAACAACTTATATAGCTCGAGATCTAAACTAAGATTATATGTTACTGCACAGAATCCATTTATATTTACGAATTATAGTGGTTTCTCTCCTGAACTTGCAGGCGACGGTAGTCCAAATTTAACTTCTGGTATTGAGCTTTCAGCTTATCCAACGACACGTAATTTCTTATTTGGACTTAACATGCAATTTTAATCACCTTAGTTTTGAAGACAATGAAAATTAACAAACTTTATATAGCAATTCTTCTTAGTGGGGGCATTGCATTGCAAGGCTGTAAAGACAACAACTTCTTAGATGTACCTTCTAAAGAATATGTTGAAGCCGAAGACAGTGAAGAAATCTACACACCCGAGCAATTTGTCAATGGTGTATATGGAATGTTTACTGATTGGGATTATTCTTTCTCTTACATCGGTATCACGGACATGATTTCCGATAATGCGGATAAAGGTAGCTCAGCTACAGATGCCGGTGGTGATAAACTAAGTTTAGACGAGTTGACTTACACTTCAACAACAGGTTCCTTTCTTTCCATGTGGACACGTTGGTATAAATCTATTGGGCGGGCTACGCAAGCTATTGCATACACAGAAAAATTTGGATTGACAGACGAAGCTTATAAAAACAGATTGATTGCCGAAGCCCGTTTTCTACGTGCATTGAACTACTTCTATCTTGTGCGTGGATGGGGCGATGTTCCTATTCAAGAACGTGATTTAATAAAAAGAGAACCCGCAGCTGAAGTTTACGCTTATATTGAAGCTGATTTACAATTTGCTATCGACAATCTTCCACTCAAATCTGCTTATGCTGCAAAAGATTTAGGTAGAGCAACCAAAGGTGCTGCACAAGGATTAATGTCAAAAGTCTATTTGTATCAAAGCAAATGGCAACAAGCTGCTGATATGGCGAAAACTGTCATCACATCTGGAGGATACAGTCTCGAACCGGATTACGCAACAATTTGGCGTTTAGCGGGGGAAAATGGCCCCGAATCATTATTTGAATTTCAAGCAAGGGGTACCTCTATCGCACATGGTATCCAACAATATAGTCAAGTACAGGCACCTCGTGGAGGAGCGGTCAACTTAGGCTGGGGTTTTAATATCCCAAGTCAAAACTTATTGGATGCCTTCAATGCCGAAAAAGACAATATCCGTCGCGATGCAACGATTATTTTCAGGGGTGAAACCCTGTACGATGGCCGTCTTATTGACAATGGTGTAGAAAATCCCATGTACAATGAAAAAGCGTATTCGTCTGCAAATGGAGGAGCTGCAGATGGTGATAAGAACGTACGTTACCTCCGTCTGGGTGAAATTTATCTTATCCTGGCCGAAGCTGCTAATGAGGCTGGCAATAGCAACGAAGCGCTGAATGCATTGAATATGGTACGGACACGCGTAAAATTAGCCAATGTAACGACAACCGACCAAGCACAGCTCCGTCAGTTGATCTGGAAAGAAAGACGCCTTGAATTAGCTTTTGAGCACGACCGTTGGTTTGATTTAATTCGTACAAAACAGGGAAAAACTGCCATGGCAGCCAATGGAAAAACGTTCCAGGATAAAATGATGCTTTTTCCAATTCCGGAGAATCAACGTATCCAAACGCCAGAAATGCCTCAAAATACCGGTTGGTAATCATTTATACAAAATAACTCCGTTCAAACGACCTATGGTCGTTTGAACATTTTTTCAAGAATTAAACAACATATCCATGAGAAAACGAATAGCATATCCAGCACTTAGCGGTATAGCTTTGGCGCTTATTCTCAGCAGTTCATGCCAAAACGCTACTAATAGCAGTCCAGACAGTCCCTCAAAGATTGATTCAACCGATGGAAGCAAAATCAATGAAGATTCGCTATTAACAACTATTCAGCAACATACATTTCAATATTTTTGGGAAGGTGCCGAACCTACTTCCGGTCTCGCCAGGGAACGCATCCATATGGATGGTGTTTATCCGCAAAATGATCGCAATGTCGTGACCATAGGTGGTAGTGGCTTCGGGCTCATGGGTATGATTGTCGCCATGGAACGTGGGTTTATCAGTCAGGAACAAGGTGTTCAAAAGCTGGATCACATCATGGATTATCTAGGCAAAATCGAACGGTTTAAAGGAGCCTGGGCACATTGGTACGATGGAGAACTGGGTACAGCGAAACCCTTCAGTGAAAAAGATAATGGCGGCGACATTGTTGAAACTGCATTCTTAGCCCAAGGCCTAATCGCCATTCGGGAATATCTAAAAGATAAAGGTGATTCCGCCCATTTGGTTTCTCAAAAGGCAGATAAACTATGGAAAGAAATCAATTGGAATCATTACACAAATGGACAAAATGTTATTTATTGGCATTGGAGTCCAAAATTTAACTTCCAGCAAAATCATCCCGTCAGAGGATACGACGAATGTCTTATTACCTATATTTTAGCAGCCTCCTCTCCTACTTACCCTATTGCCCCCCAAGTGTATCATGAGGGCTGGGCAAGATCTGGGGCCATTAAAAGTTCCGCTAAAAAATACGATATTCCGCTCGTGCTGAAGCACAATGCCAAAGAAGGTGAAGTGGGCCCGCTATTCTGGGAACATTACTCCTATTTAGGATTGAGTCCCAAAGGATTAAAAGACCAATATGCAGATTATTGGGAAGCGACAAGCAACCATGCCAAGATAAATTTGGCCTATGCAGATCTGAACCCAAAAGGTTATAAAGGTTATGGTTCGGATAAAGGCTGGGGCTGGACGGCCAGCTATTCCATCAACGGCTACGATGCACATCACCCAGACAACGACCCTGGCGTGATCTCGCCGACAGCAGCTTTGTCATCCATGCCTTACACCCCACATGAAAGCATTCAGTTTGCACAATACCTAGACAAACAACTCGGCAATAAAGTCTGGGGTAAATATGGCTACTATGATGCCTACAGTGAAACGGCAAATTGGTATCCACAACGTTATCTAGCCATCGATCAGGGGCCTATTATTGTCATGATCGAAAACTATAGAACAGGTAAAATCTGGGAGCTATTTATGCAGGCCCCAGAAATTCAACAAGGGCTAAAGAAACTCGGTTTTACAAGTCCTTATTTAAAATAGTGGTCTGTGGAATCATTTTCAATCCGTCACACGTTGAGAATGGTTCCTTCCACGAAAACAACAGGACATCCCATCAAAGAGGTTCAAGAGTCATCTTGAGCGCTTTATATAAACTTACCATGTAGCGAGGGAAGCAAAATCCATGCGCACAAAAAAATAATACGATGAAAAAAGTAGTAAGTACTTTCCTTCTTGCATTGCTCGCCTGGCATACAAGTCCAGCGCAATCCAATCAGAAAATGGACACGTTCATTGATCAGCTTATGGCTAAGATGACTGTCGACGAAAAGATTGGTCAACTTAACTTGGTAACCGGTGGTGAAGCGACAACTGGAACCACAGTATCCACCGGTGTAGAAGCGAAAATTAAAAATGGTCAAATCGGTGGGATTTTCAGCATGAGTACACCTGCGAAAATCCGCAAAACACAGGAAATAGCGATCAAGCAATCCCGGTTAAAAATACCCATCATTTTTGGGATGGATGTTATTCACGGGTATCGTACGGTGTTCCCAATTCCTTTAGGTCTTGCCGCTACCTGGGACATGAACTTGATTCAACAATCTGCACGTATAGCAGCCGAAGAAGCGACCGCCGATGGAATTAATTGGGCATTTTCGCCCATGGTAGATATCTCGCGCGATCCACGCTGGGGCCGTATTTCCGAAGGTGCAGGTGAAGATACCTATCTAAGCTCTCGGGTTGCCGAAGCCATCGTCCATGGCTTCCAAGGGGATAACCTGGCAGCACACAACACCATGATAGCCTGTGTCAAACATTTCGCCTTATATGGTGCCGCTGAAGGTGGCCGTGACTACAACAGCACCGATATGAGCCTCCATCGCATGTACAATGAATATTTACCACCTTACAAAGCGGCTTTAGATGCTGGAGCGGGAAGTATTATGACTTCTTTTAACGATATCAATGGAGTCCCTGCCTCGGCAAACAAATGGTTAATGACTGATGTCTTACGCAAGCAATGGGGCTTTAAAGGATTGGTCGTAACCGATTACACTGCTGTAAACGAATTAACGGCACACGGTCTTGGTGATCTCCAGCAGGTCTCTGCTTTAAGCCTGAATGCTGGCGTTGATATGGATATGGTCGGTGAAGGATTTCTGACGACGCTAAAAAAATCTTTGGATGCTGGAAGAGTCAAAATTGCGGATATTGACAGGGCTTGCCGTTTTGTTTTGGAAGCCAAGTATAAATTAGGCTTATTTGACGACCCTTATCGCTATTGTGACGAAAAACGTGCAAAAACTGTGATCGGATCGGCTGCCAATCATGCCAAAGCCAGAGAAATTGCAGCAAAGTCATTTGTTTTGTTGAAAAACGAAAACCAAGTGCTTCCATTAAAAAAAACAGGAACAGTTGCTGTCATTGGCCCATTAGCCAATTCAGGTTCAAATATGCCCGGAACCTGGAGTGTCAGTGCTGAATTGGACAAAACAGCCTCTTTAGTGGAGGGAATGAAGGTCGTGTTAGGCAATAAAGTAAATATACTTACCCATCTCGGAAGTAATCTGTTGGAGGATCCGATTTACCAAAACCACGCAACCATGTTCGGCCGCACCATAGCACGCGATTCCCGAAAAGAAGAAGAGATCATTGCAGATGCCCTGAAAGTTGCCCAACAATCCGACGTCGTTGTGGCCGCACTTGGTGAAGCGTCTGAAATGTCAGGTGAAAGCTCCAGTCGCTCAGAACTGGATATTCCGAAAAATCAACAAAATCTGTTAAAAGCACTATTAGCAACAGGAAAACCAGTTGTACTGGTATTGTTTACAGGTAGGCCGCTAACGCTCACCTGGGAAGACGCTCACGTGCCCGCGATATTAAACGTTTGGTTTGGTGGAACGGAAACAGGAAAAGCAGTAGCCGATGTTTTATTTGGGGACGTCGTTCCTTCAGGTAAGATTACGGCCACCTTCCCACGCAATGTTGGTCAGATTCCGATCTATTATGCACACAAAAATACCGGCAGGCCTTATGGAAACTCGGGCGATTTTGAAAAATTCAAATCTAATTATCTCGATGTAAGCAATTCCCCACTCTACCCTTTCGGTTATGGACTAAGTTATACAACTTTCACCTATGGTGACATCCGTCTTGACCGCAACACAATCGATGAAAAAGGTACTATTCAAGCAAGTGTCGACATCAGTAATACCGGAAATTATGATGCGGAAGAAACGGTGCAACTCTATATCCAGGACTTAGTTGGCTCTGTTACTCGTCCCGTAAAAGAATTAAAAGGGTTTCAAAAAATATTCCTCAAAAAAGGAGAACAAAAAACCGTAAACTTTAATATCAAAGTAGACGATCTTAAATTTTTCGACAACAACCTCAATTATGTTGCTGAACCAGGGAATTTCAAAGTCTATATTGGTCCGAACAGTCGCGATGTAAAAGAAAAAGAATTTGAATTGCTTTAAATCTATTGCATCCGTATAAAAAAACAAGGCGGCCCTTATTTCCTAAGGGCCGCCTTGTTTTTTTGTTAACCATTGTTAGTTCTACCTATTTCATATTCCCATCAAAGCTTTCAAACAATACGCGCAATTCCGCCGCTTTTTCTGGATAATCCTTTAAAATATTTGTTCTTTCACTCGGATCCCAGGCAATGTTATGTAATTCTTCAATAGCATCATAGGGTTTGCCCGAAATCTGATTGACTCCGCCTGCTACCCGCCGATACTTCCAGTCGCCTGACCGAACAGCCTCAACATGTCCATAATTCACCAAAAATATCGGTCTATGTGCTGTTTTTAAATCTTCCGATTTACCATTCAACAAAGAATCGATAGCTTGGCCATCAATGGATTTCTTCGGTAATGATGCACCAGTCCATTTGGCGATAGTAGGCAACACATCCAAGTTGCTAATTGCCTGCCGAATAACTTTCCCTTCTTGCGCATAGCCTTTGCCATATACAATGAAAGGCACACGGACACCACCTTCTGTTGTTTCGGCTTTCGAACCTTTGAAGACACCTGCGGTACCCACATGCCAATTTTTTGTGGCATGATCATCAGACATCCGCGATGGATAGGATATCCAGGGGCCATTATCGCTTGAAAAAATCAAAATGGTGTTATCGGCGAGGCCTTTTCGCTCAACCGCTTTCCAGAGCTCCGAAAAATTATGATCCAACTCCTGCATCACTGCACCAAGTGGGCCCGCATTTTGCTGATCTGCAAATCGGTTCTTTTTGTTGGCAAATGCCAAAGGAAGATGCGGAAAATTATGCGCATAGTATAAAAAGAATGGATGATCTTTATCTTGGTCTTCTATAAACTTCACTGTTTCTTTGTGATAAAGTGAGCTCAGGTCCGAATCATCAGGCGCAACGACTTCGGGTTTCCGATTCCTGAAGATCTTAATGACAGAGTCTGTTTTTACATAGGGATCGCGATAATCATGGCTATACAGCATGCCATAAAAAGAATCGAAGCCTTGCTGATTAGGATGATGGTAAGTCTGTTTATCCCCTAAATGCCACTTCCCAATTAACGCAGTTCTATAGCCTACCTTTTTTAATAATTCGGCAATCGTTTCCTCGTCATCAGGCAAGCCTAAATTGGAGCCCGGACCGATCGGTGCGGGAAGATTATAACGGGAAGCATACCTTCCGGTTAATAAAGAAGCTCTTGACGGTGTACACGAGGGCGTAGAAACCATAAAGTTTGTTGCTCTCACGCCCTTACTGGCGATCGAATCCAAAAAAGGGGTTGAGATATTCGGACTTCCATAACAACCAATGTCGCTATAACCAAGATCATCGGTCAGAATCAAGATAATATTAGGCTTTTTTTGCTGGGCATTGGCAAAAGCCACCAGTAAAAATAAAGCCATAGAGGTCATAAGTTTAGTGTATCGCATCATATTTGTATGAGTTAATTGGAATCGTGTCACAAGATAACAATTTTTACCAATTTGGATTCTGTTTTAGATTCGGATTGAGGTTAATTTCCCGTTGTGGGATGGGCCAGATTTACCATTCAACAAAGAATCGATAGCTTGGCCATCAATGGATTTCTTCGGTAATGATGCACCAGTCCATTTGGCGATAGTAGGCAACACATCCAAGTTGCTAATTGCCTGCCGAATAACTTTCCCTTCTTGCGCATAGCCTTTGCCATATACAATGAAAGGCACACGGACACCACCTTCTGTTGTTTCGGCTTTCGAACCTTTGAAGACACCTGCGGTACCCACATGCCAATTTTTTGTGGCATGATCATCAGACATCCGCGATGGATAGGATATCCAGGGGCCATTATCGCTTGAAAAAATCAAAATGGTGTTATCGGCGAGGCCTTTTCGCTCAACCGCTTTCCAGAGCTCCGAAAAATTATGATCCAACTCCTGCATCACTGCACCAAGTGGGCCCGCATTTTGCTGATCTGCAAATCGGTTCTTTTTGTTGGCAAATGCCAAAGGAAGATGCGGAAAATTATGCGCATAGTATAAAAAGAATGGATGATCTTTATCTTGGTCTTCTATAAACTTCACTGTTTCTTTGTGATAAAGTGAGCTCAGGTCCGAATCATCAGGCGCAACGACTTCGGGTTTCCGATTCCTGAAGATCTTAATGACAGAGTCTGTTTTTACATAGGGATCGCGATAATCATGGCTATACAGCATGCCATAAAAAGAATCGAAGCCTTGCTGATTAGGATGATGGTAAGTCTGTTTATCCCCTAAATGCCACTTCCCAATTAACGCAGTTCTATAGCCTACCTTTTTTAATAATTCGGCAATCGTTTCCTCGTCATCAGGCAAGCCTAAATTGGAGCCCGGACCGATCGGTGCGGGAAGATTATAACGGGAAGCATACCTTCCGGTTAATAAAGAAGCTCTTGACGGTGTACACGAGGGCGTAGAAACCATAAAGTTTGTTGCTCTCACGCCCTTACTGGCGATCGAATCCAAAAAAGGGGTTGAGATATTCGGACTTCCATAACAACCAATGTCGCTATAACCAAGATCATCGGTCAGAATCAAGATAATATTAGGCTTTTTTTGCTGGGCATTGGCAAAAGCCACCAGTAAAAATAAAGCCATAGAGGTCATAAGTTTAGTGTATCGCATCATATTTGTATGAGTTAATTGGAATCGTGTCACAAGATAACAATTTTTACCAATTTGGATTCTGTTTTAGATTCGGATTGAGGTTAATTTCCCGTTGTGGGATGGGCCAGAGATAATGCTTTTTCGCATCAAAAACACGGCTTTCGGAGGCTGCTTCAACGACAACTGCCTCTCCGTTATTATTTTGATACGTGATGCCATACACTTTACCAGGAACAACCTTTTCAGCAGTTTTCCATCGTCTTATATCCGCGAGATGCAATCCCTCAAATGCCAGTTCCACTGTACGCTCGCGACGAACCAACTGGCGAAGTTGTTCCTGATTTACTTGATTACTTATTATTGGAAGTTTTACATCTGTTCGTGAATTTCTAATTTGGTTAATGGCATCGTAAACACTGCCATCAATTTCGCCGAGCTCAATCTTTGCTTCCGCATAGGTCAATAATATCTCAGCATAACGCAATAGCATGATATTCAATCCACTTTTTGAGGGGTTTGCCAAATCTTTTTTATCGATATACTTCTTTATATTGAAACCTGTTGTGGAAGCAATATAAGTACTCCCCACAGCATCAGCAGTCCCACTATTGGGTGCCGGATGAAAAATAGCTCCATTGGGAAGCGGATCGCCATCCAAAAAAATTGAAAAAGCAAGCCGCGGGTCGCGATTTTTATTGGGATTTTTGGGATCATAACCACTATTGGCATCCGTAATTACCAACCCACTGGAAGTCTCGTAACTATCTGTCAAGGCTTTGGTAGGCACATAGGTACTCTGCCCATTTTGCTGGCTATAGGGGGCTAAGAGGTTAAAAACACTTTGCGTGTATATATTTTCCAGAAATTGCTTATCCAACAGCACCTCTTTGTTATTTTCAGCCGCATACGTAAACAGATTTGCATACAGGGGGTAAAGCTCAAATCGTTTGCTATCGATAATCGTTTTTGCGGCTTTTGCTGCTGCTGCAAATCGTCCTGCATATAAATCTGACCGTGCTTTCAGGCCCAATGCGGCCCAACGAGTTATGCGCCCGATATCGTTACTGGAATAGCTTTCAGGCAAACTTGCCGCAGCCAGTTCCAATTCGGTGTCAATAAAATTGTAAATTTCTTTAAGGTCAGCGCGTTGTACCGCCCTTCCCTCTTCCAAGGTCAGCGGGGCTTTTACCAAAGGTACCCCGCCAAATAAATAGGCCAATTTGATATATTGATAGGCTCTTAACACACGAGCTTCGCCGATAAATCTGGCGATTAGTGCTTCATCCCGGCTGCCCTCGATTTTACCAACATTCGCCAAAAAGTAATTGGCCGCACCGATTCCTTTATAGGCACTACTCCAGGTATTATACAATCGGGAGCTTGAAGCGTCATAAGTACCAAGCTCGATATACGCATCCACAGCGAAAGGCTGATTGACATGCGCTATGTCCGTCAATGCATCTGAAAAGAAGATTTCCGCTCCATCAAGATCATTGTAGAGCGCATTTACAGCAAGCTCCGCATCGGCTTGGCTCTTCCAAAATATATTTTCTGACAGACGATCAGTTGGTACGGCATCCAACAGATTCTTATCACAGCCCATCAGCATAAGCGAAAACAGTCCGAAACTGAAAATCCAGTTTCCTTTTTGATATAGATATTTGTAAAAATTCATGAGTTTTCAATTAAATAGTATAGTAACAATCACACTACAGGGTCAAATTAACTCCCAGTGTATAAAGTCCAGTTTGCGGATAATATACTGCTCGACCAGATTCCGCTTCGGGATCCAAATTCCATTCGTTCAATTTTGAAATTGTCCATAAATTTGTCGCGGATAGGTATACCCGTAGTTTGTTGATTGCTGTCTTTCCGATTGCATTTAGGGGTATTGTATACCCAACCTGTATATTTTTCAAACGCAGATAAGAACCATTGACCACTAAACGGTCCGACGTTGCGACATTGCGCAAATCATATTTGACCACACGCGGAAAGCGTGCATCGGTATGTGTCGGTGTCCAATAATTGCCTGTAAATATTTCATGTGTAAACCCTTCCTGATTTCCCATCTCCGCCAAAGCACCTGACAATCGCGTATCGACTTTCGCCGCCCCTTGAAAAAGGAGATCAAGATCAAAATTTTTAAAACTGAAACTCCCATTAATTCCGAAGGTATATTTGGGAAAGGAGTTTCCGATGGCGGCCATGTCATTTGCATTGATTATACCGTCGCCATTCAAATCCACATATTTCACATCTCCGGGCTTCGTATTGGTGGCATACGTAGCACCATAAGCTTTAATTTCCTCCGCAGACTGAAAGATACCGTCTGTCTTATATCCCCAAAGGGCATTGATAGGGAGTCCTTTGGCAATGATATACCTTGGGTCAATATCCGACCCTGCGATATAGGGTCCTGTACCTTTTAGATCTGTTACTTCATTATGGTTGATACTAAAATTTGCATTCAGCTGGTACGCAAAAGCCCCAGGAGCATTGGGTCTTCGCTGATAATTTGCACTGAATTCCCAGCCGCGATTCAGTACCGTTCCAGCATTTTGGGGCGAAGGTTTTAATCCCAAAACGGCGGGAATATCCAGATTCAGTAAAATATCGTCGGTAACCTTGTTATAATAATCCAAGGTAAACGTCAAGCGATTGTTTAGGAAAGCGGCATCCAAACCCAAGTCATACTGTGTCGTAGACTCCCAACCCAATTGCTGATTGGCATAACTGTCCAGCCGATAACCCTGTACAGATTTACCCCCAAAATCATATCCTGCTGCAATTAAGGCCGAATAATAACTATACAAGTCGACAGATTGGTTTCCCGTCTTTCCCCAGGAAGCACGCAACTTGAATTCGTTGAACCAACTTCCTATGGGTTTCCAAAACTCTTCCTTGGATAGTAGCCATCCTGCTGATGCCGAAGGGAAAAAACCGTATTGTTTGTCTCCCGTAAAACGGGATGAACCATCATAGCGACCGTTCACTTCAAGCAGGTACTTGCCCTTCCAATCGTAGTTTACCCGACCAAAAAAAGAGCGCAAGCCATATTGCACATCATAGCCGCTATTATTCTTTGTAGCGTCGTCAGCGCCCTGCCCAATAGAGGTAATGTCATTGTTGTAGAATCGTTCGCGATAGGCCGTAAGATAATTTTGGTAATTGTGAATCTGTGAATATCCAGCTAATGCCTTGATATGATTTGGCCCAGTCGTCAACTGATAGGTCAGCAGGTTGTTCCATGTATACTCGCTGCTATTATCACGAATTTCGGTTAAAGAATTGATCGGAAAGCTCTTTACTATCCCTGTATTTCGGTCTTTATTGTCAAAAGCGTTCAAAAAGGTTTTGCTGTTATTGAAATTTACCCTAACACCAAATTGGGAGGTAAACAACAAATTTTTCGCTAATTGAATGTCCGTTTTAACATTGGAGCTTAGGTAGTTTTCATTTACCTTTTTAAAACCACTTTTTTCAATCAACATTAAAGGATTATTTCCTTGTGTACTTAATCCGTAGGTACCATCATCATATTTAGGCACCACCCACATCGAGCCATGGAGAAAGTTATTGATCGGATCACGTCCGGGCTCGGCGGCTTTGCTATATCGGTAGTTTATACTTCCCGTAAAATTAAGCCAAGAGGTTGCTTTGTAATCGTTATTTAGCCGGATATCCGCCAATTCAGCACCATAATGCTCAATAATACCATCCTGCTTGTTATAACGAACCGCCAATCTAGAGCGCAGGATCTCATTTCCACCAGCGAATGACAAGGCATGGTCTTGTTGAGGAGCTGTTTTCAACAGCGTGTCAAACCATGTATTCGGTAAAGGATATTTTTCACGATCAGTTGCCGTTTGGTAAGCCGTAATGGATTCGTCGCTAAATCGCGCTGGCACCGCCAATCCCGCATTACGGTAGGCGTCCTGTTGCAATTGGAGGTAGGATACGGCATCCATTTGCTTGGGCTTATTAATTGATTTCTGCAAAGCGTAATAGCCATTATAATCAATCACAACATGTCCAGATTTTGCACTTTTGGTGGTTACAATAATTACGCCGTTGGTCGCGCGTGATCCATATATCGCCGTGGAAGCCGCATCCTTCAGGACTGAAATTGAGGCGATATCATTGGGGTTTAACTTGGACCAGGGTTGTTCGATTCCATCCACGATGACCAAAGCATTATTCTTGCTGAGATCATATCCACTGGTGCTGCTCGAATTGGTATTAAATGTAGTCAGTCCTCTGATTCGAATATTGGCAGCTGATTGTCCTGGTTTTCCACCAAGGTCCTGCACAGTTACCCCCGGCAATAGGCCCTGTAAAGCTTGCTGGGTATTAGAAACCGGTCTTTTCGTCAGTTTATCGCCATCAATACTGGCGATTGAATTGGTCAACGAGATTTTTTTCTGTGTTCCATAGCCAACAACGACCACCTCATCAAGGTCCTGGGTAACTGGATCCAATTCAATTTTCGTGGGAGATTCGGAAACTAACACGGTCTTTTTCTTATAACCAATGCGCGAGAGTGTAATGGAAAAGGGTAATTTCTGTCCCGTTACAATTTGAAAAAAACCTTTTTGATCTGTTGTAACAACGTGAGTTACAGCTTCAAGTTGAATGGTTACGCCTTCAAGAGGTTGTTTAAGCTGGCTATCATATACATATCCCGATAAGGATGCGTTGATAATTGGTCTAACATCTGTTTGCGCGTATACCTGGTGCCCAACGCCAGATAATAGTAAACATAGCGACAAGGTAGAATACCGGAGTACCCTAAGATTTTTCATAGATAAAGTGTTAATGGTGAATACGAACAAGTGCCAACGCCAATCGAAAACTTGTTTTTATTTTGAAGACATGGGGGGAAGCGAGCGCTTCCCCTGCTGTCAGTTTGAGAAAAGATAAGGGAAATTATCCTATATGGCACATTCGCATCTTTCTTACATAAGGGGATTTAGCCTTCAAAGACTTTGCAGTAATACTTACGAAAAATGTGCTTTTACTAATATTGATATGTTCCATAATAATGTGTTAATTCGCCACGCTGAAAGTAATGCATGTTTTCAACCGCGACCTGTTATCTTCTCACAAATATAGAAGTAATTTTAATATAATCTACCAATTCTATAGATTTTATTAAAAGAAATAAATAGGATATGCAGCGAGGCTATAAATGCGAGCTGGTAGGCTTAAAAGATTATCGATTAGGGATAAGCAAGAAGCTTCTATTGTAGTGTTTTTAGATAGGTTTTAATCAGTATTATTCCTTCCTCATGAAGTACAGTAGTTCCCTTTTGAGGCATATGCATCTCTCCCAATGTAGACATCCGTCCAATAATCTTAGCTTGTTTCAACCAAATCCCAGTTTCATTCAACGGGCTTTCATACCTCAGATCCAGCATGGTCATATAAGCGGTTCCTTTAGGGTTGTGACAATGGGCGCAATTGATCTCCAGGTAAGCTCGGGCACGATTTGCAGTCGATTGACCAATATCTTCATAACTAGCTAAACTATTGGAAACTTTCAACGATTTCAGATCGAGCGCTTCCATCTGGGTCAACCGGACTAGTTGCTGGATGCTGTCACGATCGTGAACGATTATCCGGTTTAGATTTCTGATCTTCGGACCTATCGGGAGCAGATGATTTCCTTGTCGATGGCATGACATACAATCCTTTCGTGAAGGAATAATATAATTTGTTTGTCGCTCGACACCTTTGTTGTCCAAAAATGAGACATGCACGGAAGCACTGTCCATCAACAGAAAAGCTTCATCTTGGGTCGCATTCCATTGATAGGTAGCTGCGTTCCACTGTCCGTCTTTATGAATCAAAAGCCGCGTTTCAAGCAGCCGTTGTCTCGAGTCCCCTACCGCATCTCTCGGGGGATAAAAAAAAGTTTTGGCAATGATGGTACCATCGGGGAAGCTGGGCAAACCATCGTCTGACGCGATCATTTTTCCTCCCTTAGGAAGAAAGATGAGACGCTTTTTATCGGTATAGTCTGTAAATAGGGCTGAAGCTAATTCATAAGAGACCCCCTGGTCGTTTGGAACAAGATCAGCAATTTTGCCCTTGAATAAATTGTAATCAGATAATTTATCCCGAAACACAATATTATCTTTAGCGACTGTTCCCCGCCCTGTATTATTCAGTATAATAAAAAGTATGGGGATCAATAAAACACCCATCAAAATTAGCACTTTTTTCATTTCCCTAATGCTCTTCTACCCTTCCGTCATTATCTTAAATTCGGACGAAGATAAGATAAAAAAGAGATTACAGCGGTGGATGCCTTGTGTTGATTTTCAGATTTTACACTTAAGACAGAAAACAATAAAAAACCAGTTATTTTATCAAAAAATAAAACAGTTTCATGGATATATACGCAAATAAAATGGCTATATTTAACTGTCTTTTAACCAAAACTTCGGCTACATGGAAGATATGATTCTCTATAATCGACTTCAGTTCGCATTTACAATTACATTCCATTATTTATTCCCTCAATTGACCATGGGTTTATCCTTAATGATCGTCTATTTCAAATGGAAATTTCTGCAAACAAAAAATGAAGACTACAACCATGCTTCCAAGTTTTGGATGAAAATCTTTGCGCTAAATTTCACCATGGGCGTTGTAACAGGCATTCCCATGGAATTTCAGTTTGGTACCAACTGGGCCAAATTTTCTGAACTTACCGGTGGTATTATCGGACAGACCTTAGCCATGGAAGGTATGTTTTCCTTTTTCCTGGAATCTTCATTTCTAGGGATGTTTCTTTTTGGAGAAAAGTTGCTGGGGCATAAGCTCCATTTTTTATCCGGACTCATGGTCTTTATTGGATCTTGGGCCAGTGGTTTCCTGATTATCGCCACGCATTCCTGGATGCAGCATCCTGTTGGGTATGAGATTCTCGAAAATGGCAAATTTGTACTGAACAATTTTAGTGCATTATTCAGTAATCCATGGTTATGGCCATCTTATCTACATAATCAAGCCGCTTCATTGGTGACCAGCTCGTTTTTCGTTGCTTCTATTGGAGCATTCTATCTGTTAAGTGACAGGCATAGTAAATTTGGAAAGATATTCGTTAAAAGCGGTGTTATTTTTGGCGCTATTTCCTCCGTTATGCTGGCGTTTCCTACAGGAGATCTTGCAGCCAAAAACGTAGTCAAATATCAGCCCGCAGCCTTTGCTGGCATGGAGGGAATTTTCAAAACTGAGAAAGGCGGATCAGAGATTATTCTGATCGGTCAACCGGACATGGAAAACAAAAAATTGGACAATAAGATAGCCGTACCGAATGTATTGAGCTTCCTTACTTACCAGCGTTGGGATGCAGAAATTAAAGGATTAAATGAATTTGACCAATCTTTACATCCAACGAACGTGCCCGGACTGTATTACAGTTATCACATCATGGTAGGTCTGGGTACCATATTCATTGGCATTATGGTCCTTGGAGCGCTACTGCTTTGGCGAAACAGGTTGTATCAAACGAAATGGTTGTTATGGATCATTATGTTTATGATTCCTTTCCCCTACATCGCGAACACTGCAGGCTGGTATACGGCGGAACTGGGACGACAACCTTGGCTAGTTTATAATCTCATGCGCATGGTAGACGGTGTATCCCCTACCGTATCTTCTGGAAATACATTATTTACCTTTCTCGGCTTCGTCGGTTTATACATTCTTTTGGGTTTGTTATTTCTGATGTTAGTCTTGAAGATCATTAGAAAAGGTCCTGAAACGACAGTTGCATTAACCTAATTAGCTATGGAAATATTCTGGTTTATCGTATTAACTTTCATGCTGGGAATTTATATCGTACTCGATGGGTACGATTTTGGGGCGGGAATTGTCCATCTATTCTTTGCTAAAACCGAACAGGAGAAAAAAGCTGTTACTAACGCGATTGGGCCGTTTTGGGATGCCAATGAAGTCTGGCTCATCGCTTCCGGCGGTGTCCTATTCTTTGCTTTCCCAACACTTTATGCCTCCTCTTTCAGTGGATTTTACTTGCCGCTCATGCTTGTATTATGGCTGCTTATTTTTAGAGCGATAAGTCTTGAACTCAGAGGTCAGGTTCACCATCGACTTTGGGAGGCTTTATGGGATAAAGCTTTCGGTCTAGCAAGCCTGTTGCTGGCACTTTTCTTTGGCGCTGCCCTAGGCAATGTCGTTCGCGGAGTAAACCTAGGTATGGTAGAAAATGGTGTATCGACCCAAGAGCCACATTATTTCTTTTTAGCACTTTGGAATCCGACATTTGACCCACTAGCCCAACATCAAGGCATTATAGACTGGTTCACCATCATATTAGGTTTAGTTGCCGTCGTTACATTAACAATCCACGGTGCAGGCTGGGTCATTCTGAAAACATCCAGCACACTAAATACTAGATTAAAGAATATTGTTTTTAAACTCAACTTTGTCTTGCTTATTCTCGTCATACTATCGGCCTATGTATGGCATTATGTGAAACCCATCTCCTTAAACAATCTTCAAAATCATTATTGGCTGTGGATATTCCCTTTGATTGCAGCCGTTGGATTACTTGGGCAATTTTGGATCAAGACCTTTAAGAAAGATGGTATTGGCTTCCTATTTTCATCCCTGTTTATACTGGGGAGCTTTGCCACCACCGTTGCTTCCATGTTCCCTATATTATTACCTTCAACGAATGACATAAATCCTTCCTTGACTGTTCAAAATGCCGCAGCGCACGAATATGGCCTTTCAGTAGGTTTAGGCTGGTTTATATTTGCAGCAATTCTGGTGGTTGCTTATTTTATTATCCAATTTAGGGTCTTCAAAGGTAAGCTTGATGACGTCGGTTACGGTGAACACTAAGAGCGGTCTCTATTCGAATCCCAACAACTTATGTTTCATCGCAAACTGTACAAGTTCAATCATATTTTTAACTTTAAATTTAGTCAGGAGATTGCGCCGATGCGTTTCCACAGTAACTGGACTTAAAAATAACTGCTCGGCAATCTGGTTGGTGGTAAGTCCATTGGAGATCAAAGTCAAAATCTCTTTTTCACGCTGTGTAAGCCTGGGTAGATTGCCGATCGTAGAAATTGCACCACGATAAAGTTCGTTTGCCCGATCACAAATTGCTTCTTTGCCGTCCAGCCCGAGCTGTACACAGCCCAAGAATTCATCGTTGGTAACATCCTTTAAGATATAGCCATTTCCACCAGCCTGCATAAACTGAAAAATAAGGTTACCATCGGCCAAATTGCTCAATGCAACAATAGGAATCATAGGAAACAGTTTCCTCACCTGAGTACAGACATCTACTCCATTTGTCTGCAACAGTTGCATATCCATAAGTATGAGATCCGCTTTCGTGACCTTTAAAAATTCAATTAACGCAATCTCTTCCAAAAAGGGATATACGAGATACCCATCCTGATTATTAAGAAAAGAGGCAACACCTTCCAACAATAAAGGATGATCGTCTAACACTGCAATTATCTTCATGACTCAGCCTATTTAAACAGTTACACCAATTTCGATTTGAGTTCCGGATCCAAGCTTACTCTGAATATCAATTGATCCATTGATCCATTTAACCCTATTGACCATATTATTTAAACCCAATCCATAATTTAACACAGCGGAATCAAAGCCTTTGCCATTATCCTCAACGAGGATATGCAGTACTTCGTCCGATTTACTTACCTGAACGATAATTGCATCTGCGTTTGCATACTTTAATGCATTTGAAATAGCCTCTTGAACAATTCGATATATGGCCAATCCTTTTTGAAAATCCACATTCAATTCAGGTTCATAGTTTTCAAATTGGATCGAAACATGACTATTTTTCATTGTTATACACAATTGCTCCAATGCTGCTATTAATCCAAACTGACGCAACGATTCGGGCATTAGATTATGGGATATCCGTCTTACTTCGCCTAAGATGTCGTTCAACTTCTGCGGCACTTCATCAGTCAAGAGTGTACCACTTGCTACATCGCCGGCAATCTTAAATTTTAGACCTGTTAACATACCTCCTATGCTATCATGCAGATCTTGGGCTATACGCTGACGCTCCTGCTGCTCCCCCTTGAGCATAGATTCCGAAATTTGCAGCTGTTTTTCCTTTTCCAATTTGTCCAACACGATTTCGTGGTTGAGCTGAATCTGTGTATTGAGATTCCGTTGCTTTCGATAGAAAAAAGCAACAAAAAGCACAATACAAAAAAGCAAAACGGCAATACCCAAAACGAGAAAAATCCGAAATTGGTTACGGTCCTTTTCTGCGCGTAGATTCAAAATTTCTTTTTCTTTTTCAACGGTCTTATATTTCGTCTCCATCTCATTCATTTTTTCCAGCAATTGGACCTTCTGAATACTATCGGATAGTTTATTTGCCATATTGGACATCTTCAGCGCATCCTGATAATTACCCATCAGCTCATTCACACCCGCCAGTTGACTGTACACAATTTTACTGTTGTAGAGATCTCGCGTTAATAATCCATTTTTCACGATTTCCTCCAACTGCAGTTTAGCATCAGCATACTTTTTCTGCAAGAGATACACATTAAACTTTCTGAACCGCATCATCTGAAATAATTTCCAATTGTTCATTTTCACCGCCCAATCCAAACCGATATCCAACAGGCGAAGGGCTTCATCAGTTTGTTGCTTTGTGGTAAAATAAAGCGCTTCATTGTAATAGTAGTTGGGTAATTGAGAAGAATTCGGGTAATCGTTCAGGAGCTGTTTGACTTTGTCCAACAGTACTCTTGCTTCTTTGGATTTCACCTGATAACAATAATTACTGACTGTATTGAGATAAGCCACCACAAGTGCAGCACTCGGCGGTTGCTGCTCGAGCTGTTTTATGGCCAATTGATGGTATTCATCAGCTTTTGCAAGCTGATTGGACGACATAAACGTCATGCCGATCATCGTATTTATACTACCTTCCATGATGGGATCATGTGCTTTCGCATAAGGCAGACACTTCCCGTTAAGGATATCCAGAAAATCAGCAAATCCTTTTTTAGGAAATCGAATTAAGCCCAGATTATACCAAGCTTTGGCCAAAAGCCCCTGCTGAAAAGGCTTTTGTGCATTTCCAAGGAGGTCTACACATCGTTGCGCTTCAACTCCTGCATTTTTACTATCCAGAAATTGCCCATAATAAAAGCTTTTGTAAAGTGCCCCCATCGCCTGTAAGCTCCGGAACGGTTTGGCTAACCGCTCCCCCTGTTGCATATGATCCCAAAATTTGGTTGTATCTCTAAATCTATAGTAATCTGCCAAATAGAAATGCTGCATTGCTTTCACACTGTCCTCCGAACTCGACAGCAATAATTTTTCCGCGTCAGATCGATATTTATTTTCATCCAATGGCAAAAAACTCTGTGCAGCTACAGCATGTACAGTAAAGTATACTATAAAAAAGGCAATTATCTTCGTTAACTCTCTCAACTGAAACATCATTAATCCAATATCTTAATCATTTAAACAATTAAACTAAATGGGGCCTTTTCAGCCAATGGTTTCATAATATGTAATAAGAAAGTCTTATGGTGGTTAAAGACTTCTCTCTACCTCTAAATTTGCCGTCGATGAGGCTTCTTCAAAGTCGACAATAGAAAATATAGATCGGAAAACCGCGTAATCAAATGGCGGGTCCAAAAAACAAAGATATATCTCCGCGATGAATTGCTAAAGATATTCTTCTACTTTTTTGAAATTAATTTTCCATATAGGGTTTGGCTAATCTATTTAAATATAGGCTAAAACATCTCTCGTTGATAAAAAAGCCTCTCGAATTACCGAGAGGCCTTTTTATCAACGAGATTCACTACTCTTTTTCGTAGCTATATCGATCATCAAGTCCAGCTTACACTGGTAAGCCGAAGACAGCACATTTGGATTGTCGGACTCAAAAAGCGCAGATTTCATGATGGGCACACTAAAGGGCAATGTCCAGGCGCGGAGCGACTTCGCGATAGCATCCATTGCATTAATGCCCTGTAGTGCATGCACACCATCGGCCCAACAAACCAGTCCGATATGTTTATCCGTCAGGTAAGCCGGTTTATTTTTAGCGCTGACTTCAAGCCAATCCAAACAGTTTTTCATGACACCGGGAATACTTCCATGATAAAGTGGAGACAACCAAAAATGTATATCTGCCTCAAGAAATAAATTATTCATAATCTTGACAGCATTGGGCACCCGATTGAGGCTCAAATCAAATAAGGGTATTCCGCTATCAGCCAAATTAAAAATAGTACTTTCAACGCCCTTTTGGTTCAGTTGGTCGGAAAAATAGTGTGACAATTTTCCCGATGTAGATTCTTGCCTTCTTTCCAAGGCGCCATTGAATATTAATGCTTTCATTATACTTTCCCTTTTTTAAAAATAACTTTTGGCATACCAACCTCACCATACATCAACGTCTGGACAATAGGAATCAAACGTTCTGTCGCTAACATATAAAGTGACGCCGGAATATTAGGACGGGCCCGTATGACAACTTTTTGCTGCTGAAAATGCGACAAATCCATCGCTTGTAAAGCCTGCATCCATAGGTCTATTTCTAAATCCTCCATCGCCTTAAAATCGTAATACGCTGCAACAGGATGAAGTTTTTCCGCCAGGGCCATATAGACCCAAGGCGGGATAATTGCGTCCACAGAACAGCTAATGGCAACCGTCTTATTTCGAAAAGCAGACCAGTCTACCGCCGCCAAAGCTTCTCTGAATTCTTTTTCTTTAACGATTGCTTCCTGATACAACAATGTTTTGATGTCAAAACTTAGGATAGCAAGATCGGTTTTAAAATCAATTAGATCTAAAGCCAATATACCCGTGTTTTCAACTTTATTTATAAACATATCAAACCAAGCCTACAATCACAGCATCGTATTTTTGTTCAACAACAGACCAATCCAAAAGCGACCAAAATGCATCCAAATAATCGGCTCTTTTATTTTGATATTTCAAATAATACGCATGCTCCCAAACATCGACTCCCAAAATAGGGAAACCTCTGCCGATCGATTGTGTATCCATCAACGGATTATCCTGATTGGGAGTAGCTACGATATCTAAAGCGCCAGAATGTTTTACATAGAGCCAAGACCAGCCCGAACCAAATTGCCCAAGACCCGCATTTTTGATCTTGGCTTTGAGCTCTTCCAAAGAACCAAAAGCAGCGTTTATTTCATCGGCTAACTTCCCTGTGGGTACCGTTTTTGGATTGGGCGATAAAATTTCCCAAAATAGCGTATGGTTAAAGTGACCGCCGCCGTTATTGCGGACTGCTGGGCTATATTTACTTACGCTTGTTAATATATCCAATAGATCATCAGCTTCGCTTGCTGTTCCTTCCAATGCCTTATTTAGATTGTCAACATAAGCTTGATGATGCTTTTGATGATGAATCGTCATGGTCTCGCGATCAAAATATGGTTCAAGCGCCGAATAGGCATATTGTAACTGGGGTAATTGAAATTTGTACATAGTTTTATTGTTTTTATGATAAGTCAAAACTAGAGAATCAATCTTAATAAAACAACTAAATAGTTGTTTTATTAAAGTCATAAAACTAAATAAAAAAGAATATACCTGCGTTTGAACCACATTTTAGAACAAAAAATAAAAATACTATCTTTGCTGATAGTCTATAAAACAACTTTTTTATTGTCAAATGCAGAAGAATCCAGCTGATCGAATATTAATGTTATTAAAAATGCGCCGAGAAGCCACTGCTGCTTTGATTGCAACCGAGTTGGCTATAACAAAAGAAGGGGCCCGTAAACATTTATTGAACCTCGCGAATCAAAACCTGATCGTCTCCAATGCCAGGAGCGAAGGTATAGGCCGCCCCTCGACTTATTACAGTCTGTCACCACAGGGCATGGCAAGATTTCCAGATAGTCACGCCGACATTACAGTACAATTGTTGCAGTCGATTAAACAAGTTCTTGGCGAGAATGCTTTGGATCTACTTATCAGTGATCGGGAGTCTAAAGTATATCAAAAATATACTGACGCATTATCGGACATTGAATCCATCGAAAAAAAACTTGAAGTTATAGCCACAAAAAGAACGGAGGAAGGCTATATGGCAGAATGGAAAAAAGAGGCTGACGATTATCTTCTCATTGAAAATCATTGTCCCATATGTGCAGCAGCAACCGAATGTCAGGGATTTTGCCGTTCAGAACTGAATAATTTTCAGCAACTCATCGGTCCGGCATATCGTATCTGCAGAACAGAATACATCATCGAAAATGCCCCCCGCTGTACCTATCGTATTTCAAAGGCGAAATAAAACCAATTTCTAAGGCATTCCTGCACAAATTATTAATATACCAAAAAGTATTTTTTATATTTGCATTAAAAGAACAGGAGTAACATGTCAAAAGCAGAACAGACACGACAATATATCATTGAAAAGACTGCGCCCATCTTTAATAAAAAAGGCTACTTTGCAACTTCACTCTCGGACATTACGACAGCGACAGGTTTAACAAAAGGAAGTATCTACGGTAATTTCAAGGACAAGGATGACCTAGCTACCCATGTCTATACCTATCAGAGTAGAAAAATTTCAGAAGCTGTTAATCAGCAGATTATACAGCAAAAAACATCGCTAAAGAAGCTTTTGTCTTTTCTAGATTTCTACAAGGACAATTTCAAAAATATCGCAGCTTCAGGAGGTTGTCCCATGATGAATGCGGCCGTGGAGGCCGATGATTCGCTATCTTTTTTAACCCCCAAAGTCAGACGTTCCTTTGACCTTTGGAGACAGCGGTTAATTCTAATTCTTGAAGAAGGAGTTGCCAGCGGTGAATTTAAACAGCATATTTCTGCTGAAAATTATGCCATCACCTTTATGGCGATGGTCGAAGGCGGAATCTTGCTTTCCAAGATTTCCGGCCGAGGAAAAGATCTTGCCATTGTATTGGATAAAATGAAGGAAATGGTGGATCGGGAGATTAAGGCTTAATTTTCTTACAAAAACAAATACCATTTGGTATATTTACAGGTTTATATTAAAATAAAAAGAGATGAAAAGAGTTGTAATAACTGGCATGGGAACAATTAACCCGCTGGGAGAAAACATAGATATATTCTGGGATAACATTTTGCGGGGCGAAAACCACACAACGCTCATTAGCCGTTTTGATGCTTCGTTGTTTCGAACACAGATTGCAAGTGAAATTAAACACTTTCAACCTGAAAAATATTTAGATAGAAATGAGATTAAACGGAGTGATCTCTTTACGCAATATGCTTTATACAGTGCAGCGCAGGCAATGGAAGATTCGGGACTAGATCTCGATGCCATGGATCCATTTGATATCGGTGTCATCTGGGGTGTTGGTCAGGGTGGAATGGAAACTTTCGAAAAAGAAGTAGAAGGATATGTGACAGGAGATTATAAACCACGATTCAGCCCTTTCTTTGTTCCTAGACTTATCGTCAATATGGCTTCAGGCATGATTTCAATGAAGTATGGCTTAAAAGGAATCAATTACACTACCGTATCGGCTTGCGCCACATCCAATACGGCCTTTATGGACGCTTTTAATTACATTAGGCTCGGCAAAGCCAAAGTCTTTATAAGCGGCGGTTCCGAAGCCCCCATTACCCCCGCTTCCGTTGGCGGTTTTTCTGCCATGAAAGCCATGTCAAGCCGGCATGATAGCCCACAGACTGCAAGCAGACCCTTTGATCGGGATCGTGATGGTTTTGTCATGGGTGAGGGAGCCGGAGCTCTCATCTTGGAAGAATACGAACATGCCAAGCAAAGAGGTGCAAAAATTTACGCAGAGCTTGTCGGAGCTTCGATGACCGCAGATGCTTATCATATGACCTCTCCCCATCCCGAAGGGATAGCGGCAGCAAAAGCCATGTCTCTGGCTTTGGAGGAGGCTAAAATTAATACCAGTGAGCTCGACTATTTAAATCTCCACGCGACTTCAACGCCAGTTGGAGATATTGCCGAACTTAAAGCCGTACAACGTGCCTTTGGAAACCAAAATAATCTATGGGTCAGTTCCACCAAATCAATGACAGGACATTTACTTGGGGCAGCCGGCGCTATCGAAGCAATCATTGCCATAAAATCCATCAATAATAATGTAATTCCGGCAACAATTAATATCGAAAATATCGATCCCGATATTCCCGAGGGAATTCATATTGTGATCAATCAGCCCCTAGAAAAAACTGTTCAGACTGCGATGAGCAATGCTTTTGGTTTCGGCGGGCACAATTCGAGCATCGTTTTCAAAAAGATTTAATTTTTTTTGAAATAATTCTTGACAAAGTGTAATAAACACACTATCTTTGTTGTATCATAATTTAGGTTTATAATTGGTTATTTAAGGTTTTCATTCTCCCCGTTTGAAAACCTTTTTTTTTGCTTCCTTATTCCAATTGACGGAAACCTACATACCAATCCACTTATTCAATTTATCAGCATCCAAATCAGTTCCGGCACTTACGGAAACATCGCTTCTATTGATTCATTCCCATCCTACGCCCAATTGATCGTTCCAACGAGCTATTATTCAATTCGTTATTTTTAGGTGTAGTATACGTTGTGCAAAAGAAGTATTTGACCTTATGTTCGAGGCAGTGCTAATTAAACAGATTATTTCCCAAAAGTTAAATAAAACAAATCGTTCACCTTAGTTAAAGCCGGTCATTTTATACCGTTTTCAGAGACACATCAAGCTCGTTTAAAGCACTGTTATGCACCTACCCTTACTAGAACTTTAGTGCTATATCCGTGCTTAATGTGTGCTTTATCTGTACTGGAGCTGTAAAGCAGCTCTAAGGAACAGCTTTAAGAGGGCACAATAGGGAAGCCGCTCTTAACTTTGAATTAAGAGCGCCCCCTTTGTTATATCGACCAAGCAGCCAGCATATTTACGGAAATCCTATGCTAAATAACAGAGTAGAGTGTCTGTTTATACTGCTGCACATATTCCTTTGGGTTGCAGCCTACGATTTGTTTAAAAACCCGATTAAAATTAGTGATGCTGTTGAATCCACAGTTATAGGCAATAAAAGAAACACTATCCAAGTGATCCTCATTTAACTGGTTGCAAACTTCTTTGACTCTTATTCTATTGAGGTAGGTGACAAAGGTAACCCCACAATGTTTTTTGAAATATCGGCAGAATGCCTGAGGCGTAAGATTAGCGTGATCAGCAACATCTTCCAGGGTAAGTTCGTCCCGATAATGCTCCCGGATATAGTTACAGATAATATTAATTCGATTTGAAGCATGAATTCCATCAAAAATCACTTCTACTCTTTCATTACAGAGTGCTTCTGTTTCCCGGGATATATTTGCCAAAGATCTCAATAGATAGAAAAAATGCATCAATTTGTCCATTTGGTCTGCAGATTTTAATAAACAAACCCGTTCTGCAATTTGGGAAAAATATGAATCGGGGACCTTAAACCCCCTTGCGTTGTTATAAATAAACTGATTCAGCGATTCAAATTCCTCCAGAGAAAATAGGGATTTAAGCTTTCCATTTGGGTCGAAAAAAATGGAAACAGAGCGAGATTCATTTGAAAACCCGTCCTGAGAGGCCGACTTAAATACATGCGGTTGATTCGCCCCTAAAAAGAAAATATCATTTTCTTTAAAAGGATGTAAGGTATCTTCCACAATCAAAACTCCCTTACCTTTTTTTATCCACATTAATTGAGCTTCTTGATGTCGATGAAAATGAGGATAAAAAGTTTCCAAAACATCTTCTTGTATTGTTAGACTTTGTCCTCGCATGGTCGGCACATTAAATTGGAGCGTTTTCATAGGTTTGTTTAGTTTATGTTACTGCTTAGTTAACATAAATATAACAACTCCAAAGCAACAACACTACTTTCAAATAAAACATAAAAATACTATACTAAAATATGTTTAGAATCCGACAATATTTAATAATCCTTTAATAATACTCCACACAAAACTGAGAATTCATAATAAAAACGCTTTAATAGTAAAAAAATGGGTTAAAATACAATTAGACTTTGATAAATTGTGATAATTATTATTCAATAGAAAGATTGAACTTTATTAAATTTCGTTTTTGATTCTCGTTAGTATAAAAACGGAGAGCATATCATTTGTAACAAGAACAAACACTACACATTAAAGAGAGACCTTTTAAATAAATCATTTTGAAGCACATAAATTTTACGATATTCGTATTATACAATAACCCGCTAGGTAGACAATTCTACTTCAAGCCGAAGCAGATTACAAACAATTCATGATTCTAGCACAACAAAAACAGTACTTCCTTTAATTTCCAAACTTATGTTCAAAAAAGAAATATATCTTAATCGCCGAAATAATCTGTTATCAAAGTTCACAACTGGCAAAATTCTTTTGTTAGGCAACATTGAAAATCCAATCAATTTTGAGCACAATACCTATCCCTTCCGTCAAGACAGTAGCTTTTTATATTATATCGGTGTCAAAAGTCCACGTTTGGCGGCTGTACTTGACACTGAAAAAAACGAGACCATCCTATTCGGCGATGAAATGACCATTGACGATATTGTGTGGATGGGCCAACAACAGACTTTAGCTGAAAAAGCAGATCTTTCTGGTATCAGCAAGGTCCTTCCTTTCAATCAACTCTTCGACTACCTTAGCAAAGGAAAGCAGGAAGATATTCACTACCTTCCTCCTTATCAGTCGCATAATAAGTTATTACTTGAGCAGCTAACTGGCCGTTCCGCAAATCAGCTCCAGCCATCTGTGGCTTTGATTAAAGCTATCGTTGCCCAGAGAAGTATCAAAACGGCAGAAGAAATTATCGAATTAGAGAAAGCCGTAGATATTGCTGTTGATATGCACCGCATTGCTATGCGAATGACAAAATCTGATCTTTACGAATATCAGATCAGCAATGCCATGCAACATTTTGCGCAAGATCAGGGAACGTCCTTCTCCTATCCACCGATAGTCACAAAACGAGGTGAAATTCTGCACAATCACATGCAATTTCACCAGCTTTATGAAGGTGATCTCCTGCTCAATGATTCGGGCGTAGAAACGGCCATGGGCTATGCTTCGGACCTGACCAGAACCTTTCCCGTAGGAAAACGTTTTACGGCTTTACAAGAGGAAATTTACCAAATTGTCTTACATGCGTTTAAATCTGCAGAGCAGCTGCTGACATCCGGAATACGTTTTAAAGAAATACATTTAAAAGCCTGTGAAGCGCTTGTAGATGGACTTATACAAACCGGCTTCATGAAAGGCAACGCACAAGATGCGGTCATGAATCACGCGCATGCGCTTTTCTTTCAATGCGGACTAGGCCATATGCTCGGTCTTGATGTGCATGATATGGAAGATCTTGGGGAACAATATGTAGGCTATACCGAAGCTGAGCCAAAAGATACCAAGACTTTTGGAATCAAATCGCTGCGGCTAGGTAAGAAATTGGAGGCTGGCAATGTACTAACCGTTGAACCCGGCATCTATATTATCCCGGAATTAACGCAGCTTTGGGAACAGCAAAATTTACACAAGGACTTTATCAATTATGATTTCTTAAAAAAACATCTCGATTTCGGCGGGGTCCGTATTGAAGATAATTATCTTATTGAAACAGATGGATACCGTCGTTTAGGAAAATACCTTGAACGTGAAATCCAGGAGATCTATCAGCTAAAAGACAATCCAATTGATTGATTAATTAACGAACAACTAACATAATGATAAACCCAAAAAGTAAACTTAAATTCTTTTGGGGTCAACTCAAACAGATAAACAAATGAACAGCATTAAACAGTCGATCTTTATTATTCTAATACTGATTTTTCAGGTTCCAGCTTCCCTTTTTGCGCAGCGACTCTGGACAGATCATGGTGATCAATATTATGAATTTTCCGACAAAGGAATAGAAATGGTCAACCCAAAAAATGGGCTGCGCTCCATCTTCCTTTCACAGCAATCGCTTATTCCGAAAGGCGCAACGGTCGCCTTGAAAGTCGAAAATTTTTCCATTTCCAAAAACAAAGAGCTTATTTTGATCTATACCAATAGCAAAAGAGTTTGGCGCGAGAATACAAGAGGCGATTATTGGGTTTACAACAAGAAGACCAATCAGTTGCAGCAACTAGGCCAAAAATTCCCGGCCTCACAACTGATGTTTGCGAAGTTTAACCCACAAGCAGATAAAGTTGCCTACGTTAATAAAGCCGACCATAATGTTTACGTGGAAGATCTCGCCAATGGCAGCATCGTTTCCGTTACCAAAGATGGAACAGACCGTTTAATCAATGGTACTTTCGACTGGGTATACGAGGAAGAATTTGGCTGTAAAGATGGTTTCCGCTGGTCGCCGGACGGTGCTTCCATTGCTTATTGGAAGCTTGATGCCCGCAACATCCGTAATTTTCTGATGATCAACAATACGGATAGCCTCTACTCCTATACCATTCCCGTGGAGTATCCTAAAGTTGGACAATCGCCGAGTGCCTGTTCGATATGGACCTATGAAATCGCCACTGGAAAAAATACCATGCTGAATATCCCGGGAGATCCCAACCAGCACTATATTCCCCGCATGGAATGGTGTCTTGATAGCAAGCAGGTTATCCTAGAGCAGCTCAACAGAAAACAAAATGAGAGCAAAATCTATACCGTCGCTCTCTCCGATAATAAAGCGCAAAATATACATCAGGAGCAAAGCGACTCGTGGATTGATATCAAAGCACGATGGAACAACAACGATCCTTCGGGATGGGACTGGGTTCAAGGTGGCAAGGCCTTCATCTGGGTCTCGGAAAAGGACGGCTGGCGCAAAATCTATCAGATTGATTTATCGGGCAACGAGAAGCTGGTTATGAAAGCGGACTACGATATGATCAATCTTGACTTTTTCGATCCGAAAAATGAAACGATTTATTTTACCGCCTCTCCAAGCAATGCAACGCAGAAGTATCTGTATAGTGTATCGACGAAAGGCGGAATTCCAAAAAGACTGACCCCGGCCTCATACGAAGGCACCTGCGATTATGATATTTCAAAAGACGGTAAAATTGCCATCTTCAGCTTTAGCAACCGGGCAACATTAAAACACAATGCCGTTATTGAGTTACCGACACACAAAGTACTCGTAGACTTTGATTTTAAGCGTGAAAAGAAAGTCAGCGATGGTATTGCCGAGTTTTTTAAAGTTAAAACAACCGACGGTATTGACTTAGACGGCTGGATGGTAAAACCCCTTGATTTCGATCCCAATAAAAAGTATCCTGTCGTCTTTATGGTCTACGGCGAACCAGCATCACAAACTGTATTAGACAATTTTGGTGCAGGTTATAACAGTTTATATAAAGGAAATATGGCGCAGGATGGCTACATTTATATTTCTTTGGATAATCGCGGAACGCCTGCTCCTAAAGGCAGCTTGTGGCGAAAAAGCATCTACCGCAATATCGGACAGCTCAATATTCGCGACCAGGCTTTAGCAACACAAGAAATCCTGAAATGGCCTTTTGTCGACAATACACGTGTGGCCGTCTGGGGCTGGAGCGGTGGCGGATCAAGCACGCTTAACCTACTGGGACAATATCCTCAAATCTATAAAACGGGTATCGCCATTGCAGCTGTAGCAAATCAGCTCCTTTACGACAACGTATACCAGGAACGCTACATGGGCCTCCCCCAAGAAAATCTTGCAGACTTTGAAAACGGCTCTCCGCTGAAATATGCAAAAAACATCAAAGGTAATTTACTCTATATCCATGGAACCGGAGACGACAATGTGCATTATCAAAATGCAGAAGTCCTGATCAATGAACTGATCAAAAATAACGTGCAGTTCCAGTTGATGTCTTACCCCAACCGCAGCCATTCGATCAGCGAGGGACAAGGTACACATGAGCATTTAAAAACATTATTTACAAACTATCTAAAATTACATTGCCCTCCGGGTGGAAGATAGACCGAATAGTTATCATTTACAGATGAAAAGAATACTATTATATGCATTGGGAACCTGCGGTCTACTGACCGCAGGCATACAGCAATCAGCGGCGCAGCTGATGAAAGAAAAAAATGAATTCACAAGAGCGGATTCACTGCGCGGATACCTGTCACCGCTGCGAACCTGCTACGATATCCAATACTATCATTTGGATGTTAAGGTAGATATAGACAATAAGTTTATTTCGGGTTCAAACCTTTTCCGTTTCAAGGCCACAACTGATTTTAATCGCCTGCAATTTGACCTTTTTGCAAATCTCAAAGTAGACAAAGTCGTATATAAGGGGAAAGAACTTTCCTTTACCAGAGAACACAATGCTGTCTTTGTCGAATTTCCTGTGGCTATCAAGAAAGGAACACAGGAAGAGTTTACGGTGTATTACGAAGGCCATCCTACAGAAGCGGTCAAAGCTCCCTGGGACGGCGGCTTTGACTGGAAAAAAGATAGCAATGGAAAGCCATGGGTGGCCACGGCCTGCCAGGGTATGGGCGCGAGTGTCTGGTGGCCAAACAAAGACCATCAATCCGATGAAGTGGATAGTATGCTGATTTCCATCGCTGTCCCAAAAGAGGTGATGAATGTATCCAATGGACGTTTGGTCAAGGTAGAAAAGATGAAGGATGGTTACACCAAATACCACTGGAAAGTTGCCAATCCAATCAACAACTACAATGTCGCCATCAACATCGGCGACTACGTTCATTTTAAGGAAAAATACAAAGGTGAAAAAGGACCATTGGATATAGACTTTTATATTTTGCGCGAAAATGATACGGCAGAAAAAAAAGCCCATCTTCAAAAAAACGCCAACCAGACCTTAGAAGCCTTTGAACATTGGTTTGGTCCATATCCATTCTATGAAGATGGCTATAAACTTGTTGAAACCTACCATACCGGCATGGAACACCAGAGTGCCATCGCCTATGGTAACCATTACCAGAATGGCTATCGCGGCGGGGATGCGTCTGGAACCGGCTGGGGACATAAATGGGATTTTATTGTGGTCCACGAATCTGGTCATGAATGGTTTGGCAACAATATTACTTCAGCTGATCTGGCCGATATGTGGATTCACGAAAGCTTCACTAATTATTCCGAAGGCTTATTTATCAATTATTTCTATGGTAAGGAAGCCAGCCAGGCTTACGCCCATGGTATCCGGAGCGGGATCCAAAATGATAGCCCCATCCAGGGCCCCTACCACGTAAATAAAGAAGGATCTGGGGATATGTATCCCAAAGGCGGTGTTATGCTTAACATGATCCGTACGATGATCGACAATGATGAAAAGTGGCGGAATATTCTCCGGGGATTAAACAGCAAGTTTTATCACCAACAAGTCGATTATAATGATGTTGTCAACTACGTAAGCCAGCAGTCCGGTCTAGACCTGTTAAAAGTATTTGAACAGTATGTAAAGCATACTGCCATTCCTACACTGGAAATCAAACAAGATCCTTCAGGCAGAATATTGGGCCGCTGGATCAGCGAAGTCAAAGGCTTCCATATGCCCATACATATTGGCGTAAAAGGTCAAAAAAGAGAACTTATCCAGTTGGACCAACGTTTCAGACCGATTAAAGTGGCCGGTTTAACGAAAGAGAATATCGATATTGATACGTTTAACTATTATGTCGGCGTATTGGTCGAATAAAAACAGCTTCAACGTTACCAACATGAAATAAACACAGCGCCCCGAAAGCAATTTACTTTCCGGGGCGCTGTATTTCTGAGCCACTCTTATAGCTTCATACCTCTTCCAAATTCGAATAAAATCTTCATGACTTCGCAGACACCAACAGGAATAAAAAGCATACCGAAGGTCCTTTCTGGCCAATAAGATCAGACTCGTTCAGAAAAAACAGGAAATAGGTCTGCATTAGCGGATTATTGTCCTGATGAAAGATCAATACTGATTCCAGGCAGGCGGATCTACGCCAAGAAGATGTTTTACAAAATAGTCCCTTCTTTTCCGTTCACCATAATCTCCCCCGGAAGAATGCCCCATTCCAGGAACCATGATAAAATCATGATTCTTACGCGCTTTGATTAAAGCATCAACCAATTGGAAAGTGGATGAAGGATCCACATTATCATCAAGTTCTCCAACAATCAGTAGAAGATTTCCTTCCAGCTTAGCGGCATTTTCAATATTAGAGCTAGCCGCATATTCAGGACCTACAGGCCAGCCCATCCATTGCTCGTTCCACCATATTTTATCCATTCGGTTATCGTGACAGCCACAGGAGGAAACGCCAACTTTGTAAAACTCGGGATGGAATAACAACGCGCCGGTTGAACTTTGGCCCCCGGCAGATGTGCCATAGATCCCTACCCTGCCGATATCCATGTATTTATATTGTTTTGACGCGGCCTGCATCCAAGCAATTCGATCCGGAAAGCCTGCATCTTTCAGATTTTTCCAACAGACATCATGGAAAGCCTTGGAACGATTTGACGTCCCCATGCCGTCGATCTGTACCACAATAAAGCCCAATTCGGAGAGTTCGTACATCCCGCTCGGGTTGCTATAAAATGATTTGGGTACGAAAGAACTATGCGGTCCCGCATAAATGTATTCGATGACAGGGTAGCTTTTAGCAGGATCAAAATTCGTCGGCCGAATAATAATCCCCCAGATATCCGTTGCGCCATCACGTCCCTTGGCTTTAAAAACCTCCGGTGCACGCCACCCTGCAGTTTCTAACAGACTACTGTTTGTTTTCTCCAGCTCCATGATAAGACGGCCATTTTTGTCGCGCAATACTGAAATTGGCGGCTGATCGACCCGGGAATACGTATCCACAAATTGCGAATAGTCTTTATTGAAAAAAGCTTGATGATTTGCATTTTCTTCGGTCAGCAGTTTTAAGCCCTTTCCGTCTAAACCGATAGCGTAATAGTGGACCAAATAGGGATCTTCTGCGGCATTCATTCCGCTGCCTTCGAAAATAACCGTTCGTTTTTCAGTATCAACATGCACAACTTTCCGAACAACCCAGTTGCCTTTCGTTATCTGGTTCTTTATTTTCCCAGTAATTCCATCATAGAGATACAGGTGGTTCCAACCATCACGTTCAGAGGTCCATACAATCTCCTTTCCATCGGCCAGATCCTCCCGGTATTTCTTGCCGCTATAATCAATAAAGGTCTTATTCTGCTCCTGAATCAGAAAACTCGAGGTACCGCTATTTGCATCCATCTGCATAACGCCATAGACTTGATGCCCCCGTTTGTTATACTCGAAGGTAAATGCTCTGCTGTCATCGCGCCAGGAAAGATCCGAAAGGTAAAATTGATTTGGTATGAGCGCGGCACCAAACACCGACAGTCGATCTTTTTCAAGATCATATAAGATGGGTAGTTTTTGCGCCAACTCATCTCCGGGCTTCACGTAATCGCGTGTCTGAATTTTAGGCTGCAGCTGATCTTTCGGAGAAGATTCAATAAGCGTCAGTTGCCTGATCTCTATTTTTTGAGTTTTTACTGTAGCCAGCTTACGGCTATCTGGTGCCCATTGAATATCATTGCTATAATAATTTGCCGTGTTGCCATCAAAGGTAATTTGTCGCGCCTCGTTTGTGTTTCCTTTTTTTGCCAGGAATACATTATTATTGCGGATAAATGCCACATGTTTTTTATCTGGAGACTCAACTTCCCTATAGGCATTTCCCTGTTCACGCTGCCCCCAATATCGCGTATTTCGATCTTTGTTTCTACTTGCAGCGCCCTGGCTCAATTGCGAGGAACCGCGGTTCCAGATCCACAGGTAGCCCGCGATATCGAGCGACACTTGATCCTCGTCCAGCAATTTTATCTGATCATTGGAAATAACACGATTTTCGATTTTCTTTCCCAATTTTTCATCCACTAACGAAAATACTTTCGTCAGATCAAACAGCTGTTCTTTTGTTTTTGCCTGGGGATTGACCAAAATATACTCTTTTCCCTGCAACGTATTTCGATCATACCAAAAGAGATCCCCCTTATCATTCCAATAAAATTGGCCGGGCAGATTTTCAATTTTGTTGGTCAATTGTTTTTTTAGGTTTTGTGCACGTGTATAATCTGCCAAAGTTCCTTGACCAAACAGAAACTGTGCCGACAACAACAAAACCGCTGTACTAAGAAACTTCATACTTTCTTCGCTTAGGATTGATTAAATAATAGATCGGGATACCCAATAGTGCAATGATAATGCCTGGCCAGGTATAGTTGGGTTTAAAAATAACCATCAACCCAATAAAGGCAAGTCCCATCAGAATATAAAGAATGGGAAGAAAAGGATACCCAAATGCCTTATAGGGTCTGTTCAAATCTGGACGTGTGATACGGAGACGAATAATACCCGCAATCGCGAGTACATAAAATATAACGACCACACAGGTAATCATGTCCAATAAATCACCATATTTTCCGCTTAAACACCATATTGACGCAGCAACACATTGTATCCAGAGTGCCCAGGCAGGTACCGCATGCGCATTGAGCTTACCCGCCCTTTTAAAAAACAAACCATCTTTGGCCATAGAATAATACACCCTCGCTCCTGCCAGGATAATCCCATTATTACAACCAAAGGTGCTTATCATGATCATAATGGCTATAATAGTAATCCCAAAAGGACCAAAAACCTCTTGTGCGACACTCATGGCTACACGATCTTTTGGTGCATTGACCATAGCTTCTAAAGGCAATATGCCGGTGTACATCAAATTAGTCAGGAGATAGATTACGGTAACCAGTAAAGTCCCTAATGCAAGACTCAACCCGATATTACGTTGTGGATTTTTAATTTCGCCAGCTACAGCGGAAGATGAGTGCCAGGAATCGCTGCTGAAGAGCGCACCGACCATAGCCGCAGAGAAAGCGCCCATTGCTGAAAATCCGTCATAAGATGCATACGTTCCATCCGTATTTAAACGACGCATTGACCAAAGAGATATATTGTCCCAGTTCCAAGTCCAAACTTCATGTTTCAAAGCAAGGAAGCCAAAGAGTAACAAGAGCAACAGACTCCCGATCTTGATCAATGTGATGGATGTCTGTACGCGCTTTCCACTATTTACGCCTCTTGAATTAATATAGGTTAATACAATAATGACGGCAATTGCCAGCAGCTGCGCTGCAGATACCCGGTAATCTGACCATTCGAGCAAATAAACATCTTCATCCATAAAAGGGAAGAGATAGGCTGTAAATTTCGCAAAAGCTACCCCCACAGCAGCTATTGTCGCAGTTTGTATAACGGCAAAAAATGTCCAGCCAAATACAAAACTCAATACCGGCCCATAAGCCTCCCGAAGGTAGATGTATTGTCCTCCTGCCTTTGGAAACATCGCACTCAATTCACCATAACTCAACGCTGCAGTCAATGTCATAAAACCACAGATCAGCCATACCACCATCATCCAGCCTGCAGACCCCGTGTTGCGCGCAATATCCGCAGATACAATAAAAATCCCAGAACCGATCATACTTCCAACCACCAGCATAGTGGCATCCAGTAACCCGAGAGACTTTTGAAAATCTTGTTTCGACTCACTCATAAACACCTAGTTATTAAAATGATAAAACTTCCAGTTTGTCTCGTAATCGGGCTTTAACCTCTCGCCCTTGATAATCGCTCTCAACATTTCCATCGGTAGATAATTTTCTTTGATCACACGGTCGTGGAATGCAGCAAATGACATTTTCCCTTGATCTACGACCTCCTCTTTGATGCGCATCAATTGCAAGCCGCCTACGAGATAGGCCAGCTGATATAAAGGATCATAGGAACCTTCAAACGATCTCTTTACTTCACCGTGCGCATTAGCCGACTCAAATCCCACGCGGTTTACCAGATAATCGATGCATTGCTGCGGCGTCCACTCACCTAAATGAAATTTAATACTAAAGGTTATTCTTGCACAGCGATGCATGCGCCAAAATAACATCCCGATTCGCTCCTCCGGAGTTTTTGCAAATCCCTTGCTATACAGCAGCAATTCCCAGTACAATGTCCATCCTTCCGTCCAAAATGGCGTGTTAAATGCCTCTTCGCGGTAAGGCTTGTAACGCCTATTCATAAAATATTGCAGATGATGACCAGGAATCAATTCATGTTGGACTGTGCCACGGGAGAAATAAGGATTATTGCCACGCATACTCATCAATTTCGCCTGCTGATCCATCGTGTTTGTCGGATAAGATATGCTAATTTCCCGTCCGCCTGTAAAAAAGGGGTTGACTCGTTGCCGTTCAGGTGTCATCATGATCATGCCCCAAGTCTCATCTGCCAGCTCAGGAATAGTCATGAGTTTATTTTGTTCAATAAATTGCTGCGCATCGTTATACAATCTCATGATGAGCTCCGGCTGTTCTCCAATGGGTACGTAGGAGTTTTTAACCTTTTCCTGTGCAGCCCGCCAGTCATCGCCGAACCCCATTTCACGGCTCGCTTTCAATAACTCCGCTTCACACCATTTAAACTCTTGATCAGCCAATTTTAAAAGATCGGCAGCGGTATAGCTGATCATTTCTGCTTTGAGTCTTCGGTTTATCTCTTTTTCCCCGATAGGCCAACCAGCAATCTGACTACCGTCATCAAACACTTTCCAATCACTTTTTGCAGCCAATTTCTCCTTATAATCCGACAGCTTGCTTTTCACTTGCTGAAATATGGAGGGTACCCACCAGGTAAATTCAGGGTCATATCCATTATAGAAATCGAAGGTGCTGGTAAGCCTTAAGTCGAGCGAATTTAATAAGGCAACCAGAAAGTTAACATCTGAATAAGGAATATTGGTCTTTTCCTGCAGCGCAGCTATTGACCGATCGATTTCACCGGCAACCAGCGTCAGCTCTTTTGCGACATCTTCTCCTGCCAGACGCTTCCCCCTACGGCGTTCCTTTTCAAGTGCAAAAATTCGCTGTGCGAAAGGTAAATACACGGATAACCGGTTGTAATTCGACTCATCTTCTTTCAATGAAAGGAGATCACTTTTTAGTTTGCGCTTCAGTAAGATAAAATCTACCTGCCCCGATGTTTCGAGTTCTTCATAGGGGAACTTGTCCAGCTTGTTCAAATATTCGTTATCCAAACGTTGAAGACGTGCTAACTGTTCGGGCGAAGCGGCAGCCTGCTGGTTGCCCCAGCCTTTGGGCATAGGGCCATAAAAATAGTTGATCGCCTCAACATCATGCCCATATTGTACAATATAAGGCTCTATAGGTGTTGTATGGTCGTATAATTTCATCTTTTGTGCATGCATGGAGACCGGGAATAGAAAGAGCAGTCCATAAAACAATGTTTTGGGAGCTTTAAAAGAAAAAGAACGATTCATAATTCGGGTGTTGGTTTATATCATAATTTTATCAGTCGAAACGATCAGGCCTAAAACCAGCGATTTCAGACTCTATTTTCTGTCCTGCCAATAAATCTGCAACAACTTTCCCATAGGCAGGGCCCAAGCTCAAGCCCATCATACCACCCCCGCCGGCAACTAGGACATTATCAAATTTTTTCAATCTTCCCAGATAGGGCAATCCGTCAGGCGAGCAGGGTCTGTAACCATACCATATTTTTTCGCTTGGGTAATCAACCTTCAATTCCGGATAATATTTAGGAATGGATTCCACAATTCCGCGGACACGATTTTCATAAATTTTGTCATTTGCTGGTCCCAATTCCATCGTACCGCTGAATCGGATCTGGCCATTCATGGGTGTTACAGCAACACGAGCCTCCAATAATAATGCCGCATGATTCAATGTATTCTCTTTCTCGGGCTGATACATAAAAGAATACCCTTTTCCTGGCATAAGCGGTGTATTTACGTGCAACTTTGATGTCAGCTGCGGCAAATAAGCGCCACCAGTCAAGACAAAAGCATCCGCCTGAAAACTTCCTTTGTTGCTGATCGCCTCTTTCACCTTACTTCCGACCGTTATAAATTTATTGACTTCAGTTTCTTCGAAAAAAGCTACGCCTGCGGCTTTCAAATATTGAATCAATTGCCGCATTAACTTTGGTGGATATAATTTTCCGTCACAGCGATAAAGTATAGCACCTAAAACATCTAGCTTCAGATTAGGCTCCAGTTCTTCAACGGCATTCCCCTCCAGAATATCGACATCAAGTCCAAGATCCTGGGCACGATGAGCCAATTCAATTTCTTCATGCTGCATTTCCTTGGATTTATACATCATCAGGATCCCGTTCTGCTTCAGTTCAAAATCAAACCCCTCCTCCTGCGCCAATTCATCATATAATCTGCTGCTGTAGAGATTCAAATCACGTATTGCAGTCGCATGCTGTTCTACGTGTGAGCGATTAGCATGTTTTAAAAACTTCAATCCCCAATTGATCATTCGTGGATTTAGCGAAGGCCGTACATAAAAAGGGCTTTTACTATTGAACATCCACTTTATCCCCTGCGCTACAATACCGGGGGCAGCCAAGGGCGTAAAATGACTGGGGACAATCATGCCTGCATTGCCATAAGAACAGTTATTGTCCAAGGTGTTTTTTTCAAGGATTTTCACATCCCATCCGTCTCTTACAAGGTAATAGGCGGAAGCAAGTCCTGCAATTCCTGCACCAACGACGACAACCGTACCTCTATTATTTTCTTTCACGTTGCTCTTGTCTTATTAATTTTTTAAATCACCTGAACTATTAAATCACCTGAAAACCGCCAAAATAAGGATCCTCATCATCCAAAAAAATGGTATTATAGCCTGTTATCCGTGCCCAGCCTTCGATGGATGGGACAATGGCCGGTTTGCCATCCACGGTTGTTTCAGCCTCAATTTTACCAGTAAATTGTGAACCGATATAACTTTCATGTATAAACTCCATCCCTTTCTTGAGTTTCCCTTTAGCATACCATTGCGCCATACGGGCTGATGTACCTGTACCACATGGTGAACGGTCCAATGCATTGTCGCCAACCAGTACCGCATTGCGTCCCGACGAGTTGGGGAGTTTAGGATCCCCTGTCCATTGGATGTGAGTCAATCCATGTATATTAGCATCTTCAGGATGAACAAAAGAATATTTTTCGTTCAGCAGCTGACGGATTATTTTTCCGTAATGAATGAGCTGGCTGGCTGAATAGGAACTGATATCTTGAAAATTAGTCTGCGGATCAATAATGCCGTAGAAGTTTCCACCGTAAGCAACATCGACGCTGATGTTGCCTAGATCCGGGCAATCGACCGTTAAGGCTTCAGCATATAAAAAGGACTTGACGTTCGTAAGCTTTACACTTTTCACCTTAGGTCCCTCTTGAACATAATCGATATGTACAAGTCCAGCCGGAGTTTCCAGCCTTAATTTTCCGGGAATTTTAGGTTGAACGAGCCCCTCCTCAATGGCAATCGTCACCGTACCGATCGTTCCATGTCCACACATCGGCAGACAGCCGCTGGTTTCAATGTAAAGGACACCAATATCATTTTGCGGATCAAAGGGCGGATAAAGCATACTGCCGCTCATCATGTCGTGCCCTCTTGGTTCAAACATCAATCCCATACGGATCCAATCGTACTCACGTATAAAATGCAACCTGCGCTCCATCATGGAATTCCCCTGTAATAATGGGGCTCCTCCTGCCACCAATCGCACGGGACAACCACAGGTATGCGAATCAATACAAAAAAAAGTCTTCTTCATTTCTGATCACTTGTTTATATGGTCATTTGTTTCTATTATGCTTTAGTCCATTGCTGATTGACCAAGCGGTCAATTTGTAGTGGGTTTCCGTCTTGTAGTTCTTTAGGCAAAAATTCATTTGGCCAATTTTGAAAACTAATGGGGCGAATAAAGCGCTTTACCGCATCGGGCCCTACAGAAGTAAAACGCGCATCTGTGGTTGCCGGATAAGGTCCGCCATGATGCATAGCATACTGTACTTCAACCCCAGTTGGCATACCCTGAAACAAAAGCCTTCCGCATTTGTCCTGTGCAATTGAAAACAGTGCCTGGCATTCGTGGATGTCCTGCGCCGATGCCGCAAAAGTGATGGTTATCTGTCCTTCGAGCTGCTCCATTACATTTTTCATTTCATTGAGGTCCGCACAGGATATAATTAGCCCAAAAGGTCCAAAAACCTCTTCCAATAACTTAGGATTAGCCAAAACTTGGCTTGCTTCCGCCTCAGCAAGCAGGGCCTGAGCAAAATCTTGCGCTGTATTATCCTGCCCTTCTTCCAATATACTGACACCATCGTATTGAACCATTTCCCCTTTTAAACGGTTGTAGCTATCCAATATTCCTGCGTGCAGCATTTTGCCGGTAGCGGCAGCTTGAAGTTCCTTCTTCAACTCCGCTTTAAATCGATCTAGTTGTTCGCCGCCGACACTTACTAAAACACCTGGATTGGTACAAAATTGGCCAACACCTAAAAGCAGTGAGGCAATATACTGCTTAGCAAAAGGTTCCAGATTGTTCCCTAAGTAGTCCGGTAAAAGAAAAACCGGATTTACGCTCCCCATTTCGGCAAATACAGGAATAGGATCAGGTCTTGACTGGCCCAGGTCAAATAAAGCTTTCCCACCACGGAAAGAACCTGTAAATGCGACTGCTTTTACGAATCTGTGGCGGACCAATTGTTGTCCAGCAGCAAATGAATCCGACAGCACATGATTAAAAATGCCACTTGGGGCTCCTTGTTTTGAAATCGCCCGATCAATAGCGTCAGCCATTAATTGCGAAGTTTTAAGATGAGCGGGATGTGCTTTTACGATAACCGAACAGCCGGCACCAATGGCACTGGCCGTATCCCCACCTGCTGTTGAAAAAGCAAAAGGAAAGTTGCTTGCGCCAAAAACCACAACAGGACCAAGCCCTTTATTATACTTCCGTAAATCAAATTGGCCATTTGGGTCACGATCTATCCGTACTTCACTGTATAAACCAGTTCGCACAGCATCGGCATATCGACGCCATTGATTGACCGTTCTCGCTTTTTCACCTTGCAGTCTACCCAAAGGAAGGGCCGTTTCCAGATGGGCCGTTTCAATCAAGATGTCTCCCAATGCCTCAATTTCAGCGGCAATGGCATACATCAATTCCGCCCTTTCAATTACATCAGTTTTTTGAAGAAACTGAAATCCAGCCTCCGCCTGTTTTACGACGTAATCAATCTCATTTTCGTCTCTATCCATTCCTTTTGTTTTTATTGTAAGTATCTATCTTCAAAAATCAATAAAAAACCTTCCCGATATCTTCATTCCTTGCGGCATTAAATATAATAAGAAGGTCCTTTTCGCCTATTTTTACCCGGTCCTAAAAAGGAAATTTTCTGAACCTTCGTCCAGAAAGTTCAGAAAATTTCCTATAATTGTGGTCTAGTTGCGATTGAATCTGCAATAATTTTTTTAACACGTTGTTCTTCCTCGCCGATCAATGGCAATCTGGGAGCGCGTGTATAAGGTGTTGAAATTCCTTCTGCTGTCGCCGCCAATTTAATATATTGGACCAATTTAGGATGAATATCCAATTCCAATAAAGGCATAAACCAACGGTATATTTCTACAGCCTTGCTGTAATCGCCAGCCTTTACAAGATCGTACATGGCCACAGTTTCTCTTGGAAATGCGTCGACCAGTCCAGCAACTAAACCATCAGCCCCTAACATCAAAGACTCAAGTCCCAACGTATCTACGCCAGCCATAATCTTTAATCGATCACCAAAACGATTTTTCAAACGCGTGATATTTGTTAAATCTCGTGTAGACTCTTTCACTGCCTGAATATTTGGTTCCAATAAGAGTTCCTCAAACATATCAAGCGATACATAAGTACTATAGTCAACAGGGTTGTTATAGATTAAGATTGGCAATTTGGTGCTTTGTGCAACAGCACGAAAATAAGCGACCGCTTCTCTATCATCAGCTCTATAGCGCATCGGTGGCAATAACATCAAACCATCTGCGCCTAATTCTTCACTGGTCTGAGCTACTTTGATCGCTGCAGCAGTTGTATTTTCTGCAATATTCAACAACACCGGTACACGCCCAGCAACAACCTTCAACGCATATGTCAATAAATCATACTTTTCTTCCGTACTCAAAACACTTGCTTCACCCAATGAACCAGCGATAATCAAACCGTGAACACCTCCATCCAATTGTGCTTCAATGTTTTTACCAAACATATCAAAATCCAAATTTCCATTTTCATCAAATGGTGATAACATTGCAGGATAAATTCCTTCCCATTTAAATTGTGCCATAGCGTATTATTTTAATATTTCTTTATCACAAATCTATTTGGAATAGCGAGGTCAATCTTCTTATGAATTAATCAACACTGACCTAATATTGACCTTTTCTAGTAAATACAACTCATGAAAAAGCGGAAGAATGGCTTTCTAATTTTAAATACAGATTTATAACTTATTTCAGCAAAACTTCAGATTAGTGCTTTGTAATTTGAAATTTGATTTCAACAACTTAAATGTAAGTTCAACATTTATAACAAGATTTACAAAAAATAGCATGTAAAAGATATATACATGTTTATCGGCGTAAAATTTTGACAGCTATTATGGAATGTATAGCTGCAGATTAGAAATAACAAAGGTTGCACTGTCTGACAGGCAACCTTTGTATCGTATATAATAATTAAAAATGGGTAACTAATCGCGGCTCTCCTTTTTATAAGAGAAGTAAAAAACGATTGGCAGTACGGAAAACGATAGAATCATACAAATAATCAATCCGCCGACAATCATAATAGCCAAGGGTTTTTGGATTTCAGATCCCATTCCGTTTGAAAGTGCAGCCGGCAATAACCCCATTGCCCCCATTAACGCAATCATTAGGATGGGTCTGATCCGGCTTTTTACAGCTTCATAAATAGCGGGTTTCAAGCTCATTTTATTCAACAGATTTTCTTTCATTATCCCTATTAAAACAATGCCGTCAATCGTGGCTACACCAAAGAGAATAATAAATCCGATACCCGCCGAAATTCCAAATGTCGTCCCAGTAACCCACAGCGATACAAAACCGCCTATAAAAGCAAATGCCAGTGTCAGCGAAGAGATCAACGTATCTTTGACGTTGCCAAAATTGGCATACAACAAGAGTAAAATCAAAATAAGAGAAATTGGCACAACATTCATCAGCTGTTTTGTAGCCCGTTCTTTGCTTTCGAATTCTCCGGCCCACACGACCTTATAAGATTTGGGCAATTTAACATCTTTTTCTATTTGTTTTTTTGCATCTGTAATTGTACTTCCCAAATCCCGCCCTTCAATGTTGAAGCCAACACCGATATAACGGGAATTGCCCTCTCTGTAAATAAATGCCGGACCGGTATGGTAATCTATTGTTGCGATCTCCCGAAGCGGTACTTTCTGATCATTCATCGTGGGAATGATGATATTTCCGATCTTCTCAGGATTGTCACGATACGATTTTTGGAAGCGGAGACGTACATCAAAGATGCGCTCGTTTTCATAGAAATGTGTCACAGATTGCCCGCCAATAGTCATTTCAATCACAGATTGCACATCCTTGGTCGAAACACCATATTTGGCCATTTTCGAATCATGCAGCTGAATCCTTAGTTCAGGCAAACCGATATTTTTGAAAACATTGATGTCCGTAATACCGTTCACCTTTTTAAGTGATTCGGCAAACTTATTGGCTTTATTTTCTAAATCTTGTAAATTCTCACCAAAAATTTTGATGACCAGCGGACTTTTTACTCCGGCTACATACTCCTCTACATTATCTTGGATAGGCTGGCTAAAACCAAAATTTATTCCCGGAAAAGTCTGAAGACTATCCCGCATCTGACCAATCAATTTCTCTTTTGACAGCTTTCTTTTCCACTCGCCTTCGGGTTTCAATTCAATATTGAATTCAATATTGAAAAAACCGGTTGGATCTGTACCATCATTGGGGCGGCCTGTTTGCGTCATGATAAAATCAATCTCGTCAAACTGCTTCATCAATTTTGCTTTCATGGTTTTGGTCAGCTTCACAGATTCTTCTAGGTTGACACTATTGGGTAAGGTTGCGCGGACATAAATTGCACCTTCATTCAGTTTCGGAAGAAACTCTGAACCATAATGGCTAAACCGAAAAATACAGACGAGCAAAGCAGCAATAAAAATCGACAATGTCCATTTTGGATGGTCGAAAGCTTTCCTAAAACCTTTAAAAATGGCATTGCGGCTGACCTTGGTGATCTTATTCTCATCTTCTTTGATATTCTTTTTCAATAAGTATTTACACATCGCGGGCACATAGGTCAAACTCAGGATCAAGGAACCCAACAAGGCATAACCGAGCGTAAAAGCCAACGGTGAGAACATCTTTCCTTCCACCTTTTGAAAAGAGAAAATCGGAGTCAATGCGACAATTAAGATCAATAGGGCAAAAAAGATATAGCCTGCTACAGAGCCGGCACTTTTCTTAATGATTCCTAGCTTGGAGATTTTATTAAAGCGTTCCGTCCCGAGCCGATGAGCCTCTTTTTCCAAAGAGACAAAAACAGTCTCCACGATGACCAGCGTTCCTTCGAGCAACAATCCAAAGTCCAATGCCCCCATGGAAATCAAATTTGCAGGGAGCCCCTGTATTTTCAAACAAATAATCGCAAATAGGAAGGCCAATGGGATCACCGATGCAACGATAAAGGTTGTCTTCCAATTGTTTAAAAAGATAAAGACAATAATCGAAACCAGAAGAACACCTTCTATCAGGTTTTTGGAAACCGTATGCACGGTATTATTTACCAGTTTTGTGCGATCTATAACGGGTTCAATCTTGACATTTGCAGGTAAAATACGTTGGTTCAGCTCTTCAATTTTTGCTTTTAGCTTGGTGACTACAGCCGAAGGATTTTCTCCCCTGAGCATAATGACGATTCCCTGGACAAGATCATCTTCCTGGTTGAGTCCCACCTGCCCGAGTCGCGGTTTTGCCCCCAGTTCGATTTCGGCTACATGCTTGACTAAAATCGGTGTATTGCCGACCACCTTGATCAAAATATTACCAATATCATCGATTTTATCCAATAGGCCTACACCACGCACAACATAAGCCTGATTTCCTTTTTGGATCACATCGCCGCCAACATTGATATTCGAACGCGATACGGCTTCATAAACATCCAGTGGCGACAGGTTATAATTGGCCAATTCTGTTGGATTGATCTTTATTTCGTAGATCTTTTCCTCCCCCCCAAAGCTGACGACATCCGCCACACCGGGCACATCGACAAGCTCCCTTTCAATCACCCAATCCTGAATGGCGGAGACTTCCTTGATCGGAAGATTACTTTTCACTACATAGCGAAAAATTTCTCCGGTAGCACCAGATGGTGGTTCGATGGAACTCTCGGCCCCTTCTGGTAAATCAATGGAACGCATCTTATTACCCGCATACTGTTGGGCATAAAAATCCGCTACCCCATCCTCAAATTGAATCGTTACAACAGATAACCCAAACAAGGAGATGGAACGAACATCCGTTTTCTTTGGAATGGTATTCATTTCTTTGGTAACAGGCAGTGTAACGAACTTTTCTATTTCTTCAGCACTGCGCCCGGGCCACTGTGTGATAATCCTAACCCGTGTGTTGGTCACGTCGGGGAAAGCCTCGATCGGTGTATGGAGGTAGGCATATATTCCGCCGAACAATAATGCCAGCGTAAAAAACAGGACGACCAAGGAATGTTTCAATGAGAATGAAACAATATTTTGTACAACTTTCTTCATCCTATCTATTTATCAGTTCATCAAATACGATCAGCTCATTTTCGGTCAGCACCTGATCTCCCTCGGCTACACCAGATTTGACAAAAGCGTATGTTTCATTCTCAGCGACAATATCAATAGCTTTAACCGACAGGTCGCAGTCATTTTTGTAGCGTACAACGAAATTCTGATTGTTATGGAGGATAATGGCATCTTTCGGAATTGCCAGCATACGCTCTCCCTGTCCTGAAACAGCCTTTTCGACCAGCACATCCACGCTCATGCCCGGCTTCAATCTCAGGTCTTTGTTCAACAACTTTACGCGCGCTTTGACCACACGTTCCTCCGGATCAAAGAAGTTGGCTACCTGATCAATATAACCGTCAAAAGTTTCACCTTTATAAGCCAGTGTAGTGATCTTGACAGGAGCCCCGTTTTTGACAAAAGGTAAATTATTTGCATAGATATTGACCGAAACCCACACCTCATTCAGTTTACTGACCGACAGCAAATCGGCGTCATCGCCAACAGTCATACCAGGACTCACCTTTTTATCTACGATATAGCCAGCTTTGGGTGCACGGATGTAAAACACACCATTTTCCGAGGAACCATTCAGCAAACTCATGTTCGCTTTCACATGGCGGATTCCAATCTGCACGGCTTTCAATTCACTTTCCATCTCTTCCAGCTCCCGCTGGGAAGCCATACCATCTTTCAGCAGGCTACGCAGGCTAAGCAATTTACTCTCCGTCAGCCGCTTGCTATTTTCCAGCTCCCGCAGCTCCTTTCCTAAGTCATTGACCGAGGTCCCTTTAAGCGATACCAGAATCTGTCCTTTTTCTACATAATCGCCCATCTTGACCGAAACAGACTGCACGATACCAGGTATAGGGCTCTTTAGCGCAGCAAGTTCATCCTGATCGTATTGGATAACCCCATTTAAAGCGATCTGTTCAAATACCGTTCGCTTCTGTATCGAATCAATTTTAATTTGGTTTTTAAAGTCGGCGCTAAGACAAAAGCCTTTAGCAGCAGGAATAGGCTGCTCATCATTTTTCGCCGGCTGACAGCTCCACAATAAACAAATAGATAGCAGTGTCAATGACGTTAAAAAATTACTTTTCATGAGACAATATCCTTTCCGATCAAGTAAATCAGTTCCTCCCTATACTGAAGATATTTCGCCCTGCGTTCCAATATTGATTCTTTGTTTTCCATATAATTATTGATAAAATCTATAAATTCAACGATGGTCAGTCTCCGTTGTTGGAAATTGCGCACATAGCGTTCTAGCGCTACGTCCAATTTACCATCAAAGCCGATATCCGTTGTCTTCAAACTCGTTTCAAGGTTGCTGAGCCGCTCCGAAAGGAAGTCGATCTCCCGTTCGATGTCGATACGAAATTGCTCGATTTCCACTTTATTTTTCTCAAGCTCCAGTTTAGCGATTTTGATATTCCCCTGGTTCCGGTTAAATAGAGGAAGATCCATAGCAACCCCCAGCCCTATAAAATCGCGCATGATATTTCCGCCACGGTCGTAATTCATGGAGACCTGCAAATCTGGTATACGTTCGGCCTTTTCTATTTTCAGCTGAGCATCGCTTTTTTTCAATTCGTTATGGATGATCTTATAGTCGCTGCGATTGTCGAGGGCCATCGTTTTCCATTCTTGTTTTTTTCCCTGGAGAAAATGCGGCATGCCGATCGTATCTGATATAGTGAGTGCGGTCCCTTTCTCTCCGAGATAGCGCGCAACTTCATTCATTTTTGTGATTTTTTCCTGTTGGATTTCATTCAGTTTATTACCAAATGCGATAGACTCGCTTTGAATCCTGAGATAGTCCATCTCACTTACATTGCCTTCTTTCCACTGATTTTGGTATGATTTTGCCAACGTCTGAAAGATATCCACCTGACTATTATATAACTTCTCCTTTTCCTGCAGGATCTGCAATTCGAGACATTGGCTCCGGAGATCATATTTTAGGTTCCGCAGCAATTCCTCAAATTGGAGCTGGGCATTTTCTTTTTCGAGAAGCTGCAATTGCACCCTTTTTTTTCGTTTGCCAGCCATTTCGATGGTCTGTTCCAGTTCGACCGCTACCTGCTGGTACTTACCGTAATTTCCGATCAGAGCCGGAAAGGATTCGCTGGAAGGGTTTTTCCAAAGATTGACTTCAGAGATGGAAATCGTTGGATTGGGCCACAACTTTGCCTGAAGCACGGCAGCTTCGGCTTGCTGCATATGAAAACGCTGCGCCATTAAAGTCAGGTTATGGGCAAGGAATACCTGCTCGATCTCCGCCTTTCGCAAACGGTTTTCAACCGCCTCCTGCGAAAATAGCTTGCTATTCAGGCCAAGAAGTAAAAATAATGTAATACGTAGTTTTCTCACTTAATTTTGAATTTCCACAAAACTAACTGACAGGGATTACAGGCAACTTTAGGTTAAATTAAAGTTTGATTAGAAGGGATTAGAAAATGATTAGAATTGAGGGAATAATAGGGATACCGTTGTACCTAGATCATTTGAACGAATATCAAAGTCTACCCCTTGATCCTTAAATACAATCTGCGCAAAAGAGAGACCGATGCCGCTGCCCTTAACTTTACCAACATTTGATCCTCGATAAAAAGTCTGTTTCACAGACTCCAGTTCGGCTTGTGGGATACCAATACCATGGTCTATGATTTGCAAAGACAGCCTGCCATTTACACCTGTCATTCGGACAAGAACTTCCTGCCCATTTGCATATTTCAGTGCATTTTCGATTAAATTGGAAATAGACAGACTGACGAGCATCTTATTGCCCCGAAAATTAAAGTATCGCGGTTCATCGACCTGTATATCGACTTTCAAGGGCACGGCAAATGATCTCGAAAACTTAGGAACAAGATCCCATACGATCTCGTCTATGCGAAAGGTTTCCAGTGAACGTTTCAGCGCCTGATCGTCGGTCAGCAATAGAAAATTACCAATAAGCTGATTCAGAAAATTCACATGCTCAGTAATGGTTTCGGCCAATTCATGATATTCTTCTTCACTTCTGACCTTTGTACCGAAGACCTCCATTGAGCCCAGGATTCCCGCCAAAGGCGTTCGAAACTCGTGTGAAACATAACTGACAAAATTCTTTCTAATAATCATATTTTCGCTGATCCGACGTAGGAGCGCATTATAACTCTCAATAAGATCTTGTAGTTCATCCTTCGTTTTTATAGTCGTCAGGGGCTCCTGAATCGTGCTTAAATCCTTATGCTGAATTTCTTGGATCACTTTACGAATGGGGAGATAAGCATATTTACTCAGCCAAACCGACAACAAGGCAATACTGATCAATGCAACGAGAAAAACAAAGACAAGCGTAATGAGCAAACGATTCAATTGATGATCAAAATCTGCGCTCGACTCTTTGACAAACACAAAGAAGTCACCCTGATTATCTGGATAATACAAACCAAAATAAAAGCTATCTTCTGTTTTAAAATAAATCGTTTTGTCTGTTTTCAGCTGGCTCAGCAAATCCTTATTAATTTGACTATCAAAGCGCATACCGCCATAACTTACTTTTCCTTCGGCGTTATAAACTGCTACCATGGCACGTTTGACCAGGCTTTCATATTGATTTTTAGATTCCAAATGCTTTAGTGGGCTCTGCTCATCCGCCTCGAGGTAATAAATACCAGCTATTTTTGCATTTTTTTCGAGGGAACTGATCAGATGTCGTTCCGAGGAATTATAAAATATCCAGTAGATGACTAGCGTTGCAAGCCCAAAAATAATGGTGAATACCAGCGTAGAAAAGAGTGTAAGCCGAATTTTTAAATTCATTGTCAGTCCGTTGTAAGCATATAACCGACTCCTTTCACCGTTTTGATAATGGAGGTATCGCTCCCCTCATCAACCTTGCCTCTTAGATAAGAAACGTACACATCGACGACATTGGTGCTGTTATCAAAATCGATTCCCCAAACGGCCTGCAAGATTGCAGTCCGTGAAAGCGTTTTATTCCGATTTTCGATCAGATACTTAAATAGTTTAAATTCTTTGGGAGAGAGATCGACATTTTTACCATTCTTATGAACTTCATAACGTTCAAGATCCACTTTTAAATCACGGATTTCTACGCTACTGTCCTTTGGCGCGTTTTTATAATTGTCCCGACGTACCAGGGCTTTGATACGGCTCACCAATTCCTTAAAGGAAAAGGGCTTGACGAGATAGTCATCGGCCCCACTTTCCAAGGCCTCGACCTTATCTTCAATCTCCCCTAAGGCACTCAAAATCAATATCGGAATATGATTTTTTCGATACCTGACCATCTTCGTAAACTGGATACCATCTATTCCGGGCAGCATGATATCAAGTACAATAATATCCAAAGAATCTGCATTGATCCATTCACGTGCAGCTTCCGCAGATTCAACTAAAATGACCTGGTGCCCCATTTCTTCCAGACCTTTCACCACAAAGCTGCTAATCCGGCGATCGTCCTCTACTAAAAGTATCTGCATATTATACGCTGTTTATTTTTATGCGGGATTATAAAAATTGCGAATTCCTTCCGGAATTCTACAAGTATACGAATTTACAATTTAATCACTCAGTGTCCCATAGCGGCTTGGTTACGACATCACGACCAATGCCAACCCAATTCAGGTGTAAAATATTGCACATCCTATAATTTGTTTATATTTAGCTTAACAATTCGGCAAGGAATCAATATGAACACAGTATTGCGCTCCAACAGGAAAAGAAGTCATGAGAGCAGCCTTGTTGACATATGAATTCACTGACTATAACTGCTCCAGAAAACTCAGATACTGCGAAACACTTTGCGCTATCCATTCTTTGGATGACTCTTTTTCTATTCCGTAAAAGACGAAAGGCTTTTGATAATTCGCTTTAACATAGTCAAAAGTAATTTCAAAAGGACTTGTTAATTGCTCCATGCTATATTTATACTTACCCGTAACCCCATACTCCTGCTCGTCTATCCCTGCCGAAATCGCTAATGCGATTTTCTTTCCTTCCAGTTTGTAGCCGCTTTTTTTACCGTAAGCCCACCCGTAGGTAAGCACCTCATCCAACCACTGCTTAAAAAAAGGCGGGCAGTTAAACCAATAAAAGGGGAATTGAAATACAATTTTATCATATTTCTCCATCATCTGCTGTTCTGCCACGACATCAATTTTACCGTCAGCATAGACTTGATGCAACTGATGGATCTCATACAAATCGGGGTGGTTTTCCAAGGCCCTGACCCAACTTTTACTTACGAGAGAGGTCCCAAAATTAGGGTGAATAACGACTATTAATGTTTTCATATTTTTATTTATGTATCTATGCACAAGTCACCAGGTCTAGCCAATTCATTGCGGCAATTTTAATAAACGACATGACTGTGATTTAAAAATAGCGACATAATTCCTATTTTGGCCTATCTGTAACCTAATGTTAGGTACTATAAAAAATGTGCGTATGACTAAAATCAAGACGAGTTCCACTAACTTTTCAAATAAAAAGCAACTTGAGCATAATTGCCCCGAAGTCTTTGCCGCTAATGTGATTGGCGGTCAATGGGCGCTAGCCATTTGTTGTTATCTCATCAATGGTGCGCTACGTTATTCTGAAATCAAAAGATGTTTACCAGGTATCACTGAACGTATGCTCACCCTACAATTGCGAAAGCTGGAAGAGGATAACATTATAAAACGTACTGTATATGCAGAGGTACCGGCACGCGTACTCTATGAGCTAACTGCGCTGGGTTATGAAGTCAAACCAATTATTCAAGAACTTGGGAAATGGGGAGAAAAGTTACAACAAGTTCAAAAATAATAGCCTCTAGCGGACAAAAATATAATTTGTTTTTAATTGATACATCGTGCCGTTACCAGTAATTGGCCAACATGGCGCTGTGCATGCTCGGCAGCGTGGAACAACAAACCAATCAAGGTCGTAGGGATCCGTTTTCTACCCAAAAAACGCACTTCCGTCAAGGTTTCCGGATCAATTAACGCTAGTTTTTGCACAGATTGCTGAATCTGTCGGTGTAAGTTTTCTACAAGCGCTGTTACACTCACATCGCTATTTTCTATACCTTCCTTATGGAGGTCGTCAAATTGCTCATCCGACAAGGATTTGTTTTCGGCATAAGTAAACATGCGATCGATTACCCCACGAATATGCTGAAGATGAAAACCTATACTGGCATTCCCCCCCGGTTTTGTCCAGAGATGCGCTGAGGACAGCTGCTTAGTATACTTTAAAACATCCTCATCAACTTGCAAGAGTGCATGAGCAACAGGTTGGAGAAGAGCGGGAATCCCTTCAATAGGTCCACGCATCCATACTTCTAAATTTTCCATGTTTCTAAAATAGCTAATTGTCTACAACTGATGCTTTTTAAAGTCCACCAAGCCAAAGCGTGCAAAAAGAATACAGCGGGCAGTCCGTTTTCGATAAAAAAGACAGTTTACTCCTATAAAAATAGGTACTTCCAATAGCTTGTTCAAAGAAGATTAAATTATTTTTTAAAATAAATTTGCATAGTGTAGGAAATACACTTACCTTTGTATCATCATAATTTAGGTTTATAATTGGTTATTTAAGGTTTTCATTCTCCCCGTTTGAAAACCTTTTTTTTATAAATGAACAAAAAAATATAGTCTTCCAGCACTATTTTTATCATCCTAACGAATTAACAAAAACAGTCTCTCCATTATTGCTATATCATAAAAGTGTTATTTAATCCATATACCGTCAAGCGCATAGAGGTCAGCAGATTCCAATACGGCTTCACCATTAAAAGCTACGAGCTGATAAGTTAAATTATTCCGATCAAAATTATAATTTATGGGCATGTAAAATTCTCCATTTTGCGCAAAAAGCTCGAGTCCTGTCCGATCGACAAGCAACTTCAATGCGAGTTTTTTATTTCGCAGCGGTACCTGGGCCCTTACATTGTCAATAAGGAGCTCTTCGGTCGAAACGTTATAATTAATTGCCAAGCCCCTCACATTGATCTGAATATTTTTGGCATGCTGTGGATCGATGACCAAATCCAATTCAGCAATTTCAGCGTTGAACTGCTGAAACAAACTTGAATCGTTCGAACTAATTTTCTTTCGGCTGATGCTGAGTTTTTCTTTTCTTAATTTTTGCAATTCTGTCACCGGCTCCCGAAAAAGGCGAATACCCTTTTCCGTACTTTTCAATTTGAGTTCCATTGGAATACTCATGGATTGATTAAAAGCGGAGTTCCCTTGATTTGTATGTGTGCGCCACCAGCCGATTTCAATGCGTCGCTTCTTCGGTTCATTGCTAAAAGTTTGCGCGGCATAATAATCACGACCATATTGACTAAACAGGCGCTCGATCTCAGGATGAAAAGATTTTCCATCAAACTCTCCGATCGCATATTGGCTATTAGCCCCCGTCAAAATCCATTTTTTATTGTTCGGGTTACCGTCTACCGCCAATTCAAAGAATTCGGGACACTCAAATAAATAACGGTCATTACCCCGCCCGCCTTTTATTTTGCTCGCAAATGTCCATATTTTTAAATCCTTAGAGGTAAAAATCTGCATCGTGTGTTGTTCCTGTTCCTCTTCAACATAAAGTACAAGAACCCATTGCTTTGAGGGAGCATGCCAAATTACTTTTGGATCTCGGTTTCCTGTTGTTATTTTATCCAAAATATGGTTTGGCATTTTCTCAAATTTCTGACCATCCAAGCTGTATGCCAATCCCTGTCCCCATGATTTCTCCGCAGCCGTATAAAACAGGATCATGGGGTTTGTTACCCCATTTCTCCCAAAACCAGCCGTATTGTTACTACCCACGACAGCTCCACCGCTAAACATGACGCCAGATTCGTCTGGATATAAAGCCTCTCCCAATTCCTTCCAATGCAACAGATCGGAGGACACGGCATGCCCCCAATGCATATTGCCCCAATTGGTTCCATAGGGATTATGCTGAAAAAACAGGTGATATTGTCCATTAAAAAAGACCAGACCATTCGGATCGTTCAACCAACCTCTCTTGGCCGAAAAATGAAATTGTCCCCTTCGATCTTCAGCATAGACCTTATCGTTATCATCGGTATCACTCTGTGCAATAGGATTAAACAAAGGAATTTCTTTGTCTGATGTATTTGCCACCACCTTAAGCTGCTGTCCCTTCCACTTCCCTATATCAAGATAGGCTATCCAATCATAGGTACTATCTGCCAGTTCGACATCAAACCACCTTACTTTATCGTTTCCCAGCCATACCTCCACATGACGTTTGGGAGCACCATTTTTAATTGGAATTTTAAGATACCGATGGGTTGCCTGAAAAGATTGGGTTGATAAATTTTGACCATTGGCATTAAGGACCAATGCTACAATGCCTATAAAGAGCAGGGATACTTTATACATGACGTTAAGGTTTAAAAATTGAATTGCTGCATCACAAATATACCTAAGGGAGGAGAATTACTTTCTACTAGGACTGATCAAAATAGCGCTGATTTGTCTCAATTTGCTTGGGATTATCATGCTTTTTTCGACTTTCCAGCTCTTTTATATAAAGAGCAGGCAAATCGTACATTTCAGGAAAGACTTTTCATTTCAAAAAAAAGGGCAATGTTCACATTGCCCTTTACTTTCTATGCCCAGTTACTGGTCCATTACATCTTATAATACTGCTCCCAGCCTCTCGCAGGTGGAGGTCCAGCTAAGAGTGCATTGGCAAACTTATCATTAGTCACTTCTTTTGTCTGTGTATTCAAGATCAACTTGCTGTTTAAGCGTTGTGCAATTACACCCAAACAAAATACTTGGCTCAGAGGACCTGCAATTTCAAAAGCCGAGCGGGTCTTTTCTTCGCCTTTACAACCTTTTAAGAAATTAGCAAAGTGATTTGACGGTGATTTTGGCACTTCCGGTAACCGAGACTCCATTTCCTTAGCTTTCGCTGCTGGAATAATCTGCAAGGTACTAGCATGAGAGCCACCTTTAAATATCAAATCCTTGCTATAGATAATTTTCCCAGGATTTAATTTGGCGGGTTCCAATTTCCCTGTACTTGGTGCAGGAATATTAGGATCCAGTCCGGATACACCGTAGCCTTCCGGTATAGGTGGCAAATTATCCAGTCCATCATACCAATTGATATCTAGTGCTGGCATCTTTTTCCTTTTTGGGAAATGAAATTTCAAGGTCGAAGACATGGGGAAAAAATAGGAATTATACCCATCGAGCTTCACAGCGGACACTTCTGTAGGCAGCCCCAAATCTAAAAATTCATGCGCTGTATCCAATATATGTGCACCCCAATCACCCAATGCCCCCATTCCAAAATCATACCAACAACGCCATTGACCATTCACAAAATCCTTATTATAATTATGGCCTATGGTCTGCATTTGCCAAAGATCCCAATCTAATGTTTCGGGCACCATTTCAGCGGCAGGAAAACCCTTCATATTCACATCCCAGCCATGCCATCTACGCGGCATATTCATGTGCGCATCGATGCGCGTCACATCCTTAATAATACCGGCATCTTTCCAGGCTTTAAACTGAAAGTAATTTGCTTCGGAGTGCCCCTGATTTCCCATTTGGGTAGCAAGTTTAGGGTTTTTCCGGGCTTTATTTGCCATCAGTTCAACTTCAAGGAATGTTCTCGCCATTGGTTTTTCCACGTAAACATGTTTACCCAAGTCCAGTGCAAGCATTGTTATGGCAAAGTGCGAGAAATCGGGAGTTCCGACACTTACAGCATCGATCTGATTTCCCATTTTGTCAAACATCACTCTAAAATCCTTAAACTTAGGTGCATCGGGAAACAAGCCCAAAATTTCCTGTGTATGTTTCGCGCCAAGATCTACATCACATAGCGCGACAATATTACAGAGTCCTGTTTTATACAGCTCTTTAATGATATCGGCAGCCCTATTTCCTAAGCCTACACAAGCTAAGTTGACACGCTCATTTGGTTTGGCCAAATTGACATTTCCCAATACACTATTGGACAGCATAACCGCTCCTGCAGCGATAACAGACTGTTTAACAAAGCTTCTGCGCGATAAATAATGATTCATAAGAGATAAGCTTAATTGGGTGTATTGATTTTTATGCTGCGAAATGAAACCCGATCGCCATGGTCTTGGAGAAGAATAAAACCTTCCTTCGCTTCACCAAAATTTTCCCAATCTTTATATTTGCTGATCTGAACCAAATCTTTAAACGCTTTGGAGCCCCGCTCATAAGACAACATCTTAATTCCATTTAAATAATGTTCCACTTTGTTATCTGCTGTGACCACAACTCTACCTCTATTCCACTCACCGATGGGTCTGCGTGCACGCTCGTCACGATTGGATGTGATGAGATCGTAAAGCGATGCCAATGTACGATTTCCGTCTCGTCCCAACTTCGCATCAGGGTGTAAAGCATCATCCAGTACTTGATATTCCAAACCAATAGCTGATCCTTTTGATTTTTCTTTTAAAGTGACAAAATACTTAACGCCGCTATTCGCTCCCGGACTAAGCTTAAATTCAAATGAAAGATCAAACACGGCGTATTTATCTTTTGTGACGATGTCACCGCCATTGGTTGACTCCCCTCCGTCGGATTTTAGGACAGTCATTTGCCCATCTTTAACTTCCCAACCACGTTCTGGAAATTTATCGCCGTGTATGCTCCGCCAGCCCTTATTGGTCTTACCGTCAAATAAGAGCTTAACTCCTTTTTTCTTTTCGGCATCTGCCAAATCGTTGGGCTTCAGATTAACGATATAAAGGTCTTTTGGAAAACCTTTTGATTTGAGGTCAGTTGTTTTTATTTTAATATTCTTAAAATAAACTTTCTTTCCATCCAATTGCGGTGGAATACCATGTACCTGTAATCCGATAAAACCTGTTCTATCGATCGTGTCAACGACATAAGCTACAGGAATATCATTGATCCAAGTACGCAGTTCGTCGCCGACTGCTTCTATTCGGATATGATTGAATTCCTCTGCTTTATAGGCTTTTTTTGCATTTTCATTTAAATCGAGTGGATAAATCCATCCACGACGCGCCTCGTCATATATCCCACCCGTCCATGCACGGGCAGAGGGGTCTATTTCAACTTGCCTTCCATATACACGTCCGCGCCCATCATTAGCCTTTGGATCAAGATGGCTCCGTGTCTGAATACCTGAGTTTGTTTCGTTACCTTCAAGTTTAACATCCAGTTCCAATATGAAATCACCATATTCTTTTTCAGTGATCAAAAAAGAATTGGGCGTACCTTTTGTCATTCTGCCGACAATAGCATCACCTTCAATAGAATAGGGAGCTTTTCCTCCGACGGATTTCCAGCCATTCAGCGTTTTTCCATCAAAAAGGTTTGTCCAACCTTTCTCATTACTTTTATCTGTCTGGGCATACGATAATACAGCATTGCTAACGATCGCCGCCATCACAACAGATTTAAATAGTGTATTTCTTTTCATTGTAAAATTTGATCTTGAGTCTATCGACCCGGTTTATTTATTCATCATTGGTTTGTCAATCATAACAAGTTAGAGACCATACTAGCGAAAGCCAGGAGACGATACTACACTTCACTTTCAAGCCAAATAGGCCCCCATTTACTTATTGGCTATTGATTCAATTGACTTAATAAAACAAGATATTAATTAATATAAGTGAAATGAATCAAATGATGTGATTTATTTACGAAAACGTTTGAAAACACTTGTTACTTATCTTCAACCAATAACGGCGTTTTATTTTTCTCGGCTCCCGGATAACCTATATTTTGATTGATAACACCTTTGATATTTGTATTAATTGCATTGGCAGGCACAGGCCATAAGATATGGTGCACACTAATTTTATATTCGGCCCATTTATGTTTGACCCCTTTGTTATAGAAATTACTTTTAGCAACCACTCTATCGTACCAGAAATTAACTCCAGCTTGTTTAATATTCGCATTCGTTCCTCCTGGACCACTAATCTGTTTTAAATCATAGACACGACCACCAAATATTTCACATGGTTTTCGGGTTTTTGCGTAGATATAGGCAATCCTTACGAGCTCAATATGTCTATTTTCTTCATAATACAACTCACGTGCACGCTCATCCAATAGCTCACCGATATTGATTTCGTCTGCCGTCAGCTGGGATGCACCGGCGCGTTGACGGACTTCGTTAATGGCAATGGCAGCCTGACCAAGATCATTTTTCCAATAGTAACTTTCTGCCAACAATAAATAGACTTCCGCAGAACGATAAATATACCATGGGGTTTCCCCGCCCTCCCATTGTGTTTGCAATGGATCCGGTACAAATAATTTATAATGCGGCCAAGAGAACCATAGACGAATTGAATCCTCAACACTCATCCCCGCCGGTTTAACCAGATTTTTTCCATACCAGGGATTGCCGGTCTTTTTTAAGTTGGGCTCATTATATTTCAAATCTTCCATCTTTCTCCAACTATCCCGATTAAAGATCCCCCGCAAATCATTATCTTCTTTCCCAGATCTCCAAATCTGATTTGTAAAATACCAAGTTGGACGCAATCGTCCTATACCACGACCATAGTTCTTATTTAAATCCAATGAAAGATCAGTTTCATCCGCTGCTAATGATAGGCCTGTCCCCGTTTTTCCGTCCGGTGTTTTTATACCGCCGTTGTTCCAGAAAGGAACGCCATTACGCATTGTTCTTATGCGTGCAGAGCCATCAACTCCAGGATAAGAAACTACATACATTAAACCTTCGGTATTGGCCCCATCTAATTTTGCTTCAACACTATGAAGATCAAACATCAGATTGGTATTTGGTTTACTTTTATTCACCGTAAATCTGCTTTTCATAAGTGGATGAATAGCGACAATTTCTTTTCCAATAGCTATTGCCCGATCAAAATCTGTCAAAGCCATGCATACCTTCATCAACAATATACCACAAGCAGATTTGGAGGTACGTCCACGATCTACTTTTTCGGGTACCCATTGGTAGGCAAATTCCAGATCTTTCCGTAATTTTTCGAGAATGCTCCAACGATCGTAACTATAGAAATCATATTTTGGTTCATTTATCTCTTTGTCAATGAAGGGCACATCACCGAACTGGTGCACCAATTTAAAATAACGATAGGCACGTTGAAAATAAGCTGCTCCTAAAATCGCGTTTTTTTCATTTTCGTCTTTAAAAGTTCCTGCATCTATTCTTGAAATAATAAGATTGGCGTATTTTATCCCCTTAAATCCTTCGTACCAATACCAACCGACTTTAGTTTTATCGTTGTGATTGAGGTCTGCATCGGGAAGCAGTGCAATATCCATATCCATTTGTGGACCAGCTTTATCTGTCGTACCTTCTACGGCTACTTCAGATTGAATAATCTCGGTCAAAATTGGTGCAGCATCGTCAAAAAATTCATGCCGCATATTTCTTTCACAAGCCGTTAAAGCGGAGTACATACCTTGCGCATCGGCTAGTGCAACATCAGGTTCATAGAAAGACAAGGGTTTCGGTTTAAGCCAATCCTTACTACAAGAAAATGTAAAAACAGCCATTGAACCAATACATAAACTAAATATTATATTTTTTTTCAATTTCATGATCTAAAAATTAAAGGGTAAGGTTTAAACTAAGATTATAGATACGGGGAGCTGGGTCACCTACATCTGCCAATGCGTCACTTTTCCAGCTTCTTTCGGGGTCGCCAAATTTAAAATCTTTTGTCAAATAGGCTACATTTCTAACCGAAGCTGAAATACGAAGCTGCTGGATTCTTAACGATTGCAACAATGATTTCGGCAGATTATAGGAAAGCACCATATTGTCCAAACGCATAAAGGACATGTTGACATAGTTTGTACCATTATTTTTTGATCCAATACGCGCATAATCGTTGATCGGATTATCTGGCGTCCAGCGAGCTAGCGCATAGTCCGTACTGCGATCTGCAAAATTACTATTGTTTGCTGCCTGATTAAAGTCCCCATAATGCCCCCAATTGGAATAAATTAAAAATGAAAAACTCAGCTCTTTATAACGCAATTCATTTCGAAACGACCAGCGAAAACGCGGTGTTGTATACCCCTGAAATACACGATCGGCATCCGTTAAGACCCCATCGCCATTTTGATCTATATATTTAAAATCGCCAGGTTGGTTGCCGTATTTTGCAGCCATTTCCTCTTCCCCTAATTGCCAGATTCCATTTCGTTTGTAAGCCCATATCCGGTCGGGATCCTGTCCAATAAACCATCTATTTTTAACATCGTCCGCTTCCTTTTGGCCGACGATATTTCCCTCACTATCTTTTACGTCCACCATATCGCCATACAACTTCACGATTTTCCTCCGATTCAACATAAAGATCGCCGTAGCATTCCAACTAAAATCGCCCTTATTCATGATGTTACTATTCAAGGAAATATCAAAACCTTTATTTGAGAGCTCACCAAGATTGGCAGCAACACTGCTAAATCCGATAATCTCTGGCAATGCACGATCTACCAATAAATCCTGGGTTGTTGCCGTATAAAAATCCAGTGCACCACTCAGACGGCCATGGAAGATTGAAAAGTCCAAACCGGCATTATACGAACTTTTACTCTCCCATTTTAAGCCCAAATTGGCCATTCTATTCACGTATAACTGAGATGAAAGATAGAGGTTTCCACTCGCGTCAATATAGGGATGTAACCCAGAGGTCATGTCGGAAAGAGCTTCATAAAGCTCAATATCACGATTACCATTTCTTCCCCAAGAAAGCCGTAGCTTACCATAATCCAACCAGGATTTGGTATTTTTCATAAAATCTTCCGCTGTAAAATCCCAGGCAAAAGCCAGGGCTGGAAAGGTTGCTCTTGGATTTTGAGCGCCAAAGGCTGAATACCCATCACGTCGCACAGAAGCTGTCAACATATAACGATCTTTAAAGGAATAAAATAAGCGAGCCATCAAGGCATCCCCTGTCCGGTAGGTGTCATTACTTTCATTCAACGGAATAGTCCCAGCCTGCAGACGATGCCAGCCCAGAACATCAGAAGGTACAAACTGAGAAGCCGTGGCCTTGGTTCGCCAATACTGCCCTTTCTCTGCATTTTGAAGCAATGTGACTTCAAAATTATGTACATCAAAACGCCGCTTCCAACGCAATACATTATCTAACTGCCAATTATATGTTTTTTCAAATGAACGTTCGCTACTTCCACCTTTTGCCTTCCACTCGGGATTTTTTGAAGAATCGTGGTTATAATACTCGTGCCATGTAAATGAAGGGGTAAAATTGGATTGTAATTCTATCCCAAAGGGCAAAGTAATCACACCGTACAAACTAGAATTCAATGTATTATAGTCATTTTTTCGATCTCTAAACTGATTATCAAAGAATGGATTTACCGGAGTAACATCGCCTGTCGGCAGTCTTTGATAAATACTAGAAGGATCATCAAGATTATTTGATCCAAAGGGAGAAATCACCGCTGATTGTTTCCAATCAGATTTTAGAAAACCCTCATTTCGAACCGCAAAGTTGGTATTCGCCCCGACTTTTAGATAGGATGTAATTTTAGTTTCGATATTTAGTCGTGTTCTGAAATTTTTAAACCGACTTCCGACCACTACTCCCTCCCTATCAACATGGTTTAAGGAAAAATAGTAGTTAGCGTTCTCATTACTATTCGATACAGCCAAAGCATAATCTTGCTGGATCCCCTTTTGAAAAACCAAATCCTGCCAATCCGTAATCTTATTGTTCATGTAATTTTCAATTTCCGGAGTCTTTAGCTCCAATCGAGAAAGCCAAGACCTGATCAACTGATCCTCTGTTACATTTGTAACGGGGGTCTTTTGATCGTAATTATACCAGTCCAACTGATTGGTTCCACTGAGCAGTCTTGGGTCCACAAACATTTCGGGGTACGCTTTAAGATAGTCGGCGGTTCTTCGGCCTACTTCAAAGTCATAGCGATATTTCAAAAACTCATCAGCGGTCATTACGCGTGGCATCCCTGCGCTTTCAACCATACCAAAATTTCCATTGAAAGTAATGCTTGGCTTCCCTTTTTTCCCTTTTTTTGTCGTTATTAAGATAACGCCGTTGGCGGCCTTTGCACCGTACACAGCAGTAGCACTCGCATCTTTCAAAACATCAATTGACTGAATATCATTGGGATTAAGATCTGCAAATGTTCCGTCGAATATAACGCCATCCACGACATTTAATGGGCTACTTCCCGCCTTTAATGTTCCTTTTCCCCTTACCTGTAGGCTAGCATCCCCTTTAGCAGAATTACCCTGGCCAATGATTAAGCCGGCGGCATTCCCCCTTAATAGATCCTGAACAGACCTGGGCGCCTCCTTTTCAAGCTTTTCGGTCTGCACTGAAACAATTGCGCCTGTCACATCCTTACGTTTGGCAGTTCCGTACCCAATAACGACGACTTCATCTAGATTCTCAGTAGATTCAGAAAGGGTGATCTCTATTTCCTTACCCACTTCTACTTCAAGTTCCTTGGACGAGTATCCCGTATGGGTAAAACTTAAAGTAACCTTAGCAGTACTTTGCTGCAATTTTAAACTAAAGCGACCGTAGCTATCTGTTACTGTACCCGTGGAAGTTCCCTTCACCAAAACGGTAACTTTCTCCAAAAAACGCCCATCATTTGTTTTGACGATACCCTTTAGTTCTTTTCCAGTTCCTTGTGAATAAACAATTCCTGTAGACAGCAATAGCATACACAAAAAAGAAAAACTAACGAAAATCAAACGATTAAATTTTCTCATAGATTAAGATTTATTGGTCATTAATAAATAGAACTATAAAAAGCCTAAAAACAAGACCTTTTAGTCATTAATATCAATTGGTTATTATTTAATCAACACAAAACAATAGTATTAATTAAGAAAACACAATCAAACCTTTTTAATCCATTTATTTACGAAAACGTTTGAATGACTATAAAAAACAAATCACCGGATTCCAACAAGAGAAAAAGAATAGGCCCTACTTAAGGCTAAAAAACAACATTCAGCGAACAGAAAAAGTCCTTCACACCCTTTTAAAACAAATAAAATTTAAACACAAATTGAGACAAAAGAGCATAGTTTTGACACAAAATGACACCTTTTCTAACCATACTTTCACTATCTTTTAAATTAAAATAAATTTGAAATACATTAAATTTAACGAAATAAACACCATACACTTAACTAGACACAAGACTGGAATGACCAAGAAGTTTTCCTCAGCAAGAGAAGCAAAGGTCGCATGCATTTTCTATGCCCGGTTAAATGAAAGAATATGACTTGGGAACAACAGCATATTTCTGATGAGTTAGCCAAAACAGGTTTCTATCATTCGGCGTCAGAAGCAATTGGTTTATTGCCCTTGTCCTACATCGCCCTGCCCTACCGTGTAAACAAGGTGGCTCCACATTGAAATCAGCTAAAAAAGTAGACTCAACCTGGGCCCAGACTACTTGCAGGAGGAGCTTGGTAACACGTTGGTAATAAAGCGAGCTCGACAATAGGATTATATGTTCAATCCGTATTATTTTAGAAAAGCAAATAAAAACAATCAGTAAAAAATTTGGAGAATACGAAAATTATATACAACTTTAAAGCACAAACACCTGCTCTAAACAGGCTACAAGTTAACAAAGGAAATTTTTTATTTTAAAACGAGGATTTTATCTTAGAATCGCTCATAGATAAAAGTCTAAATTAGTTTTTTTGCAGAAAAACTTACTTTTACTTAATGTACAAACAGTAGCATACAAAATATGACAACCAACCCCATTAAGGTATATACAGTAGTTTCAAAAGAAGTAAAAGAAGATCCAGATTTATTCACCAATCTGGAAGGTGTCTTCTCAACATATGAAAAAGCACAGGAATATATTGATCACTTTTTTGGTAATGCTAAATATGGTTATCGATCTATTGTTACGACCTATTTAGACCCCTTTCAGGAAGAAATCCAAAATAACGATTCTTATTATAGCATTTCATCTCAATTAATGGGGCCACATTTAGAAGTTGAGATCTGCAAAACTTCTTTTGCCGTTGTCCTCTCCGAAGTTGAACAATTGCGTATCGATCCTGCCACCTCAGAGAAACCTTTGGAATTAAACCTGCACTGTTTTGCTGCTTCTGAGGAAAAGGCAATGGAAAAATTCGAAAAATTAGTACAAGACTATGCAAAAGAACACAAGCTTCAATTTCAAATTAGCCCCTTTCGCATTGCAGATTCGGACCAATGCTACTAGCCTTCAATTGCAACGAGATTATAGCAACAGATTCAGGGAAGTATTTTTTTACGGATTTCACTTAAATATTCTGGAGTAAATCCCAGATATGAAGCAATTAAGTATTGCGGAACACGTTGTACAAACTGAGGATATTTACGGAGCATATCATGGTAGAATTCCTCTTTAGATTTAGAGAATAGATATTTAACCCGCATTTGCGCAGCTGCATAAGCCCTTTGATAAACAAAGCGAAAATAACGCTCCATGATCGGAAATGCAGCAACCAATTTTTCTTGATTTTCTTGACTGATATAAACTAAATCTGACGTCTCTACTGCCTGAATGTAAAATGACGTAACAAGCTTATGTTCGAAAGCCATATTGTCTGTAATCCACCAATTTTCTATTGCGAATTCAGTCGTTTGTTCGACTCCCTTTTCATTAACAAAGAATTTACGGAGAATACCTTTCAATACAAAAAAATGGTATCTGCACACTTGGCCCTCCTCCAGTATATTTTCTTTTTTCGCGACCGTTTTCGTCTTAAAGTAAAGCAATATTTCTTCTAATTCGACCGGATCGACATCGATAAATTTCTTTAAATGTTCTTTAAGTTTTTCCAACAGTCCATCACTTTATTATACAAACAAAGCTACTCATTCCTTTTATCAAAAAAAAGACACGCGGTCCCATTTCAAATAAGCTCAATACGGAAGGGATGGCAAGATAAATTCAAGTAATACGAATAATCATTCAACAAGCACGAATCATAAATCGGAATAGTTTCAATGGCTTTTACCCCTTATCTTTATAACAGGTGCTCCAATAATATGATTAACAGATTGGAGCTATGATGAAAATGGCAGGCTCCATTTTTTGCAGAGTTTGTACTTTTTGAAAAAAGAGAAAGCAATGATCAAAATTAATTTTAGCAAAGGAAAAATTATCATCAGCATGCTGCTATGTTTTCTTCCAGCAGTCATTGGGTTGTATGCTTGGTTATACTATGATCTTATTTTTAAACTAGCCTCCACGATATGGGTACTCGTGGCCGCAACGGTTTTTTATCTTCGACTACAACAGTTGAACCGCTATCGAAAAGGAGAGGCCGCACTCACGATAGATGAGCATACATTACTAAACAACAGCGTATTGAAGCCGCAGCAAATCCCTTGGACGGATATCGATTATTTTGTTACTGATTTATATCGGACAAATTCTATTTTTATAAAATTAAATGACTTTTCATCGCTAAAAAAAGAAAAAACAAGTCGTCTAATTCATTTATTAAGCTTTATTGACCGCAATCTATCAACAAAACCTGCATCTTTTTGGATCGACATGGATGTCATCGATATCAAGGAAAAGGAGCTTTTATCTAAGTTGCTAGAGCGATTGAAAAAGTAGCTAAAAATTGTATCTCTCTCCGAAAAAAGGTATTATATAAAAAATCAGCCCCCTATCCATATAAGTGGGCTGATTCGCAAAATCAATCGAAGATGCAGCGCAGTCCTGCTTAAATATCCCCTACTTAAAAGCATCCGCTATGCCGTAATGTAGTGAACCTCATGCGCCTCGGTCAACTGCGGAACTTCCAAATTATGAAGCATTTTATCCAGGACAACTTCCGGCAGTGGGTACTCCCTATCGCCATTCTGCGCGCGCCAAATCTTATAGGGTTTTTCAACGTACAACAATTTCACATAGGCTTGATAGCTTACGAAGAGATCGATCAATTGTTTTCGCATCTGGGAAGTTATGTTGGTGGCATTCCAGATAAAATCCTGCCCACAGCGTAAGTATTTTTTTGCCTGCTCTTTTGCTTCCTGTACAACCCATCCGTTTCTCTTTTTATCAGTAGGATCAATGCGATATTTGCGTCTGATGTCATCCAAACTAATAACAGGAAGGTCGGTATTCATCGCTAAAATATGATAATCTTTGCCCATCCCCGGCAAACCTGAAAGTACAGTCACCGTGGATTTGAATGTATCAAAAGGCACATAATCAACATAGCTATTGTTTCCATTAAAATATGTAAATCGTGCATTTTCGGACAAAAAAGAACGCGAGGCATCCCAGCAGCCAATCTCTTTACTATACAGTTCGAACATATCCAATGCGTAGAGCAAAGCATCCAAATCGGCACAGTACCTTCCTTTAGCATCTGCTTCGGACAACAACTTAAGTTGGCCCATATTGACACTCAGTGACGCCTCCAAGGCGCTCTTCATTGGATCGACTTTTTCCATCAACCACAATGGCAATCCATGATAGCGTACCAATGCGACAATTTCCTCCCGTAATGCAAAAGGGGTCTCCACATCACGAAATAAAATCTCCCGTGCGGTCTGTGCTCCTCTTTTGGCATGATTTGGAGAGCTGATGCGACCATCTGTAGCGACAATTGTCGTCGATCTCTTCTCGACATCATGCAATAAAGCGGAAGCCCAGAGGAGCTCCTGCTTTTGGTAATCCAGATTCCGGTAGTCAGGCAATGCTTCCAGCTGCTGTAATACCATTTGGGTATGAATCGCGACATTCCCTTCGGCATGATGTAAAGGATCTTGTTGTACCTGTTCCATATCCCTGACCCAAGAAAATTGCTTCTCTAAAGCCGACCAATTCTTATTTACTGCTATTGTCCATTCCATTAGAAATCCCTCCTTTCCCAAATCATTTTTGTTCTTCGCCATGATTTTGTCCAATGTTCGTCGGTCTGCACATGTCCTTTTCTAACATATTTAAAAACATTGTGCTGAAATTCGCTGACGGCATATGCATCAACATTCCTGCAGACCAAGCCCTCCATCGTACATGCTTCTCCAGTTTTAGGGTCAACCGATCCAAATATAGAAGACTGCATGGCCAAATTTTCGACTGAACGCCGAAGTTCTGACTCAGTCAAATCCTTTAGCATGTCGAGTTTTAAAACAGGTACAGTAGGCAAATCAAATAAACTGGCATAAAAAGTAACTTCTTCCCATGAAAGCCACTGATCTTTAATTCGAGCAGCAAAAACATAATAATAGTGCTCAAGTTGCACATATTCGATAGAATGCACAGCATAAAGATTTTCACCAAAAAACTCTAAATCATCCAGATCGTTTTTTAATCTAGACCAATGCTCCCGAAGCTGAGCCGTCCATGGCGACGTGGTTGGAGCCGCATGGGATCGTGCAAATACTCCACGCCGTGAAAGGCAATTATTTTCACCATCTAATTTTTCTGTAAATAACAGTTTATGGAAAGATTGTATATCCTTCCAATAATGTTGATTAAAACGATCGTCGCTGCTTGTCCCTGGCGAAAATGGGAAATGATAGGTACGACCATATTTCGTTGATTCCATTTTTAAAATTTAAATCCATACTAAAAAATTGAAGACATAGGTATAGGGTAAACAAATCGGGTAAATCCCGTTGTTTACTTTCTTCCTAAATATCGACAATGCATTACATGACTTTAAATTTTAAAAATTGACAACACTAATGATCTATTGCTACAAAAGTATTAAATTTATCTTAAAAACATAAACACGTTCCCTTAACCTTTTGACAGCGCAGCCCCTTTCCCTACTTTCTAATCAGCCCTGACTTATCAAAAAATGCGTATTTAGCATTAATATAATTTCAATTCAGTATACGTTGTTCCAATGGGAATAACCCGGTCTGCTACCCAAATTTGGGTTTTGTCGAACTTAATCATTTTACTTCGTGCGACGATAAATGCTCTATGGCAACGAACAAATTCGTTCTTCGGGAGCAGTTCCAGCAGCTCGCTAATGGTAATTCTGGAGCTAACACATTTATCGCCCAAATGTATCTGGGTGTAATTACCTGATGCTTCAATATACTGGATACGATCAATTTCAACTTTAACATGTTCATAGCCATCTTTGACGAACAGATAGTCTTTGTTATGCTGTAGCTTTTTTGCCCGAAGGCTATACAATTCGCTCACCTTGTTGCAGGCTTTCAAAAACCTGCTCATAGAAAATGGTTTAAGCAAGTAATCGATGGCATCGAGCTCGAAACTCAATAGCGCATGCTCAGAATAAGCCGTCGTAAAAATCACCATTGGCGAAGTATTCAAACTCCGCAGAAACTCTATGCTTGAAATATCGGGCATTTTTATATCTAAAAAAATAAGGTCCACCTGCTCCTTCTGGAGATAATCAATCGCCATAAACGCATCCGTAAATGTACTTTTTAATTCAATAAAAGAGACTTTAGCTATATGGTGTTCAATAACCTGCAATGCCACAGGTTCATCATCTATCGCGATGGCTATCATAACAATTATTGATTTAAAATCTGATCTATTTGATCATACAGTTGTTTTCCATTACTTGGTCGAAGAGCCTTTTCTACAACTAATTTTCCTGTTTTATCAAATATAAAATATTGCGGATAATATTCCGCTTTGTCTTTTGCATTTAGCAGTAATTCCTTCCAAAAGGGCTCAATCTGTTTCCTATTTTTACGTAAATGGATTCCGGTTAAATTGTTGACGCGTATAAAGTCTTTCCAGTCCTGATCGCGATGGTCTTCATCCATATCCAAATAAACGAAGGCAATATCTTTATCCATGTATCTTTTTTTCAGTTCAGGTGTATATTTCAATTCAAATTTACAAGGACCACACCAGGTACACCAAACATCCAAATAGACCACTTTTCCCTTCAATTCAGCAATCAGGTCGTAGATCGATGAAATAGGTTGATCATCCTCAATCAACCGGATCTGTTTGTTCTGTTTATTCGCTATCAAAAGAGAGTCAAGATCGGCAATATAGCGTTCAACGAGCGGCCTATGCTTATCCGTTGGAAATATCTTCCAATGCGCTCCTGCCAATGCTTTTAAATGTGGTAAGTCCCTGTCATGATATAGATTGACCAGTTGCTGAAAATTGTATTTTTCTACGATAGGCTTGGGAAAATTATTTAAAGCACCAATAAACCGCCAATAATCTTTACTATAGATGTTCATTAATCTATTTGCACTGTCTAGGCTTATCCCGAAATAAGGGATCGGCTCGCTTGAAGGGATCTTCTCCGACCGAATCTTAACAAATGCTTTCGTTTCCAAATAACGCAGGTAATTGTCAAGGAAAGAATAGAAAGAGGGGCCTCCAAAGTTATCCTGTAAATTAATCGATGCTTTTCCAAACAGTTCTAGCACTAAACTATCTGAGGTCGGCTTTGGCAATTCAGCTACACGGGCAAAATCGTTCAGATGGTTAATTCTTTGCGCGTAAAGCTCAGCACAGATATAGCCTTTTAGTTGGCTGGGCAATGAAGTAGTTTGGATCACTTCATTCGTTTGATTGCAATCTGCTAAAAAGGGAATTAACAGCTGCTGTCTCAATTCAGCCAAAGAGCGTTTGGCAAGATTGTTTAAGGCTGGGGCTTTCATAAAAAACGGCACTTCATCCAGTTTTATTTGCTGAATAGTTCTATTTTCTGTTAAAGCACTACCGTATGTAAATACGATCGTACTATCAGTTAAATTCGCGATAAGATCCTTACCGGGGCTTAATAACAAGGTTTGAAATACACCGCTGTAAATTAGTGTCGCGGATTTTCGAGCTGTTACTGGCAGCGCGACCTCAAATGTACCATCGCCGGCAACGGTTATCCGTTGCGAATTTTCTTTATAAAAACCGAAAACAAGAGGAATATTGATTTCCAAGGTCTTGCTTGGATCATAATTCCAAATCTTACCGCTCAATTTAAACTGAGCATGACTGCTTAGACAAAACAAGGTCATAAGCAAAAAAACAAGTATTTTTTTCATTGCTGTTAATTAAGGAACCAATAAATCAGATGAATAATGGATTGAAAAATAGTAGAACTATCTTGATCTAAAGATGTAATGTTAAATGGACAAAAAACTCATTGGCATTTTCATGTATCATCAATTCATGCCGATCTCGATACAGTAATGACAGGCGTTGTCTTACATTTTCCAAGCCTACGCCGCTTTTTAGTTTTTCGGGATCGTTATCACTTTTTGGATTAATGCTATTGCTCACATCGAAAAACAGGACTTGGTCCCGCACTTGCAAAGAGATTTTAATATAAGACGATTTCTGAAGGCTTATACCATGCTTAAATGCATTCTCAACGAAAGGTATAAGCAACATAGGTGTAATGTGATAATTTTCAAACTGTTCCTCTATTTCGGTTATAAGGGTAATCTTGTCTGACATTGAAGTCCGGAGCGTTTGTAAGGCGATGTAATTATTCAAATATTCAACTTCACGCATCAACGAAATTTTATCTTGTGTATTTTCATGTAGCATAAACCGCATCATATCACCCAAGCGTTGAATTCCCTCCCCCGTCCGTTCCGCTTTTTCCTGCAATGCCGTGCCATACAATGTATTTAAGGCATTAAATAAAAAATGTGGATTTATTTGAGATTTTAGAAAGGTCAGATTCGCATCCGACTGCCCGAGCTCTGTACGTAGGGAGGCTATTTCGTTTTGACGCATTAGACGTTTTTTAAAGAGAAACCAGGATAGCGGAATGCTAACCAATAATTGCGTGGGTAAATGAAACATCGCAACGATAAAGATCACTTCGTTTGTCTGATTAAAGAAAAATAACGCGGGCACACTTAATGGCAGGACTGAAACCAAGCTAATAGCAAAGATAGTCCAGAAGAAATCACGGAATTTCTTTTGTTTTTCCTGTAATTTTGGCAACAAATAGTATAAGGAATAGATTACAATACCAACCGCAGACAACACGACCAAAGTCCATAATACCGAAAGTTGTAAATGGGATCGCGATGTAATCAAAAAAAACAATCCAATAAACCAGAAACCAATTCCAAAGGATAAATCCATTTTTAGCTGCTTTTGCAGGGTCGGATTTTCTGCCTTGCTTTTAAGCAAATAGCTGATCAGATATTGCGCACAGGTGTATAAAGAAATTATAATTGTTAATAAAATAGCTTGCGCAAAAGCCTTAAAAAACATACTATTATAGCTTCTTTGAATACTGTCATAATCCTTCAATTCGTAGGCGTGGCTATAGGTGCGGCATACACCTAATATCAGTCCGGATATCAAGATCAGAGCAGCTAGTAATGAATAATTCAACAGCTCCCGTTTTCTGTTGATGAGGGAAGGAATAAGGACAAAATTTAAAAGGAGAAACAACACATATAGCAGCAAATCAATGATAAAATTCGGTACAAAAAAGTTAAAGAAATAGGAGTAGCTTATTTTTTGGTGAAGGAAATAGTTATGCATACCGCTATCATCCCGATTGTTTGTATCAACAAGCAAAGCATAAACAACAGCGACAAATACGATAGTTGCCATCCAAAATTCTATTTTTCTTACGTCTTTCAGTTTCATGTTATTGGTTTTGATGAGGCAATATTAATTGAAATGAAAACATAAAACAGAAAAATGTGACGAATACCACCAAAAATGTGATGAATCAAATTTTTCTTCATCTCATAGCTGGGATTCTATTGTTGTTTCTATAAAATAGAATTTGATTTTACTATCTTTAAGCTGAAAAGTATCAAACCGGCTTTATTAACTTTATTCAAAAAAGACACTACATAATTAATCCACTATTTACACATTCACGTCCGATTTTGCGGTGTTACGGCAAATAGCCAAGATTGCACACAGCATTGGACTGTCAAATGATCATAAATACAGGTATTAAAAAATAATTGATCACATGGATACATATATCGTGTTAAAAAGGTTCTCTAGTTTAGAAGAAGCTCAAGAATGTCATAAACTACTTTCGGAAAAAGGTGTAACAACGCGGTTGGCAGATAATGTCCCCCCTGTGGATATTACATTTTCCGGAAACACGGTTGGATATCAATATGAGATTCAAATAGACCCTGCCAATTTCGCAAATGCAGAATCTATTTTAGAAGAGCAGGAAATGCAGTCTCTCACTTTGGTTGAAGACGACCATTACCTGTATCAGTTTTCCGACGAAGAGCTCTTAGAAATTCTTCAAAAACCCGATGAATGGAACAAATTAGACTACGCACTGTCTAGAGAAATTTTATTAAAAAGAGGGAAAGAGATTGATCAGGAAAAGCTTGATCTTTTGAAACAGAAGCGGCTCATGCAACTACGGAAACCGGAACCGCAGCAGAAGTATTGGGTTATTTTCGGCTATATTTCAGCATTTCTAGGTGGACTTTTAGGAATTGCAATCGGGTATATGTTGTTTAGTTCCAAAAAGAGCCTACCAAATGGCGAAAGGATATTTTCCTATTCAGATCATGACAGAAAACATGGGACAAACATATTCTATATCGGATTATTCGTATTCACAATTTCCGTTCTCATCAAAATGCTTTGGGGATAATAGCATAAAATGAATACGATTTACATTTTTTAGCGGAACAGCTCAAGTGTAGTTTTGTAACTGTGGTCATTCTGTATCCTATCGCGATCTAATTAGCACTAACGTCAACTGTAAATTTTTAATACTAAAAAAAATACCTATATTTAAGATGACATCTTTATTCTTGAATTATTTTTTGTAAACCTACAAACAAATTAACTTTATGAATAGTTTAAAGACTACAGCCACTCATTTCCGTTATAAAAAGCATCCGGGAGATCTATTCAGAAATACGTGCGTTCAATTATTACCTCATCCCTATAAAAATCAAGAAGACTTTTGGGTATGGTTTCATCCCTCCTACCACCGTAGTGAAGACATTTCAGATTTAGGCGACCTGTACAAACAGCTTCACGATACACCCTGCCAAGAAAAGATAACAACATCAAAAAATGAGCTATGTTACGCTGAAGTAGCGAAGGAACATCTCTTTGAAGAAATAAAATCATTGGAACAAAAGATCTATCAGGATTGTTTTGAAAACTTTTATTTGTTGATTATTGAAGGCCGCATTGAGCTGTTTGAAAGTCATCAGATTGAAAGTAAAGAATCTAGTTCCTGATGTCTATCTTTTAACCGTTATGCATTATTTGACTTGTGCGATTATAAGGAAGGACGATAAGGTACTCATTTGTCAGCGCCCGCCATCGGTGACACATGCCTTAAAGTGGGAATTTCCTGGTCGCATAACCGAGTCCCACCTGCCAACGAAAGCAAATCTGTCGCTCAAAATCAGGGAAGAGCTAAGTATAGATGTTCTTGTCGGAAGGCCCTTAGAGATGACGCAACAAGCCCATAAAAGTCCGGCACCTTGTCGCTATCCTGTTCTCTGCACCTTTTCTTCTGGCGAAGTTGCCATGCTAGAATATGTCCAAGCAATATGGGTCCCATCGGCAGAACTATCGCATTTTGATTGGACCGATACCGATCGACCAATTGTAGAAGAGTATACCAGATACCTTGAGAATTCAAATCCTCCGTCCCGTATAAAGGAAGCTTTTTTAGAAATCCTAATTGGACTCATTGGTTTTACACTGGCCCATATGTTCTTCAATGTATATATAGGCTTATTGATAACTTTGATCTTAATCACTATTACTGGAATTTATAGTTATTACACCCGAAAAAATATAAGAAAAAGAATCTCATAAAACTTCCCTACATTTATAAAAACTAAGTAACCCCTAATTTCATTTTTGCCATACTGAAGACTTAATCAGATGAAAGATTTCCCACAATTAGAGACAGAACGACTCATTCTTAACGCAATAGACCCGACTGATATTCCACAGATTGTAGACTATCTGCAAGACAAGGTCTATTCGGACTTTACATCAAATATCCCCTATCCCTACCGAAAGGAGGATGCTGAATACTGGCTTAAATTAGCGGAAGAAGCATTTGCCAATCGTAAAGGATTCACTTTTGCTATTCGAAATAAAGATAAAAAACTGATCGGAGCTATTGGTCTGCATGATGAAGGCTCGGATAAGGCTGAGTTGGGATACTGGATTGCTATTCCTTACTGGAATAAAGGTTATGTCACCGAAGCTGCAAAAGCGATCATTGATTTTGGATTTAAAGAATTAAACTTTAACAAAATTTTTGCGACCTACTTCCCCCATAATCCAGCATCGGGAAAAGTCATGGAAAAAATAGGAATGAAAAAAGAGGCCCTGTTAAAACAACATCTAAAGAAAGACGGCCGGTATTACGATATTCCATTATACGCTATTTTTAAAACGGAAAAATAAAACAGCAATTTCTAATGGATAAAAAGAATATCAAGTTGCGCTGTGATCATACATTTCCTATACTTATTCTTCTTTTTGGTTGTATTGCTATATTCCCAATAATAATTTCTAAGTATTCCATTTCTCTGTTAGGGATAATATGGGAGACTTGCTGTGGGCTCATCATATTTACGGGCGTTTGGAGATTTGAGCACTTCGAAATATCTGGAGATACACTTACCAAAGTAAACTTAGGTGGATTATATCGAAAGGATTTAAATATTTGTCATATAACCAGATACACAAAAAAAGTGATTGATATGAATCACTTTCTGAATCCGTTTAATATCATAAAGTTATTCAGTAAGGAGGAAAAATATTTTAAATTCAGAACCATAAAACTTCAGGCAACAGATAATTTAATCATGATAATAAATGAACGAAATATGCATAGTGAGGATTTCAAAAAATTATACCATATAATCAAAACCTATCAGAAACGACAAGTCAAGTCTAAATCTCCAATTGTTTCGAGAAATTGACTAAATTTAAGCAACCGATAATCATAAAGGATAAAACATGAAAATATTTGCATTCGCTGGGAGTAATTCTTCCACATCGATTAACAAACAATTGGTCAAATTTGTACTTAAAAGCTTCGAGGGGCACGAGATTAATTTGATCGACCTGAATGACTATAACATGCCTGTCTTTTCTGTAGACCTAGAAAAGAATGGATTCCCACAGGAAGCACAGATTTTCCTAGATCATATAGCCTCCAGTGACATGATCATTTGCTCCCTCGCAGAGAATAATCGCTCCTATAGCGTAGCATTTAAAAATGTATTCGACTGGGCATCTAGAATAAATGTTAAAGTTTTCCAGGATAAACCCATGTTGCTTATGACAACTTCACCAGGAGGTTATGGTGGTGGAAATGTGATGGCCGAAGCGCAGAAATTTTTCCCGCAGTTTGGAGCAATCATTAAAGAAACATTTTCGCTTCCCAAATTTTACGAAAATTTTGATCAGGATAATGGCGTAATCAGTCCTGAACACCTCAATAGTCTGAAGGAAAAAATAACAGACTTTAAGCAACAAATTTCCTCCTAGTGGCATTCCGCTAAAAATCTATTTCCCTTTTGTGGGTTTTGCACAACTAATGTTATGTACTAGGTACATTTTACTTTGCATATTATTGACTTTTTGCTTACCCTTTCTTTGCTTTGAAAGCAACGAAACACCAATAAAACACCAATAAAACGACAAAGAAATAGCAAAGAAGAAGCGAATCAGCCCCCTAGCAATCCCAAAGGAATAGCGAAGAAACAGCAGAGAAACACCAAAGAAATAGCAGAGAAATAGCAGAGAAATAGCAGAGAAATGGCGACTAAGCTGCAAGCCCTCACCTTAGTCCCCCAAAGAGCAGCGCTATAACAGAAAACTGCCCCCATAGCGATAGCATCTATCAAAGGTTCATAATTAAGGAGGGGCGATTTGCCCCTCCTTAAAATTTATTTAAGTAGCTCTTCGAGTTTCTCTATCAACTTTACTCCTTTTAAGTTGATTCCAACAATCTTACCTTCGGGAGAGATGAGGTAATTTTGCGGGATAGCCTGAATACCGTATAATTGAGCGGCTTGATTTTGCCAGCCATTCAGATCCGACACCTGGGGCCAGGTTAATCCATCTTGTTCAATCGCTTTCATCCAGTTATCTTTCTTCCCGGGTTTGTCTAGTGAAACACCCAGTATCTCAAATTTTGATCCCTTAAACTTTTGATAGGCTTTAACCAAATTAGGGTTCTCAGCACGGCAAGGACCACACCATGACGCCCAAAAATCCAATAGCAGGTATTTACCTTTAAAATCTGAGAGTTTTAACTCTTTACCTTCAGGAGTTACTTGTGCAAAATCTAAAGCTGGCTGTCCAATTCCTAGCTTTTTTGCTAGTTGAATATCTGCTTCTAATTTTTTCCCGATTGCTGTCTGTTTTAACCTTGATGACAAATTGAAAAACAAAGGTTCAGTGGTAACCACATTATCATCGTAGCCGGCAACTTCCTGCAAGGCCAATAAACTGAAGTAATTGTCTGGATTATTGACTATAAAATTTCGTTGCGCCTTCTTACGCTCTGTTTCGATCTTGTCTATTTCTAGCCCAATTTGGTTGAGTGCACTTTCATCACGATTTTTTGCTTGATACAGATCAGCTCTTTTAGATTGCTGAACCATGAGCTTCTTCTCGTAGGAGCTTAGATAATCTTGATACTGCTTATAGGCTACCTGTAGTTTCCCGCCTTGTACCTGTGAAGACTCGAAAGGACTTTGAACAGTGATTTGCGTATTGGGTTCCTTAGGGTCTACATAAAATGTGAGACGCTCCATCGGTCCACCTTTGCGATTAAAGAAGGAAGCCCCATCTTTGGAATAAAATAACATGACTTGCGTTGGTTCCATGATTTCCCCTTTATAGATAACTTCATTGGGACCAAAATTAATAGAGTCAATTGTCAATTTTCTGTCCACGATGTAGCGAACGAATGCTTTAGATTTTGCGGGAAATTGTTTCCCCTTTATTGTTAATTGAAAACGCTGTCCTTGAGCCAATACTGTCCCGAGACAACTTAAAACCAAGAATAACGATGTAGCTATTTTTTTCATGTTGATAATTACAGTGCTTTAGCACGCGCCACAAGAGCATCGGCCAGTTTAATAATTTTTGAAGTTTCCAGTTCAGCCAAGCCACGTGCAGCTTCCGCCGCTTGAACGGCTTCTTTCTTTTTCTTTAATGCGATGCAAATATCGGCCAATGTTCCTTGATTAGAATAGCTTGATGGATTCAATACAACGGCCTGTTTAGCCAGCACATAGCATTGTTTTAGGATAACTGGATTTGCAACAGTTCCCTTCGCATTGGCATTCCGGCGCGCAATAAAACTCAACCGTTCATCTTCATTCTTGAGCAGGCCTTTTCTCAATGTATTCGTAAGGACAACAAACTCCTTATCGGTTCCATGTGCCGCGGTCCACTCTACTTTATACAATGCAGCTTCAATTTTTTGTTCTGGATCTTTTAACCCTTCAAAGTAGGCTACGCCAGCATTAAATTCATCTACTTTATGCTCTCTAATATAGCCATACATGGCATAACGCAGCAGCTGGGCCTCCTTTTTTGCAAAATCTGCAGGCGTCGCTATACTTTTAAAATAAGCTTTGTTCGACTCAAAAAATTTACCGTAGCGATCATCCAGGCTTTGTGCCATCATTTTTATGGTCTCCCATCCATTTGGGCTCTTCAAGAATTCATCGGTAGCTACACTGTCCAATGCCTTTTTTGCTGCATTTGCTGCTTGATTATCGGTTTGTTCCATCACTTTAATATAGCGGATCAGGAAATTCGACTCCCGCATACCCAAATCATACGATTTACGCAAATTGGGGATCTGAAAATTAGGGTCATTAGCTTGCTGTGCCTGTTTCAGGAAAAGATCAGCTTCCATGCGAGACTGGGTTCTATAGATCAATGTCCCCTGTCCATCTAAAAATAAATAAGTAGGAAAACTTCTGATTTGGTATAATTTAGCAATATCTACACCTTCTCCTATCTCACAGTCAAATTTAGTATTGATAAACCTGCTGTTAAAATAACGAGCCACTTCAGGCTGTGAAAACACATTCCCTTCCATCCATTTACAAGGAGCACACCAGGAGGTAAATCCATCCAGGAAAATCAGCTTATTTTCCTGCTTAGCCAATTCCTTTGCCTGACCAAAAGTGATCTTCTGAAACTGTATATGTTCTTGTGCAAGCAATAGCATCGACTGCGAAAAAGCCAGTGCTGTCAATAGTATCTTTTTCATTTTTTTTTATTAAGATCCTAATCAATTTCTATGATGATAGAAATTGATTAGGATGAGCGGTCTACATCTAATTTTGTTATCGTTCGTATTGTGGAATTCCGGGATTCAACGAAAGTACCTTCGGCGGAACTGGAAGTATCATCCGGGCATCCGTTGATTCCATTTCGAAAACTTTCCCTGCCAATGGATGCTGAATTGTCTTTTTAAAATTGTCTGCTATAGCGAGTCGTTTCAAGTCAATCAGCCTATCGGAAGCCATAAATGGCATCTCGCGACGTCTTTCGTCAAGTACCGTCTGTAAAATAACTTTTGGATCCGTTGAGGTTAACGCTTTATTATTCTCTATTCGACTATTTCGTAATGTATTCAAGAAACCTAGTGCCTCTGTTGTGTTACCCGTCCGAACAGCTGCTTCCGCAGCAATCAAAAACAATTCAGGCGTATTAAATCCAGTGCTAAATTCGACGTATGGAGCAAAAAGAACCCGCCCTGGAAATTTTACAATAGTAGCGCCTAAAGAAGCCTGATCGCGACAGAAAAATAATTCATAACGTTTGTCCTTTGCACCTGCAGGCAAATCTTTGGCATAAGTGTCAATCAGCTCTTTAGAGGCATAAAACTCGGCATTGGGGCTACCTAAGGAACTTGTTCCCAATCGAGACCATACGGCCTCCATATTCGTTCTGGAGTCGGGAAATTGGACCGAATTATCTGTTTTTAGGCAAACCCGTCCCCAAGTTGTCTTATCCTTATTGGTATATAAACTATAATCGATGAGCGTTTTATTGACAGCAAGTGCTTGTTTTGCATTCTCAAGGGCCTCTTTGTATTTTCCCTGATAGAGGTAAACACGGCTTAGAAAAGAGAAGCCGACTGAACGCACTGCTTGAAATCTATTTGACTGCACTGTACTCAAATTTGGCAAAGCATCATTAAGATCGCTAATTACCTGATCATAGATCGCCTGAACAGACACGCGCTCATATTTTTGATTAATATCCTCTTTCAGCACCAAAGGTACCCCTAGATCTTTTGTTGCACTTACAGGATTATAATGCGCGGCATAGATATTCACTAGACTAAGGTATTCAAATGCACGACCGACCTTAGCCTCAGCCCAAACCCTTTTCTTTTCTGCCTCGGAGCCCTCTGTTGCTGCCAATACATTATTAATAACAACATTGTAAGTGAATATATGGCTATAAGCCGATTCCCAGTATGGATCATACTGGCCATCTTCAAATATAGCACCGTGGGCAAAGCTATAGAGTTGTTTTTTCACATAGTCATAATAGTCATAGCTTGCTGCTGATTGTACATCCTGAGGGTCTCCGGACTGTAAATTATCTACTAAATAGTTCGGATAAACAGCGGAAGCTCTTACTAAAGATTGATCGTTTAGAAGCAATTTGTAATCATTCAGATTCTCTGGAATTGTAAACCCTTTTGGTTTGATATCCAGATATTTACTACAGCTATTCAATGTCAATAAACCGAATAGCAATCCTATATATATTTTTCTCATGATATTTTCTTATTAAAATCCTACAGATACACCTAAATTGTAAATTATTGGTGCTTGTATACCTCTACTTGGACTCGTTACCGTACTATACCCAGCCCAAACCTCAGGATCGAGATTATCCTTGTTAGCGACCCAACGCCATGCATTCAATACCTGTCCTGTTAGACGCACATAAGAAAGTTTTGTCGGTGCAATCCATTGTGCAGGAAGGTTGTAGGATAATGAAATATCGCGCAATTTAATATAGTCAGCCTTCTGAACAAATTTATGTGCAGCATTGAAAATATCCGAAATATTGCCTGAAGCAGCAGAAACAAATGCAGGAGCAATATCAGGGTTACTTTCATCACCAGGGTTCTTCCAATAATTCAACCATAATTTGTCGAAGTTACTATTGTAGTTAAGCTCCGCGTATTTACTCAGGAACTCTGGATGAACTCCCCGCATCACATGACCACCATTGAAAATGAACATAAAGGAAAGCGTCAGATCTTTATATCGAAATCCATTTCTGAAAGAAACAGTGTAGGGAGGTACTGTCGTACCTTCATAAATTAAATCATCGACTGTCAATTTTTGCGTGGTCTCGACCAGACTACCATCAGCCTTTCGCGCCAAAGGTCGTCCCTTATCATTTAATCCCGCATAATCTATGCTATATAAACTACCCATTGGGATTCCAACACGATTTTGAGGAGCATAATAGTAGTAATACGGTGTATTCTGCTCAACGTAGAGGTCTGTGATCTTGTTTTTGTTGTAGCTAAAATTTATTGTACTGTTCCAACTGAAGTTTTCACGTTGAATCACCTTACCATTCAGCCCCAACTCGATCCCTCGATTCTGCATATCAGCATAATTAAGCAACACCATATCCCATCCCAAGGTTGGATCCAACGGCGTATTCCCCAATAAATCAGAAGTTTTTTTATTGTAGATATCAAGGGTAGCTGTAAGTCTATCTTTAAATAGTGAGAAATCAAAGCCAACATTGAATACTTTTGTTCGCTCCCATCGCAACAATGGATTAGGCGGAGAATCAATGTAGGCTTGCATTTCACCGTTAAAGTAGTTCAGATTGTTATTCACCCTTGAAATCAAATATGGTCCATTATCCTTTGGCACATTTCCATTTACGCCATAAGTCGCACGCACCGACCAACGATCTAATGGTTCCCAATCAATTTTTGGCAGATGATATAAAGCGCCTATGGACCAAAGGGGTTTGTATTGATTTTTGATATTTGTGCCAAACAAATTAGATTGATCCATCCGGATGCTTCCACTCAAAGTCAACTTACGATCATAGGTATAAGATCCATTGGCATAGAAGGAAACAAATCTATCGACTAGATCCTTAAATCCCGTCTCTTTTTTCGAAATAGTATAGCTATTAAAAAGTGCCTGTGTATTTTGGATCTGAATACCAAAAAGCTCTTCATTAATCCCCTTATAGACTAAACTGCTTTCATCGTACCCGTATTTATAAATATTTGTATAACGATTGTTAATTTGCCTGCGCTCAGCACCTGCAATAGCTATAATTTCATGTTTATCCCGACTGTTATATTGATAATTGAATTGACCACGTAAGGTATAGCTGTTGACATCGTTACGTTGTTCGGCAAATTGTCCCCCCTGCGGAATATTGCGCTTGATTGACCCGTCCTTTCCAATTTGGGTCGCGTCATTGACCATACCTACAACGGACTGGGAATTTTTCCGATTTAAAGTTCCATTGTACCCTTCTGTTCTTTCACTTTGATAGGATAGGTCCAAGTCCAATCCTTTAAGTAACTTAAAGTTGGCAGCAAAATTCAAATTGAGGTATTTATTATAAAACTTTTCATGAATCGCCGCTACGTGCTTTAAAGGAATATAAGTTTCATCTTCCAGTCCCAAGGCATTCAAACGATCAATCTCAAATTGCGATTTTGAATTATACCATTGCGCCGGAGAACCGTCTTCATTTTCAAGAAGATAATAGGATGCCTTGCCCCCCATATAGTTATCGTAGAAATTGAAGCCAATATCGCCTTCTCTATTTTGATTTTTCCCTAATACATTTGCGCGTAAACTAAACCAATCGGTAAACTTAAAATTATTTTTCAGACTGAATCCCAGTTCCTTATTTGTTGCACGGCCTTTATTATAATCTCCTGGTTGGGTATAATTGAGGGAATAATGGTATGTATAACGATCGGAGCCTCCCGAAACAGCGAGGTTATGTTGCTGATCGAATCGAGTAGTGTTCAGAAACTTATCCATCTGACTGAAGCGGTCACGATTTCGGTATACATCCAGTCGTTTTTCCATCTCTTCTTCTGAAATAACGCCACCTTTACGATCGTACAAAATCCGATACACATCATTCATTGCTTTTCTTGGATCAATAACAGCATAATCGCCCGAACGATAATTAAACATTTCTTTTTGAAAGTTGACCAGTTCAGCACTGCTCATCTGATTAAGATAGCTACGGCTTGGAAGTCCCCTAAAAGAAAGTGTATTGCTATAGTCGATCTTTGTTTTACCTGCGGAGCCTATTTTTGTTGTGATCACAATGACACCATTGGAGGAACGTACGCCGTAGATAGAGGCTGCCGACGCATCTTTTAAAACGGTTATAGCAGCGATATCATTGGGATTAATGGCTGTTAAGTCGCCTTCAAAAGGCATACCATCAACGACGATCAGAGGCGCAGCCTGCGCATTGATTGTAGATCGTCCGCGAACCTCGATACCCAGATTATTTTTCGTATTCTGCGGACTTGAGGTATTTCGCACCAAATTTAGTCCCGGCAACAATCCATCGATCCGGTCCAGCAAATTAGGCTGGAGCCGTCCTTCCATGTCTTTGGCAGTGACCTGCGCAATTGAACCTGCTGCTCTTTCTTTGCTTATTTTTTGGTATCCTGTATTGACCGTAATGTTCACTTCCTGCAATTGCTCATCCAGGGCCCTTAAGGTGATTGTACCCAAATCGGACTTAGCTGCAATCGTAAACGGAGCAAATCCGACCATTGTAATGTCCAAAAAGCTATTTGAACTAACACCGTTAATTTCAAAATGACCATTTTGATCTGTAACGGCCCCTTTTGGAACACCTTTAACACGAATCGTTGCACCTTGAAGTGGTCTGTTGTTATAATCGACAATAAAACCTTTTACCGTCATTAATTGATTAGCGATCGATCGTTGTGTTTGTTGAGATTTCTCGTGTACGACAATAATTTTCCCCTTGATCTCAAAATCGAGATCCAAATCGTCCAATAACTTCCCAAGTGCATTTCCCAACGATTCCTTTTTAACAGTTAAGTTAACCTTTGTATCTGGATCAATAGTTGTGGCCGCCCACACATAAGAATAGCCAGTCTGCTTATTGATCTCTGAAAAAACCTTTCTCAACGACACTGATTTCTCATGTATCGATATGTCCTGTCCATACGTTTTAGCTCCAACATGAAGCAGACAACAAGACATCAGTATGGTTGTAAGCGATATGCGCATAATGTTTCCCCTCCATTGCGGCCTACCCCAAATATCTGGGCGATCGCTGTTTTTCATTTGTTGCGTTTGATCGTTTAGGGCACGACCAAGTTGTGCATAATTTTTATACATTTGTTTTAGGTTAAGAATTAAAATTCTGTTACAGTTAGAATTACTTGATCTGAAGCCCTAAATGTTGCAAGCGTTTAGGGTTTCTTCTTTTCATTTAGGTTGTTTTTTCTACATAAATGGTCTTTCCTTTAAATTTAAATTTAATTTTCCTTGTACTCTCCAGTACGTTGATGATATCTTTCAGGCTGCTGTTACGAGACAACATCGCTTCAAATTTTTCAGATTTTATTTGGTTATCGAGATAGACGACATCTACGTTATACCAGGACGCCAACTCATCCATAATAACCCCTAAAGTCTCCGAATTGAACACAAAATATCCGTCTTTCAATGCGTTACGCACGTCGAGATCAATTATTCGTCGTTCGATCTGCCCGAGTTTTATATAAGATTCTTCCCCTGGCAACAGTATAATTTGCCTGTCGCCCTGTCGAACCCGAACTTTACCTTCGTATAAGGTCGTTTTAAAGTCTTCTAGATTCCTGGTTGATTTCACATAAAAATGTGTCCCTAATACGGAGATATTGATCTTCCCTGCTTTTACCACGAAAGGTTTCAGTTTTGGAACCTCACCTACCTCTGGTAAATGTTTCTTGGCAACTTCGAAGTAAGCCTCTCCCACTAAACGAACTTCTCGCATACTATCAACTTCATAGTAATCTAACTGCGTTTTGGCGTTCATCCACACTTTGGTTCCATCGGGTAATAGCATGGTCATTTTCCCTCCCTTGGGTGTTGCAGCGAATAAATTACCCGCTCGTGCCACTTTATCTTTAACGGGTGATGCAAACGATAATAAAGTATCTCCTGGAAGCATCGAAATTGAATTTCCATTTTCCAGACGAACGACCCCCGTCATTTGCGCGGGTTGAATATCTTTATCCGGAATCTCCTGATATACCGTATCCGAAAGATTATGTATAAAAAACAACACGAGTAATCCAATCAGCGCCGCGGCGATACCGTAGGATAACATGCGTTTATAAAAAGGTTTAGTGTATGAGGTATTAAGGTAATCTTGTTCAAAGAGGGCAAATGATTCCTCCCAATCATAACGGGCTATCCCTTCTAAATCCGCTTGCATTTGATCTTTGTTGTCAATCAGATCACATAGCCCCTTATTTGCATCCGTTTCGGATCTCCATGCGTCCAACTGTAATTTTTCATCATCACGCAATCCTTCCAGTTTGGATTTGCTCAGTAAATAAATGATATGTTGGGGTATTTGCTCCATATTGCTCTATATACTTAAAACAATATTTTGATTTCGTTTCTCTAAAGAGATGGTAGATATTTTCACAAAAACCTATATATCAGAAGTATAAATTTTTTAAAAATATAGTAAGAGCAAAAGTAGGCAAAAAAACTGGTCGGGTTTGAGTCTTAATTTCAAAAGTTCAATTCCCCTTTTCTTTTGATTGTAAATCGTACTGGTGGTTAGTCCTAAGGAGATCGCTGCCTCCTGTGGACTTAGATCTTCAACAATCAACTTACGCATCACTTGCTTACACTGCTCAGGCAGCGTATCAATGGCATCATGGATCGTTCGAAGCGTTTCCATATAGATCATTTGATGGCTGATCGGTAAATCGACCAGATCAACTTGTGACGTATAAAAACTGTTTTTTTGTTGAATTCTATTCTCTTGTTGAATCCTGTTTAAAGCAGCGTTTCTACAGCTTGTGTAGAGAAAACCACGGATTGATTCAACATGATCAAAATCAATCCGGCGCTCCCAAAGCTTTAAAAATACGTCCTGCACTATTTCTTCGATGGTACCTTTATCAAGATTCATCTTTTCTAAAAAATAGCACATTGGACTATAGAAAGTTTTGTACAGAAATTGTAAACCATCCCTTCTGCCTTCTCGAAAAGATTTTAAAAAATCTTGCTTGCTAAATTCTTGGTTTACCTTGTTTTTCACAATTCAATATTACTTAAATTTTAAATAAATATGAAAATTTCATTTATTGTGATCAACAATCCTACGCTGGCAAGCGATAGAAAACGTACAGGCCAAACCGGTTGACGCGATACTATTCCATTCGATAGCGATTGGCGTAAATACGAAGTAAGATCTATGTATTTAGATTGTAATTTCTACGCGATCAATTCAGTTGACACAGGCTCTTGATAGTAGGCTTCATTCCATTTTGCCAATTGGCACATAATAGGTATTAATGCCTTGCCTTTTTCTGTCAAAGAATACTCTACACGTGGCGGAAGCTCCCTGTACCCTTCTCTCAAAATTACACCATCCTCTTCCAATTCTTTTAATGAACTGGTAAGGACTTTCCGAGAAATGTTTTCGATAAGCGCATCCAATTGGCCAAATCGGGCTTTTCGATCGCGCAAAGTATAGATAATCACGGGCTTCCATCGGGTACCTAAAATTGCCATAGAACGCTGCATAGCGCAGGAACAACTTTTAAATTCAGTCCTTTTCATTTGAATATATTCAAAATAGTTACGCAAAGGTAACTAGTTTATACCAATAATAGTTACAAATATACACTATTTAAAATATCTTTGTGAAGATTCACGATTTAAAACAAGAAAAATGAGCATACAAACACTTTTTAATCCATTTGAGTATAAAAATTTAACACTCAAAAACCGCTTTGTAATGGCGCCCATGACGAGAGCATTTTCTAAGGATGGGATTCCCGACAGCGCAGTAGCGGGTTATTACGAGCGTCGTGCCGCGGGAGATGTTGGTTTAATTTTGACGGAAGGTACAGTTATTGAAAGACCTTCATCAAAGAATTTAAAGGATATTCCAAACTTTTACGGTGACCAAGCATTGGGCGGCTGGAAAAATATCGTCGATGCTGTGCACGAAAAAGGAGGAAAAATAGCCCCTCAACTATGGCATGTTGGCTATACCCCTATGCAATGGACTCCGCCTGCTGCGTTTGAAAGCCCAGATACAATGACATTAGCGGATATAGAGGCCACAATACAGGCTTACGCTGACGCTGCTAAATCTGCAAAAGACCTCGGTTTTGATGCTTTTGAAATCCATGGGGCCCATGGTTATCTGATCGACCAATTTTTCTGGGAAGGGATGAACCACAGAACAGACGAATTTGGTGGAAAAACAATTAAGGAGCGTTCTAAATTCGCCGTTGAGGTCGTAAAAGCAATGCGAAAAGCGGTCGGACCTGATTTTGTGATTATTCTACGTTTATCACAATGGAAACAGCAGGACTATACAGCCAAGCTTGCCCCTACCCCTGCAGCGATGGAAGATTGGATCCTACCATTGACGGATGCCGGTGTCGACATTTTTCATGGAAGCCAACGTCGTTATTGGGAGCCGGAATTTGAAGGCAGTGACTTAAATTTTGCTGGATGGCTCAAAAAGATCTCAGGACAGCCCACAATCACGGTTGGATCTGTAGGTCTTGACAAAGACTTTGGTGAAGTATTTACAAATTCTGAGTTCAAGTCCTCTCCCGCTTCACTGGACGAACTTGTCCGTCGTTATGAACGTGGCGATTTTGACCTTGTAGCTGTAGGCAGGGCGATCTTGCAAGACCCGAATTGGGTGAAGAAAGTAAAGGCCGAAAAATACAACGAATTATCGACTTTTGAAGCTAAGAGCTTGGCGAGCTTATCTTAGTAAGCTCGCGCGATTAGGTGGATTAAAATTACGTTATTCAATAGTATAAAACAGGGGCAAAAAATTGATTTTCGAATCAATTTTTTGCCCCTGTTTTATAGCGATAATTCAGTAACTTGTCTCCACAAATGGATACAAACACTTGATTAAATGAAAATCACCGCAACCAAAATATATGTCATCAGCGGTTTGGGTGTAGATCAACGTGTATTCAGCAAGATAGACTTTGGCTCGCTTGATATAACCTATCTGGATTGGATTACACCAAGCTCCAATGAACCACTATCTATTTATGCAAAAAGAATATCGACTAAAATTACCGCAGAGCAACCCATCCTCATTGGGCTTTCTTTCGGAGGAATGCTTGCAATGGAAATTGCCAAAATTATAACTGTTCAACGAGTTATTCTGCTAGCTTCGGCCAAAGGAAGGTATGAATTACCCGTACTGTATCGATTAGCGGGCAGACTCAAGCTGAACGTATTTGTCCCTAATTCATTGCTCAAGACCCATAGCTTTCTGTCGGATTATTTTTTCGGTATACGCTGCAAAGAAGATTCTTTACTGCTGAAACAAATCCTAAAGGATACAGATCCAATCTTTATAGCCTGGGCAATACATCAAATTCTACAATGGAAAAACAATTCGGTTCCGGACAATTTAATTCATATACACGGTAGTAGCGATCGTATTATCCCCATCAAAAATGTAAAGCCCAACTTTATCATTAAGGGTGCGGGACATTTTATGACAGTTACACATGCACAGGAGATTGAAAAGCTCTTGCAAGAAATTTGTTCGTAAATCCCCCCCTTTTTAATCACCGAGACCAATCCCAACTTTTCTAGTCGCTCAGAAAATTAAATCCAAGTGGATTCGTATCGGCATTAGTCGTACGATATGCTGAGCAGTGTAAAAAAGTATTATTTGGAGAAAAGGACAAACAATAATTGAGAATAGAAGGTTCTTCTATGAGAGCGCGGTCTCTCTATGAAGCTAAAAATCCCCCTTTATTACTTAGTGGGAACAGTCAAAAGCAATATAGTTAGGTTAAATTATAACAAGAATATGCGAACACGGCTCATATTAAGTTTTTTATTCTGTCACATCTTTTTTCTCACTATGCTGGCACAAGTCAATAATACTACAGCCTCGAAACTGGAAGTCGCAGCAGCCTTAGGTCCGTACCGTCCGATCGGTGTGAGCGTTACCTCCAACAATCGATTATTTGTTTCCTTCCCAAAACAAGCGAAAAATTATCAGTATGCACTTACTGAAATCATCAATGGAAAACCTGTTCCTTATCCAAATGAAGAATGGAATTTAAAAGGAAAAGAGAATTCCCACTTTGTAAATGTTCAGGATATATTTGTCGATACCGAGGACAATCTCTGGGTATTGGATTCTAAACCATCTTCGGCCGGATCAATTTTTGGAAAAGATGAAAAATCAACTCAAGGCCAATTTAAATTGTTAAAAATCGATACAAAAAAAAATAAAATTGAGCATATTTATCGTTTCGACGACCTTGATAAAACCAAATCAGGTTTAAATGATATGCGCATTGACCACAAGCGAAATTTAGCCTATCTCTCCGATCCCGGCCAAGCGGCCATCATTATTTTAGACCTTAAAACTGGACAGACTAGAAAGGCTTTAACTGGAAGCCGTTTTACGCTGGCTAATCCTGATGTAATATTAAGCTATAATGGAATTGAAATGCGCAATGAAAATGGAAAGCCTTTTTCTTCCAACGTGAATAGCATAGCATTGAGTCACGACTTTAAATATTTATATTTCAAACCGATCAATCAAACCCATCTGTATTGTATTGCAACAGAATTTTTAGCAAACAAAAGGCTGACGGATCAAGAATTGGAGGCAAAAGTGAAAGACAAAGGAGAAGTCGGAATCACGCATGGCTTACTAGCAGACATTGATGGAAATATTTACCTAACATCGTCAATAGACTATAGTATTAAATATTTAAATCCTGATGGAAATGTGAATACCCTGGTACGGGACTCCCGAATACTATGGCCCGATTCTATGGGCATCAGCGGAGATGGATACCTTTATTTCTCTTGTGCACAGCTCTTTAAAGACCAACAATGGAATAAGGGAGTTGATAAGGTAAAGTTGCCATATTATGTCTTTAAGGTCAAATTACCGAAATTTTGAGAAGAATGTTACAACAAGTGAAGTTCTGAAGCATAAAACTCACGCTAACGCATCTACTTTTTACCTAGGTATTATCCCCATGCGCAGCCTTAACAAAATTCCCTTCGAATAGTTCCCCTTTATATTTGTCTACCTTTTCTACCCACAAGATAAGACATTGAAATTCAACCCCATAAAAACAATAAAATCGAAGTAAAAGCACAAATCACTAAGACATGCCCCCAACTATAAAAAACAACGGCATCTTAGATAAAGTATAAAATTTTTAGCAAAAAATTTTTAATACTAATATTTTTAGTATATTTGAATATCAGTTTTAGACAACGCTTTTTATGGAACACAGCGCAGCATATGACAATAAGGATTTACATGTAGGTGACATCGTTCGCTTTCATACCCCCTATCCCGATGAAGATCCGAATACGATTTTCATTGTACTGTGGTCATATTACGATCCTGCTGGAAAATCCTCACGGGCTGAACTAGTTAAATTTGACCAAAGTTCCAAACAAACGCCTGTTATTCAGAAGTGGTTTATACGAGATTTAGAAAGAGTTCCCGAAGTAAGTCCAAAATTGCTGAAACAAATTGAGCTATTTATGAAAAGTAAACTTGGTAATGCTATTATCAGTAAGCTAGTCATCTAACAAATTTTAGATCTTCAAATTCGACGTAAAACATGGAAAACAAATTTAAAGAGAAGCGAGGTATAGTGTCAGGTCCGATCTGGTCTGACTGGCGCGAACAACTTCGGGAAAGTGAATTAGTCGGCTTACATCAGAGACTCGAGAAACTAGAAAGAGAAATACTCCTTGATTGGCTGCAATGGCATGATCCAAAAGGAAACTATACAGATCGCAAATGTATTGAAAATGGCGTGCAGCAGCTTTCCAAATTAAAGGCTGTCGCGTATATACATAAAGAAATCCTGCGCATCCACATGAAAAGAAGCTATAATGACTTTTCGAATACGCATGCACAACTCATCTTTAACAACTAAAATTTCAAATTATGGAATCTCTTATTAAACAGATCATAGCGCATCAGCTTCCAAAAATTCTAGCCATGGAATCGCATCGCAAGGATTGGCGTTATCAGCTTATGAGCTTAAAAGATAAGACGCTATTCGATAGATTAACGCTTATGAAGAGACAAGAATTACTTGCGTGGCTACAATGGTACGATAACGCCGGGACTTACGCTGATCACGACTGCGTCCGGAGAGGTATTCCCTTATTTACGAAGGTTCGGGCATTGGCCGCAGCTTATCAGCGGATTATGCGTGAACATGAAGGCTGGGACGGTTACATGGGAACTGAATATATCCGTGGCAGTGCACTTTAAAAAAGACACTTTTTAAGCAGGAAATATTTTGCTCGCTGTGATATACTTGGCTAATGTATTCAGATTAGAAAGTGCCGCTCCAATTGTATTATTAAAATAAGTATAGACTTCTTTTCCCTCTGCAATCCAGTCGTTAATATAGGTGCTGTATTCAAACAATATGTCGTCCGTATAGCTTCCTTTATATTCACCATTTGGGCCATGGAATCGCATATAGATTATGTTTGCATTTGCATCTGCGTATTGAAGACGCATACCTTGCATATTCTTATCATGAATAACCAGATTCATATTATATGATTTTAAAAGTTCAGAAGTTTCTTCCCTATACCAAACGGGATGCCTAAATTCTACACAGATCGCCCATCCTTCACTTCTCTTGTCCTGAGCAATACAATCTAGCAATTCAGCAAGCAATCCAATAGAAGCAAATTTAAAAGATGGTGGTAATTGTATGAGCAAACACCCTTTCTTTTGGCCGACAGCGTCAATAACGGATAGAAATCTGGCGACATCCTGTGGATCAAATTTGAGTTCTTTTTGATGTGTAATTCCTTTCCATAGTTTAAACGTAAAACGAAAATTATCGGTCGTTTCTTCGGACCATCTTCTGACGGTTTCTTCTCTGGGGATTTTATAAAAAGAACTGTTTACTTCCAATGAATTAAATAATAAGCTATATACAGCCAATCGACTTTTATCCTGAAACTCCTCAGGATAGTAACTTTTATTCTTGTAAGGCAAAAGGATACCGCTCGTTCCAGTAAAATATGATTTTTCCATACCTTTATAACAATCGGCTAGCATATAATTGTTCATTTTTTTCTTTCACAGACGAATTATCTTTTGTATTGATCAGCAATTGAATTGCATATAAAAAACAATTTATCTAAGTTTGAGAAACGAGTATTACAGTAATAGCTATTTTTAAGCAACTCGTTTTCTAGTTTATTAGCGGATAATTAATCAAGCACACCCTCTCAATGCACAAAAAATCTTACCTCATTTGTTTCGTAATTGGCACCATTTTGGGCAGTTGTACCGGAAATAAAAGTAACAATACAACTTCAAGCTCCCAGCCCGAATATGCCGATAAAAATCCGACATTTACCTTTGACAACATTAAACAGAGCTATACGCAGGGCGAGGATCTGATCTTAAAGATGGGTAGCGAAAAAACGTCCAAAATAGACTCTGTTATTTACGCTATAAACGATAAAAAGATTGGTCAAGTAATCGGAAATGAACCTTTCAATTACTCATTAAAACAGGAGAAATTTGGCAAGCAAATTATTAAAGCTGTCATATTTAGCAATGGAAAACGAGAAGAAAATTCAGTCAATATAGATCTATTCGCTTCCACCCCTCCACTTTTGCTAAGCTATAGCATTGTGAATATTTACCCCCATGATATTAAAGCTTTCACACAAGGATTGGAGTTTTACGGGGATAATTTGATCGAAAGTACCGGGAATGGGGTTGGTCCTAGCGGAAATAAGGGTAAATCGAGTGTTCGCATTGTTAATCCTAAAACGGGTCAGCCCACCAAAAAAATTGAATTGGATGATTCAATTTTTGGCGAAGGTGCCACCGTACTAAATGGAAAATTATATCAGTTGACTTATAAAAATAATCTAGCTTACCTATACGATATAAACAGCCTTTCTGTTATTAAGACACTTCCTTACTTTCAGCCAATGGAAGGCTGGGGTTTAACTTCTGACGGTAAAAACTTATACATGTCCAATGGTTCTGATTATATCTATACGCTAAATCCAAATGACTTCTCAAAAATGGACTATATCCGTGCAGCAACGAACACAGCCATGGTGGATCAAATCAATGAAATGGAATGGGTAAAAGGAAAAATCTATGCAAATTTCTTTATGGAGGATGTCATTGGACGGATCGACCCTAAAACTGGTACAGTGGAAGCTTTAGTTGATCTATCTAAATTACGTGAACATGTAACACAACATGTGGATTTAGATGTATTAAATGGTATCGCCTACAATAAAAGATCAAACACTTTCTTTGTTACCGGTAAAAACTGGGATAAAATGTTCGAGATAAAGCTAACAGAATAGCTTTATCTCCATCAAAAAAACAACGTATTGTTCCGGAAACATCCAAATTGCGGTATCGCTAACTTTATGGTAATTCTTTCATTTTGTTAAAACCTTCGGTTACCATAGGGACAATTTGCGGTGTAAATAACTGTGGCAAATACGTCCTTGCCTCCATATCTTTATTGACAATCCATTGCGCATATTTATCTACTAAAAATTGTAATCGCTGTGCTGAAGATAATCCTGGTAAGGTATAATAGATACTTTTTTCGCCTTCTTTCCCTTCCATCTGCACATACCTCCCTTTGGTCACATTCAGGTGACTGCGGTGTTCAAAATCACGTAGAAAGAGCTCATCTTTATCGACGTTATCCCATTTGGGGTCACGCGGGCAACAAACCGATCCGTAACTTTCTTTTCGATAAACGGTAAGCATGTCTTTTGGGGAAATTGGTTTAACAAAATCGAACCTCGCGTTATCTTCACCAGAAAGCCGGATGCTGTCGACTTTAACCCCGCCATCCTCTCTTTTTATGGAATAATAAAAATTGGTCGTCGCAGGTTCTATACACATTCCGTTTTTCGAGGCTTCTTTGGCAACCTCATCATAATACCTCCAATCGGGGACAATCAGTACAAAATGTTGAAGATCGGGATAGAATTCAGTTGACCTTTTTAGTAACTCCACTGGAATTCTAGTACTCAAAAAGAAAACGTAAGTGGAATCTGGAACGATCTGCAAAGGAAGATCTATTAAGTAACTGCCATTTTTCTGAGTCACAAAATCATTGTCGATCATCACAACCTGACCATAGTATTCGCGATACCAATCGGGTTTCACAGTATCAGCTAATGAATACGGGGGTATTGACTGATGTGCAGCTATTTTGCTCTTACAGGACAATGCCATCATGGGTAAAATGATAAGCAAGTACCACTTATTTTTTAGTGTTAACATTGTTATAAAATTAAAATATATTTCAACTACTTTCCTCTTTGACTATCGACTTTTATTCCAGCTTGATTCAAGAAGGCTATTTGATATCCTAAACATGACTCAGCTAAGGCGGCAATTTTCTCTTTTTCATCAGTAATCTCCCGCAACAGACTTTTTCGATCCCCCTTTTTCTGTTCATCAATATATTTAATTAATAAAACACCATATCCATCAACGATCTCGGTCATATAACCAACTGTAGCGATGTGAAAACTTTCGGCAGTTTTACTGTATTTCAATTGAGAGGCTTCGCATTTTATTCCCTTTATGTAGCTACTCAAAGCGCGTGCCTCATTCAATTTCATGTGATACGAATAGTCTGATTTATCGACATCATATTCGCCTTCCAGCAATTTTCCATAGCTCTCATCCATTTTTTCTCGACAGCTATGAAAGAGCTTAGCCATTTTCTCGTTGTACCCCGATTCCGAATTACCCCTACAGGAACACATGGTAAATATCATAAAGATTAAACCTAGCATTCTCATTTCTTGATTTTTTTTACAAATAACAGCTTTTTAAAACAGTCTTTCCATCTCGTTTAATATTCGTGGTCTTTGTTTTAAGATTCGTTATTTTCCGCACAATCTACTTGTTCAAAACAAGACGCTTATACCTACTTACACAAACTGTTCGTTACCTGAAAGATGAAAAGGTTGCTCTTTTAAAAAACGAAATCCATAAAAATCACCTTATGCCGTGTTATTAAGAAAAAAGGTCCTTCGAAACCGACTATTTTTGCCATTTAATTAATCCTTTTTTAAAAAAAACAAGAAAAAGACTATATTTAACAAGATTCACACATCATTTAACGCAGAAAACTTTGTTTCTTAAAAAGAATTACGGAACTTAGAGACTATAAACCACCGAAATATGAATAATAGACCTTTAAACGGAATGACTGACGAAGAGCTTCAAACCAACAAAAAAACTGCTCTGGTAATTACTTGGATGCTCACAACCATGCTTTTTATCCTATTAGGCATGGGAATTTATACCTCAATTAGCAAAGGATTCAGTGCACTGATGGCCATTCCTTTCGCCTTATCTCCCATTGTTATTCTGAATTTTAAAAGAATAAAAGAAATCAATGAAGAACTCAAAATAAGAGGAGCTCAATAAAGTCATCATGAAACACCTCTCATTATTCGTATTCTTTATTTTACTCGCGGATATCGTATTTGGTCAAGAGATAAGTAAATCAACGACACAGACGATCACACAATCGGGTATTGGACTAGGTTCCGTAATTGCCGTTGTCACCTCATGGGATCGTAACAAATCTATACTTTGGGCTCTAATTCATGGAATACTAGGTTGGTTATACGTCATCTATTATGCCTTCACCCGCAACGAGTAACGATTCTTAAATATGATTCTCACCAGAAGAGCCAAGCCTATCGTTACCAGAATGTCTTTTCTTACATAACATCGCGATCAATTCCTTTTCTATATCTCGTCCTCAATCAAACACATGAGTTCCTCACCTATTTCCCATACAGATTTTGTCATTGAAGAAGTCAAAGAATCTAGCATTAACTTAATTTCTGAACTAGTAGAGCTGACTTTTAATATTGTCCAAGGAGGTGCCTCCGTAGGTTTTATGGAAGATCTAACAATTGAGCAGGCAAAAAGATTTTGGACTGAAGTACTGAACAAGGTCAAGCAGCAGAAAACAATATTGATTATTGCAAAAGATGCGTTTACGCATCGAATCGCTGGAACTGTTCAACTGCAAATCGACCTCCCATCAAATCAAACACATCGCGCAGATGTAGCCAAAATGTTAGTCCATACCGACTTTCGAAGAATGGGCATCGCACAAAATCTACTTCAACACATTGAAAATATAGCCATTGATCTAAATAAGACACTATTGGTACTAGATACAGTAACCGATAGCCCGGCTTATATCATGTATCAAAAATGTGGCTGGACGATAGTCGGAGATATCCCAAATTATGCCCTCTTCCCGAATGGAACATTGTGTAGCACGACTTACTTCTACAAAAGCTTGTCTATAAAAGCTTGATTCTGCCGACAAAATAAAAAGCCTCCAAAACGATTAAATATTCATTTGGAGGCTTCTCTTAATTATTTGGGAGTTTCACATAAGAAACTCCATTTACCTATAGACCTATCTATTTTTGTACCATACCGGTCCCGGTTTTTCGCCCATTTCTAGCACCAATGTCGCTCCAGACATAATTTGTTCATGTGTAATATAACTTGTTTCAAGAGGCTTACCATCGATCGTAATGGATTGTATATAAATATTAGATTTACTGACATGATTAGCTTTCACAGTAAATTTCTTTCCATTGGACAACTTCAATTCAACTTTTTCAAATAAAGGTGTACCGATTTCGTATTTTCCACTGATGGGATCTACAGGATAAAATCCCAATGAGCTGAACACATACCAAGCCGACATCTGCCCGCAGTCATCATTTCCACTTAATCCCGAAGGTGTATTCAAGTAAAGTTTGTTCATTACCTCTGCCGCATATTGCTGCGTTTTCCAGGGCTGTCCAACCGCATTAAATAAATAGAGTGCATGATGGCTCGGCTCGTTACCGTGTGCATATTGCCCAATCATTCCTGTACTAAAAATTGGCAGTTTGCTGGTGTCAGAAGGATGAAATGTAAACATGCTATCTAACTTCTGTCCAAAGCGCTCTTGTCCGCCAACAAGTTTAATCAATCCAAGGATATCATGTTGTACAGACCAAAAATATTGCCATGCATTACTTTCACAAATATGGGCACTATATTCCTCCGCATCAAATGGAGTAATAAATTTACCATGGCTATCTCGAGGTTGCATAAATGAAGTAGCCGGATTATACACATTTTTATAATTTTGAGCTCTTGCAAAAAATGTTCCCGCAATCTCTTTCTTTCCCATCTTATCGGCCATCATTGCGATGCAATGATCGTCATAGGCGTATTCAAGTGTTCTTGATAGGGACCAGTTTTCGGCATTGTATTCATCTTTGACATCATAAGGCACATAGCCTAGTTTTTTATACAGACCTATACCCCGATAGTTGTCAATATTAACTGTGGCAACACAGGCTTCCAATGCTTTTGATGCGTCAAAATCACCGATTCCTTTTAAATATGCATCTACAATGACAGGAATGGCATGATTTCCAATCATCATATCCGTTTCACTTCCATAAATATTCCATACGGGCAATCGACCGTGCTGTTCATAAAAGGCAATGAAGGACTTAATCATATCATTTACCCGACTAGGGTCGATATAGGTAAATAATGGATGCGAAGCCCTATAGGTATCCCAAAGTGAGAATGTACTATAATTGGTCCAACCTTCGGCCTGATGTACCTTCCGGTCAGCCCCCATGTAAGCACCATCAACATCACCGAAAATTGTCGGTGCCAGCATAGAATGATATAACGCTGTATAGAACTTAACTTGCTCCTCTTTGTCTTTGGTCTCGATTGCTAGCCTACCCAATTCGTGATTCCAATTTTGCTCTGCCTCCTTTAAATAATAATCAAAATCATCTTTTGGAACTTCTACTTTTAAGTTCTTGGAAGCGCCTTCCATACTTACACCCGAAAGGGCCGTACTTAAAGTCACTTGTTCTCCAGCTGCTGTCTTGAAATCAAAACGTGCTTTGAATGCAGTACCAATTCGTTTTGCACTTTTTGCCGTTGTATCAGCGCTGGATAATATTGCTGAACTATCGATATGAACGGCCATAAAAGGCTTAGAAAACCGAGTTTCAAAATAAACGCGTTGGCCTCTTGCCCAACCCTCCGAAAAACGATAACCACGAATAGTGACAGAATCAACCACTTCGATGTGTGAATCCGTGGTAGCATCCCAATTCATTGCTTTCTTTAAGTCTAAAAATACAGCAGACTCGGCTTTTGGAAACGTATAACGTTGAATACCGCAGCGTGCTGTTGCTGTCAGCTCTACATTTATATCATAATCAGTAAGTTTTACCTGATAGTATCCAGCGTGAGCCTTCTCGTCTTTATGCGAAAATTTGGAATGTATACCTAAGGGAGCCGCGGCTTCATGATAAGGTAAGGTAACCGGCATAAAAGATATGTCGTACAAGTCGCCAGCCCCGGTTCCACTTAAATGTGTATGGCTAAATCCGGAAATCGTACTGTCAGGATAAAAGTATCCGGAAATACGGTCCCAGCCAGGCAGCCCATTATCTGGGCTGAGCTGTACCATCCCAAAAGGTGATTGTGCTCCAGGATATGTATTGCCCGTAAAATCCGTTCCGATAAAAGGATTTACATACCCTGCATAAGAAGTCTCATCGGAATTTTTTAGTAAAGCGCAACCAATTAAGGACAAAAGGCCTGCACAGACCGCATAATTAATATATTTCATCGTGTAGATCAGTTTTTCAGTTTAGTTTGCCTAATTATCTATTTCCAGTAACGATTAGAATATCCTTACTATTGACCAAAGTCTGATGGTTGATTTTAAATCCATTGAATAGTTTTCCATCGATAACGATCTTTTTGATATAATCACCAGCATCCTCTTTTTGACGTCTTATCGTCACTTTGTCCCCGTTTGGATAATATTTCTTATCGAGTTGGATGGTCACTTTGTCGAATACCGGTGTTACAACTGTATAATCAGGTCTACCTGGACAAAAAGGATAGATTCCAATCATGTTCATTAAAGCCCATGTAGACATTGTTCCCGTATCGTCATTTCCCGGTATACCCCCTGGGCTGTTCGTAAAATGCTTTTCTAAAATTTCTTTGACCAGCTTTTGGGTACGCCATTCTTCTCCTTTGATTTCTGAAAACACATGTGGATACAGCATATCTGGTTCGTTGGTAACATCAAAATACCCTTTATCAAACGTTGCCTGCAGTCTATCCACAAATTTTTGCTTTCCGCCCATCAATTTCACCAAACCAGGTATATCAAATGGTATGGCAAAACTATAGTTCCAAGCGTTACCTTCATGGAAACCATGATTAGGTTCAAAATTGGCGCCCATCAATGGGCTAAATGGACTTAAAAACTCGCCGTTAGGAAGAATAGGTCTGAAAGTCCCATACTCCGAAGAATAATAATGTTTATATCCCTGTGCTCGCTTAGCAAAAATCTGAGCGTCTTTGGTTTTCCCCAATGAACCGGCCAATTGGGCTATGTTCCAATCTGCAACATAATATTCAATGGCATGAGATACCGAATTATCGAATGAATCGCGCAGTGGAACATACCCAAACTTCACATAGTCCGCATTGTCTGGTCTAATTTTATTCGTGGAATCCGTAGTCGTTGCCGATTTCAGAAACGCTTCATAAGCTGTATTAACGTCAAAATCCCGAATGCCTTTCATCCATGCGTCAACGATCACTGGAACTGCCGGATCGCCATCCATGGTATAGCTTTCTCGGCTATACAACTCCCATTTGGGCATCCAACCACTTTCCTTATAAATATCGATCATGGAACGTATCATACCCACCTGCTTATCGGGATAAACCAGCGACATTAAAGGCTGAACATTTCGGTACGTATCCCATAGCGAAAACACGGTGTAACGATTGTGATCTGCAACAAGTGTCTTCCGACTTTCCATGGCAGGATACTCTCCGTTTACATCCTGCAAGATATTTGGATGAATCATAGCATGATATAATGCTGTATAGAACACTGTTTTTTGGTCCTCGGTACCGCCTTCTACCTGTATCTTTGACAATGCATTGTTCCAAAGCGAACCTGCGTGCTTTTGTGTTTTTTCAAAGCTAAAATCTGCTTGTTCAGCATTTAGATTTTTACGTGCGTTCTCAATGCTCACAAATGATACGGCAAGCTGTACTTCTAAGCTTTCATTTTCTTTGACATCAAAACTAAAATATGCGCCAAGATCATCGCCGGAAAGCTGATCGGTATAGTCCGTAAAAATTTTATATTTTCCGGCATCTTTATTCCAATCATTTTCCCACTTTTCTCCGGCACGCTGGAATTTCCAATACCCTCTTTTTGACGGTTTTTTATTGACCCGCATAACAAAGAAGATTGGGTAAACAGCCTGATTATTCGTGTAACAGAAAGAGCCCAACAACTTAGATCCTTCTATTTCGGTATCACTTACATAACGAACTGTTGCTCCCGTTTCATTTGTTAAACCTTCGCCCAAATTAAGCAGGATATTTGCCTGTCCTTTTGGAAAAGTAAATTTCGAAACACCTACACGGGTTGTTGCTGAAACTTCGGTCTTGATACCGTATTTCTTTAACACATTGCTATAATACCCGGGGTGGGCAACCTCCTGCGTATAGGTACTTCCGTATTGATGATAATCAACCTCTAATTTCCCTGAGGTTGGCATCAACAACAGACTTCCCATGTCTGGACATCCTACCCCACTTAAATTAACATGAGAAAAACCTGTAAAATAACTGTTGCTATGTTCATAGGGAGTAGACCACCATCTTGCATCCTTATCAAATGCATTAAGTGATGATCCCATTACATTAAACGGAGAAACATTCATCAAGCCGTTGGGAACCTGAGCTCCCGGATTAGTTGTTCCATAATTGCTGGTACCGATAAACGGGTTGACATAGTCTGTAGAAAGCTTTTGGGCAGAAACGTTCTCCCAAAGAAATAATCCTAAAAGTAAAAAACGAATAGATTTGATCATATAATCTTGATAGACGACATTGTTAATTGCTTTCATTCAAGCAAACACCATAGGCCGCGCATTTTAGCGTGTACCTACAATACTACAGATAATCGCAAAGATTTACAAATCTTATAAGTGGTTATATCGATGATTTTACGTTTGTTAATAGGATTTAGCAAAACTAAAAATGTTAAGCAAAGAGATTTATGATAACCAATAACAACAAAAGCCTGAAGTGGGGAACTTCAGGCTTTTACTAACTAACCAATTATTAACCTAAATTATGAAACTACAGATATAACGCCGTCCGAAGGCAGTTTCTTATATCAGACCTCTTAGTTTAACCAAACTTTAACACATCCTTACTATACTTCAACTCGCCCTAAGTATGGTGCGGCAATAAAATATATCTTTTATTGGTACAATCCCCATTGCTTATTAGGGCTGGCTCCCATTTCTAAGACGAGCTCTCCTCCCTTTAGAAGTTCAGAAGCATCAAAGTAAAAGGTATTGAGGGGTTTTCCATTTAATGTTGCGCGTTGTACATACATATTTTTCTTATTTGCATTTTTCGCTTTGATAATAAACTGTTCACCTCTTCCATATTTACCATCCAATCTAATCTTAACCTCCTCAAAGAGTGGGCTTCCTATTTCATAAATTGGTTTGACCCTTGTTCCGCCATCTATCTGAAATAAACCAATAGCATTCATGATATACCAAGCACTCATTTGCCCCTGGTCTTCATCGCCGAGATAAGCATTCGAAACCCCTTGGCCATAATAGCGCTCACCTATGGAGCGGCTCCATTTTTGTGTCAACCAGGGCTTACTCAACCAATTAAAAATATAGGCAAAATGCATTGATTGCTGATTTCCCTGAACAACAGGATAATCCCAATATTGATCATTAGGGCCATTATAGCGCCATTTTTCACTTTCTGGAAATCCCCATTCCAATCGTTTTAAAAACACATCCTGGCCGATCATTTTAGCTAGTCCAGGAATATCCTGTGGCACAAAAAAAGTCAGTTGCCATGCATTTCCCTCGACATAATGATGGTTAGCTCCCGATTTAAAAGGGTCAAAATCTTTATACCATTCTCCTTTTGAATCCTTCATCCGAGCATATCCGCTACTGACATCTATCGCATTTTTCCACCAGTTTCCGCGATCATTGAAATAGCGATACTCCTGCTCTTTTCCTAGCGATTTTGCAAACTGCCCAACTGTCCAATCGTCAAAACTATATTCCATTGAATTTGAAAACCGCCCCACATCATAGGGAACGTACTTATATTTTAAATAGACATCCAAATCCCTATTACCCGCAAAACCACCTTCAAATTTCAATGGACTCGTTGTCTGCATTTTTTTAACAGCTTCAAATGCCTTTTCGGTATCGTAGTCTCTAATCCCCATCTGGTATGCCCCAACAATTAACGGTATTTCATGTTCAGCAACCATGACGGGTATATACTCCATTCCAGCCGGCCCTTTCGCCAGCCAGCCATTTGCGTCATACATCGCAAGTTGCGATCTAACCCATTTACTGGACCATTCCGGTGTAACCAGATTCCAAAACTGATTTAAATTCCAAAAGGTATTCCAGAAAGCATCACAGCCTAAGGCGAGATCCCCTTTATGGGTTAAAGTTCGTATCACTTCATCCGAAGACCTCCATTGACCATTCACATCACTAAATGTGTTTCGGCTTGCCAAAGTGCGATACATATTGGTATAGAATTTCTCTTTTTCAAAATAGTCTGAAGACTTTATCTCCAATCTACCTAAAAGTTCATCCCAAACTTTATGTTGATTTTCCACGACCCGATCAATGGACCATCCGAATGGCTCCGACAGTTCCGTTTTTAAATTCTCCTCTGCATTGGCTAAGCTCACATAGGAAATCCCCGTGCGCAGTTGTACAGCCTTATCTTTGTGCACATCAAATTCCACGTACATTCCCGCAAATTGAGCACTATCGGCGACCAAATCGGTCCGTTCTGTTATCTTATCATTATGCCATGTACCATAGTTTTTTATCGGTTTATCAAACTCCATCACAAAGTATACGACATAATCCTGTTTTGCATCCGTGGACCAAACGTTTTCAGATAATTGATTACTGTATCCCACAACCTTATAGTCAGAAACCTTTTTCAGCGAGAAATCTTTAATTTTATAATCATATTCTCCATTAACCTTAAGATCAATCATAATACGTCCTGTGTCCGACTTATGATAAGTATATTGTTGAAAGCTGGAACGTGTACCAGCCGTCAATTTTACATCGATATCGTGATCAAGGAGATGAACAGCATAATATCCCAATGGAGCCTTTTCGCTGGTTTTATCTATTGCTGATCGATATCCTGAATTTGTACTATACTGATCTCCGACCCGAGTTTTCAATTGACCTGCTGTCGGAAATGTTCCCAATCCAGCCATTGTCCATTCGTGAATATGGCTAAAAGTACCAATAGATTCGATAGAAGGCTCATAACCAGCCTGCCAGCCAATATTTTGGTTATCTGGACTTATCTTTACCATGCCAAAAGGCATCCACGGTCCCGGGGCTATCATCCATCTGGAATGTCCTGCACCCATCATCGTGTTCACATAATCTGAAACTCCACCTAGTCTTTTTGGGCCCCGCTTGATTGTTGATGACTGTATTAATTGCCCATTACTATAAATTTCATACTTACTCCATATATCCTTAGCGACATAAGGCATTGGTATTTCAAGTTTCGCTGTACCTTTTTCAAGTGTTTTCTCATAAATTTTCTTTCCATCTAAGACTACTTTCAACTGTTCATCATCTTTCAATTTCAAGAGATCAACCAGCATATTTTGGACGGGTTTCCCTGCACTTAGGATCTCAAAATCAGCTTGCTGTACATTTTTAACAATTACAGAGCGATTAGCTATTAACTTTACTTGCTGTGAACCCAGCAGTTTAAAGGAATCAAATTCAACCCAACCTCCCTTTATGACAGTCATGGTAATCTGATTTCCTCCTTTCTTAATGAGATTAGCTGGTAATGGTATATTTATCGTAGAATTTCCAGATTTTAAAGGATTCTCTAGCGGCTCACCATTTCCTGCTCCCCGCTCCACCTCAAAATTATAGGGCTTGCCATTGATTGCGATCTGTAGCGTAGGTCTATTTTTAGGGTCACTATTTGCTAATTTAACCTGGAGTGTGCACTGACCATTTTTTATACCATTGTTTAACACATAGTATAGATTTAAAAAATGTGTTCTCAGACCAGAGGTTCCTCCAGTCCCCCCCCATTCATTGGCCGGACCGGGCAATACATAGGGTAAATCCTTTGTTAAAGAAGATTGACCGATGATAAACGCATTGTCTTCATAACCAAAATCATGTTCCAAAAATTTCTTATATCCATTCGGAGACAAGGCAAATTCGCTGCTTGAACCGTCTGAATTTCCCAATTGCCAAATTGCGTGCTCCTGACCAACAACAGACTGCACACACATGAACAACAGACCGGTGGCAAAAGAAAGTGAGAAACGTAATTTCATAAGTATCAGATTTTATAATTTTTAATTACATCAGTTGCTTTCCTCGTAAACTATACGAAACAATTCACAAAACACATCACATTGTACATACATTAATAATCTACAAAAAACGTTTAAAAGCAAAACTTTAAGCACAATATTACTACAAAAAAAACAAATATCAAACGAATAAAATCAAAATGTATATACATATAAAAAGAAAAAAATAAACTGAATCTAATTGACACAAGCGTGGGAAAATGAAAGGTTTTGATTCTTAGATGGAAAAGAGCTGTATTTTGCAAAAAAGGGCAAAATATAGTCCAGTGAATAGCTACTCAGAGAAATAGTTTTATAGGAAATTAGCGGGAATTGTTATTATATTTGCTCCAAACTTTGTCAAATATCTTATTTATTTAAAAATTATTATTGGGAAATTGATTTCAATAGGTTATATTTATATAATTTAATTGCAATATTGGGCAAAGGTAAGCAGTAAAACTATTAGATTTATAATCTAATAAATATTCTACACATTTGTGTAGGACATTTATTATCAAGTAAAATAGAGACAAAAAGTGTTGAAATACGTCATTTTTTAGTTCTAGAAAAACATAAAACACGTATAAATACTTAACAAACGGCTATTTTAAATATTTTATTTGAATTTAAGTCATTATTTTTGCCTTACAAATTAGCGTAAAATTTACGCTAATTTATTATTTAGATACTAGAGTAAATCCTTTTTGTAGTTTACAATATGAAAGTTGAGATTGAAGATTTTTTTAAGCCGGTATATGTTAAAGATAATTTTACTAAGGATGACTACGAAATTGTAGATGCCTATATTAATTTTGCAAAGTCTCTCAGCAAATTAACTTACCAAAGCATATATTTAATTGATTATTCAAAAAAGAGCTTTCTGTTCGTGTCTGATAACCCTATATTTTTATGTGGAAATACTCCTTCTGAAGTTCAAAAAAAAGGATATCAGCATTATTTGGATAATGTACCTGAAGGAGACTTACTGCTGTTAAAGAAAATAAATGAAGTCGGATTCGAATTTTTCGAAAATCTTCCGACTGAAGACAAATTAACGCATTCAATATCCTATGATTTTCATTTGAAGCAAGCTAAAGGAAAACCTCTTCTTATAAACCATAAACTGAAGCCTATTCTTTTAGACAAATCTTCAAACCCCTGGATTGCACTATGTGTAGTTTCCATTTCTTCACATGCCAATGCGGGGAATATTAAGTTTAAATCTGACGATGCGGGCAAACAATTTGAATATAATTTAGATACTGATCTTTGGGTAGAATCTCCTCATGTCAAACTAAAACCACGCGAGAAAGATATTCTTCTTTTTTCAGCTCAGGGATTCACAATGGAACAAATTGCCGATAAATTATACGTTTCAATTGATACCATTAAGTTTCACAAAAAGCAAATATTCTCAAAATTAAAGGTGAAGAGTATTACTGAAGCAACAGCATTAGCTATTGAGCTATCTCTATTCTAATTAGATACTCTATTTTTGCCGCCATTATTATCAGATACTCTATTTTTGCCGCCATTATTATCATTAAAACCCATATGTTTTGCTTTAATAGCAAAGCTATCCGAATCATCACTATTAGCTAAACAATATTGAGCGACTTTATTTTTCTGAATGAAGTAATCGAGCCATTCAGTTCTAATATAAATAGGCAGGGTTTCTGAATATAAATAGATGATTGGACTGCCAAGCTCATACGAAGGTATGCCAAGTTTTAGCAGCGTATTAACCAATTTTTTGTCACACTCGGCGATGATTAAGCCGTTATCCAAAAAATGAGGTGGAAAAAATGCATCAAAGAGCATTTTTTTTAAAATGCTGATCCGTTGACCTTCAATCTTCTTCGAAATAATAAATCGTCCGATATGCCAATAGTGATTTACTTTTTGCGACAAAAGCTCTTCTTTTGATACGGAAAATAATTTTTGAATGGGTAATATTGTTTCTCTATCCCAATAGGTGATGCGAATTGATGCATGGATATTATGCATTTTTCGGTCACGCAGAACATAATAAATTGAAGTATCAAAAAAACTTAAATCTTCGCCTAATAAATTCTTATAATGATGAGTATATTCTTCATTAAGAGAATCATCCAAATTATAATATTCAGCTGTCGTCCTTAAATAAAAATGAATGAGTTCAAAAAGTTCTTCCTTTTTAAGTTTAGTGAAATAATAATTATCAGATGTCCAATTCATGTAGATGGTATTCAAGAGCAATAAAAATAAGCACTTTCCTCCTAAATTCCCGCAGCATTAAAATTACTACACAAAAGTGTAATAAAACAATCGATTCTTTATCTTATATTATAATCAGCGAATCATGGATAAATAATAGGAATCTGGAAAGAATTTCACAGGTTTTGCTGTTGCCAAATTGAATACGACGTGACTTACCATGCCAGATAGGAGGTATAAACCTAGGGATAGCTGCGGCGGAGGTGACGTCAACGCAATCTTACCATATTCTTCCAAAAATTCCTCGAACCATTTCGTTTCTATACCTTTTGTTTTTAAACTATCCACAATGAATTTCCCGACATTTAATTCAAATGTCTTGTGGGCCTTTTCCAATGAATGTAGATTAAGACCCTCAGGTGGAAGAACTGTTAAAAATCCTGCCCAGCCCAAATTATAAGGATGTACTACCGGTATATTTCTTTTTGCCATATACTGGTCAAAAACAAAAGGAATATCAGAAGAAAAATCCAGCGCATTGATAGCAACCTTATGGTTAATACCGATATCAAATAGATTATCTTTGTCAATAAATTCTGGAAATACTGTTATTTTGGCTTCCGGATTAATTGTCTGTAAGCGATCCTGTAAAGCAATTACTTTCTTTACACCAATATCCTTGTTTGTATAGTTTTGTCTATTTAGATTTGACAACTCGACAATATCACCATCGGCAATTGTGAAATTTTCGAAACCCATACGCAATAAGCACTCTGCAATGTAACTTCCTATTCCGCAACCTCCTATCAGCACAGGAAAGTCTTTGATACGTTGTTGATCCTCTTCTTTAATATGTATGTTATTTCGAATATACCTCAAATCCATATATAATCTTTCAATAATTTTGTATCACATAAAAATAGAATTATAATTTATATTATTATTAAAGAAATTGCTAAGTAAATTCTATAGTTACGTAGCACCAATTAGCGATGTTTTTGCTTAATTTAGCCAACTATCCTTTGTTTTTATTTTCATTCAAAATGAATACCTTTAATAAAATCAATGTGTAAAAATGGATAATACAAGAATATATCGCATGTCATTTGCTGGTGTATACCCGCTTTATATACAAAAGGCCGAAAGAAAAGGACGCACAAAAGAAGAGGTTGACGAAATCATTTTCTGGCTTACCGGCTATAATCCGGTATCCCTACAGCAAACGATTGACGATAAAATCGACTTTGAACATTTCTTTAAACAAGCACCTTGCTTAAACCCGAATGTTTCAAAGATCTCTGGTGTAATCTGTGGCTATCGCATTGAGGATATTGAAGATCCGCTAGTTCAGAAAGTTCGTTATCTCGATAAGTTAATTGATGAACTGGCCAAAGGTAGATCCATGGAAAAAATATTGAGAAAGTAAGACCTGCTACGATTTGTAAATAGCGCGTACTTACTATTCCAATGCATAGATGGCACCATCAGCGGAACTAAAATAAAGCCGATTTCCATCAATCCATATTGTTGAAAAGATACTTCCCATCTGCAGGTAGTCTGCAAAGAGTCTTGTAATATTATCCTCATATTTTTGTTGCAGATCGGCGCGGAGCATATTTTCATCATTTATAAACAATTGCCTATTCTTTTTACTCGACTCCGTTTGAAAAATAGGCACAACTTCTCCGTTTTTTATATCCAATCTATAAATTACACCATCCAGCGTTCCAAAAAAAGCCTCATTACCAGCAATTGAGGCACTGCTAAATGTATTTAAAGGTACTTTAGGTTCAACTATTTTCACGCCGTCCATTCTATTTAAAACAAGTATACTATAGGAATCCGACATGGTTACAACAAGCTTATCGTCAAAAATACTAGGAACACTTGTCCAGCTTCCCGGTTGATGATATACCCAAAATCCACTTCCATTCGTGGCATTTAGCGCATATACATTAAAGTCACGAGCACCAAAATAGACTGTACTGTCGGCGACTGCTGCATGGAACTGAATCTCACCTTTTGGAAAATAACGTTCGCCAACCGTTTTAAACTTCCAATGAAGGGTACCATCTTTTTTCAAACAATAAAAATAACCATCAAAACTACCAATGAAAACACGCTCTTGTGTCAGCGTTGGGGCTGCATGCACAATACCTCCAGTTAGGAATTTCCAAACAAGTTTTCCCGATTTAGCATCTACGGCATAGACATGATGATCCCCAGACCCAAAATAGACTACACCATCTGCAACCGCAGGAGATGAGAGGAAATAGTCCCATACATCATAACTCTTTTCACCATCTGTTGAAAACTGCCATAATTTTCGACCTGTTTGGGCATCCAGGGCATACAAGTAGCCAGCAGTGCTTAAAAAATACACTGTTCCGGCATCAAGAGCAACAGTTGACCGAATTTCACCTGTAGTTTTATACTTCCAAAGTATATTACCGCTCGTTTTATTCAATGCGTAAAGATTACTGTCGCAAGACCCGACAAAAACGATGTCCTGCCAAACGACGGGCGAAGAAAACAGCATTCCCTTTGTTTTGAATTTCCATTTCAACGCGGGATTTAACCTAATGTTGGATTGTGCTGTATAATTTTGACGATCTAGGCCTCTAGCCAGGTGCTGCGCCCGTAATTGACAAAAACATCCCACTGCAATACATAGGATAATAATTGGGCGCCAATCATATTTTAGTCCAAACATCGATGTACTTTTATTCAGGTTATATTATTGATAGATAAGGTATTTTTCCCTAGTCTTTCTATAATGACTTATGCCCGGCTCCCAGCTTTTTCGGATTTCTTCTTCCGAAACACCGGCTTCGATTTGCTTGCGAAATAAATCTACGCCCACGAGCTTTTCGATACTTCCAATCTGTTTCGAAAATGATTGATCAAAAAACTTGTCTTTTTCCGGAGAATTCCGATAAAGCGCTATCATCCAGGATAGGTTTATTTTTTTGCTATCTACAAGCTGCTGCAGATCATATTTACGCAGGTCTATTCCATAACATTCTTCATTCATAAACAGTGGCGATTCACTCATCCCTTTTTTACTGACGGGGACAAATGAGAAGTCATATATACCTTTATAGATTGGGCTACCAATTACAACAAAGGGATAATCGGTGCCTCTGCCATGATTCACTTTCACACCTTCAAAGAGACAGGTACTGGGATATAATAGTATGCTTTGTTCCGTATTTAAATTGGGCGAAGGATTGACTGGTAACTTATAAAGCATACTATGATCATAATCTGCTACAGGAATAATCTTCAATTTACATTTCTTTTTAGTATCCATCCAACCTTCTCCATTGATCATCTGGGCGAATTCAGCTGTAGTCATCCCATGTGCAATAGGAACTGGGAATTGCCCGATACCCGACTTATGTTTTGTCTCCAAAATAGGACCATCAATTAGGTAGGCATTGGGATTGGGCCGGTCTAAGATCAAGAGCTCCTTATCATTTTCTGCGCAGGCTTCCATAATATCCCGAAGGGCATTAATGTTGGTATAAAATCTCACCCCCATATCCTGCACATCATAAATAAACAGATCGATATCTTTTAGATCCTTCGCTGTTGGCTTTTTCTTATTCCCATATAAAGAGACAATAGGAATTTTAGTTGTCGGATCGATTTCGTCCCCCACTTTAGTTCCATTACTTGCATTGCCTCGAAATCCGTGCTCAGGCCCAAAGATTCTCACAATCTGAACCCCGCGTGCAAGTAGACTATCAACAAGGTGTCTCCCTTTAATAACCGTAGATGGATTGCCCAATATTGCAATGCGTTTATTCATTAAATAAGGAAGATAACGCTCGGTCTGCTCGGCTCCAGTTTGTATACGATCATTACAATAATTCAACGAGATCTGTGCTGTTGCATTTCTGAACAGGAATAGAGTCAATATAAAAATGAGCACTGGTTTCATATTCATTTGGTTTATAATATTAAAATATAGCCCCTGAGCATCAGGCTATTTATCCGATTGCAAAAACTAAACTAAGGATAAAGCTTTATTTTAGCAAATCATTTGTTAAAATTGATAAACAAGTTTTATCCAGCTACCTTTGGAGTATTATTGGGAGCATGATTTACACATGAAACAATAGATGACATTCAGAAGCTGTGGCATACTAAATTTTTATAATAATAATTGATAATGGAAAAGCAGGTAAATGCGGGTGAATTTGTAGATCGTTTTATGACAGGTAGTTTGGAGCATCTTCGCTACCAGCAATCGCCGATCAAGATATTTCAGCTCAGTGAAATCGCTCCTTACATTAAATTCCCTACCCCACCTATTTTCTTGGGCTATAACCTCCTCGTTCATATAACTGAAGGTTATTTTAAACATCAAATTGGAGCTAAGGAATACGTTGTAACAGCTCCGGCAATTCTTATCAGCAATTACGGCAATATCTCAACAATAAAGTCGGTCGATAAATCCGCGAAAGGACATTGCGTTTTGATCAACGACAATGCAATGACTTCCATATTCAGGGAACAGGAGATTTTGAATATCTTTAATATCTCGCCCTTACTGAACTTAACTGCGCGAGACAGCAGCGATCTTCAAGAGCTTTTTAGATTGCTTTATAATGAACTGCTTTCGGAATTACCTTATCGAGAACTATTTGAAAATTTATTAAAATCGGCAATTCTAAAAATCATCAAGCTATCTTCATCCAACCTAGCCCTCAATCGGAGACAGGAAATTGCTATGATGTTCAAACAGCTTGTGCACAAAAACTTCAAAAAGCAAAAAAATATTTCATTCTACGCGGATAAACTCGCAGTATCTACAAACTACCTTAATCGATGCGTATTTTCTGTATTCAAGAAATCGTCGAAGGAACTCATTCTTGAAGTGCTGATTATGCACAGTCAATTTCTATTGTTTGAATCCACTAAAAGCATTGCAGATATCTGTTATGAATTGGATTTTTCTGATCCTTCTTATTTCTCACGGCTTTTCAAAAAAATAGTTGGCGTTTCTCCTACTTCTTATCGAAACAGAGCAACTTAGGTTTTCAATATGCACGATTTGTCCTATCTTTTATACTGAAGTACACAAGAGAATCAAATTGATTGCAGTTATTTTTGTGTAAGTGATTGAAGCAAAAAGAGAATTTCAGTTCGGTAGTACACTTTATTCTCGATGTTTCAAATAAATTGTTCCATCATTTAATTACATATTTAAAGATGCTTAAGGTTTCAGAACACAACAATATAACCCAAGATTTCGATTTGTTTATTGCGGATTTTAAAACTAGGCTATCAAGCTTATTTAATAAAGAGTATGATTACAACTCGCTCAGTTTAACGCGAGGGCTACCGCCTGAGTTTTTAGCAGAGATCATGAAAATGCAACCCTTGTCGGTTGCTATTCCAGAACACCACGGTGGTCGGGGCCTTCATGTAAAAGAATGCTTGGGTGTACTGGCAGCAGCTTCTTATGAATCACTATCTTTATCGCTAATCTTCGGGATTAATATTGCGCTATTTTTGGAACCTTTTGCCAAATACGGCGACACCTTACTTCAAGAGAAGGTATTCCCTCAATTTTTGGAAAACCAAGCTATGGGGGGACTAATGATTACCGAACAAGCTTACGGCAGCGACGCACTCAATATGCGAACATCTTACGAACAAAAGGACGATAAGTACTATATAAAAGGTGAAAAACACTGGCAAGGTCTTACTGGAGCTGCAGACTTTTGGCTCGTGACAGCACGCAAGAAAAATGAAAGCGGAGAACTGGTGCGGGATATAGATTTCTTTGTCACAGAGAACGCCGTCGAAGAACAAAAGATTGTTGTTACAAAGAAATACAATAGCCTTGGTCTCTATGCGATTCCTTATGGTGTGAACGACATCGACATCAATGTTCCCACGGACCACAAACTAAATCCGGAAAGTACAGGAATTAAATTGATGTTAGACACCCTCCATCGCAGTAGATTACAATTCCCTGGAATGGGCATGGGTTTTATAAAACGTATGTTGGATGAGGCCATGAAGCATTGTTCCGAACGTCGTGTATCGGGTATTAGTTTAAATGAATTAGACGCTGTTAAATTTCAGTTGTCGCGCATACAGGCTGCATTTACATTATGTTCTGCAATGTGTTCATACAGTGTCTCGATCAGTTCTATCCATAATGACCTTTCAGCCTATGGTGTAGATGCCAATAGTGTGAAAGCATTTGTGACAGACTTAATGCATGAAGCCGCGCAAATATGTGTGCAATTATCCGGTGCAAATGGTTACAGGTTAGACCATGTTGCCGGTCGTGGCCTCATAGACAGTAGACCTTTTCAAATCTTTGAGGGGTCAAATGAAATGCTTTATTCTCAAGTTGCTGAAGCGATCGGTAAACTTATGCGCAAAACCAAAGAAAGCAACTTATTGTCTTTCTTAAAAAAATATAGCTCAACTGAATTTGCAGCACCATTTTTCTCATCAATCTTGAATTTTGACTTTCCGCTACAGCCGAAACAGCGCGAACTGGTTACACTTGGAAAGATAATCGCCCGCGTCATTTGTTTTCAGTATGTTTTACAAATTAACAACGCCGGGTTCAATGATAAGATGACAGAAATAACACGTCAACACGTGAGCATGGATATTTATATGTTGGTAGGCCAATTATCGAATAATAATAATGCCGAACCACTTATGAACTACGACGAAAACACAGATTGGATGAAATTCACTTCTTAATAAGGAGAGATTACAGGAATCAATCTAGTCAGTAAGTTTCAATAAAAGCAAGATGCCACTTCCTATGAAGTGGCATCTCGCGTTATATTGCTGAAATATCCCATTCCCACACACTATGATAGTGCCCTATCGACTCGGTATAGGCTATAAATTCTCGGTAAAACGGATGTGAACCTATTGTAGCACTATCTCCAATAACAAGCAGTTTCTTCTTAGCCCTCGTCATTGCCACATTCATCCGGCGAACATCAGACAAAAAACCAATCTGCTGTTCGGCGTTACTTCTTGTCAAACTGATATAAATAACATCCTTCTCCTGTCCTTGAAAACTGTCTATTGTCTGTATTTTAATCAAGTCATTAAAAGGTCGTAGCGCGTCTTCCCCATCCAATACCTCCTTCAATAAAGTGGCCTGCTTTCGATAAGGTGCGATCACCCCGATGCTCAGGCTTTCATTTAGGCTCAAGGAAGCTTTCCAAGCCCCAATATGGTCGTTCAGATGGGCTTTAATAAAATGAGCTTCTCCTAGATTGAAAATTGCGCCGTCACTTTCTGTTTCTTCAAACCCCGCTCCCGCTGTATCGATAAATAAGACCGGCTCGGTATCCACTGCTAAGCTCCACTGTGCCACTGTACTATCTGCTCTCAACAAACCATTATACAAGGCTGCGGACGGGTATTCCATAATTTGTTCATTCATGCGATACTGCACATCTAACAAAGAAACTAATTGCGGATTATGGTCCACCAATTTTTCGAATAATGTATGACTCAGACCATGGTTAGATACCCTACTAGATTTTACTGTTGGAGGTAATTGATTGTGATCACCGGCCAAAATAAGCCGATGTGCCTTTAATATCGGTATCCAGCAAGCAGGCTCCAATGCTTGTGCGGCCTCATCAATAATGACTGTTTCATAGCTGCGATTGCGAATAACCTCATGATTCGATCCAACCAAAGTTGCAGTGATTACCTGGGATTTATCCAAAACATCTGCACTGATAAAATCCTGAATCTTATCGACATCTTTTCTGATTCGATGGGCTTCATCAAACAATGCTTTTCTTTGCTCCCGCTCAGCCTTTCCAAAATTACGCTTATATTTTTGAGCCATCTCTGTATACGTCCGCACTTGCTTTTGAAGTGTTTTAATATCCTTATTTGCGGGATGTCGATCAATCTTTGCATCGAGTGTCAATTCTTGAAGATGTTCCGAAACCTTAACGGGGTTTCCTATTCTTGTTACTGCAACTCCAGCAGCGTCTAAACGTTCGGTTAACAGATCAACGGCCGTATTGCTCGGCGCAACAACCAATACTTGCTTGTTGTATTGTTTTAGCAATGCCCTCACGGCCTGAACCAATGTTGTTGTTTTCCCTGTCCCCGGCGGCCCATGCAAAAGAGCCACAGTACTTGCTTCCAATAGCTGTTGGATCGCTTTATTTTGCCCCGTATTTAAACTGGGATGCTCATAGAATTTTCCAATAGATTCAGTTGGAATCACCTCTTCACCGATTAATCTTCTCACAAAACTACCTTGCTTTGCATCACGGCTCAATTCCTTTCCTTTCTCCAATGCATTGAACATCTCCCGATAGGAATACTCATCAAATAACAAATCAACACCAAGCTTCCCTCTTCTGCTCCATTCTGGAAGTTCATCGACACGAAATGAAATTCGCATCCCGTCCCTATTGATCGCAGATATGATGCCCTCTATTCGATCTCGGTCGGGATCGTGATTTGAGAACAGGCAAACTGGCATACCAAAGCGAAACTTATGTTCGACCTCATAATGATTTGTTCGATTTAAATTAACGGACAAATAGTCTCCTCTTCCAAGCTCCGTATCTGTTATCTGAATCGGAAACCAGGTGACACCTTGCATTCTTCGTTCATTCAAACTACTTTTCAACAACAAATTTTCATGTTGTAATCGATCAAATTGCTGCTCTTCTTGTAATAAAGTAATAAGCTCGTCGAAATAATTCATCGTGTAATATACATATTGCTCAGGCACAAAATAACTGTTTTTTCACTTATTTGAGTCTTTTGGTTTTTAATTCGCCACATCTTTTATCAAATTTTGCAAAGCAAGTTGATATTCTACAAAAGAAGCAATGGATCTAGCCGTAAATTCATATTTATTTGCTATAATTGAAAAACAGAGCATTTTTCAATCGAAACATCCATAAATCAATAATTAGATGAGCGAAATATTCTTACACGACAGCGAGCAGCAATGGACAGACCTCGGCGAAGGCGTTATGCGAAAAATACTCGTTTTTAATGATGAACTCATGCTCATGAAAGTTCGTTTTAAAAAAGGAGCCATCGGTGCCCTTCATCAACACCCCCACACACAGATTTCTTATGTTAGTGCAGGAAAATTCCGATACCATATTAATGGTGTCGACAGCATCCTAACTGCAGGCGACTCTTGTATCATTGATTCACAATTGATTCATGGATGTGAATGTCTTGAAGAAGGAGAACTGATCGATTCGTTCACTCCTTATCGCGAAGACTTTGTTCAGTCTACCTAAAAAATGTATTAATAAGGTCTTGAAAAAATAATAATCATTTTGTTCTAACGTTAATGCTATAACATTCAAAAATATGATCTCACTTTTTTCACCCTATATTCGCACAAAACTCGTTGGTTTGTGCATGAGCATTGGTTTACTCGGTCTTTCTCCATCTCTACAAGCGCAAGAAAAACCTCTTTTAATAGAGAAGATAAATCCGCAACTGTATCTTTACACGACCTTTAATACATTTGGAGGCACCAAATATGCTGCTAATGCTGTATATCTAATTACGAAAAAAGGCATTATCCTCTTTGATACACCATGGGATTCCACACAATATCAACCCTTATTGGACAGTATCAAACAAAAACATAATTTACCCGTCATTGCCGTTTACGCGACACACTGGCACGAAGACCGGGCAGGTGGCTTTGCTTATTACAACCGCATTGGAATTCCAACCTATGCAACAAAAATGACGAACGACCTGCTAAAGGCAAATCACAAAGCCCAGGCCACTCATCTTGTTTCCACCAATAAAACCTACAGCGTCGGCGGACAGTCTTTTGTTTTGAACTTTTTTGGTGCCGGACACTCCATGGACAATGTTGTTGTCTGGTTTCCCGAATATAAGATCCTAGATGGTGGTTGTTTTATAAAAAGCTCCGAAGCCCAAGATCTAGGATTTACGGCAGATGGGGATATAAAATCCTGGAAGCCATCCCTAGCGAGGTTATTGGCAAAATATCCTAAAATTAACATGGTTATTCCTGGCCATGATGCCTGGAAAGATAAAGGTCAGATAAAGCGAACCGAAGCTCTTCTTACAGAAAAACAATAATACATCTGGATGAGCGTAAGTAGGTAGGTCTTAAGATATCTTCGTTAAACGTACTTGTTTTTCAATAGGATTGAAATATCTTGAAACAGACAAACATACAGATCCTTGATTCTAAAGTATTTACACCATAAAAAAAAGCGACTAAATAACATGCGTAGAAAAATATGTAGAAAAATAAAAAAGAGGCTTTGTTTATCCAAAAAAGTACTATCTTAGCGACACCAAATAAAGCTGGGGCATTAGCTCATTTGGCTAGAGCGCTTCGCTGGCAGTGAAGAGGTGATCAGTTCGAATCTGATATGCTCCACAAAAAAAGGGTACTTACTCTATTCTAAATACCCTTTTCTTATTTTTAATCGACCAGTTTTGACGGCAAATTCTTATTTATAAGAGTTTACAGATTTAGAAATTTTCCAGGTTCCGTTTTCTTTAACAAGTGTGATCAGATCTGTTTTCGCAAAACCATCAAATTGCATCGTAACTTTCGCTATTGCATAATCAGGTAATTCTTCAACGATCTGTGTTGTTGTTCTGCAGTTCATCTTGATTCCTTTTTGTTTTTTCAAAAATTCAATCATCTCATGACGGCTATGTTTCAAATCTTGTTTACCGCAAATTTTTTGGTCAAAATCAGCTGTAAAAAGCTTGTCCAAATTAGCTACTTGACCTTCGGTCATTGCACCAACGTATTCATCGATGGCTAAATCAGCAGTAATTAAATTGCGTTCTTCTGGCTTAACTGAAGCCATTGAGCAAGTAGAGATTGCAATCATTGCCGCTGCTACAAATGTTTTTACTAAAGTTTTCATATCTTTTTCAATTTTATAATGTATTAGTATATTTTCTTATTTTATTGTCGCTTACTATATAAATTTGTTGCGTACTTTTTTTATTTATTTTCTGATTCAAAGTTAAGACAACTCATATATTGATTTCATTACATTTAGATTAACATTACATTAAAATCGGTAAATGATATTTTTTTCTAGGCGAATGAAATTTCCAATCAATTCTCTTTATAGCCAAAACGTGACAGAATGAATAAATTATTGGTTTGAATATTGTTATTCTGTCTATTTCCTGCTAGATTGCATTCTTTCATGACACACTACGATAGCGCATACCTTTTTTATATTAAATGGTCTATTTTGATGGTTCTACTTGTACTTGCCGATACTGCATATGCACAACGTCCCGTCAATGAAATAGAAACCACCAAACATCTCGCTGATACAAGTAAACAACGGGACCTGATTGATATTGGAAAAGAAATATTAAATATCAAGCCACCCCAAACTGTCGATAGTACAGGAAAGAAAATCTATTTTTCCTTTTTACCCTTTTCGACAAATGTTCCTGGAGGAGGGCATGCTTTAATTACAAGTACAACCGCAGGATTTTATTTAGGAGATCGTTCCGATACCTATATGTCCAAAATGACATTTACTCCCTACACAAATTTTGGCAAACGATTTGGTCTGCCAATCCGTTCTTACATTTGGTTAAAAGAGAATGCATGGGTGATTGATGGCGATATCCGCCTACTAAAATACCCGCACGAAACTTGGGGAATTGGCAAAGAGCATCATGGCGACCAGCAGATTAATTTAGATTACACCTACTTTCGTTTATACCAACATGCATTAAAAAGAATTCATGGGGGCCTTTTTATGGGAATTGGTTATGACCTGGATTATAGAATGAATATTAAGTCTACGAGCAATACCAAGCTCGAAGACTACACTTCCTACCCTTATGGAACAGATTTAAAAGACAATACCATGTCTTCAGGAGTCAGCTTCAATTTAATTTACGATACACGCGCCAATTCGATCAATACTTGGTCGGGTAACTATGCCAATTTACAGTTCCGTGTAAATCCGACATTTTTAGGAAGTGATCAGAATTGGAAATCGCTATTTCTTGAAGTTAGACGATACCATAGGCTTACCCAAGACCGAAACCGCCAAAATATGATTGCCATAAGAAGTTTCTTCTGGACCGTATTTAATAGTAAAGCGCCCTATCTTGATCTTCCTAATTTAGGATGGGATCCATACAATAGTTCGGGAAGAGGCTTTCCAGTCAGCCGTTTTCGTGGCAAATCACTTTACTATTTAGAAACGGAATATCGTCGTGATATCACCCAAAATGGCTTATTTGGATTTGTTGCATTTATGAACTTTACGACATTAAACGGGCCAAAGAATTCCATGTTCGAAGACTGGAACGTCGGCACTGGTGCTGGTGCACGAATTAAGTTTAACAAAAACTCGGGCACCAACATTGGAATCGACTATGGTATCAGTAAGAATCACCGCGGCGTTAGACTCACCTTGGGTGAGGTCTTCTAATTTCTAACTCAAATGATAGCTCTGGTTTTTAAACTCCATTGAAGCATAGTACTGATATTTCCTATTGTCCAAGGGATAATCCCAACAGCCCATACGGTGGTAGATTTCACCACCAAATCCTGTTTTGAAACGATAAAGTCCATATAAAGGGTGTGAAGGATCTGCGTGTGGCGATACTCCAAAGAAATCATATTCTGTACAACCTTTTTCTTTCGCAAGCTGCATCGCACGCCATTGCAAAGCGTATGTCGCCATATAATTACGATTTTCGGAAGCAGAAGCTCCGTATAGATAAGTCCCCCGATTTGCCGCAATTACCAAAAACATAGCGGCCAAAGGCTTGCTATCCACTTCGGCTACTAAAAGATATACATCTGCGGGAGATAATGTATCACTTGCCCTTGCAGAAAGAACGATCTTAAAATAGCTTATATCATGTAAGAAAAAGTTGTTTCGAAGAGCTGTCTGCCGATAAAGCTCATACCAAATCTCCAAACTTTCAAGTCCCAGCGAATGCACACGTACTCCTTTTCGCTCTGCTAAATTAATATTATATCGAGTCTTAGATTTCATATTTCCAAGCAACATATCCTCACCCTTTCTAAGATCCATAAAAATAGTATTGGAAGGCAGTATATCTGTATTGGCTTTATGAAAGTTCCAGTTTTCTGTATTAAAATTAAAGCGCATTTCCTGAATACGTTTCTCCGGCACCCCTAGCCAATTGCCATGAAGGTCATAACAATCATCCTCTTTAGCCCAATGTGATTCCCAAGATAGATCATAGCGTATCATTATACAATTTGGTGGCAGATGGGAACGTAAACTCTCCGATAACTGTTCTAAAAAATAGCCCTGGTTTTCATCTGAAGGTTCAATCTCAGGTCCATAAGGTACATAGGCAATGCTATGTTCCTGATCTATGGCTTGTATGATAATTAATAGATCGCCGATAAAATAGGTATCGTCGTCGATCCCAACATACAGATCGGATTGTTTGGATTTAAAATTAAATGCCTTGGATTGTATACCTTGCATTTTTTTTACTGCAGACCAATAAGCAGTTTGTTGAATAATACCTGTTTTATAAAGCCCACTGATTTCTTTGTCACTAATGTCTGCTATCATGATATTTTACTATTTAATAGGGTTGTTTTTATAAGATATGCACAAAATAACCACAATTTTAACACCCAAAAACGGCAAACATAGCCAAAATGTTTGGTTAAGCGCATATGCATTTGTCACTTTGTTGTTAATTTCAAGAAATAGAGAAAAACAGGCATTTAAAGTAGCTTTTTTACATTATTTAACGCTATAATATCCGTATTTGAATTGTTATTTTGACCTAAAATTTAAGATATTTGTAGCTTAACAATTCAAATACGATGGACAATAAAGCGATCTCAAAAATTTTCAAATTATGTAGCCAATTGATGGAGCTTCACAACGAAAATCCTTTTCGAACAAAATCCATTGCAAGTGCCTCTTTTAAGTTGGACAAGCTACCTTTCCGTATTGACGAGGCTAGTCTTGAAGATTTGAGTGCACAGCCTGGAATAGGAAAAAGCACGGCTGAAAAAGCCAAAGAAGTCGCTGCTACAGGAACTTTCAAAGAGCTTGAGGAGCTTATTGAAAACACACCAGCCGGTATTATTGAAATGTTAAATATTAAGGGCCTTGGCCCTAAAAAGATTCAAATTATCTGGAAAGAACTCGAGATTGAAAGTGTCGGCGAATTACTTTACGCCTGTAATGAAAACCGTCTCGTAGAAGCAAAAGGGTTTGGTCTTAAAACGCAGGAAGACATCAAAAAATCCATTGAGTTTTCTATTTCCAACAAAGGATGGTTTTTATATGCGAAAGTGCTTCCGCTGGCAGAAAAATTTTTCAACGAATTGAAATTGCATTTCCCTTCTTCCCTGCTGTCATATACAGGAGATTTCAGAAGAAAATGCGAGGTTTTGAGCACCGTAGATCTTTTAATATCGGAAAGTATAGACAACGTCGAAAAATTCCTTGATGGACTTACTTTAGTGGAAAAAACAGAAAACTCCATAGAACTGACCGATGAATTGGGGTTTACTTTCAAAGTCTTCAGTAGCAATATCAATGATTTTTATCGCGACCTGATTCTTAGTACCGGATCCACTGCACATCTCGATCTCCTATTTAATATTCTACCAGATCTCCCTTCACTTTCCAGTGAAGAGGCCATTTACCGTAACTTGGGTTTAGATTATATTGAACCCGAATTACGAGAGGGGTTAGATGAAATAGTGCAGGCTCAAACGCATTCACTGCCAAAGCTGATTCAATACAAAGATCTCAGGGGAACACTCCACAATCACTCCACCTATAGTGACGGCGTACATAGCCTCGAGCAAATGGCATTACATTGTAAAGATGTCCTGGGGCTAGAATATTTGGGTATATGCGATCACTCGCGAACTGCAGTCTATGCCAACGGCCTCTCCATTGAGCGGTTGGAACAACAATGGAATGAGATTGCTACATTAAACGAAAAATTGGCTCCATTCAAAATTTTCAGGGGAATTGAATCCGATATTCTAGGTGACGGTTCATTAGACTATCCCGATGAGGTATTGGCTAAGTTTGACTTCGTTGTCGCCTCCGTCCACTCCAATCTGAAAATGGACGAAGACAAAGCCACAACAAGACTAATCAAAGCGATCGAAAATCCGTATACAACAATCTTAGGCCATCCAACAGGAAGACTATTATTAAGCAGAGCCGGATATCCGTTAGATTTTAAACGGGTAATCGATGCTTGTGCGGCAAATGGCGTTGTCATTGAGATAAATGCCAATCCTTTACGATTAGATCTGGATTGGAGATGGCACCGTTATGCAGTAGAGAAAGGAGTTTTACTTTCCATCAATCCCGATGCCCATCGTACAGAGGGATTGCACGATATGCAATATGGTGTATTGGTGGCTCAAAAGGGTGGTCTGCAAGCAAGCAACTGTTTGAATGCATACGCGCTAGATGCCATAACGACCTATTTTAATAAGAAAAAACAAGGCTAGGGTATGTCGAGTAAAACAAATGCTGTTCGGCTGTTGGACACGGCAAAAATAACGTATGAACTCAGAGCATATGAGGTAGACGAACAGGACGTCAGTGCTGAGCATGTCGCCCAAACCCTAGGTCTGTCACCCGAGAGACTTTATAAGACCTTGGTCTTAAAAGGCAACAAAGATCCTTATATTGTTGCCGTAGTTCCTGGAAATGCACAGCTCGACCTTAAAAAAATAGCGAAGGCCTCTGGGAATAAAAACTGTGAAATGCTCCCGATGAAAGACCTTTTAACGGTGACCGGCTATATTCGTGGTGGCTGTTCACCTATTGGCATGAAAAAACAGTTCCCAACCTTTATTGAAGAGGCCGCACAATTGGAGACAGCGATTTCGGTAAGCGCGGGAAAAAGGGGGCTTCAGATTATTTTAGCCCCAACAGACCTAGCGACGATTACAGCTGCCCATTGGTCCGATCTGATCGATATGTGAATTACCTTTTACGCCCATATAATAAAATGCGCTTGAAAGAATAGATCGCTGGAAATTTAGTAAAATGTTTTTTGATGCGTGTTTTAAATTCAGTTACAAACACAGACTTCTTATCTTCCTCCAATTGTTCCATGTAAGGAATCAAAGCAGACCCAGCAATAAAATTGTAAAGCATGTCTGCATCAGCAGCAATGAGTGGATATACACGAAGAGAAAGGTTTAATTGATCCAGGCCATTATCAAATAACAATTGCGCATAAGTATCAATATCCAATACCGAAGAAGGCCTATTCCAGCCCCTTAAATAGGATCGATAGGGTTCTTCCGTCGCCAATTCAAATAAAATTTTATTTAGTATATTTTCGGGCTGATAAGGCATTTGTATCGCCAATTGCCCGCCAACATTAAGCTTAGAAATAAGCTGAGGAAAAAGAACCTGATGATCTTCCAGCCATTGTAAAGCAGCATTACTGAATATAAGATCCCAGGTTTTTGGCTCTGCAAGGAAGTTCTCAACGGAACTTTGCCTAAATTTTAGACGTTCCGTTTCCAACTTATGACTTTTAGAAAGCATTTCCGCAGAAGAATCTACCCCAAGAAAGGTCGCTTGAGAAAATTGTTCGCTTAAGATAGCTGTCTGTTCACCTGTACCGCAACCTAAATCGACTGCATGTTCCATTTTATCGGCAGTAATTAGTTCAGATAAATCATAAAACGGTTTAAAACGAATATCTTTAAATTGATTGTATATATCTGGATTCCAAGGCATATATTTATTAATTAACACCCATATCGGGCAATACTACATTTTCTATTTAAACAAGGTAAGAATTTCTGCGGGTTCAACTTTACCAAAATACGTCGTCAAATCAATTGATTTCAATAAGGTATCAATCTCTCCTACCTCATGCTTTTCACCAATCAATAAATTTTCAAGTTCATGAATTGATCGGGATGCAAAAAAATCACCGAAAATTTTAGCCCTTTCAATGTATCCTTTATGTACATCCAAATGCAACTCGATGAATCCCGCGGGGATCTTAATTGCTTTTTTAAAATTATAATTTGGCGAAAAACCGAAGTTCCAATCCCATGTTTCATACTTCTCTTCGACCAATTTTTCTATATTTTCAATATCCAAAGCGGTAAACTCAATCATTTTGGCCGCCGGATTCTCAAGTTTTATTTCTTCAATCAGCAATTCCTTAAAATCTTCAGTCGTAAAACCAGCAGGTAAATATTCAATTAAATTTGTGACACGTGCGCGATTCGATTTTACCGCCTTATCTACAAACTTCAATGGATTGACCTTTAAAGCATCACTTAATACCTGCATCTGCGAATCAATCAATATCGTACCATGTTGAATCATCTTCCCATTTTTTGCAAGCTTGGCATTTCCACTAAACTTCTTCCCATCTACTAGGAGGTCATTTCTTCCTTCTAATTTTGCAGGGATATCCAATTTGTTCAAAATATGTACAATCGGCTGGGTAAAGGTCGAAAAATCCATAAAATCATGATTTCCCAATAAGGTATGAAAAGAAAAATTTAAGTTTCCAGCATCATGATAAACAGCACCACCACCAGACATTCGTCGCACAACCTTAATCTGATGATCGTTGACATAATCAAGATTGATTTCGTCCAAGGTATTCTGAAATTTACCCACGATAATTGAAGGGTCATTTACATAGAGTAAAAAAATATCCTCTTCCGGAAATTTACCCAATAAATACTCCTCTGAAGCGATGTTAAAATAGGCGTTGCGGGATGGAGAATCGATAATCAGCATATTTTTCTTTTTTCAAAAATAACAAGAATTTAATTCCTGTAATTCATTTCAAATTCATAATTACCGCAAATCATTAGCTTAGCAATCCCGCAGCGATTTCAACAACATCAATTTTCATCGATACAACTGTCATCAACCTCGTTTTCTGAAAGCAACTTTCTCCGCTAATTTTTCAATAATAAGCGCCGAAAAATCCTCTTTTACAATTTCTTCCGTCTGGCATAATGCACCCGGACTAAATACGTTGATTTCCATAATACGATCTCCTACCACATCCAAACCAACAAAATACATTCCGTCTTGAACTAATTTATTCCGGATCTTATCGACCATAAGCAATAACTCCGGTGAAATAATGGCTGCTTGGGTCTTTGCACCTTGATGCACATTGCTCCGAATCTCGTCCCCTTGTTGCACGCGATGAACAGCAGCATATTTACCATTAATCAAAATAGGCTCTCCATTTAGTAAAAAGAATCTGATATCACCGCGGGCAGCTTCCGGAAGATATTCCTGGCCAATCACATAACCATCTCGGGCAATAGCTTCTACAGTTTGCTTGAGGTTTTGCTGATTATCCTTATTGATTAAAAATACGTTTTTACCGCCGGACCCCTTCAAGGGTTTCAAAATAATAAGTTTATTCTGTTGTTCAAAAAATTCAATGACATCGGCATAGTTTCGGGTTACAATTGTTTTAGGTCGAATAGATTCATCAAATCCCTCGAGATACAACTTATTACTAGCCCGACTAAGGCTATCGGGATCATTGATAACCAATACACCTTTTTCTTTTAGGAGAGCGGCAAATTGTAGGGCTGAAGCGGCAGCCCAAGGTCGGCTAACCATATCCAGAACTGGATCAAATCGTAGCCAAACCACATCCATATCTTCCAAAATCATCTTAGTTTTTTCTGTTGCGCGCAATACTTCCATGAGGCTATTGGTAGAGGTAAGCATCTGATCAGGGAGTACTTTTCGCACATGGGCGGCAATATGGGCCGACTCATAGTAGAAATCGGCCAAGCCAATATAATAAATTTCATGTCCCATTTGATGGGCTTTCAATGCCAAAACAGTCGTCGTGAAACGAGCAGTTTCTTTATGGGTTTGGTTGATCACGAATGCTATCTTCATATAAAATATCTGATTACTGAATCATTTGAAATATTCCATTATTCTTTTTGAGGTTTAACAAGGCATCCTTATATGGATCCATTAGATACCTTGGTGTCAGGGTCGGAGCCTTCAATACGCCCTTTAACATGAGTTCTTCAACGATTGGTATATAATCTTCGCGGATTTTGCCCATCGTCAACAGAGATAGATCTCGTCCACTCTTGATATAATTGGTCAATTCGATTAAACCACTCAAGTATAATGCATCTTTGGTAAGCCCACCACTTCGATAGACCCGCATCGTCATTTGAAAAGCTGTTTCGGTCAAAAATTGGTATTTGTCTACCAAGACTGAAAATGTATCAATAAATGAACTGCCTTGCTGCATATGATGGACAGCGATAACTCTTCCAGCCAGAATACGTAGTCTATTATTTGTCAGGCCCCCTACCAAATACTCAGCAAGTACAGCGAGGCCTTCCTGAAGTTTTTCATAACCGGGAACGCCTAATCTAAAGAGGCTGAACGGCTGTTGCTTCCCATTATAGTAAGTAACAATATGTGTACCGACCTCATGTTGAATCAGTGCCTTTACCCTATTCCTTGGCAAACTATACTGCTTACTTATATTGAGTACGCCTTGATTTACCATCACGCCATAAATATCATCCCGTAGCCTCACTGTGGTGCCAAAGCTTGGATCTTGGTTTTTCAGATAATCCAATTCTTCCTGGGCGAGCTTAGCGAACTCTTCGGCATAGACAATATCCTCTTCTTTCGTTCTTACTTCTCGATCCGTTGTCGTAATTGTCAAAATTGCCTGTGCCTTTTCCAGCAATTTTTCATTGACAGTACCAAAAACCTGCATGCTGCCCAACAAAAACCCTTCTTTCCCCCGCTCACTCAACATGGTCATCATCTGATCTAGCTCCTTGCGTTTATCACGAAACAAATAAGCAATGGAAGGATCAAATAAATCTTCGATATGCAAGTTATAGAGGTTTCTCTTGATAATATCTGGATCAATGGGCATGGGCCTATATCGAAACACAGGAGTTTTTCGGTAATTTCCTTTTTTAAATTGCTGCCAGGCATCGTAAGAATTTGTTGGTGTAACCAATAATAAAAAATCAAATCGTTGGCTTTCCCGCGCTAATTTCTGATCAATCTCCCAAGCTAAAGGAAGCATCTTTTTAGGCTGGCTTATTTTAAATGCCGTAGGTTTAGATAAGGTATGTATGCGTATGAATTCAAAGAATGTTTTCGACAGACTCCTGGATATGGCTTCACGGAAATGACGCAGATCGATCGGTAAAATTTGCTGATCTACCCCTAAAAGGTATTTCGGTTTTATCTCCAGCCCCATGTAAAATATATTGGTGTTCAGATTATCCAACTGCACACTCGAAGGGGATAAACTTTGCGTTGCATTTGTTTTGGAATCTGTCAATATCTCCACTTTGGAAATCGATTCTTCTGTCGTCAGTTGCTTACCTAGATACTGAGCGATAGCCTGTACATTTTTCCGCGCAATATGTATTTGGATATCCTCCTCCTGTGCTGAATCCGCTGCCCAAGCTTCAATAATCAAACAAGCACCAAACTCTTCGACAAGTTGATTGAGGATTGGAGCGATCCATTCAGAAACATTCATCTGTGAATCTCTTACCCTAAAATAAGCTGGTTCTGATTTAACCAACTCTGCCAGCATAGGATCTTGACTAAAAAACTGCCTGTATAAAAACAGATAAGGAACAACTTGATTAAATACCAGTTTGTTTTTTGGCGGAATCTGTACGTGGAAAACCTCCTTATTTTTGATCATTTTTAAAATGCCAGCAAGTTGTTTCGCATTATCTTTCATAGGCAAAATAATTTTCCAGTGTTCCAATGCTGTGCAAGAGAAGTTGCTTATACTCCTGAAGCTTTTGCGGAAATACTTCCCCAGTCCATTCGTCCATAAAGTCTTTCCGAAATTCGATGGAAAAAATACAGCCTTTATCACCAAACTTATCATTCAAATACGCAGAAAGGAATCCGCCCTTAAACTTTACATTCTCACGGACGTCGTAAACTTGTCCATCTTTTCCAGTCTGTAATGCTTCCAAAACCTGATCAGTCAGCGTTCGCCATTTTTTGTGATTATGTTGTGTCCCAATATTGATCTGAGGGTCGGTTGCATTGTTCAAACTGGTTTCAGCCCCACCGCGACGCATATTATAACTATGAATATCATACATGATAAAATAGCCATAACGATCAATCGTGCGCTGAATCGCTTGGCTTATTTCATCATATATGCCATCATAGACTGCATACAGCTGATCTTTTAGTTCATTGGGTAGATCTGTTCGCCATACCCGCATCCCCCAAGATTGCTCTGGTGTAAGATAAATAGCATCTTCTCGTTTTCGATTAAGATCCAGTTGAAACCTGGAGGTTCCAGATACAAATCGATTACAAGGTAATTCGGCCAAAATAGCCGTATAAGGATCCTCTTCGCGTAATCGTTCCTCGTCTGCAATATTTATGTAGGGCATCAAATGCGCATCGACCTGATGTCCATCATGAATGGCAAAAGCCCAAAATGGGCTATCGTAATTTTCAAATTGATAGCGATATGTTAAAGACATGTACCTTTTTTTAAACAGTTACGTCAAATAGACAGCATTGATTGCTATCTTTTTGTTTAGATAAACGCTTATGAGCAACAAAAGGTTTGAAAATTAACTGGATTGTCTTGAGAATTAGGGGCTCCCCTTCTTATCCGAAAAGAGGCTGTTAAAAATCGTTAAACAGCTAACGGGTTCAATACATTGGCATCCTTCTTGAATATTATTTCGTAGTTTCATAAATTTAGGTTAATAATTTAGTTAGTTTATAAAAAACCTGTTAGTCCCCGCTAACAGGTTTTTTATTTCCCCTAAAAAGAAAACAAAATAAATAGTAGTACATTTTATTGAAAATCAACAGCAAATAGTCAAAAAATGTTAAAAAGTAAAAAAAACTACAATCGGTTGAAACATTTTTTGAACTTACTACGTTATATAGGTACTTTTCATAAATTTAGGTTAATAATTGGTTAGGAAAACTCCTGTTGCTCCCCGCTTCGGGAGTTTTTGTTTATCAGCACTTTAAGGCAAATAAAAAACAAAAAATTTCATCAAGCGGACCAGTATTTGAAAACTATACAATGAAATTTATTTTTAGTCTACCCCGTTTTGATCTTTCAACAAAACTTCAAAAAAAATCGAATTTCTGACAGAAATTTTAATAACAAAAAAATGACAATATGTTCATGCTAAGAAAATAAGTTTTGGCATAGGTATTGCACTGTTTTAAGCATTCATAAATTTAGGTTAATAATTGGTTAGTTAAAACACTTGAAGTTCCCCGCTTCAAGTGTTTTTTTTATAGCGTTATAGCAAAAGCAAATTAGAATTTAGCCTCTTATTGTTCGTTATCGGTTTCCACCAACTGTTTCAATGCAAGCTCATATGCTCTCGATGATATATGCGTCCTTTTGGAAGAAACCGACCTAATTTTCTTTAATGCTTCAAAAATTACGCTGGAAACATCAGAAAAAATTGCATCATCACTAATTTCGATATTACGTTGCATTAAATAAGCAAATACTCTCGCCATACCACAATTGGCAATAAAGTCAGGTATAACCGCAACATGCTGATCTGCGAATTCCATAACAGGCCCATAAAATATTTCTTGATCTGCAAATGGTACATTGGCACCTGAAGCGATCACCTCAAGCCCATGATTTATCATGTGTTGGATCTGATCCTTTGATACTAAGCGGGAGGCCGCAGCAGGCACAAAAATATCCGTTTCCAGGCTCCATATTTCTTTCTGTATCTGATCAAAAGAAATCAAATCCGGAGAACAAAGCTCATTGCCTTTGCGCTCTAAAAACAAACGGGTAATATCTTCCTCTCCAAATCCTTCCGGATTGATCAGTCCGCCGACTCGATCAATTATACCAACTATTTTTACACCAAGTTTAGACAGATAAAATGCCGCAGCGGCAGCAACATTACCCCAACCTTGAATTACCGCTCGCTTCCCAAAGCAATTTTCGCCAAAAAGTTCATAATAATGACGAATTGACTCTGACACGCCATATCCCGTGATCATATCTGCCACTTTGTACTTGCGCTTCAGATCTGGGCTGTAGGAGCTATCTTCCAATACTTTGGAAACCCCATAACGCAATTGTCCAATTTGATGAATACGATTGCTTTCATTCACCTTAAAGTGACCATTCAAAATTCCTTCTTGTGGATGCCATAGTCCATATTCTTCCGTCAACGGGATTACATCATGAATTTCATCAATATTCAAATCTCCACCTGTCCCATAATAGTTTTTCAATAGCGGTGTGACAACCTTAAACCAACGTTCTAAAACTTCATTTTTCCTTGGGTCATGTGGGTCGAAATCAATTCCAGATTTTGCCCCCCCTATTGCAGGGCCAGATACCGTAAATTTGACCTCCATTGTTTTTGCCAAAGATTCTACCTCATGCCTATCCAATCCAGCCCGCATTCGGGTCCCCCCGCCAGCAGCACCTCCACGTAAGGAATTGATAACAATCCATCCCCTGGCATCAGTTTCACTATCTTTCCATTCGAAAACAATTTCCGGACTTTTATGCTCAAAAGCCCGCAATAATTCCTTCATCCCTTCCATACTTCTATAAGTTTCCTCGGCGTTCTTGTTCACGTTCTATTGCTTCAAAAAGAGCCTTAAAATTTCCTGCGCCAAAACTTTGTGCCCCCTTACGTTGGATGATTTCATAAAATAAAGTCGGTCTATCCTCTACCGGTTTTGTAAAAATTTGTAGCAAATAACCTTCTTCATCACGATCAACTAGAATACCCAGTTCTTGGATGATCCGTATCTCTTCATCAATTTTTCCAACTCGTTCGGGCAACATATCGTAATATGCTTCGGGAGGAGCACCCAAAAATTCTACCCCCCTTGCTTTAAGTTCCCGCACGGTGGCCACAATATCTTTGGTTGCTAGAGCCGCATGCTGTACACCTTCACCCTCATAAAATTCAAGGTATTCTTCTATCTGCGATTTTTTCTTTCCTTCGGCAGGCTCATTTATCGGAAACTTAACAAAACCATTTCCATTGCTCATCACTTTACTCATCAAAGCTGAATATTCTGTATTAATTTGCTTGTCATCAAAAGATAAAATATTGACAAACCCCATCACATCCTGATACCATTTTACGGTTTCATTCATCTTATTCCAGCCAACATTACCCACACAATGATCAACATAAAGCAGTCCAGTTTCCGTTGGATTGTAATCGCTTTCCCATTTTTCATATCCTGGCATAAACGGGCCAGAATAATTGCGGCGTTCAACAAACATGTGGACCGTTTCGCCATAGGTATAAATGCCTGCGGTCCAAACTTCTCCATTTTCATCCTTCAGAAGTTGTGGTTCCTGATAGACTTTCGCCCCTCTATTTGTTGTTTCTTCAAATGATTTTCGTGCATCATCTACCCAAAGCGCCAATATTTTGACACCATCACCATGTTTTTTAACATGTTCTGTTATAGGGTGGTCAGATTTCAACGCTGTGGTAAGCACTAAACGTATTTTATTTTGTTTTAACACGTAAGATACCCGGTCTCGAACGCCTGTCTCAGGTCCGGCATACGCATCCGACTGGAAACCAAAAGCTGTTTTGTAATAATGTGCGGCCTGTTTGGCATTGCCAACATAAAATTCAATATAATCTGTGCCATTAATAGGTAGAAAATCTTGCGCTTGGGCAATCTTTTCTGCAAATGTATTTGCCATAATTTATATAAAGGTTATTCTTTCATTTTTCCTAACTCATCCAAGATTTATAATAATCTGGATCTTCTATATCGAGTGCTTCTTGGGTCAACATCAATGGTCGAAAAGGATCGATCATCACGGCCAACTCCTCGGTTTTCACTTGCCCAATGCTTTTTTCCACCGTCCCAGGATGAGGTCCATGCGGTATACCACCTGGATGTAACGTTATCTGTCCCCTTTCCACGGATTTTCGACTCATAAAATCACCATCCACATAATATAGGACTTCATCTGAATCTACATTACTATGGTTATATGGAGCAGGAATCGAATGAGGATGGTAATCATACATACGAGGGCAAAAACTGCATAATACAAAATTATCTGTTTCAAAGGTCTGGTGAACGGGTGGCGGTTGATGCAATTTACCTGTTATCGGCATGAAATCATGAATCGAAAATGCCCATGGAAAATGATAGCCATTCCAACCAACAAAATCAAATGGATGGCTCCCATAAACATATGGATAAATCATCCCTTGCTTCTTGATCTTCACTTCAAAGTCACCCAGTTCATCGAAAGTTTCCAAATTTTGAGGTACCCGAATGTCCCGCTCAAAAAAGGGCGCATGTTCCATCAATTGACCAAATTCATTGCGATAACGTTTGGGCGTACGTACGGGAGAGAATGATTCAACAATAAACAATCGATTATCTTCCTGTTCAAATTCCATTTGATAAATCGTTCCTCGGGGTATTACCAAATAATCTCCATACTTGAAGGGGATACTCCCATATCCAGTCTTGAGTTTTCCCATCCCCTGATGGATGAAGACAATCTCATCTGCCTGGCTATTTTTATAAAAATAGTCATCCATCGACCGACGGGGAGCTGCTAAGGATATATGTAAGTCCTGATTAACCAACACTGGTGTCCTGCTTTCGAGATAGTCATCTTTTGCCTGTACCTGAAATCCCTTTAGACTGGTATGTTTAAGATGTTTGTCGCGGGCAATCCGGGGAGACACATCATAAGGCTCTCTTATTTGTTTAACGAGTGTGGGTGGATGACAATGGTACACTAAGGAATAAAGACTGGAAAAACCATGTGTGGATACTAATTCCTCGGCATAAAGCGTGTTATCGGGCTTTCTAAAAACAGTATGTCGCTGCATTGGAATTTGCCCTTGTTTAACATAAAATGGCATAATTCTACGATTTAAACGGTTATAAAATTAAATGAATATCCAAATTGCCAATAGAACTATCGGCAAGTAGTAAAAGAGAAGATTAGTATTGTGCAAAAACGATATCAGCTATGATTGCTTTATTAAAAGCAACATAGGGCATGGAGGACGCAAAGCGATGTACACCACGATTGATCATTTTTTATAGTTTATAATGCTTTAATAAAGGTAAGAATATTTTTCTATTTTCAAGAGAAGAAATATTTTTTTCAAATCTTATACAATATATTTGTGTCGAATGCTAACAACATTGAATAACCAAATAGAACACTTCATATATGAGAATTGTCACTAGCACTAAAAATGGTCAACAAGAATTGGGCATTGTTATAGACGACCGCTTTTATAGTTGCTCAGTCATCGATCAAAACCTTCCCACAACGATGTCGGACTTCCTCAAAGGTGGCGAAGATACCATGAATCAGCTACAAATCTTTGAAACAGCTTTGCGTCAAGGAGCTATGAACAGGCCCTATCGTCTACTAGACGATATCCAACTTATCGCCCCCGTACCACAGCCAACATCTTTTCGTGATGCTTACGCTTTTCGACAGCATGTCGCAACCTCAAGAAGAAACCGCGGATTAGATATGATCCCCGAATTTGATGAATTTCCTGTTTTCTATTTCTCCAACCATCAGTCCATACAGGGACCTGGTCCTGTTCAATGTATGCCCTTACATTTAAATCAACTGGATTTTGAACTAGAAATTGCAATAGTCATCAACAAACCAGGAATCAATATTCCTGCCGCTCAGGCGGATGAGTATATTGCTGGCTATATGATTATGAATGATTTTAGTGCCAGAAAACTTCAAATGGAGGAAATGAAATTGAGTTTGGGCCCTGCCAAGGGCAAAGATTTTGCAACAGCAATTGGACCTTACTTGGTGACAAAGGATGAATTGGAACCTTATAAGGTTCAACCTGCGGCAGGACATATTGGCGACTGTTATGAGCTCAATATGACTTGTAAAGTAAACGGCACGCAAGTCTCAGCGGGTAATTTTGCGAGTATGCACTGGACTTTTGCAGAAATTATTGAACGGGTTTCCTATGGTGTACAAATTTCCCCTGGTGATATAATCGGTTCTGGGACAGTCGGAACAGGCTGCTTTCTTGAGCTCAATGGCACGGCACGCATAGCGGATCCTAATCATAAAGACCAATGGCTCGACCTTGGCGATGAGATTGAACTAGAAATCACAGCGCTCGGAAAACTTTCCAATTCTATTGTATTATACCATTCATAAATCTACGGATATGACCGCTTCCTTTGAAACCATCACCTTTGAATCTGTTAAAGACAAAGCTATTATAGATAATTTAATTAAGTACGCTGTTGCACCGCGGCCAATTTGCTTTGCAAGCACGATCGATAGCAATGGAAACATAAATTTAAGCCCCTTCAGCTATTTTAACCTGATGTCCCATCAGCCGCCAATCTGTGTTTTCTCTCCATTACGACGCATGCGTGATGGTAGTACCAAACATACATTGGATAATATACAGGAGGTTAATGAAGTTGTCATCAATATTGTTAACTACGATATGGTCCAGCAACAATCACTTGCCAGTACCGAATATGGCAAGGAAATAAATGAATTTGATAAGTCGGGTTTTACGCCCATCCCCTCTATTCGAGTTGCACCACCTCGTGTAGCCGAATCCCCAGTCCAGCTGGAATGTCGGGTCAGAGAGGTTGTCGCATTAAGCGATGAGCCAGGAGCTGGAAATCTCGTTATCGCCGAGATCCTCTATATGCATGTCCATAAACACTTATTGGGCAAGAACAATACCATTCAACAAAAAGATTTGGATCTGGTAGCCCGGCTCGGTGGTGATTGGTATTGTCGCGTAACCGACGAAAACTTATTTATTGTACCGAAGCCCCTCCGTAGCCTGGGAATTGGCATAGACCAACTTCCAGAAAAAATTAGATTTTCGAATGTATTAACCGGAAATCACTTGGGGTTGCTGGCTAACGTAGAAACACGACCAACATTAAAAGACCCACAGCAAGAAGATAAGTACTTCAACTATCTGAAGCTAAACTTTGAAGACAGCCCATCAAAGTTCACACAAAAAGTTCACGAATATGCTGCCCAACTATTAGATGCGGGCAAACTTGATCAAGCCTGGCAAATACTTTTGCAGGCATAGCTTAAAATAGACAGTAAAAAAAGAGAGCTCTACATAGGTCTAATAGCTCTCTTTTTTAAATTTCAATGTTTTCTTCTACCGTTTAATGTTAGAAGTCCATCTCACGCAAACCACTTTTTAGTGGTTATTTAAATCTTCCTCCTTAGCAACACGTAATCCATCATCAATCAGTTTTTTCAAATTTGGATATAGGATAATAAATTCCAAGAGCCTCTGTTCGGCCTGAGTAGTTAATTCCGCTCCATCATTAGCCTGGGAAATTTCAAATAATTCAACCAAACCTAACCAATGATCTGCATTTTCCGGTCCCAATTGACTGAAAATCTCCAGCCAGACTTTTTGATCAAAACCGTTGTCCCGCAAATTCCGTATCGCAGCATGACAATTCACTAGTTTTACATCTTCCGTTTCGGTAGGTATTGAAGATAGATCCTGATCCAGCTGTTCTTCCAGCGCGTCATAGGCATCTTTATCCGCAGCGCCTGCAAATACAGATACTATTTCCGCTCCGACAGCCATATCGTATGTTCCCCATTCAGGTTTAAAATACACCTCTTCCCTATCGCTACGGTATACCTCACATCCTATAAATGAAATCAAAACAATCTTGCCAAATTGACGTACAATCTTTTGAACAATTCCCGATACAATAATCCCTGAAGCAAAGTTTAACGAACACTGCTGCCCTTCCACTATACCATATTGAATCAATGTTGCTTCATCAAAATCGGCTAAGTTACGATCTGCGCCGCTCAAGTGTCCTACTGGAGAGCCAAACCCTTCGCTATGATAAATTATACCGTGGCCTTCAAGCTGTTTACCTGCTACCGCCAAAGCTGTAGGTCCTTGTGTTTGAATATAAGAGAGATTTTTATCCGCGTTGGCCAACTTAAAAACGCCCGACACCTGCAAACCGGAACTATATTCCACAGTGCAAACAGCTTTACAGTCTATTGCCTTGTCAAGGCTCTGTTTGCCCCCTACGCGAAAAGCCATGGTATCAGCAAATTTATCCAATACTAGCTTTAGGTGTTCAAAATCCGGTGTAACAAATAGCTGTGGTTGTGGTTTGGTAATATCATAAGGATATTCGATTGCATTTAAACCATACGCCAACTTAGGCACATCTTCCTGCATGCAGCTTGCGCTTTCTCCAATGGAAGACAGTAAACCAGCTCCATAAATTTTGGGGTTATGAAGATCTCCAATAAGTCCGTATTCCACAGTCCACCAATGCAACCTGCTCAACAATGCCATCTCCGAAGGCTCGTCCATATTATCTTGAATGATCTGCAAATTTTTCTCTGCTTCCGCCAACTCAGCCGCCGTTGTTGTAGCGTGTTCTTTTAAAATAGATAGGTGGCGAATAGCTTCGTAGAGTTCAAAATCTTTGCCCGAAGAAAGTGCTTTCGTACCAACCTCCCCAAAGTACTGCAAATATGTAGCGTAATCTGGCTCACCGATTATAGGTGCATGTCCTGAAGATTCGTGAATAATATCTGGTGCCGGTGTATATTCGATATGTTCCAATTGACGTATGTCTGCAGCAATAACTAGTACGCGGTGCGCCTGAAATTCCATAAAAGCAGCCGGCGGAATAAATCCATCCACAGTCACAGCCCCCCAGCCAATTAATTTTAGACTATCGTTCATATCCTGTAGGTTCGGGATGGTCGCAATGGATAATCCTGCTTTCTTCAATCCCGGAATATAGGGGTAATAGGCTACATCTTTCAAAAAAGAATAATTCTGACGCATGACATAACGCCACAATGCTTGATCCAGCGCAGTGTAACGTTCATATCGTTGGGCTACTACATAGCGTTTCAAATGTTTGGGCAACCGCTCCAAAACAATGTTATTATATGTTTCCATCTATAATTGGTATGAAAATAAAGTATGAGACTCCTATATGAAGGTAGAAATTATTTATGGTTTAAGAAAGAACCACGATGTTATTTCACTATTTTTAGCAAAATATTAAAAAAGTATACCCTCACAAACCTTACTAAATAACTCTAAAATAAGCTCTTTTACCTAATTTAATTTTAAAACACGTATTCAAATCAAGTATCAGATCCGGATTCAGCTGTTTTATTGAATCGATCTGCACTGCACCGCCTATAATCAATCTTCGCATCGCTGACTTTGTTGCCCCCTTTAGGAAATGACATAGATCGACCAGTTTAATCTGTTCACCAAACTGTTCGCGCAATACTTGCCCCGACACCTCCTCAAAAGCCTTTTCTTCTAATTTCTTGCTCTGAAATTGCTTAACAAAAAAATCAACCGCACGCATCGCAAACTCGTCGCCATGGTATTGGGCAACTAGATTATGTGCAATAAGTTTCTTAATTTCCATTGGATTTTCGCCCATTTCAATACGGGTCTTCATGCCAAGTTTGGTTTCCTGATTGAAATCAGTTGTCAAGTCAATATATTCTGGAATTAAATGATCAGGAATAGACATGGTTTTACCAAACATTTCATTCGGTTCATCCAAAAGACCGATCGTATTGTTTAATGATTTGCTCATTTTTTCTTTTCCGTCCAGCCCGCGCAACAAGGGCATACACAGTACTATTTGTGGATCCTGTCCAAAAGATTCCTGTAGCTGCCGGCCCATCGCGCAATTAAACAGTTGGTCCGTTCCCCCCATTTCGATATCACTATTGACATGTACAGAGTCAAAGCCCTGCAATATCGGGTAAAGCAATTCATGCATGGCTATTGATTGGTTTTCGTTAAAACGCTTATTAAAATCATGCCGCTGCATCAATTGAGCGACGGTGACTTTCGATACCAGCTGGATAACTTCTGTAAAATTTAGTTGATCCAACCAGTCTCCATTAAAAACAACTTTCGCTTTTGAAACATCAATAATTTTAGACAGTTGCGCAATGTAGGTTGCCGCATTGTGCGCTATCGCATCCTGGCATAAAGGTTTACGGGCTTTATTTTTTCCTGTAGGATCGCCGATCCGAGCTGTAAAACTACCAACGAGGATCACGACTTCGTGCCCCAGCTGCTGAAACTGCCGTAGTTTCTTTAACACGACAGCGTGCCCTAAATGAAGATCCGGCGCTGTTGGATCAAAACCAAGTTTTATAATCAATGGTCGGTTCTTTTCTTCAGCCTCCTTCAACTTCGACGCAAGTCCCTCCTTCGGTAAAATAATTTCGATATTTTCTTCTAACTCTTTTAACATGGTGTTATATAAAATAAAAAAAGCCCGAACGTTATGTTCGGGCTTAGCTATAAATAATAATTTGAATTTCTTAATTTAATAGGCATAGGGGTCCCGAACGATTATCGGGCGATAATAATTAAAGAAAAATGGAAGACGTAATATGTTGTTCATTTTCTTCATTGCTTGACAAAGGTAGCGCTATATTTTTAAAATGCAAAAATATTGGCATCCATACTTGATTCGATATGCATTTTTAAATTATCCGCCGGTATTTTTGTTTATCAATTTTCCGGCTCCATTATAAACATACTTTTCTGTATTCCCTTTATCCTTTTTCTCCACGACCTTTTGCACTAACAATGAATTCTTAAAATACTCATGGTAAAAGCAGTTATTAAGGTTATATTTCCGCTCAACGAGATTATTATTCTGATACAGATCAGTGTAATCAATTTTAGCTTTCCGATAGGTATGTTTTAGTAATTGACCATTGGTATCAAATGACTTTGATTCCTGTATCTGCCCACCACAATTCAATTTGGCGCTGTACATTAAGGTATTATCTAATCGATAGCCAGCTCGGGTATGGTCAAAATCATTTTCAACCGTATAGTAATTATCAAAGAAGACTTTTGTCACTTTTTTACCACTATTTGCAGCTCTGTAGAATACCGTTTTTTCCTGACTGATTTTCCCGTTCTTAAAATTACGCTGCACACTTGAACTATCCGTTATGGTGTATTGAAAGTCTGGTAATGCAGCAGATTTCACAGTCATTTGCTGCAATACACCATGTCTTACGATAACATCACCGGTACGCCCATCTTTTTCAATTTTAAAATCACCATCGACAATGCCATCCTGATTAATCGTAATAAATGCATTGGAAAGTCCCATAAATTGATTCTTTTGCAGAATATATTTACCCTGTTTCAACTTCGTTTCTTTACCTTTTTCAAGTACCCGGATTGTATCTTTTGGATATTCTGATAAATGCAATTGATAACTATCTTTGTCCAAGCGAACATACTCTTGCGCAACTCCCAACTGAAAAGCTAAACACAAGCATAATGATATGATAAAACGTGATTTCGACATAATGTAATAAAATTGTTGCAATCATAATGATACAATTATTACACCAAAAATTAAAATACGGTTGATTTTCCAAATAATTCCCCAATACGATAGATGCTGTAGTACTTAATCGTGAAATGAAAAAAGGGGAGTTATTTATCAATAACTCCCCTTTTTTCAAAGCCAATTGGTACTGGTACCCATCATGCGAATAACATTCGAGAACTAAACAGACTCTAAATATTGTGCATAACAATACCCTTCTTCATTATCTTTGGTTCTGACCAACCACCATTGATCATTAGCCTTACTAATCAACGTGATGATTTCTCCTTTAGCAGCTTTTCCCACGATAGGCTGGTCTGTACCAGGGCCTTTTCTAATGTTCAAATTGCTATTTTCTGTTATCACTTTCACCTGGCTTCCGGGCACTTCCGTAGCCACATCTACATTTAAGACCACATCTCCGGTTTGGAAATTAGGATCTATATTACCGTAGATTTCCCAGAGCTTATTTTTCACATCTGCTGTTGGTGCTGTACCACGAATTTGCAATACTCCATCCATTTCGGCATAGTTCAGGTCATTTACACCTGAAGATTGTGCCGTATCTAAAAGAACCTTATATTTTTCCTGCAATGACATAATTTCACTATTTTATTTTTTGACAACAATACCGCTTAGATCCACTTTCTTGGGATTTAAGTTATCCAAACCTTGTTTTAAGGTGATTATCTTAGGTTGCTCCAAAGTACCTGTAACAGCGATCACACCATCCTTTACACTTGCCTGTACCGTAGGAAAATCCTTCATAAACGTATTCACTGCTGCTCCAAGTACCGCATCATTATTGGATACCTCAATAGGAGCTGGAGTCGACGACACTGGTGCACTAACGATAATATTGTTTTGAATAGACTTGATGTCCTTATCGCCTGCTGTTTTAGTAATAGACTCCACTTGTTGCTTTTCTTCTTCGGAAGCAACCGTACCGCTTAAGATAACTTCCCCTTTTTTAACGTCGACCTCCACGGTTTTACGACCGGTAAGTGCATTTTCGATCTTTTCTTCCAACTTCTCGTCAGATAAACCTGATTTGCAAGCCGTAAAGGAAAGCACAACTGTAGTTGCCAATAGACAAAATGTTAATTTGCTAAATTTCATAAGACCAATTTTAATTTATAATTCAACAATAATCCTAACAAACTCCATACGCAATTGTTTGTCCAATTATTTTTAAACTTAAATTCCCTTGCCGGATTATAATTATATAATTAAATTTAGGAGCAGAGGTATTCATGATTGTTTCATTCGGATCATTTTCTCCTCTGTTGTTATAAAAAACACTTTAAGAAACAGATACGCACTTTGATGATTCAATCAAACAGCTATTAATTATGGGATTTTTGAACAATATTTTTGGTAAAAAAGAAAATAAAAAGGACAGTATAGCGGATTTTTGGGATTGGTTTACAAAAAACGAACACGCATTTTTTCAAATCGTCAAGAATGGAGAACAAATTGATCAGAATTTTTTCAGCAAACTTTCGCCGAAGATCGACGCTCTTCGCAAGGAACTGTATTTCTTAACGGGAATGTACGATGATGACACTGCAGAACTTGTAGTCACGCCAGATGGGGTCATCAAAAACATTGCGTTTGTAGAACATCTGATCGCTTCTGCTCCAGCATTGGCGCATTGGAAATTTACTGCATTAAAACCCGCTATTGCGGATATGGAAAAATTCAAAATCACGATGTATGGATTCACTTTTGACATCAAGGATATGTTTTTTTATCCCATTCAACATAGATACCATCCGGATGAAGTCGATATTGTTATTGTTCACCCCGATTTTACGGAAGAGAACAAAGCCAATATTTCCCATGGGATAGAAATATTTCTCGACAATTACATTGGTGAATTGAACTCGATCATAGCCATAGACAACTTGAATGTAACCTCAAAAGAACTCGCAACAGAAGAGCTGATTCCTCTACTTAAATTAAAAGACTATTTGATCTGGCGAGAAAAGGAATTTGTGGAAAAATATACCGACGTTAGACACCGGACCGCAGATGACACATACACTGCTTTTGAAGGCATCCTGGAGAACGACTTACCTATCTTTGCTATCGTAAATACAACGTTGTTAGACTGGGATGGAAAATCTTCTCACCCTTGGATAGTTACATTAAAGATTAGCTATGACGGAACAGCAACCAATGGCATGCCCGATCAGGAGAACTACGACTTAATGGATAAATTTGAAGAAGAATTAATGGACAGTCTTCCAAATGATATTGGATTTCTTAATATCGGCAGAGAAACTGCCGATAACCTCAGGGAAATTTACTTGGCTTGTACAGAATTTCGAAAAGCCTCACGAACGATTGATCGATTAATCGAAGAATACAGGGACAATCTTCAAATTGATTATAGCATCTACAAAGATAAATACTGGAAAACCTTCGAACGATTTTATAAACAAATAGAATAGGTCTCTCGAACAGCAGACATAAGATTCAATAAAAGTACCTTATAAAATATGCTTTATTTACATGAATAAAATCATTCTTTTGGTTATTATCCTTGGAATTGGCCTTATCACATACAAAACCATTCAAAAAAACACGCTTTTAGCCGTTGTTGATAAGGAAGAAAATACTCCTTCAGACGCCTTTCGCTATACGATGGCAATAAAGAACGTAAAAAAACGCATCATAAACAACAAAAAGTATAATAGTGACATATCCTTTCTCTTGGATATGAAAAGACCCTCGGGAAGAAATCGTTTTTTTGTCGTAGATCTAAAAACAGATCGGATTCAAGATCAAGGGCTAGTGGCGCATGGATCCGGATCCGAAACCGGAAAAAAGAATCTTTTGCAATTTAGCAATACAGATAACTCTCATGCGACATCGCTAGGTAGTTATGCTATCGGCAGCTCGTATAACGGTAAATTTGGAAAAGCATATAAATTATATGGCTTAGATAGCTCCAATAGCAATGCATATGCTAGAAACATCGTTCTACACAAATATGACCGCATGCCTTACGATGAACAAGTAGATCCAGTATGTCTCAGTGAAGGCTGTCCTATGGTAAACGTCGAATTCTACAAAAGACTACAGAACCTGATTGACTCTTCAAAGAAACAAATCGTCTTACATATTTATTATTGATCACCTTCATTATTGATCACCGGCTATCTTCTTTGATCACCAGCTATTTTCTTTGATCAAGTTCAATAAAACCTGATACGGACTTTGAGATACAATAAGAGCTTTCAACCAAGCAATAAATCCCATAACAAATAAATCCTTATTTTCTTTGTCTTCCGCCATAGCCTGAACAGCTGCCCGAAAGGACTTCCCTTGAATAACTGCTGGATTTAAAAGATATTTCTCTATCAATTTGGCAAAATCAATCACTCTGTTTTCCTTGACATTCAGCAAGTATTTTTTATACCTACCGACAAAGCTTTTTAATTTCAAGGTTGCCAAATCGATGTGATCGAATTGAATATGGATCAGAATTTCGAGCAGACTCTTCCGAATCGTCCACAACATGCCCATTTTCTTCTCGTACCAAGCATCTGTTCGAATCAACTGTCGAAGCTCAATCAATGCTGTTTTATCTTCAAATTGCGTTAAAAACATTACCAAACACAACTGTAGATCTGCAAGATCAACCTCATTTGATTTTGGTGCGGCTTGTTTAATCCCCGCCCTCAACACGGAAAGACCTTTTATTCCATCGCCGAGGTAATGGAAATTCAATGCCATCAACAAATGGCACCGTAACTGAAACTGGGCTCGAAAAACCGCGTTTCCATGAGATAAAACTTCATTCAAGCGTTCTAAATACACGATGCTCTCGTTAAAGAATCCATTCCTCAAATTAAAATTGGCCAGATAATACAAAATATGAAGATAGTAAAATAGATGATGCGCCGATTGTTCATCATACTTCATCAAAAAATTGTCTGCTGTTTTTAAAAAAGAACGAACCAGTGTATAGTTTTGATGTATTGCGGCATACTCATTTGCAATATACAAAAGTTGATAGAGTGATTTAAATGATAAGAGATCATCCAAAGAAATACTGTATTTACTCAGTACACTCAAAATCAACTTATTGATATCAATTATTTTTGCTTTCAAATGAATATCCTGCAATGCTGAACGCAACAGCGCATAAGCAATCTGAAATTTTGCTTCTTGCTGCAACTTTTGCTGATTTTCGGTAAAACGATCGATAAGCAATTCTAAATTGACATTCAAATCTAAATGTGCATATTGTAGTCTGATTTGCAAGATTTCGTTCAGCAAACTAAACTGCTCCAGAACAAGAGCCTTGTCCTCAGCCCGTTGAAGGCATTTGAATCCAATCTTAATGAACTGACTTTCCAATAGAAAACGACCCACAACAAATAATCTCAACGCTTCGTGGGCTTCACTGTTTTCTCGTTCAAAAACCTTATTTGAAAGGAAAAACAAAAGACTATCATGAAGCCTTTTCCTCAATGCGTGATAAGCATCCCGGTTTTTACTGGGATCATATAACTTTTTTAGCTTATTTATATCATCAGTTTCTATAATCTCAAGTAACTTGATATTTTTCACATCATTTCGCTTATTCTTTTGTTTCAAAAAGGTTTTAAAATCCCTAATATCATCCTTATTCAATAATAATAGTAGATCCGATATCGCGTCCGCCATAGCTTAAATTTAGAATTAAACAAATATATTAAACAATATTATATCGTCAGTATTCTTATAAATTCAAGTTTTAAAATAATTAGTTCCTATCGATATTTGAATCATAAAACAACAACAAATTAAAACTAAAACAAGAAAATTATGGAACCGCTAAAAAACATGATTGAAGAAAAAAAGGCTGAAAGAAATTTAGACAAAAGAAATCCATTTAAACCAACAGGAGCATTTATCGGGGCCTCATGGACCGCATTATTGGTTGGTACCGTTGGCTATTGTGTAGGCTTATGGAATGCAACAATGGCATTAAACGAAAAAGGGTATTATTTTACAATTTTACTATTTGCGCTATTTGCGGTTATCTCCGTTCAAAAAAGTGTAAGAGATAAAGCAGAAGGACTAGCTGTTACCGAATTGTACTATGGTTTAAGCTGGTTTGCAACAATTGCTGCCGTCGTGCTATTAACTGTAGGCCTATGGAATGCGGATCTGCTCCTAAGTGAAAAAGGATTCTATGCAATGTCCTTCTCATTGAGTATTTTTTCAGCTATCGCAGTACAAAAAAATACACGTGATGCAAAACTTATCGATGACAATGAAATAAAACTTTAGCGGGTGCCGATCCTGCAGCCTCTGCGTAGCAAGCTGCAGGATCTTTCAATCCCTCGTAAAGGAAGAGCTTAATGAAAAGCTCTTCCTTTTTTTAAGTGGATTGTTTAAGCGGTGCAATAGGAAGGTAAACGAAAAATGTACTTCCAGTTCCAAAAACACTTTGCACATCAATCTCTCCCCCCATGCTTTCGATAAATTCCTTGCTTATGCTTAACCCCAAGCCTGTTCCTTCTTTTGTACCCCCTGGAACACGGAAATACCGATCAAAAATCTTCACTAAATATTGTACCGGGATTCCTTGTCCCTGATCTTCAACACGCAAAAGCACCCTGGCGCCCATTCTTTTGACAGCAAGACAAATCGCCCCCCCTTCATCGGAATAACGAATTGCATTGGACAGTAGATTCGTCAATACCCATGCGGTCTTCTCGTTATCAATAAAAACCATTGGCAGTTCCTCTTCCAGTTCAACCTGTAGTTGAATTTTCTTTTGGTCAAGCATTGAACGATTGGCTAAAAGGGCATAATCTATAATCGGTCCGATTGTCGCCGGATTCAGCTTCATCTGAATGGTACCGCTCTCCACTTGTGCAATATCCAAAAGTTCCCCCGTAATTTTCAGAAGCCGCTCTGTATCATCAGCAATTCCTTCAAGCAAGTCTTTTTGTTCTTCATTCAACTCTCCAATCCGCTTATTCTCGAGCAATTGGATCCCCATACGTATTGATGCGATTGGTGTCTTCAGTTCATGAGATACCGTTCCAATAAAATTTGTTTTTGCGACATCACGTTCCTTAAAACTTGTCACATTCCTCAACAAAATAAATTGTCCAATAAACTGCGAACTCTCCTCTCCCGTTGGTACAACATTGATGTCAATGACCTCCAATTCAAAGTAGTTATCTTTTCCATAGGCAAAGATCTGAACCAAACCCAGATGCTCGGATTGCTGGTTTAAAGCGTTGATCCTATCGAGAAGCTTACGAATCAAATCATTGGAAGAAGCTATTTTTGCTAATTTTTGCCCCTCAAATTCTGCGTGTTTTAACCCCGAGAGCAAACAAGCGGGTTCATTTGCAAAAAGCACTCTTTTTTCCTCATCTATCCCTATAACGGCATCATGCATATTATCAATAAGCGCTTCAATTCTCTTTTTATGCTGCAAGATCTTACCCAATTTACTTTCCGTATATTCCTCGAGTTTTTGAGCCATTGTATTGAACGATTGCGCCACTTCTCCAAATTCATCCTTTCGCTTAAAATGAAGTCTCCTTTTATAGTTCCCAGCAGCAATCTGTTTGATACTATCGGTTAATTGTACAATGGGACCAGCAATGGCCAGGGGGAGATTGACAAGCAATACAAACGCAATCATAAAACAGATCGCACCTACAATGGAGATCGCCAAAATAGCTTTTTCAGCTGTTGCATTGGCGATATTATTTTTGTTTTCAATTGCCTGCATATTGAGATACATTAGCTGAAATATATCTTTGTGTAAGTCAGCAGCAATTGTAGAATCTTTCAGCTGTTTCGTTAAACTCAAAAAGTGATGATCTACACGTTCGGTCACCGCTCGTTCTCCAGGCTCAGTTACATTGCGCTTTTGGAGTCTTAAATTATGTTCAAATAGCGCAATGCTCTTCCCATTCGTATGAAGATCTTCCAAGGCCAACAGCATATTTCTGGAATAATGCAACGTATTATAATTGTCGACTAAAATATTATTGGTATCTTTTTTTAATCGATAAACATAATACCCACTCACTATTGCAAGCAGTAAGATCATAAAAAATAAAAATCCTACCCCGAATGTCAGCTTTGCTTTAAGTTTCATTGGATTTTATATTCTTCAATTTTTCGATACAAGGTAGCTATGCCAATTTCTAACAATCGAGCAGCTTCAGCTTTATTTCCATTCGTATGTTTCAATACACGTTGTATATGTTGCCTCTCCATATTGGACATTGAAAAGTTTGATAAGACGCTTGCCCCTTCTCTATACTCACGTTCACCAAAAGGAAGGCCCTCAACACCTAATATGCCGCCCTCGCTCAAAATCACACTGCGCTCAATCACATTTTTCAGTTCACGGATATTTCCCCGCCATAGGTTATTTTCCAATGCCAGCACAAACTCAGGGGTCATCCGCAAGGGTTTCAAGTTGGATTTTAAAGCAAAGATATCAGCGTAGTATTGTGCCAAAGTTGCTATATCTTCAATGCGCTCACGCAGTGGTGGCAATTCAATCGTGAAAACGGACAACCTATAAAATAGATCACTCCTGAAATGGTCAGATGCAATTTCGGTTTCGAGATTTCTGTTGGTCGCGGCTATGATGCGTACGTCCACTTTCGTTGGTTTGGAGTCACCTACTTTTAAAAACTCGCCCGTTTCCAAAACACGGAGAATTTTGGCCTGAAGTTCCACAGCCATCTCCCCGACTTCATCCAGAAAAATAGTCCCCAAATGTGCTTCTTCAAATAAACCCCGCTGATCTTTAGTAGCACCGGTAAAGGCACCGGATTTATGACCAAACAGCTCGTTTTCCAGCAGATCTTTTGTAAATGCGGCACAGTTAATGGCCACAAAACTACGCTCTCTCCTGGAACTCGCCTGATGGATTGCCTGTGCAAAAACCTCCTTACCGGTACCAGTCTCGCCTGTGAGCAAGACCGTTGTATTTGTAACGGCAACTTTTTGTGCCATGCCAATGGCAGCCTTTATTGCACTAGATTTTCCAATAATCTTATCGAAAGAAAGTCTATCTCCCAATCGCTTTTCTAACTGTTGTACCCTTCTTGCCAATGCAACCTTTTCACTGGCTTTATAAAGTAGGGGTATAATGCGATTATTGTCATCTCCTTTGGTAATATATTCAAAAGCACCATTTTTTATCGCCCGAACACCGTCCGGTATATTCCCGTATGCTGTCAATAGAATAATCTCTACAATTGGATACCGCTCTTTAATTAATTTGGCCGTTTCTACCCCATTACCGTCAGGTAGTTTGACATCACAAAGTACAACGTCCACATCACTGACTTCAAGCTTTTTCAACCCCGATTTAATATCAGCAGCTTCAATCACATCAAAACCTTCCAGGCTAATAATTTTGGCCATCAATTTCCGAAGTTTCTCTTCGTCATCTATAAGGAGAACTCTATTCACAATATTCGTTTTTTCAAAAGTACAATTTGTCCGAAGCAAATAGTAGAAAAATAAACAATTTGACTATTCCTCAAAAACTTTCCCGTCATCAAAATAAAAAGGCTATATTTGCTTCTCTCAACATCCTTAAAACTGCATGTAAGATTAAAATTCTTTAGAACGAAATAAATACCATCCATTGACAATACCTGTCCAAATGGTCTTTTCTAACATTTAAAGAATTTCAACATGCTTTCATTACAACAACTTTCTTATATACATCCGAATAAAGATTTATTGTTTGGGAACATAAATCTACACATCAATGCGCAAGAGAAAATAGCGCTCATCGGCCACAATGGTGTCGGCAAATCAACTTTATTGCGACTGATTGCCAAAGAACTATTACCTTCCAGTGGCAGCGTACAAGTCAGTACCAGTACCTATTATGTCCCTCAAGTTGTGGGACAATTTGAGGATAATACAGTCGCCGAAGCACTTGGCATTGCCAAAAAATTAAATGCACTCCACGCCATATTAGCTGGCGATGCGTCTGAAGAAAATTTCAATAGACTTCAAGATGATTGGACCTTGGAGGAACGATGCCAAGAAGCTTTCGAGCAATGGGATCTACACGATATCCAGTTGACACAGAAGATGTCGTCCCTTAGTGGTGGACAAAAAACAAAAGTCTTATTGGCCGGAATCCACATTCACCGATCCGAACTTATTCTTCTTGATGAACCCAGCAACCATTTGGATATGGATAGCAAAACGCTACTATACGATTGGATTCAATCAAGCAAAAACACAGTGATTATTGTCAGCCACGATAGAACCCTGCTTAATTTACTGGATGACATGGCCGAAATGACCCCAATGGGCATCAAGCGGTATGGGGGGAATTATGCCTTTTACGAAACTCAAAAAGAGACCGAGCGCCATGCGTTACAACAAGATATCCACCACAAGGAAAGGGCGATCAAAATTGCAAAGGAGAAAGAAAGAGAAACAATCGAACGCCAAAATAGATTAAACAACCGCGGTCAAAAAAAACAGGAAAAGGCAGGTGTAGCGCGCATCATGATGAATACACTGCGCAATAATGCTGAAAAGAGTACCGCCAAGATAAAAAATGTGCATCAGGACAAAATTGGAGATATCAAATCCGATCTACAGGAACTCCGAGGTTCACAATCTGCACTGGATGAGATTAAAATAGATTTAGGAAACAGTACCTTTCCAACCGGAAAGAGTATGGTCAAAGTCGAAAATGTCAATTTCAAGTATGACTCACAAGGACTCTGGCCAGCTAATATCAACTTTCAATTATTCAGTGGAGATCGTATCGCACTACAAGGACAGAATGGATCTGGTAAAACGACATTTGTCAGACTTCTACTCGGCCAATTGACACCTGTACAAGGAAAAATTGAACGCCAATCATTTCGTTCGATATATTTAGATCAAACATACTCCATTTTGTCTTCGCATCTAAGTATTTACGAGCAGGCCCAGCAATTCAATAGCGACGCGCTACCTGAACATGAGATCAAAATTAGGCTCAATCGGTTCTTATTTGGAAAATACGATTGGGACAAGCCCTGCCAATTGTTGAGTGGTGGTGAAAAAATGCGTCTGATATTATGTTGCCTCACCATTCAGCAACAGTCTCCAGATTTAATTATTCTTGATGAACCAACAAACAATTTAGATCTTCAAAATATCCGGATTCTAACCCGAGCGATTCAGCTTTATAAAGGTACGCTACTCGTCATTTCACATGATGCGGTCTTTCTACAGGAAATCCATATCAACAAAGTCATCAAACTAAAAGACCTGTAAATGACAACTGCGTTTATTCCGTTGCAACGGAATAAACGCAGTATTTAATGACTGCTCTCCATAAAATTTTAATAAAACACGGTATTTTTTGTAACAATCCCATATTCTTTATTTAAAATCTGCTAAATCGATAAATTAAATTAAAAAAAACAAATTTTTATCGATATATTCACGATGATTTTAAACATGAAACAATAACCATTAAATTAATTGAACCTTCTCATTTACATAGCAGCCTTAGGGCAAATGTAGCGTACAGGCCTCTCAATTAATTACTTCATTTAATTATGTCAGATTATCAAATTAAAGAAAATCCCGAATTATTTGACGCCATCGTAGTTGGTTCCGGCGCAGGTGGTGGTATGGCAGGTTATATACTTGCACATGCGGGGCTTAAAGTATTGATGCTGGAAGCAGGTCCTTTTTATGACCCAGCAAAAGATTCGTTACAACTACGCTGGCCTTGGGAATCTCCAAGAAGAGGTGCCGGTACCACAAGACCATTCGGGGATTTTGACGCCGCCTTCGGTGGCTGGCAAATCGAAGGTGAGCCCTACAGCAAGGTAGCGGGAACTGAATTTGAATGGTTTAGAGCACGTATGCTGGGCGGCAGAACCAACCACTGGGGTCGAATTTCATTACGTATGGGACCTGACGATTTCAAACCAAAGGATGGAGTAACAGACGAATGGCCTATCACTTATGAAGAAGTTAAGCCATTTTATGACCGTGTAGATCGAATGATCGGAATATATGGCACGGCAGAAGGTATTCATAACGAACCCGATGGTATTTTTATGAAACCACCTAAGCCACGCTTAAACGAATTATATATTGCAAAAGGTGCCAAAAAAGCTGGAGTTCCAGTGATTCCCGGAAGAGGAGCCGTGCTAACCGAAGTATCAAAAGATATTAAAGATCGAGGTACCTGTTTCTACTGTGGCCAATGTGGTCGTGCATGTAAAGTTTATGGAGACTTTTCTTCTTCATCTTGTCTGGTTATTCCAGCGATGAAAACGGGTAATCTAAAGGTGATAGACAATGCAATGGTAAGAGAAGTCATTACAAATGATGAAGGAATTGCAGTTGGTGTTTCTTATGTAAACACCAAGGATTTGCAAGAATATACCGTTAAGGGAAAAACCGTTATTTTGGGTGCTAGCGCCTGTGAAAGCGCGCGGATCATGTTAAATTCCAAATCAAAATCGCATCCTGGGGGTGTTGGTAATAGCAGCGGTTTAGTCGGAAAATATCTCCACGATTCTACAGGGGCCAGTTTATCGGGCTTTTTACCACAACTACTTGACAGGAAGCGTTATAATGAAGATGGCGTTGGAAGTGTCCATATTTATTCACCATGGTGGGAAGATAATGCGAAGTTGAATTTCCCAAGAGGTTACCACATCGAATATGGTGGTGGTTTACATATGCCCTCTTATGGATTTTTAAATTGGGTACCGAAAGTAAATGACCTTGCGAAAAATTCGGATGGGAAGTCAAAAGCCAAAGGCGGTTATGGTACTGCATTAAAAGAAGATTTCCGTAGCTATTATGGTGCAAATGTAGGTATGGCAGGCCGGGGAACGGCATTGGCAAGAAAAGACAATTACTGTGAAATTGACCCCGATAAAGTCGACAAATTCGGAATTCCTGTGCTACGTTTCAACTACAAATGGGCTAATGAAGAAATAGCACAAGCCAAACATATGCAAGAGACATTTCAGTCTATTATGCACGAAATGGGCGCTGTAATTACTTCTAAAATACCAGGAGCAGATACATTGTATGGACTGGAAGCTCCCGGAAAAATTATTCATGAAGGTGGTACCACAAGAATGGGAAATGACCCTAAAACCTCCGTTTTGAACAAATGGGGACAAGCGCACGATTGTAAAAATCTCTACGTCGTGGATGCGGGACCATTTGTACAACAAGGTGACAAAAATCTGACCTGGACAATACTCGCTTTATCAATGCGGACAGCAGAATATATACTTCAAGAAAAGAAAAAATTAAACGGTTAAAAGCATGAATAGAAGAGAATCTTTAAGAGCATTAGGATTAATTGCAGCTGGATCTGGTCTTTTAACCGCAGCTTGCAATTCAAAAGATGCTAAAAATGCAGTAGCAGACAATAGCAAAAAATTACCTGGAGTCCAGGATTTTGAATACGAACGTACGGAACAATTATACGCCGAAAAGTTTTTTGACGAACATGAAATGGCCACAATCACTGTTTTGGCAGATATTATTATTCCTAAGGATAACATTTCAGGAAGCGCTTCGGAAGCGGGAGTACCCGATTTTATCGAATTTATCGTAAAAGATTTGCCTGATAATAAAATCCCTATGCGTGGCGGACTTCGTTGGCTGGACCTCCAGTCCAAAAAGCGTTACGGAACAGTATTTATCAAATGCAGTGCAAAAGATCAACTTGCATTGGTGGATGATATCGCCTACCCTGATTTGGCAAAACCGGAAATGAAACAAGGTGCTGCCTTCTTTTCATTGATGCGCAACCTGACTTCCTCGGGATTTTACACGAGTGAAATAGGTGTAAAAGATATTGGCTATGCCGGAAATAAACCCGGAGTCTGGAATGGTGTACCAGATGATGTGTTGAAAGAGCACGGTTTTGACCCGACTAAATTCTTTGGATAATAAAAAAATCCTTTCCGAAAACGGAAAGGATTTTTTTTCACCTCATTAAAATCTATTGTGCCGATGGTACCTCAGTAGCCTCCGGAGCCTTATCAATCAACTCCATAAATTGATCCAATTTAGGGGTGATAATAATCTGCGTTCTTCTATTCCGTTGCTTACCTAGTGCCGTAGTGTTATCTGCAATTGGATTATATTCTCCCCTACCGCCTGCAGTTAAGCGTTTAGGATCCACACCATATTTATTTTGTAAAGCCTGTACCACAGAAGAAGCCCGTAAGGTACTTAAATCCCAGTTATTCCGAATATTAGGTTTAGAAATTGGATCGGTATCGGTATTACCTTCAATCAATACTTCATAATCTCTGTAATCCTGGATAATTTTTGCAATTTTACTTAATGTCTGATCAGCTCTATCATTAATTTCATAGCTACCGGATTTGTAAAGCATATTATCAGCAAGTGAGATATAAACTACCCCTTTTAATACCTGTACATCAACTTCCTGCAATTCCTCACGGCTAAGCGATCTTGTCAAATTATTGGTCAATACCAGATTCAAGGAATCGGATTTGTTTTTCGTCTCAACAAGATGCTTAATATATTTATTTGAAGCGTTAATTTCATCAACCAACTTGGAAATATTAATATTTCCCTGTGAATTCTGATTAATACTGTTATCTAGCGATTTCTGCAAAGCAGCATAAGCCGATCGGAGATCCGTATTATTTTGTCGTTCGGAGGCCAACTGATCTTCTAAACTCTTGATCCGTGTCCGACCCTCAGCCAATTGAAGCTGTCCATCCTGATATTGCTTGGTCAATTGACTGTGCTCCGTTTGCAATTTACTATAGTCGGACTGTAAACCAGCATATTGCTTTTTGCTGACACCACATCCGATAACAAACAAACTGGCCGTTAATACAGTCATTGGAAAAACTAAATTCTTCATGATATACTCTTTTTGTAGATGTTGAATTAATTCATACAGCAAGATACGCAATATTCTAGCCAAAATACCCCACAGTCTTGTCAAATTAACAACCTTTAACGTCCTATTGGGCTAGCTCCTTCAGCTCTGTAGCGCTAAATACTTGCCCACCTTTAAGATAGGGATTTGCGCCTTTGAGATAATTATAAATAATTGATTTAGCCTCTTCATTGGGTAATTTATAAAGATTTTTAACAAGGAAATTTTTATCCTCAAGGATATTATTGTTATATCCCAAAAAAGAAGGCGCATGCACCTGTACGCTCCAACGTATAAACCGTGCTTCAATATGATTTGGATTTTCCTTAATCACTTCTTCCAAATGCTTTTTGCCCTCTTTGAACTGCCCAACTTTCTTAAAAGGATTGCCTATATGTTTCGCTAAAAGTATTTGATAAGCGGCCAGGTATACTTTCTCGGTCGGTGATTTGGCACCTTCCGTCAGCACCTCTAAATTATGTTCACACAGATCCTCATCCTTCACGGCCTCCGCATATTCTTTTCGAATTTTATCAATATTCACCTGTTGGCCAAGCCCAACTTTTGTTAAAGTAAATAGAGCAATTGTCAATACTATTCGTGTTATCATAATTATAAATCAGGCTATTTCAACAATTTCATTTTCCGACTTAAATTACTAAAAAAATCGAATTCAAATATTAATTTTCAATTATCATACCACAAAGCCAAAAATTCATGTCATCGTATCGCCACAGCTAGCTTTAAATAAGAGAAAAGTCTTCATTCAAGCATATTTTTAAAGCAATTTTGCGGCATGAAACTAATTTTAGCAACAAGCCCAGTATGGTTAAAAGTGATTTTGTCGATTCTATTTGGCGTTATATTAGGCTGCTTCTTAGGAGAGATTGTTTTCACCTTATTACAAGCCTAAGTTATTCATCATGATTGACATCCCGTCCTTTACCTGAGGATCTGGTGAATTTTATACCTACAGATAATCCGCTTATTACAGCTCCTTTGAGTAGGCCAATAAGTTTCATTATCCTTGCCAAAAATCAAATTATTTTTGCTATATTGGTTATACCAATATAAATTTAAAGCGAGCTATGGAGACAAAAGCAGAGTATCAGATTTGGGACACTATTGTGAATAGCGCAAAAACTAAATTCGATTATAAGCATATTCGTGCTATGTTCAAAAAGGAAGATGACGAAATAACCGATAAGTTTCTATTCCATATCATTGCAGGATTTGCCTGTGGTGAAAATCATCAGACCATTTCAACCAATCTTTTCAATGAATTACAGAGCATCAATTTTGAATGTAATGAAGAACAGATCGATAGGTTTATTGCTGATAAGCACGTAAAATTCAGTCCGGAAATCTACGCCACCTATCTTGCATTCTCTATGCTGGAAGATGGTGAAGATATCGATAACATCACCGAAATTATTAATAATCTTTTGCAACTAGACAAATAATTATTCTGAAGTATCGTTTAATTTTGGCTAAAAACTTATATTCGTGAATTATTACACCTATAGTTATGCGCCAGTTTTTAACGCTATTTTTAATATTTTCTATTTATACAAATAGTATAGCCCAAACTTTTGACTTTGGTAAGGTTTCTATTTCGGATTTCTCGAAAACAGACCTGGATAGTAATGCCAATGCTATTGTGCTCAATGAGTTTGGACGGAGTTCTGTTTTTGTTGATGATTATGATAATCGTATAAAACTTCAACATGAATACCATGTACTTATCCGGATCAATAACAAAGAGGGGTTTAAAAAAGCTAATTTTGAAATTCCCTCGTATAAACGCGGAAGTTACATACGTGACTATTTTGACGAACTAAAGGCTGTTACATATAACTTAGAAAATGGCAGGATCGAGAAAACAGAGCTTGAAAATAAGAAAGTTTTCAGGGAAAATTACTCGCCCTATCTGGACCTTAATAAATTCACCCTTCCGAATATTAAAGAAGGGTCTATTATTGAAGTGTCCTATCGGACGCTAGAGCAGGATTTATTTAATTTCAAGACATGGGAATTTCAAGATGATATTCCCAAAATACAAAGCCAATATATAGCTATTATTCCTGCTTCTTTCGCCTACAATGTAGTTTTACGTGGTCCTTACAAACTTGCCGATCAAAAAGCCGAAGCATTGAAAGAATATATTTTCCTGGATGGACTGCGAATGGATTGTTCAAAATTGACCTATACAATGAAGAACATTCCGGCATTTGTTGAAGAGGACTACATGACTTCGCCAACCAATTTCAAATCTGCTATCTATTATGAGCTTGAATCAATCTTTTATCCCAGTACAGGTAGCAAGAAGACATTTAGTAAAACCTGGAAAGACGTAGATACGGACCTAATGAATGAAAAGGCTTTTGGTGGTCAATTAAAAAAAACAGACTTATTCAAAGCCAGTTTAGCAACAATTGTTTCTCCTAATGACACCAAATTAGAAAAAGCAAAGAAGATATATAACTATATCAACAAACAAATAAAATGGAATAACTATTTAGGCAAATATGCAGAATCTGGCATTGAAAAAGCATTGGAAAAACGAACTGGCAATATTGGCGACATCAATTTAGCGCTAGTAACCGCGCTATTAACTGCAGATCTGGAGGCCTACCCTATTATTCTTTCAACGCGACGAAACGGAACTCCCAATGCCTTATTTCCCGTATTATCTGACTTCGACTATGTCATCGCCTGCGTAAATATAGATGGTGTAAAATATAAACTAGATGCCTCCAATTCATACTTACCTTTTGGAGAACTACCTTTACAATGTTTAAATGAACGAGGAAGAATTATCTACTCCAAAAAGAGCTCGGATTGGTTTCCGCTTACGGTAGAAGAATCTTCCGATGTGAGCTACGTATTGGAGGGAGCTTTAGATGAACAATCTAAAATTAAGGGAAAACTGACCATAAGTAGCAGGGGTAACAAAGCCTTCTTAAAGCGCCAACATATCGCCAAATTCAATTCTTTGGAGGAATATTGGGAAAAACTGGACGAAGAAATGCCCAACGTAACTTTAACAAAATCGAGTATCCAAAACCTTGAAGAAATTGATCAGCTATTGATAGAGGAATTTGATGTCATCGTAGATGTCTCCAAACAGATGGGACAAGACATATTATTGCTAGCGCCCAATGTTATTGACAGGATTTCCTACAATCCATTTAAAGCACAGGAAAGAACTTATCCAGTCGATATGGGTTTTAAATCCAAAACATTGTACTCCGTTAAATTGACCATTCCTGATCATTATGAAATTGCTGAGAAGCCTCAGAATGCATCATTAGCACTCCCGGAGTCAACTGCAAAATATAGATATGTAACGCAGGTCAATGGCAATCAACTTGAAATACTACAAAGCCTTGCGTTTAACAAAACTATATTTTCAGTCGATGAATATTTTTCGCTCAAAGAATTGTATTCACGTATTATTCAACAACAAAAGCTAGACATAAAATTAATCGGTAAAAAATGAAAATCGTATTCATCAACTTACTATACTTCCTGCTTCCGATCCTCGCAATTGGACAAGATAACTACGACGTCGCCAATATTCCAAGTGCATTAAAGAGCAGAGCAGTAGCAACTGTACGCAATGATAAAACTGTGGTAGAAATGAAATCGCCCGAACAGGTCATCACAACCATAACCTGTGCTATCACAGTTTACAATAAAAATGGGGACCGTTATGCCGCACTCCCAGTATATTATAATAAATCCACTGAAATCAAGAGTCTTAAGGGGGCCATCTATAACGAAATGGGGATATTGCAAAAGAAAATTGCAACGAAAGATTTCAAAGATATCAGCGCTGTGGACAACAGTACGATGTTTGCCGATTCTCGGGTAAAATTATATGTACCTGACTATCATAGCTATCCCTATACCGTCGAATACCAATACGAAGTTAGAAGTAAACAAAACTTGATCATTCCATCTTGGACTCCTGAGGTCTCAAATAATGTATCCGTAGAGAAAAGCAGCTTTCAATTTATTGCACCAATTGGCACTGAATGCCGAATTGAAACAACGAACTATAAAGGAAGTATCAAAGAAGAGAAAAATGACAAGACTGAAAGTAAGACATGGAATACTGAACAGATCGCTGCAAAAAAGGAGGAATCTTATAGCCCCAATCCTAACCTGAAAAGAATAAATGTACTCATCGTTCCCAAGAATTTTATTTATTATGGTAAGACTGGAAATTTCGGGGATTGGAAAGAATTTGGCCAATGGGTATCCAATAGCCTATTGAACAAAAAAGAAGATTTGACGGAAGCGTCTAAACAAAAATTTATAGCATTAACAAAAGACGCAAGCTCAGATAAGGACAAAGCAAAGATTCTATACAATTATTTACAAAAAAACACACGTTACATCAGTATTCAAATCGGCATTGGAGGCTTAGAACCATTTCCTGCTTCTGAGGTTGACCGCTTGGGCTATGGTGATTGTAAAGCACTGGCGAATTACATGCGAAGCATGTTGTCGGCGGTCAATATCCCTTCCTATTACTGTATTGTCGAAGCAGGCAGACGCAAAGAAAGTTTTCACAAAACCTTTGCAAATGCCCAGGACGGAAATCACGTCATTTTATGTATTCCATTCAAAAATGATACGACTTGGCTGGAATGTACGAGCCAAAACCTACCATTTGGTTTTCTTAGCGACTTTACCGATGATAGAGATGTCGTTGCTTGCACCGAAAATGGTGGAGTTATCATGCATACGCCGAAATATATTAACTCAACCAATCTTCAACTGCGCTATGCCGACCTAAAACTTTCGGAAGACGGAAGCATCCAGGGCACCTTAAATACCAAGTTCTATGGAGCCCAATATGAGAACCATATGGACGTGCTTTTAGCCAGCAATAATGATAAGAATAAACTTCTCACGGAATATTATAATATAGACAATATCAATTTCAATCAGGTAAACTATATTGAACATAAGGAGGAAAATCCATTTATTGAGGAGAACCTGAATATTTTTATCAAAAACTACGCTGTGAAAAATGGTAATAAACTTTTGATCCAGCCTAATTTATTCAATACACATTCCAATATTGCAGAAAGTAGAAATAGAACGGAAGATATTTTCATTGAAAGGGGTTACGCTGATATCGATAGCATTAGCATCGCCCTCCCAGAAAATATGCTCAAAAATATAACTCCTGAAAAGAAAATTATTAATAAACCATTTGGAAAGTATGAATTTAGGTCAGAAATAAAGGACAATAAACTATTCACCTACAGAAAATTGGAACTTTTTGAAGGCAGCTATCCTGCCAATGATTATGAAGACTTTTTCCAATTTCATAATGACGTAAGTAATTGCGACAAAGGGCGCTTTAATCTCAGCTTTCTCTAGTCGGAAGAAAATATTTACCAGAATATGAATGAGTAAAATCGATCAAACAAGGCAATTATTGTATATTAGCTCAATGACAGAATACGCAGCGATATTTGACATGGACGGTGTCATAAGCCACACCAACCCTTTCCATGCGGAAGCTTTTAGAGCTTTTTTTAAAAACCACAATGTACAACAGGCTACAGAAGAGGAATTTGAACAGCACATGTATGGTAAGCATAACAGTTACATCATGCAGCATTTCTTTCAACGTCCGATATCCCCTGAGGAACTACGAACGCTTGAATTTGAAAAAGAGCAACTTTTTAGAGTTATCTATAAAGAACACGTTGCTCCTATTAAGGGCTTAATTGAGTTTCTAACGGAATTAAAAAATAACGGTTTTAAGCTTGCTGTGGCGACATCTGCTCCCCGAGAGAATATGGACTTAATTTTGGATGAATTGAATATACGTCAGCTATTCTCTTCCACACTAAGCAGCGAAGACGTAAAACTACATAAGCCACATCCTGAGGTTTACCTAAAATCTGCGGAAAATCTGCAAATTCCTGTTGACCGCTGTATTGTTTTTGAAGATTCTTTTTCTGGTATTACCGCGGCGAAAAATGCTGAAATGAAAGTTGTCGCCGTACTTTCAACCCATAAAAAAGAAGAATTACCTGCAAGTAATGATTATATAAATAATTATACAGAAATATCAGTTGCCAATATAAAAGCAATTTTAAAAACACAAGAAATATAACCCGGTTGAGGGGTTGACGACACTTAGTCCGATAACTTCGGATGTCACCTCTCTACCGATAAAAAAAGAGATTCCATAAGGAATCTCTTTTTTTATCGCTTTGTCCGAGTGAACTGCAATTTTCGCTCACAGCTGCTAGACTGAAATTTCACTAAACTGTTAATCTCTTTTTAGACCAAACTTCTCTATTTTACTATACAGGTGACTACGTTGAATATCTAAATCATCGGCCGTCTTGGAGACGTTCCAATTATTTTTTTCCAACTTATATTTTATAAATTCTTTCTCCGCATGATCTTTATAATCTTGAAACGAATCAAAGGAGTCCATATCTAATCCGTAATTCGTTGCACTTTTTTCATGAGCTATACCATTCACTGGCTCGCGGGACGGGTTAGCAAAGGCAACAACATCTTTATCGGTAATCGACCTGTCGCTCAAAATAATTAAACGTTCAATCATATTGCGCAATTCCCGAATATTACCTGTCCAAGGAAGATGACTCAATTCCCGCATTGCAGCAGTAGTAATCTCCTTTACAGGTATCCCGTATTCCATACAGATTTCTTCACAGAAGTTTGTGGACAATAGAGGAATGTCATCGACACGATCAGTTAACGCTGGCACATGGATCAATATGACAGATAGACGGTGATACAAGTCCATTCTGAAATTACCATCTTCTATCTCTTTCAATAAATCCTTATTGGTCGCAGCTACTACCCTGACATTGACGTCAATTTCTTTGTCGCCCCCAACTCGCGTGATTTTATGTTCCTGTAATGCCCTTAGCACTTTAGCTTGCGCGGATAGACTCATATCTCCGATCTCATCCAAGAACAATGTTCCACCGCTAGCTTGTTCAAACTTCCCGATACGTTGTTTAATAGCCGACGTGAAGGATCCTTTTTCATGCCCGAATAATTCTGATTCGATTAATTCAGAAGGTATTGCGGCACAGTTCACTTCGATCAATGGGCCTTGTCCACGATTTGACTTTTCATGTAACCAGCGTGCAACCAATTCCTTTCCCGAGCCATTCGCCCCGGTAATCAATACACGGGCTTCTGTTGGTGCAACCCGGTCAATTGTTTCCTTAATACGTTTGATGGCCCCCGATTCACCTAGTATATCTTTTGTTTTCGAGCTGCTAACTTTTCGTTTCAGGACCTTGGTTTCTGTGACTAGGGAACTTTTATCCAGTGCATTACGAACCGTGATCAATAGTCTGTTTAGGTCCAGCGGTTTTTCTAAAAAGTCAAATGCTCCTTTTTTCGCTGCTTCAACAGCTGTTTCAATCGTACCATGTCCAGAGATCATAATAAAAGGGATATCCGGGCTGCTTTGGTGTGCTTCCGTCAAAACTTCCATCCCATCCATCGTATTCATCTTGATATCACAAAGAACAAGATCTATTTTTTCCTTTTTTAAAATATCTAATCCATCCCGGCCATTGTCGACATCTAAAATCGTATAATCTTCATATTCCAAGATATCACGCAACGAACTTCTGATGGCGCGCTCATCATCAATGATTAAAATTGTACTCATAAATCGAGAGTTATGCTATTTTTTCAATTACGGGAATCAATATAAGGTTTTTTTAGCAATTAGCGAAAAAGAAGCAAACCTTGTAAGCCGGGTTCTGTAGACCACCGAAGTGGAATTTCTATCATTTATCTAGATTTGCCATCGCTGACAAACTCAATCAACCTACCCATTACGAATTCCAATAAATTGAAAGAAGACGAGCAGCCTTCGAATTTCGCAACCTATTTGGTCTTTCAACACACGAGGTTTACCGTAATATATGTCACCATACAAGACCGTAAGCTCTTACCTTACGTTTTCACCCTTACTCCGAAAAGCGGTATATTTTCTGTGGCACTTTCTGTCTACTATTTTCATAGCAGCCTTCCCGTTAGGAAGCGTGTTGCTCTATGTTGCCCGGACTTTCCTCTCCTCTCAAAAAAGAGCAGCGATAGAACCAGTTTGCTTCTGCGCAAAAGTAGCTATTTTACTCGGATAAACCCGAATTTCTTTTCAATTTCGAAAAGACCATTCATTTTGCTTCACAGGCACAAAAATCTACGCAATTACCTTGCGTAGATAAAGAAAGTTTTTGTATTTTCAATCTATCAAAAAAAACATGGCACTCAATAAACTAGCTCTTATACGTTATAAAACGATTGACCATTGTCTTCGTTTACGACATCGGAAATGGACCTTGGAAGATCTTATGGAAAAGGTTTCCGATGCACTCTATGAATTTGAAGGAATCAAAAATGGGATAAGTAAACGCACCATACAAGGAGATATTCAACTCATGCGTAGCAATAAGCTCGGCTACAATGCGCCTATTGTCGTCTTGCACCGCAAATTCTACACCTATGAAGATCCCAACTATAGTATTAGCAATTCACCGATTTCTGTCGGTGACATGCAAAAAATGAAGGAGGCTGTAGAGGTACTTAAGCATGTGAGCGGTTTCTCCAGCTTTGATGAAATGAGCGATATCGTCGCACGACTTGAAGATAGCATCCATACAAAAAAGGACAATTCACCTTCTATTATACAAATGGAAAGCAACAATCTGCTAAAAGGCCTTACTTTTATCAGTCCACTGCATCAAGCCATTCGTGAAAAAACACCACTCCTGATCAGCTACCAATCGTTCAAAGCAACACAACAGCAGGATCTTGTTTTCTCGCCCTATCTCTTAAAAGAATATCGTAATCGATGGTTTCTAATTGGTCAGCATAAAAAGAGTGAAGGATTGATGACACTAGCACTTGATCGGATCAATGCCATTGAGGAAATGGGCAAAAATTCATACAAGGAATATACAGGCGTCGATTTCGAACGTTACTTTTCGGATACCATAGGCGTAACGAAGACACAAAAGGACCGCGGCCACCGGGTGATATTGGAAGTCAATGCAAAAAATGCACCTTATGTAGCAACAAAACCCTTACATTCTTCACAGCAGATTTTAGACAAAAAGGAGGATGGCTCAATCTTAATTCGTATTGATGTTGTACTTAACTTTGAACTGGAAAGAGAAATTTTAGGTTTTGGCGAATCCATTAAAGTACTCTCCCCAAGAAATTTACAAACGAGAATAAAACAGCGCTTGGCTGCTGCCACACAACTCTATGCTGAGAAATCTGTCGATAAAACGTCAAATTCACAAAATGAATAATATTTCTATCGAATAATATTTCTATCAATGATCTTGCTTAACCCATTTTTTCCGGAATAGATTGGCCCCTCTCACTCCCCCCCAAAATGCCTAAATATCTTGGGCGATGGCATAACCACTTGCCCAAGCCCATTGGAAATTATAACCGCCAAGCCATCCCGTAATATCAACAGTCTCCCCTCCAAAATAAAGGCCTTCAACTTTTTTAGACATTAAAGTCTTTGGGTTTAGCTCTTCCGTTGAAACTCCTCCACGCATGACCTCAGCTTTATCATACCCCTTATCTCCCGCAGGTTTTACCTTGAAGCGATGGATAGTACCAACAATCAATTTCGCATCAGCTTTACTAAGTGAGGCGATTTTGGTATCCAAGGCCAAAAATTCCCCAAGGGCATCGACCAATTTTCTGCTGAAATAATCGTTTAGCAATTGTGAAACAAGTCGTTTCCCTCCGTATTGTCGCTCTTGTTTAATCAGATTATCTAAATTAAAATTTGGCAGTAGATCAATCGTAATCTCCTGTCCAGGTCTCCAATAACTTGATATTTGAAGAATTGCAGGTCCGCTTAGCCCCCAGTGCGTAAAGAGAATATTCTCTTCAAAAGACATTCCGGCAACAGAAACTTTCGAGAACACCGAATTTCCAGCCAAAGAACTATACCAATCAGCATCTTTTCCAGTTATTGTCAAAGGGACTAGTGCAGGCGCTGTACCGACTACATTCAAACCAAATTGTTTGGCTAGGCGTATTCCAAAGTCCGAAGCCCCGAGTTTTTGGACCGGAAGCCCGCCAGAAGAAATAACAACTTTATGTGCATGATATCGGGACTCACCTTTTGCATTTTCGACCGTTACCACAAAGCCATTATCGTTTTTTTCTACAGATTTCACCAAGGTATTCAATGCAATATCCTGCCCTGTCTCGTATAAAATTTTTGAAAATACAGCAACGATATCTTTTGCTTTATTGGTCTCTGGAAACAACTGGCCCAGTGTTTTTTCCTGCCCTACAATACCATATTGTTCAAAAAATGTAATGGTATCGTCCACTGTCCATTGTTTGAATATACCATGTAAAAAATCTGGATTTTCAGAAATGAAATTAGCGGGACTATTACCGATATTTGTATAATTGCAGCGTCCACCTCCTGAAATCAAGATCTTCGCACCAATCTTATCGTTTCGTTCAAGCACCAAGGTCTTCTTTCCAATCAGCCCTGCTTGGGCTGCACACATCAAACCACAGGCTCCGCCCCCAATAATGATAGCATCGTATATTATACTCACAGCAACAATCTAATAAGCAATCAATGTATTTTCAACAGAAACAACTCTTCGTTCCAATTGACTCTGATATCCCAATTCAATAATTTTAATGACATCCCGTGCCTGCTCTGCCGATGCGATCAAGGTAGTTTTCCCCAATATACTATCTGCAACGTTCTGATAAAAATCAGGATAGGAACCTATTTCAGAAGGAATCATTTCTTCAATGTCATTCCCCTGTTCAACAATATTAAGCTTGCCGTATAGACTCGGATCTTCTTGTCCCCAGGTTGGATCCTCATCAGGAAATTTACCATCACGCAGTAAGGCTTCCTGTGGGTCGACACCATATTTTACAAAATTTCCGTTCATTCCAAAGACACGATAACGTGGCGTGGGTTCTTTTGCAAGCATAGAACCTTTCAGGGAAACCCGTAAGTTATCATAGTACAATAAGCAGTCGAAATTGTCAATGGTCTTCGCATGATCCCGTTGGACAGCCAAATCTGCAAAGACAGCATGCGGCTTTCCAAATAACTGCAAAGCCTGGTCGATGAGATGTGGTCCTAGGTCATAAAATATACCAGAACCCGGCAAATTTTCCTCTCGCCATGCATTAGGTCGCAAGTAATTACGAAAACGATCAAACCTAGATTCCAAATTTACAATCCGTCCCAGCCGCCCACTTTTGATCACTTTCTCCAAGGTCCGATAGTCTGAGTTGAACCTTAAATTATGGTAGGGTGCCAAGATCAGATTTTTCTCCTTAGCCAGAGCGATAAGCTCATCGGCCTGCTCGACGCTATTCGTAAAGGGTTTTTCTACAACAACGTGTTTCCCTGATTCCAAAGCGCGTTTTGCAAAAGGATAATGCATTTCATTGGACGTTGCAACCACGACTAAATCAATGGTTGCATCATTAAAAATATCATCTGCAGACAAAGCAATTTCTGCCAGTGGATAGCGTTCCTTTAGCAAACTTTGCTGATCTGCTTTACGAGCGGTCACTTTAACAAGATCCAGTTCAGCTATCGAACGCATCACGGGAGCGTGAAAAACCTGACCTGAAATTCCAAAACCAATAAGTCCTACGCGAATTTTCTTCATAGTATTACATTCTTTCAGGTACACGAATACCCAATAAGTTCATCCCTTTGGCAATAACCTTTGCCGCAGAAGCCGAAAGGTGCAATCTAAAGTTTTTCACATCATGATCTTCCGCTTTCAAGATGGTTTCTTCATGATAGAATTTATTATAAAACTTAGCTACCTCATAGATATAATTTGCCAATTGTGCAGGACTGAACTCTTGCGCAGAAGCTTCAATAATCTCCGGAAATGCACCTAGCTGTTGAATTAAGTCACGTTCGTAAGAGGAAATCGTCGCCGGTACAGACACAGCACTATCAAAATCGAATTCAGCTTTACTCAAAACAGATTTGATACGGGCATGTGTGTATTGAATAAAGGGTCCGGTATGACCTTGAAAATCGACAGACTCATTTGGATCAAACAAGAGGCGTTTTTTAGGATCCACTTTCAATAGAAAATATTTAAGTGCGCCCATTCCAATCGTATCGTAAAGAACGGCTTTTGATTCCTCGTCCAATCCTTCAGTCTTGCCAAGCTCCTCAGTACGTTCCTGTGCGGTTTTAAGCATTTCAGCCATTAAATCATCCGCATCAACAACTGTTCCCTCCCGTGATTTCATTTTTCCTGAAGGAAGATCGACCATCCCATACGATAAATGGAACAATCCGTCAGCCCAAGCTTTACCAAGTTTTTTTAAGATTAAGAACAATACCTTGAAATGGTAATCCTGTTCGTTACCGACAACATAAATAGAATCATTCATTTTGAATTCATCATATTTCAACTGTGCTGTCCCCAAATCTTGTGTAATATAGACAGAAGTACCGTCGCCACGAAGCACAAGCTTCTGATCCAGTCCCTCTGCAGTTAGATCAATCCATACGGAGTTATCCTCTTTTTTAAAGAAAACCCCTTTATCTAAACCTTCCTGGATAATATCTTTACCCAACAAGTACGTATTGGATTCATAATAGTATTTATCGAAATCGACGCCTAATTGTTTATAGGTCTTTTCAAAACCAGCGTACACCCAGCTGTTCATGGTTTTCCAAAGTGAGATCACCTCTTCATTACCAGCTTCCCATTGTTGCAACATCGCCTGTGCTTCCTTCATCAAAGGTGCATTTTTCTTTGCCTCATCTTCGGTCTGCCCTTCAGCCTTCAATGCCTCGATTTCCTGTTTATATGCTTTGTCAAAGACAACGTAATATTTTCCGACAAGGTGGTCTCCTTTAAGTCCAGTAGACTCGGGTGTCTCACCGTTACCAAATTTTTGCCAAGCCAACATGGACTTACAAATATGGATACCACGATCGTTCACCAAATTTGCTTTGATCACATCATAACCATAAGCTTTTAGGATTTCCGCAACAGAATATCCTAATAAATTATTACGAATATGCCCTAAGTGCAGGGGTTTATTGGTATTTGGCGAAGAGTATTCAACCATCAGTTTCTTTCCATTCGCAGGAAATATACCAAAGTCCTTCGCCGTTATGGTCTGATTCAACAACGTGATCCAGTAAGCATCGGAAAGAACAATATTCAAAAAGCCTTTTATCACATTGAAATCCGATATTTCAGCGATATGCTGTTGCAAATATGCACCAATTTCCTTTCCGGTTTGTTCCGGAGAAGATTTCGAAAAGCGCGTTACGGGAAAAGTTACGATTGTAATTTGTCCTTCAAACTCCTTTCGGGTAGCTTGTAAAGCAATTTGATTTTCTAAAATATCTGCATTGTAAAGCTCTTTTACTGCCTGTACAGTGACTTCAACAAGTCGCTTTTGAATAGAATTTGCCATTTAATGATTTTGTAATTTTTACAACTTCCTGATAGTGAATCGGAAATAAATAACATTCCTTATTTAGGTATTCACCATTAAAGTATATCTTTGCAAAAATAATAAAAAATGCAGAGCTATCAGGAATTTCTTGACTTAAGTGTTGGTTTTCCGCAAGACGGATTCGAAATCATCGACGACGAATTGTATTTCCACGATTTGAATTTAATGGAAATGATAGAAACGTACGGTACACCGTTACGTTTTACCTATTTGCCTATCGTCAGCAAAAAAATTCAGCAAGCGAAAATCCTCTTTCAGACCGCAATTCTGAAACATAATTATCGTGGATCTTACAAATATTGTTATTGTACCAAATCATCCCATTTCAAGCACATCGTAGAGGAAGCCTTGAAGAATGATATCCACTTAGAAACTTCATCTGCATTTGACATGCCGATGATTGATTCATTGGAAAGACAGGGAACAGTAACAAAAGACATTACAGTCATCTGTAATGGATTCAAAACCTATCAGTACAAACAGTATATTATTGACATGATCCATGATGGATACACCAACATTATACCTGTATTGGATAACAAAGAGGAGTTTAACCTTTACGATGATGAAATCGAACTGGATGAGCCCTGTGCTTTAGGGATCCGCGTTGCTTCTGAAGAACAACCAGATTCTCAGTTCTATACATCTCGCCTGGGAATTCGCCAAGAAGACGTTGTTGAATTCTATAACAACAAGATCGCCGACAATCCAAACTTTAAAGTAAAGTTACTTCACTTTTTCATTAATTCAGGCATCTCGGACACCCCGTATTACTGGAACGAATTAGAGAAATACGTTACTTTATATTGTAAATTCAAGAAAGTAAACCCGGATTTAGATACCCTAGATATCGGTGGTGGGATGCCATTTAAGGATTCACTGGTACACGACTTTGATTACGAGTATATGGTCAATGAGATTGTCAATCGTATAAAACAAATCTGTGCGCACCATGAGGTAATGGAACCAGATATTATTACTGAATTTGGCAAATATACTGTTGCTGAAGCATCAGGTATTCTCTATAAAGTTTTGGGACGCAAGCAACAAAACGATCGCGAACGTTGGTTTATGATTGACGGTTCATTCATTACAAATTTACCGGATGTATGGGCATTGAACCAAAAATATATTCTATTGCCGATCAATAACTGGGATTCAGAATATGAACGCGTCAATTTAGGTGGAATCACATGCGATGGACAGGATTACTACAATCAGGAGGCGCACATGAACTCGGTATTTATGCCGAAGACCCGTAAGGTGCAGTACTTGGGCTTCTTTCATACAGGAGCATATCAAGATGTATTAAGCGGATATGGAGGAATCCACCACTGCTTACTTCCTTCACCTAAACATGTGCTTGTTCGCCGCAATAGAGATGAAACATTCAACTACGAGGTGTTTGGTGAGGAGCAAAACTCCAAACAAGTCATGAAATTATTAGGCTATCAATAAGATATTCTACAGCAGCAAGACCCTTTTTAACTGCGGGATTAAAATATCCTTGTAGAAAAAGAATGGTTTTAAGCCCATATAAAAAGGTCTCGATCTTAGGAACGAGACCTTTTTATTTTCAGCCTATCCTATAACTGAAAATCTGGATTAAATCAAATTCGAAAACCAAAGTCATAGACACAACCCGACATCCATCACTGGAAACAACAAAGGTAATTCTTGAATTAAGTTTAAAGATAACACGGACTTTATCCGTACCTAACAGGGACTTCATAGGGACCTCATTCGGATGAATGCGTATAAAACACCTATTAATTCCGATTAAGCCTATGCGGAAATTCAGATAATTTAGTATGCTGATCACCAATCTTTCCCGACTTGCTGTACAAAGAAATGCTAAATTTTACGGGAGTAAACCCTTATCCGATCTTCCAATTTATTACATCAAAACAAAAGCCCCTTAAAAGGAGCTTTTGTTTTATTTACGCACTACTGTTAATTTAGTGCAGAATAGCAATATGATAGTCGGTAATTTTTATTTTGCGACCCAAGCTTTAAAGAAATTAAGCACTTTTTCTTCATCATAGCCCTTCCCTTTTTCCAGGCTGCCACTCTCCTGTACATGCAATGTTTTTCCATTTCTATCCAAAACAATAAAAAATGGATAACCTAGTTTATTCCCTTCAGGAGCATACTTTTGAAACACAGCCTCATTTTTATTCTCTTTTGAATAATTGAGGTGATAATAGAGGAAATGACTCTTTAACAACTTGTCGACACTTGCCGTTTTATGGATATAATCATTAAACCTTAAACACCAAACACACCAATTCCCACCAGCCTGGATGATGATATTTTTCTTTTCTTTCTTTGCCTGAACCAATAGTTGATCAATATCACTTTGTGCATTAGCGTCTGGATTGTAAGGCTTTGAAACATCCTGAGCTGTAGCAATCTGCTGTGAGAACGCTTTGGACTGTACGAGTACCGTCCCAAAAAACACGATAGCTCCACACAGTAATAATCTTATATTTCTCATCATAAATAAATTAAATAGTGATCTAAAATTACAAAATCATTTTCCCAAACCAAAACATAAGCAGCACATAATGGTTAAACATTATATAGCTATTGACCATGAAAAAAAACACCCAAGATCACAATGGACCACATTTCAGCGGATTCATAAAAACGCGATTAAGTCGTAAACACATCAGCTTAGGCGATCAGAATGCAGTCATTATTAAAGACAACTCCTTTGGGGAGAAGTAAAAAAACAACTGTTTATACGCCATATCCTGTCACTGGTAAAAACCAGAAAGACTTCCTTTTGCTGAAATAAAAACAAAACAAAACAAAAACAAACACCTTACCTTAACATAAATATTATTTAATTTCCTTTAAAATTCAACAAATATAGCATAACTTAGTATAAAAGAAGTTGAAATACCCATATAGAAGATTCACCACAACAGGCCAAAACGAAACAAAATGAAACACCAAGAATTCAAAAGGTCAAAACTGATAGAAAAAATAAGAGAGACGAGCGCATGGGATGTTATCGTCATAGGTGGCGGTGCCAGCGGATTAGGTGTTGCATTAGATGCCTTAAGCCGAGGATTCAAAACAATTTTGCTGGAGCAGGTTGATTTTGCAAAAGGCACTTCAAGCAAAGCAACGAAGCTTGTTCACGGTGGTGTACGCTACTTGGCTCAGGGCGACATCTCCCTGGTTAAAGAAGCACTTCACGAAAGAGGTCTACTTCAAAAAAATGCTCCCCATCTTGTCAAAAATCAATCCTTTATCATCCCCAACTACAGCTGGTTCGACGGCCCATTCTATACCATTGGAATGAAAATATATGACCTGCTGGCAGGTAAATTAAGTTTGGGAAAATCCATTCATATCAACAAAGAAGAAACCCTTAACCGCATAAGCACTGTGCGACCTAAAGGGTTATATGGTGGCGTGGTTTATCAAGACGGACAATTTGACGACTCAAGACTTGCGCTCAACGTTGCGCAAACCTGTATTCAAATGGGCGGCGTCGCGCTAAATTACGTAAGAGTCAATAATCTCACCAAAGACAGCGATGGACGAATAAATGGTGTCATCGCTAATGATACCGAAACGGGTGAAGTTTTCACCATACAAGGGAAGGCTGTTATCAATGCTACAGGAATATTTGTCGATGACATCCTAAAAATGGACAGACCGGAAGCAAAACAAATGGTACGCCCCAGCCAAGGGGTTCACCTTGTATTTGACAAGTCCTTTCTCCCAGGCGACGATGCCATTATGATTCCAAAAACGGATGATGGACGGGTCCTTTTCCTGGTACCATGGCACAATCGAGTCATTGTGGGAACAACAGATACACCGATAGACGAACATAGCCTTGAACCGGTAGCTTTGGAGCAGGAGATCGATTTTATTCTAAAAACTGCGGGACGCTACCTGACAAAACAACCAACAAGAGCAGATGCATTGGCAGTATTCGCCGGTCTCCGTCCACTGGCAGCCCCTACAGGTAACTCCAACAAAACCAAAGAGATTTCACGAAGCCACAAGGTTATCGTCAGCGACTCCAAATTACTTACTTTAACTGGCGGAAAGTGGACAACATTCCGTCGAATGGGCCAAGATACCATCGACAAAGCGATAAAAATTGGTTGTTTACCACAAAAAGAAAGTCGGTCTGCCACTCAAAAGATTTATAGCGCCATTCCGACATCAGACAGAAGCAATCATATGTATATTTATGGCGCCGACCAAGAAGCTATCAACGCATTGGCTCAGGAAAATCCCGAATGGAACGAAAAATTAATAACACATCTTGAATTCAAAAAGGCTGAAGTTGTTTGGGCAGCACGCAATGAACTTTCCAGGACTGTGGAAGATGTCCTATCCCGTCGGGTACGGATACTATTTCTTGATGCAAAAGCTGCAATTGAAGCTGCTCCTGAAGTCGCAAAAATACTCGCACAGGAGCTGGAAAAAGATCAAGACTGGCAAAATGATCAAATAGCGCATTTTCAAAAAGTTGCAAAAAATTATATCTTAAAGTAATACAAAAAATAACCAGCAATACTCAATTACTCAATTATGGAACAACAATACATCTTGGCAATGGATCAAGGCACCACCAGCTCCAGAGCTATAATTTTTGATAAGGACAGAAATATAGTCTCCATTGCCCAGAAGGAATTTACACAAATATTCCCACAGCCGGGATGGGTCGAACATGATCCACATGAAATCTGGTCAACGCAGGCAGGTGTCACAGCAGAAGCAACTACAAAGGCAGGATTAAACGGCAAAAATATTGCCGCCATTGGTATTACCAATCAACGCGAAACTGTGGTTGTTTGGGACAAAGAAACAGGAAAACCCATCTACAATGCCATTGTATGGCAAGATAAACGCACAGCAGATTATTGCGACGAGTTACGTAACTCCGGAAAACATGAGCTGATCCAGGAAAAAACAGGCCTGATATTAGATCCTTATTTTTCTGCAACCAAAATAAAATGGATTCTGGATAACGTGGCGGGTGCCCGGGAAAAAGCACAAAACGGGGAATTAATCTGTGGAACCATAGATACTTGGCTCGTCTGGAACCTCACTCGTGGCGACGCTCACATCACGGATGTAACAAACGCTTCCCGCACCCTACTCTTTAACATCCATAGCATGGAATGGGACAAAGAGCTATTAGAATTATTTGACATCCCCGCTGCCATGCTGCCCGAAGTAAAAGAAAGCAGTGCAGTATATGGGGAATCCCGGACAACCATTTTTGCACATAAAGTCAAGATAGCTGGAATTGCCGGCGACCAGCAGGCAGCACTTTTCGGACAGCAATGTATTGAAAAGGGAATGGTCAAAAACACGTACGGCACCGGATGTTTTATGTTAATGAACATCGGTGATAAACCAATCCGTTCAAAGAACAATCTTTTAACAACTGTTGCCTGGAAAATTAACGGGAAAACAGAATATGCCTTGGAGGGAAGCATCTTTATCGGTGGCGCATTGGTCCAATGGCTACGCGACAATCTCAACATCATCTACAAATCGGCGGACGTAGAGCAATTAGCTCTTACAGAAAAAGATAATGGCGGTGTCACATTCATCCCTACCTTTGCTGGACTGGGAGCGCCGTACTGGAATGCTCGTGCACAAGGGACGCTATTTGGCCTGACGCGTGCAACAACCAATGGGCATATAGCACGTGCCTCACTAGAGGCAATCTCCCTCCAGACACGTGATGTACTGCAAGCAATGGAAGCTGATAGTGGCATACCGATCAAAGAACTACGTGTAGACGGCGGTGCAACAGCAAATAATCTACTCATGCAGATTCAGGCCAATGTACTTAACAGCAAGGTTGTACGCCCTAAAATTACAGAAACTACAGCGTTGGGGGCAGCATACCTCGCAGGACTGGCCGTGGGATTCTGGAAAAATGAGGATGAGATATCAAAGTTTTGGGCACAGGATCGTATATTTGAACCTGAAGCAGAGCAAGAAGAGCAAACAAAAAAGATCATTAAGCTCTGGACCAAGGGGGTCAAAGCATTACAGTACTGGACCGAAAACTAACCAACAAGCATGAACCATTATTTAGCAGAATTTATCGGCACAACCCTTCTCCTTCTTTTAGGCAACGGGGTTGTGGCCAACGTTATCTTAAAAGGAACAAAGGGAGAAAATGGAGGATGGATTGTAATCACCACCGCATGGGCACTTGCAGTCTATGTAGGTGTTGTATTTGCCGGCCCCTATACCGGAGCCCATCTAAATCCTGCGGTAACCATTGCCGTCGCTCTTAATCATGGCCTCCCTTGGATGGAAGTACCCGGCTATATTCTCGCACAAATTGCCGGTGGTTTCTGTGGCGCCATGTTAACCTACATCATGCACAAAGACCATTTCGATGCAACAGCAGACCCAACCACCAAACTTGGTGTATTCGCTACGATACCCAACATTCGAAATACGTCAACAAATCTGGCAAGTGAAATTATTGGAACCTTTGTTTTGATTTTTGTTATTTTCTTTATAACAGGTCAAGATGTTACCATCGACGGAAAAACAGCTCCTATTGGCATGGGCTCTCTTGGTGCTATCCCCGTTGCATTTCTAGTGTGGGCCATCGGCCTCTCGCTAGGTGGAACTACGGGATATGCCATCAATCCTGCCCGGGATTTTGGACCGCGCTTATTTCATGCCCTGTGGCCGATCAAAGGAAAAGGAAGCTCCGACTGGTCTTATGCCTGGATTCCAATCCTAGGACCTATCTTGGGCGCTATTTTAGCCTTTGCTCTTTATACCTGTATAAAACCGGCCTAATCAAGGTCGCTGTACTCACAAAATAAAGGGGGATTCAAAAATTGAATCCCCCTTTTAGTTTATTATCCGCGTTTGGGCTTTCTGTGACCGTATTCACGATCCCGCTCAAACGTATTCATATGACGTTCCTTCTTCACCGGATACACATCATCGATTACAATTAAAATACCTTTTTCCTCCACTGTACCAAATTCATTATTACGCGCTGTACCAAAAGATTTCATGGTAGGCGACAGGTTCATATAGGTATTGATCAACGGCGGGATATTCTCTCCCAATGCCCTTACATGACTGTTTAGCACCTTATACCCTTCCTTATAATCTAATCCGTCAAAAATACCAATAAAACGATCGTAATCGTTCTTTATTTCTAACTCCGGAAGAGGAAGCACCAAGTTATCATGGTCCGGGAAATAATAATCCATAAAATAAAGCAGCATATCTCGGGCATCTTTATTGTAATGCGGATACATGGTCACCTTACCAAAGAGGTATCTAATTTCCGGATTAAGCATTACCAAGGCTCCTAAGCCATCCCATAGATTATCCAGTGAAAAAATTCCTTTTCGATTGTCTATTGCGGGTTGATACTTCGGTTGAACAAAAGAGCGCCCCAATTCTATGGTATAGGGTAAATATTCTTTTGAGAACAAATCGGAAAACTGAAAATAATGTGCTGTTGATAAATTGGGCACACCGTTTACCTCTCCAGCGTCAGCACATTTGATGACACGGTAGCCGGCAACCACTTCTTCATCTTCGGGATTCCATGCGATCAGCTGATCGTAACAATCTTCGCATGTATCATTTTCATCGATATCAATTGAAAGTCCTGTACCTCCGCCTGCTCCACGAAAAGTCAACTCCCGCAAACGCCCAATTTCCCGCATGACATTTGGCGAATTATGATAGTTGATTAAATATATCTCGTTATTTCCATTGTTGGTATATCTTAAAAAGACCTCTTTATTCAATTCGGTCTTCAATAATTCTCTATCAACTGGAGGTATAATTTCTTGCATAAATTCTATTTTTCTTGAGCCAATCCATAAACCCTTCTTTTCACTTCCTCAGCCCAAGTTTTTTCGTTTTTTGATTGATCAAACGCTGTATAAGGGATTCTTTTTCCTACTATAATATTGACGGTATGTCCGCGTTGGGCAAACATTTCATCAGGTAAATATAACATTTCAATGTTTACCTTAAGACCTAATTTCTGTCTAAGCCTTGCAAAATTATAAAAAAACTTAGAGTTTTTACCGTCTATCAAGACCGGAATGATATCTTTTTTATATTTTTTTGCTTTGCTAATAAAACTTTTCTTCCATTCTAGGTCTTCTATACGGCCATCGTTTTGTTTTCTGGAAACCAAACCTGCAGGAAATACCAGTAGCGCGTCATCGGCACCATAAGCCTCTTCAATAGCGGAAATAGCTTGCTTCCCCTGCCCGCCAAGCTTGTTTACTCCGACAAACAAAGGTCTCAAATTGCCTATATTGAGAAGGATATCGTTAACCAAAAATTTCACATCACGTCTGTACTTGCCAATAGCATGCATGAATGCGATACCATCCAATCCACCCAAAGGATGATTAGACGCAAAAATCACAGGATCAGATACCGGAATATTTTCTGCGCCATACAAATTGACCTTGACATCCAGATCATTGATCAAGGCATCGACAAAATCCAGGCCCTGAAGATCCGCAAAGCGCGTCATAATATCGTTTATCTCATCTTCATGAATTGTCCTTTTTAAATAATTTAGTAAAAAAGACGGAATCCATTTAGCAAGCCCCGCATTCTTTTTGTGAATAACTTCACGTATATCAATAAATTTCTTATTCTCGCTTGTGATCATCAATCCTATTTTTCCGATTAGAAATACTATATCTTTACCATGGGCCCTATTCAAGCCTTTCTCAATTCGCTGACAAAAATAATAACAGAATGGTAATAAAAGTACAATTTTAAACTTTAAAATTGTACTTATTTGCAATTATGTAATGTGTTCCTTATAGATCGTGTCTGAAGCGCTACAGCAGCTCAAAGAATTAGGTAGAAATCTCACCCCGTAAAATTTCTTTTCACATAGTTTTTTTATTAAGTTTGGATATGCTAATAGGTCAATTTCTTTCAAACGCAGATTTCAGCATCCAAAATGCTGATTCAATACAACAGGCGCTCGAAAAGCTTCAGGATATGCTTTGTAAAGAATTAGTCGTTTTAAATGGAGATGAGTATATTGGCCTGGTTAATGAAACCATCTTATTGGATGCGGAAGATGAAGATGCTCCCCTTTCTTCCATAAAAATAAATACAGCCCCCATACAGCTGAAGTTCAATCAACACCCCTACGATGCATTGGTGATGATAACTGTGTATAATAGTACAATCATTCCTGTTTTAGATCAAGACAACAAATATATTGGTGTGTCAACACAATTAGATATATTAAAGGCAATAAGTTCAATTCAATCGCAAAATGAATCTGGGGCTATTATTGTTTTGGCAATTGGCCTACATGATTTTTCACTTTCACAGATTGCGCACCTTGTTGAAAGTGACAATTGCAGAATCCTCAATTGTGCGACCAAAATAAATTTGGAAAGTGACAACATTGAAGTTACCATTAAAGTTGACAAGTCAAACATCAATGCATTACTGAATTCATTCCTAAGACACAACTATTTAATTCTTGAAACCCATAATACCATAGCTGCATTTGACGACACTGCCGACCGTTATCAGCAGCTTATGAATTATATTAACATTTGATTAGGATTAGTTTTTTCTCATCTTTGCCCCATAAATTGAAAACAATATGAGAATCGCAATATATGGAAGAGAGTTTCAACCCTCTGTTATACCACATGTGAAACACTTATTTGAATATCTTGTCGATAAAAATATTGAGATCTGGGTCTATGATCCATTTCATGAATTTCTGATATCACAATTTGAATGCGCCTTTAACTTCTCAACATACAATACATATCAAGAAATCAAAGACCATATTGACATTATGTTAAGTCTGGGCGGAGATGGAACCATGTTATCTGCTGTTTCCCTGATTAAAGACTCTGGAATTCCAATTGCAGGGATAAACTTTGGACGCCTCGGTTTTTTAGCTTCCATCAATAAAAATGATTTTGAGGATGCCATCGACGATATACTGAACCAGCGTTTTACGATACAGAAGCGCGTATTGCTCTCTGTTGAATCTGAACAGGTTAATTTGTTTCAAGGCAATCACTATGCGCTCAATGATATTACCGTATTTCGGTATGACAGCTCGGCCATGATTACCGTCAATGCACGCATCAATGGCGAACTACTGAATTCATACTGGGCTGATGGACTAATTATCGCTACACCTACCGGATCCACAGCCTATTCATTGAGTTGCGGCGGACCTATTATTATGCCGGAAAGTGGCAATTTTGTCATTACCCCCATCTCTCCGCACAACCTCAATGTGAGACCCATTGTCATCTCGAATCAGTTTACCCTTGAATTGGAAATAGAGAGTCGAAGCAATCAATACATCCTTAGCTGTGATTCCAAAAACGAGTCCATTGATACATCTGTAAAATTAACTATTAAACAGGCTCCATTTACTATTAATCTCATTAGACTCCCCCATGAAAGCTTTTTCAGCACGCTGCGTGAAAAATTACTTTGGGGCATCGATGTCAGAAACTATTAGGCTATCAATAGCTTCGCACAGCCTCGCTTTGCATGAAGGAAAGGAGATAATCTGCTAGATGAAGATGTTTCAAACAATCTTTCTACATATTGTACTTCTGAATTTCCAATTAAAAATCGATATTTGGAAGAAATAAAGGAAGACGGAATAAGAATATCCATAATAGAAATCCAGGTGCAATAATTAATCAATGAAAAGTACGTTAAACAAACAATAATCATTGATAGCAATACAGGAAACCAAAAATAGGTTTTAAAACGCCAAAATAGCATTTATGGCTAAGGTGTTAATTTTATTGAAAACAGCAAAAATGAGTTTTTTAGATCAGATAGATACTATTAAATTGCCACAGCATATAGCCATCATCATGGATGGCAATGGCCGTTGGGCAAAACAGAAGGGGAAACTTCGTGTATTTGGGCATCAAAATGGTGTAAAAGCAGTACGAGAAGCATTAGAAGGATGTGTAAAAGCCAATATTAAATTTCTGACACTTTATGCTTTTTCTGCAGAAAACTGGAATAGACCTAAACTTGAAGTGATGGCACTGATGGAACTATTGGTTAGTTCCCTTAAAAAAGAAATCAAAACTTTTCAGGAGAATGGCGTCCGCTTGAATGTCATTGGTGATATCACCAAATTACCCTCAAATGCACAAAGAAAGCTGCAGGAGACCATTGAAGCAACGAAAGAAAATACACACTGTACATTGACATTAGCTTTGAGCTACAGCTCCCGACAAGAAATTGTGGACGCCGCTCGAAATCTAGCCCAACAAGTAAAAGACGGAAAACTCAATGCAGACGAAATTAACGATGAGTTATTCGCTGCAAATCTTTATACACAAAACCTACCCGATCCTGACCTCCTGATACGTACCAGCGGAGAATTGAGAATAAGCAACTTCCTACTTTGGCAAATTGCCTATTCAGAATTATGCTTCCTAGATAAGATGTGGCCTGAGTTTACGAAAGAAGATTTATTTAAATCCATCGTCGATTATCAGCAACGCGAAAGAAGGTTTGGAAAAACAAGTGAACAGTTATAAAGATTTTATTAAATTTGACCACTGATTTGAAAAAAAGCAAGCTGGTTAAATTTTCTTAATTAACAAAAATTAACAAACGATTGGTGTACTTTAGCGCCAATAATTATAGATAAATGAAGCGTATACTACCCGTAATACTATTTTTTGGCCTCTCATCAATGCAGCTTGTCTACGGACAAGACAAAGGTGCGTTTAATTTAAATGACCCAGAAAAAATCAGCTATCTCAATCCTAAAAACTATGTAATTAGTGCTATTGATATAACTGGAACACAATTTTTAGATAAAAATGTATTAATTACGATCTCTAAATTGTCAGTAGGTCAATATTTGGAAGTTCCAAGTGAGGCGACTGCAAAAGTAGTGAAGGATATGATGGCTCAAGGCCTCTTTGATGATGTCGAATTATGGGCAGATAAAATTGAAGGTGAAAATATATTTTTGACCATCCGTGTAGTAGAACGTCCTCGTTTAACTCGTATTGATATCAATGGTCTAAGTAAAAGCCAGACCGAAGAAGTTCGCAAACGTTTAAATAGCAACACCGGTAAGATTGTCAACGAAAACTTGATGAACACCACACGTGCTACAATCCAACGGTTCTTAAAAGAAAAAGCTTTTTTATATCCGGAGATCACCCTAAAAACGGTGAAAGACTCAGCACAGGCTAATAATGAAATACTTATTGCCGATGTGGATAAGAAACATAAGGTAAGAGTCAAAAAAATGACTTTTACAGGGAATGAACATTTTTCTCAGCAAGAGTTGAGAAAAATGGCCAAGCCAATCAAGCAAAAAATGTGGTACCGTATTTTCGGTCCTGGAAAATTCAAGGAAGAAAAATACAAAGAAGGTAAAGAAAACCTAATCAAGAAAATGGCCGCCAAAGGCTATCGTGATGCGACGCTCTTGAAAGATACGGTTATTCGCGAGGGTGAAAAAAATGTGTTGGTTAACTTTGACATCTATGAAGGTCCTAAATATTATGTAGGTAATATTGTTTGGACAGGTAATGCTAAATATTCGGACACCTTACTGAATAAAATTTTAGGTATCAAACGTGGTGATGTTTTTTCGGAAGAAAAATTAACAGCAAAATTGATGGGTCCTACAAAAAATAGTGATGACATCTCTTCAATCTATATGAACGATGGTTATCTTACGTTCTCAGTAGACCCTGAACAAACGCGTATTTACAACGATACAATCGATTTGAATTTACGTGTATATGAAGGTGCTCAATATACCATCAATAACGTTATTGTTAAAGGTAATGATGTAACCAACGACCGTGTTGTATTACGTTCTATTTATACAAAACCTGGTCAAAAATTCTCAAAAGAACAAATTATGCGCAGTGTGCGTGAAATTGCGCAGTTGGGAAATTTTGATGAACAAAAAACAAACCCAGTACCGACAAATTTAAATTATGCGGATGGTACAGTGGACATTGTTTATAATGTTACTGAAAAACCTTCGGATCAGGTCGAGCTTTCGGGTGGTTATGGTGCCGGTCAGATCATCGGAACCTTGGGTTTAACATTTAACAACTTCTCTACCAGCAATTTCTTTGACAAAAGTTCCTGGAAACCGCTACCACGTGGAGATGGACAGAAGTTGAGTGTCCGTGGTCAAACTTCGGGTAAACGTTATCAATCGTATAGTTTCTCTTTCTCCGAGCCTTGGTTGGGTGGTAAAAAACCAATTTATTTTGGTTTGAGCGCCTATACCTCGAGTTCATCATATGGTGGATTTAACTACTATACTGGCGAGCAAATTGTTAAGGATTCCGAGTTGAACCGTATTTGGATGACTGGTATTACCGCAACATTAGGTAAACGCTTACAATGGCCAGACAACTGGTTCCAGGCAAATACATCCTTGTCATTCCAACGTTATAAGCTTCAGAACTATGGAAATTACTTCCTATTTGATAATGGTACAGCCTATAACATCAACTTGACGCAAGAGTTTAGCCGTAATTCGATCGATGCTCCTATCTATCCTACTTCAGGTTCAAACATCAAATTCTCGGTGCAATTGACGCCTCCATATTCATTGTTCAACAACATTGATTATAAAAATGGTTCGGCTCAGGAACGTTACCGTTGGACAGAATACCACAAATGGAAATTTGACTCGCAATGGTACGCAAAAATCGTTGGTAAACTTGTTTTCAAAGCACAAGCTCAATTTGGTTTCTTGGGTAAATACTCCAACAAAACTGAAATATCGACTTTCGAGCGTTTCAAAGTTGGAGGGGATGGTATGCAAGGGTTTGATTACCTACAAGGATCTGAAATTGTCGCATTACGTGGTTATGCAAATGGTGTAATCATTCCTGAAGGAACACAAAATGTGAATGTGGCACGAAATTCAGGTAGTCCAATCTATACAAAATATCAAATGGAATTACGTCACCCGGTTATGTTAAATGATCAGGCAACAGTGTACGTATTGGCTTTCGCTGAAGCGGCAAATACCTGGAACAAGTTCACAGAATACAATCCATTTAAAGTACGTCGTTCTGCAGGTGTTGGTGCCCGTATCTTCTTACCTATCTTCGGTATGCTAGGAATAGATTACGGCCATGCATTCGACCCTATCCCGGGCTTACCAAGCAGTACATGGAAACAAAACTTTACATTTAGTATCATGCAAAATATGGGTGGATTCTAATCTTTGTTGATCCAATCATATCGAAATAAAATAAAAAGCTATCGCAAGAAATTGTAGATAGCTTTTTTGTTTTAAGATTGTTTTCCAGTAAATCATGTATTTTCTTTCATTTCCACCTGATCTGATTCAATGCGAAATCACCCGAAATATCTTATAAATTTTCTTATATTGAGTGCGGTTATGATCATCGAAAAAAAGAGGCCATAGGCAGCACTCAGGGAACTAGCATTGGAGCATTCGTCAACAAGTTAAATAGTGTTAAACCCGAGAAATATCTATTAGATTGCTTCTTTTTTCTTATTTTTGAGCCGTAAATTTACGTAGAGCGGTTTTCTTGAATTAAACTTTTGGGATTATCCGAAGTCATAAGGTAAATTAGTGTTAAATAATAAAAAGTATAGTCTATAAAAACTTACAGGAAATATGAAAAAAATATTGTTAGTTATAGCTTTTGTAGTCGTGAGTGCTACAGCGACATTTGCCCAACAACTTGCATATGCTGATTCAGAATATATCCTAAAACATATTCCTGAATATACGACTGCACAGAAACAGTTAGATGACCTATCTAAGCAATGGCAGGAAGAAGTGGATCAGAAATATGCTGAGATTGAAAAACTATATCAGGCTTATCAAAAGGACCAGGTTTTATTAAATGAAGATATGCGTCGTCGCCGTGAGGATGAAATCGTGACAAGAGAAAAAGAAGTAAAAGACTATCAGAAACAAAAGTTTGGATTTGAAGGTGACCTTTTTAAAAGACGTACTCAATTGATGAAGCCTATTCAAGATCGTGTAGCAAAAGCTATCCAAGATGTTGCTTCTGCGCAGGGAATTGATTTTATTATGGACAAGGGCAATGAGTCTACTTTTCTCTATGCCAATCCAAAATTGAATAAAAGTAATGATGTCATTACAAAATTAGGATATAAACCTAATCCGAGTCTTGCAAACTAAGCGGGAGTTTATTATCATTGTGGACACAAATAATAATAGTAGTAATTAATTAGAAAACTAAAAGATTGCCATAAAGATGGCTCATTAGATTAAAATGAAAAGCATGAAAAATTTATTAAAGGGTGCGGTTGCTTTAGTGGCAGTATTTTTCTCAACTCAATTCGCAAATGCGCAACAAAAGATTGGTCATATCAATTTTGCTGAAATTATTCAGTCTACATCTGAATTTAAAGCAGCTGAAGGGCAATTGAAGACATTGAGTGATGGTAAAACCAAAGAAATTCAAGATATGGTTACCATTTATCAAACAAAACAAAAAGAAGCAAACGATAAATTGCGTAACAGAAGTGAAGCAAATAAAGAAACTGTTGATCCAGAAATCAACAAAATAGGTCAAGAATTACAAGATATTCAGGCTCGTATTCAAACAGCACAACAAGCTGCTCAAGAAGACTTGAACAAAAAAGAAGAAGAATTAATTGCACCTATACATAGAAAAGTTGGCGATGCTGTCAATGTTGTATCTAAAGAAAAAGGTATGGCTTATGTATTTGATATTTCAAGCACAAATATTCCTTATTTCCAAGGTGGAGAAGATTTAACTGCTGCTGTAAAAACAAAATTAGGTATTTCAGCTACAGCTGCTCCTGCTGCTGCTCCAGCAAGAAAATAAGCTAGCATACAAGGCAATAAAAAAGGGATTATCGATATAGATAATCCCTTTTTTATTGCCTATCTATTTTCCCAAAGGTAAGTGAATCGCAATCAGCGTACACCGCCGACAGCACCAAATACGCTCCAGTTCTACAGCCAAAAGAATAAGGTAAACTCAAAAGCTTATCGAATCAGTCAAATTATAGTGTAAATAAAAATCTGCTGCTTGATTTTCTTGCATTTACCAGCTAAATTGTAGATATTGGTTCGGAAAACAAACATATCTACCCTAATGAAAACTTCATGGTCCCAAATTTGTTCATTAACTGACGAATGTAAGGTACTCAGGAAAGCTTCGTCGTTAAAATGATTTTATTCGCATGAAAAAGAAAGTAATTGAGGATAACCCTAAAAAAGAAAGAAAGGTAACTTCCGGTCCTATACGCGACAAGGAACGCACCAAGGCGCGAATGATCGCTGCTGTCGGAAAGGTAATTCAGAAAAAAGGATACCATGCATTGAATGGCCCTAATATTGCTTTGGAATGTGGACTGAACAAAGCATTAATATGGAATTATTTTGGCGGTCTCGATCAACTGGTGGAAGCTTATCTGACACAAAAAGATTTTTGGCAAATCGGAGATAAGGGCGTATTGGAACAAATGATCACAAATCCCGGTTCCATCAGCGTTTCCTTGATAGAAGAATTGCTTAATTCTCAATTTAACACCTTTTTGAAGGATAAGACGAAGCAAAAAGTCATTCATTGGGGACTGGGCGAAAAGACAAAAGCGCTTAAAAATATAGCCGACAGAAGAGAATTGCTCGGCGAAGAACTATTTAAGCATGTCGATTCAAAATTCGAAAACTCCGAAAACGACCTTAGAGCAACATTGGCAATCTTAGTCAGTTCAATTTATTATTTGAGCCTTCAGGCAAAATCTACCGGAAGTACCTTTTGTGGTATTGATGTAAATACCGAAGCAGGAAAAGAACGAATTCAAAAAACAATGCGTAAAATATTAGAACAGACATTTTCTGATGTTGAGCTATAGTCTACTCAGATATAACTAGAGAAAACGTCCAAGAAGAATAATTTCTTCTTGGACGTTTTTCTTTACAACCTATACTTACCATTAGAAATTTCCAATAAATTATCACCTTAGGTCTCTATTTTTGATTTATTTTTACTATGTTAGCATAACAAAATAATATAGTATATTTGTTTATAACCAAGATCCAGGCATATGATAGGTCAACTAATATTTGTGGTTTGTTTCGCTGTGGCATTGTTCCTTTTTAGCAAAAATGCACAACAGATTTATCGTAATATCAAGCTGGGTAGACCGGCAGATCGTTCGGATAGATCCCCAGAGCGTTGGAAAATGATGCTCCTCGTCGCCTTTGGACAAAAGAAAATGTTCAAGCGAATTTTCCCCGCAGTCCTACATTTATTTGTATACCTCGGATTTGTCATCATCAATATTGAGATGTTGGAGATTGTCATAGACGGTCTTTTTGGTACACATCGTATCTTTTCATTTTTAGGGAGTTTTTATAATTTCCTAATTGGGGCATTTGAATGGCTCGCTCTAGGTGTACTGGTATCCTGTGTCATCTTTTTAATTCGGAGAAATATCGCTAGAGTAGCTCGCTTAAATAGTGTAGAATTGAAACATTGGCCCAAGACGGATGCAAATATTATTTTAATCACAGAGATTCTTTTAATGTCGGCTTTCCTGCTGATGAACGCTTCTGATCTTAAATTGCAGCTCTATGGCTTCGCACATTTTAAATCGGTAGGTTCCTTTCCAGTAAGCCACCATCTTCTTCCATACCTTCCAACTTCGACGGAGGCCTTATTTTTAATAGAGCGGTCTTGTTGGTGGTTTCATATCCTAGGTGTACTTGCCTTCTTGAACTACCTCCCCTATTCTAAGCATCTTCATATTATTTTGGCTTTTCCGAACACCTATTTTTCTAATCTGAACGCAAAAGGCAAACTATCCAATATGCCAGCTGTGACCAATGAGGTTAAGGCAATGCTTGATCCGAGTTTCATCCCACCTCCAGCAGATGCAAATGCACGTTTTGGAGCCAAAGATGTTCAGGATTTAACCTGGAAGAGCCTATTGGATGCATACACCTGTACTGAATGTGGACGTTGTACATCTTCTTGCCCCGCAAATATAACGGGAAAGCTGCTGTCTCCACGAAAAATTATGATGGATACACGGGATCGCCTCACTGAAGTCGGTACGAATATCAAAACAAATGGAAGCTTTCAGGATGACGGAAAATCTTTAATTGACACGTATATCAGTCGAGAAGAGTTATGGGCCTGTACAAGCTGTAATGCATGTGTAGAACAATGCCCAGTCAATATTAATCCACTGGATATTATTATTGAACTTCGTCGCTTTGCTGTTATGGAAGAATCACAAGCTCCTGCGAGTATTAACAATATGTTTGGAAATATTGAGAACAATGGTGCCCCATGGAAATATGCGCAATTGGACCGCGCCAATTGGACTCAACAACAATAGTTTTATGATGGAAAATGAATTAAAAGTTCCCACAGTTGCTGAACTGTTGGCCAAAGGAGAAACTCCTGATATACTATTTTGGGTAGGTTGTGCAGGGAGTTTTGACGAACGTGCACAGAAAATTACGCGCGATATCTGCAGAATATTACAACATGTTGGTTTAAAATATGCCATCTTAGGTACAGAAGAGAGTTGTACGGGTGATCCTGCCAAAAGAAGTGGAAACGAATTTCTATTTCAAATGCAGGCCATGATGAACATCGAAGTACTCAATGGCTATGAAATCAAGAAAATAGTAACGGCTTGCCCACACTGTTTCAATACATTGAAAAATGAGTATCCATCCCTAGGTGGCAACTATGAGGTCATTCATCATACACAATTGATCCAAAACCTGATCGATGAAGGAAAATTAAAACCAGCGGATAACAACGTATTCAAAGGAAAGAAGATAACGTATCATGATCCCTGTTATCTTGGTCGTGCAAATGAGGTCTATGAGGCACCGAGAAAAGTATTGGAAAGCTTGGATGCCCAGCTGATCGAACTGAAACGTTGTAAGAGCAATGGACTTTGCTGCGGTGCTGGGGGCGGACAAATGTTCAAAGAACCTGAGCCTGGAGCAAAAGACATTAACATCGAACGTATCGAAGAAGTCATCGATGCAAAGCCACACGTTGTCGCTGCAGCATGTCCTTTCTGTATGACGATGTTAAAAGATGGCGTAAAAATAAAAGAAAAAGAATCAGAGATTGAGGTGTTGGACATTGCCGAAATAACTGCCCGAGCAAATCAATTGTAAATTACATTAATTACGAAATAAAAGAGGCCCGATCGTATGATCGGGCCTTTTGTGTAGGGAGAAGAATATCTCCTGTTCACGCTTAAATTAGGGGAATCCCAAAGCCGGTTAAATATAGGGGATTCCCCCGAATCGAAGATCAGCGCTGTATTTATGCTGATCAAACAACTCTAACATCTAGCCATAACAAAGGTATCACCTCTAGTTCAATTCATTGTTGTTCATTTCTTCTAAAATGTTGTTCAAAAATTAACCATTGAAAAAAAATGATATTTATTTCCAGCCATTCAACTAAGTAACAAACCTAAAAGCACCTTTCTCGTCGCGTTAGATAGCACCTGCTTTATCTCATAAGTGGTCATTCGATCGCTCATTACAATAGATTTATAATTCTGTCTGCCTTTTCCTTGCCATTAAGCCTATAAGTTGTAAGAGCAATGAACTTTGCTGTGGTGCTGGGGGCGGACAAATGTTCAAAGAACCAGAGTCCGGAGCAAAAGACATTAACATCGAACGTATCGAGGAGCATCGATGCACAACCTCAAGTTGTCGTTGCAGCATGTCCTTTCTCTGTATGACGATGTTAAAAGATGGCGTGAAAACAAAAGAAAAAGAATCTGAGATTGAAGTGTGGACATTGCGGAAATCACTGCCCGAGCAAATCGATTGTAAATTACATTAATTACGAAATAAAAAGAGGCCCGATCGGATGATCGGGCCTTTTGTGTAGGGAGAAGAATATCTCCTATCCACGCTTAAATTAGGGGAATCCCAAAGCCGGTTAAAATATAAGGGATTCCCCCGAATCGAAGATCAGCGCTGTATTTATGCTGATCAAACAACTCTAACATCTAGCCATAACAAAGATATCACCTCTAGTCCAATTCATTGTTGTTCATTTCTTCTAAAATGTTGTTCAAAAATTAATCATTGAAAAAAATGATACTTAGGCCCTTTTCCCAATGGACGCATATCAACGCCATTACGCTGCGCGCTGATATAGCCGCCACGGGAATAGATATCTGGAGATATACCATTATGCAGTTCCTCCCGAAATGTACCACTGCTGTTTCGGGTAGCACTTTCATTGAGGTTGAGTACCACTTGATCCCTAAAAATCTCGCTGTTCACCACTTGAATATGCTGTGGTATATTTAACAATGAGGCTTCTAGCCGCAATGCTTCCGACAGTTGTTTCGGATTATATCTTTTGTAATACTTCGAACTAATTTCGACTTCGTCAATTCTGAACGATTTCATGGTATCCTGAGATACTGTTTGAGCAATAAGCCCAAACGGAGAAACGATGAAAATACAGGCTAAAAAACCCCGAGATTGTAACATATGGAGGAATAAGAAATTCTGTTACAAATCTCTAAATCGAAATTAAAAAGCGATAAGAATGCTATTAGTCAGAAATAAGAGCGGGATTAAGATGACATAAGAATTTATTGAAGTCCTAAATTTCATCCTTCTCAATCCATTTTGGAACCAGTGGTGCTTCATACTGTTGCATCTTCTCGATCAGCTCTTCAATCGTATCAGCGACCAATAACATTGCTCTATTTTCCTGCTTAAGAAGCCCCTCTTCGACCATGTGATCAATAAATTGAATTAGATGATTATAAAATCCATTGATATTTAATAAACCAACTGGCTTTTTATGTAAACCCAATTGAGCCCATGTAATCATTTCAAAAAGTTCTTCCAAGGTACCAAAACCGCCCGGCAGTGCGATTACCCCTTCGGCATAATCATTCATAATTCGTTTACGATCATGCATGGTATCAACAGTAATCAGTTTTGTTACGCCCGTGTGCTCTCTTTCTTTCGAATTCAAAAAATCGGGAATCACACCTATTACTTCACCTCCGTGCGCAAGAGCTCCATTCGCAACAGCCCCCATTAGGCCGACCCTTCCACCACCATAAACCAAACGGATACCATATTCAGCCAAAACCTTTCCCACATAGGAGGCTTGCTCTTCATACACGGCCGAATTCCCTAAACTGGAAGCACAAAAAATAACAATACTATTAACTTTCTTCATATACAAGTATAGTTAAAAATAAACGGATCAGCTTTTTTATTGCGATCTTACCAGCAGGCCAACATTTCACCTCCCTAAGTACAAAACAAACAAAACACTAATTATCAAGTAAATACAACTTAAAACTATCCATCCTTTTTCTCTCGTATAGATAAATGTAAAAAAAACACTTAAAATAAATAACACATTTAATATCTTTGATTTACCGGTCTTTTTTATACATAACGGCTAACCAGACAAGCTCATCAGATCTTGTTAATAACAAATGATAATTTCAGTCCATATGATCTTCAAAAACAAATTTTTGCACAGTGCTCTCTTAAGCTTATTTAGTCTGGCGCTATCTGCTCAAACAACTCCGCAATTAAATTATTTCGATTTAAGAGATGTAAGGTTGTTACCTGGAGTTTTTAAACATGCTGAAGACCTGGACATCACTTATTTATTGGAAATGGACCCGGATCGATTGTTGGCTCCATTTTTACGCGAAGCCAATTTACCGCTTAAAAAAGACTCTTATACCAATTGGGAAAATACAGGATTAGATGGCCATATCGGAGGTCATTATCTATCTGCGCTTGCTCATATGTATGCCGCTACAGGAGATCTTCGCATCAAGGAACGCCTGGATTACATGCTGGCCAACTTGAAACGTTGTCAGGAAGCAAATGGAAACGGATACATTGGCGGGGTACCTGGGGGTAAAATTAGTTGGACAGAGATTCAACAAGGCCGGATCAACGCCGGTAGCTTTAACTTGAATGGAAAATGGGTACCGCTATATAATATACACAAAACCTATGCTGGCCTGCGAGATGCCTACTTGTTGACAGGCAATGAATCTGCGAAAGACATGCTTATTCAGATGACTGATTGGGCGCTTAAGTTGGTTGGTCAACTTTCCGAAGCTCAAATACAGGAGATGTTACGAAGTGAACACGGTGGACTGAACGAAACCTTTGCTGATGTCGCTGCAATTACCCAAAATCAAACTTATCTCGAGCTGGCTCGTAAATTCAGTCATCAATCCATACTTGAGCCCTTATTAGCGCATAAAGATCATTTAACAGGATTGCACGCAAATACGCAAATTCCAAAAGTTCTCGGTTTTAAACGCATCGCTGACCTTTCCCACAACGAAAAATGGGCTGAGGCTGTTCGGTACTTTTGGGATAATGTTGTCGAACATCGCTCGATTGCTATTGGTGGAAATAGTGTGAGTGAGCATTTTAACCCAACGGACGATTTTTCAAAGATGTTATATAGCATTGAGGGACCTGAAACCTGCAATACGTACAATATGTTACGGCTCACAAAAATGCTCTACCAAACTGATCCGCAAGGAAAATACCTCGATTTTTATGAACGTGCTCTTTACAACCACATCTTATCGACACAACATCCCGAACATGGTGGATTAGTTTATTTCACACAAATCCGTCCGGGGCATTATCGCGTTTATTCACAAACACAGACAAGTATGTGGTGCTGCGTTGGATCGGGGATGGAAAACCACGCCAAATATGGTGAAATGATCTATGCACAACGCAACAATGACTTATTCGTCAATTTGTTTATTCCTTCACGCTTGGATTGGAAAGCGAAAAACACCGAAGTCATTCAAGAAACGAGCTTTCCGACAGAAGCCAACACAAGCATTCGAATCAACCCCAAAAAACCGACTTCATTCAGCTTGTTTATTCGTAAACCCAACTGGCTGACCGCAGCTCCGCATGTATTGATCAATGGAAAGCCCTACCACAATTTCAGTTCAACGAATGAGCATATCCAAATCAAACGTACATGGCGAAAGGGTGATATCGTCAGTCTTGAATTGCCTATGGGGATACATACTGAGCAGTTGCCTGATAAAAGCAATTATTATAGTATTTTATATGGACCTCTTGTTATGGGTGCCCGTACTGGACAGGAAGATCTTTTGGGACTTCAGGCCGATGACAGCCGAATGGGGCACATTGCATCGGGAAAACAAATCCCTTTACGTGATCTCCCAATTCTTAAAGCTGAACCGAACAATATTCCGACACTTGTAAAACCAATAGCATCAAAGCCCTTACACTTTACGCTCTCAGATCTTTATTTGGAAAAAAAAGGTATTCAAATGGAACTAGAACCCTTTTTCGGTATTCATGATTCCCGTTATATGATCTATTGGCCTCAAGCAACAGAAAAGGAACTAGAGGCGTTACAGGAGAAAATGAACAGTGATGAAATAGAAAGCTTAGCGCTAGCTGCCAAAACAGTCGATAAGGTCGTCGCTGGAGAGCAACAGCCGGAATCAGATCACTTTTTTCACGAGCAAAATAGCAATGCTGGGGCATTCGGCGATACACGCTGGCGCGATACAAAAGACTGGTTTAGTTATGTGATGAAAATAACGCCCGAGACCCAACTGATAGCAATCAAATTGCTGGCAGACAACTCATCAAGGGTAACTGAGGTTGTGGTCGATGGTAAAACTATCTGCACAATGGAAGACAAGGACGAGAAGCCAACCATTAAAACAATACGTATAAAGCTTCCCATTGATGGTACAGGTAAAACCAAAATAGAACTAAAAATTAAGGCCGGGGCAGGATCTACAAGCCACAAGATCCTAGAAATCCGAACTCTTCGTCCTGACTAATGGATCTGTGCGGTAGTTTCCATTAGTCAAGATTGATTCACTTAGCCTGGAGTAATTCAGTTTATCAAGAATGATTCAATTCGTCAGAAGAGCGCTGTTATTTATTTTCCGATTAAAACAATCGCGCCATCAGGTTGCAATGTCAATTTGATGGTCTTTGTTTTGGAAAGTCGAATTTGTTTCTGTTTTGATTCCCGGGCGATGTTATCGTCGATTAGCTGTACCGCATCCGTACTCAATATGGGCAAATTCACCGATACAATCTTTTCTTTGCCCTCGGCATTTATACCCGCTATATACCATGTATCACTCTTTCTCCGGGCAAGTATGACATATTTACCTGGATAACCATCAATAAAAATTGTTTCATCCCAGGTTGTAGGTACCTGTTTCATAAAATCAATCACATGGGTTGGCATTTCCTGTAGATTATTGGGTGTCAATCCAAAATTTTGCACTGGAGTCTGAAATAAAATCGCGGTTGCCAATTGAAATGTTTCTGTCGTTTTGCGAATAGTACCACCGTTATTCTCACGGTTATGACGTTTGTTCAGCAAAACCGGACCAAAATCCATTGCCGCCACGGCATTGCGAATAAATGGATGTAAAGTCGCATTAAATGCCTCCGTATCATTTGCATGTTGTGTGAAAATCAAGTTTTCGGAAGCCAATACAGCTTCACTACCCACGAAATTCGGATACATACGCTCCCAACCCCGCGGTAAAGTACATCCATGAAATATAACTGTTAACCCATAATCATTTGCATCTGAAAGAATATCTTCGTAAAGCTTAAGTGTTTCCTGTTTATCACCTCCAAAAAAATCAACTTTGATTCCTTTAATGCCCACACGCTGCATCCATTGCATCTCGGCTTTACGTGCGATCGAAGTATTCATTTTATTTTTTGGTGTTTGCGGTGCGTCGTTCCAGAATCCGTTCGAATTGTACCACAGGCAAATACCTACACCCCGCTCCTTTCCATAAGCCACCAATTGTTCAATTTTTTCATGACCGATCTTTGTATCCCACCAATTGTCGATCAATACAAATTCATAACCCATTGAAGCTGACAAATCAATAAACTTCTTTTGGTCTTCAAAATTAATACTACCATCCTGCCATTCCAGCCAACTCCACGTCGCCCGTCCGAATTCGTATTTCTTCGACGCCGGATATTGCGGCTCTACAACATCAAAAGGAATGGTCGTCTCCACAATGGGTTTTAGATTGCTCCCGATAGTCAGTGTGCGCCAAGGTGTATAACCGGGTAATGAAATTGTGGGAGCTGCACGTCCAATGCCATTGTTCTCCCCTTCTTCCGGGAAAGCAATACTATAAAGGCCATCCTTCGTACCTTCGCTTAACTTGGATGCACAATATGCGCTTGATACACCCGTTTCCGAAACAAGTACCCATCCACGATCCCCAACATGAAAGAGCGCAGGAAAAGTATATCCAACACCATACTTCGAAGGTACCCCTAAGGCCTGATCTACCTGATACTCCTCTTCATAACTTGGTTTTGTTTTCATCCAGCCTATCATCGGGGAAGCTTGGGCTGTTAAAAATGTTGTTGTAATGAGTGGAAATTTAAAACCACTCTCCTCCTTCATTAATGCAAAATTGGCCGGCTCGCCTACCTGAGGCACATAATATCGGAATGCTATATTGCTGTTGCTAACACGGAAAGTAACCTCAATCTGTTGCTTTGAAGCATTCTCCAACAAATAACGCAATTCATTCGCTTTATACGCTACCTGACTGCGTTTGATTTTTGACTCGTTATAATTGGTCGAAATTTCAGCTCTTTTTTCTGCTACTGGATGCAAATTATCACTTAAATTTATCGTCTTGCTTTGAAGCCCAAGCGGAGAAGCTTCCAACATCGTTTTCCCTTCCAGTTCAACCTCATAAAATAGATTGCCATTTTTCAGATCCAACTTAACGGTCAAAGTTCCATCAGGACTAGATACCGATGTCTGCTGCGCTACAGCAATTGTGCCCAATAAAGATACGATACATACCAAAACACAAGGTTTTAATGGTAAACGTCCAAAATAGCGCGTATAATTGTGATTTAACATAGATTAACTCAAATAGTAGGTTAGTTATTACGTTAAAGATAAGGTTTTATTTTAATAAATGTACAAAAAACACTTATTATACAATACGTCCCTTATCCAGCAATTGATGCCACTATCTAAGGAATTATTACCTTCTGATTAGGGAGCCGGCCTCCCCACCTTTTCTTGCCTTATGGAAAGATATAGAAAACAAAAATGTGTTATAATTGTAAAGAAGTAGTGACATTTATTTTTACGATTTTAATACGTATTAAACTATGAATCTAATTATGAACATGATAGCAATTGCAAGTATAGCAACTGCTTCCTTAGCTCCATTGTCAGCTAAATCACGATTATTGCTCGAGCAAAAGAACGAAAACATTGCGCTGATATTAAAAAAACAGAGCTTAAAACGTAATTATGTGGGAACCGACTCGCTATTACAATACTTTAATCAAACAACTGCGGAACTTGAAAAGCAGGTTGCGGGTTTAAGCGAAGCGCAGCTCCAATTTAAACCAGCGCCTGACAAATGGTCCATCAGTCAATGCCTTGAACATATCATTCGTTCAGAACGAATGATATTTGACATGGCAAAAAAAGGCCTGGATCAAGATCCACAACCTGAAAGGCGGAAAGAGATCAAGATGACCGACGACAATCTCAAGAATGCACTCACAGACAGGAGTCACAAATATCAGGCACCCAAGGAACTCCAACCGGAGGGGATTTATAAAAATGTGAAAACAGCACTCGCTGATTTCAATGCCGCGCGTCAGCCAGTACTTGATTATATCAAAAAAGCTGATGCGGAAGATCTTAGAAATCATGTCAGCGACTCCCCAACCGGTCCAATTGATGGTTACCAAGCCCTGATGTTTATTGCTGCACATTGTGCACGTCATACCAAACAGATCGCTGAAATAAAAGCCGATCCCAATTTTCCAAAACAATAGAAAGATGAAGAAATTGACCTATCAAATTAAGATTGATGCTCCTGTGTCGCGGGTTTTTAAAACAATGCTCGATAAAGAAACGTACAAACAATGGACCAGTGCGTTCAATCCGAGTTCTGATTTCGAAGGCGTTTGGGAAAAGGGACAAAGAATTCATTTTACCGGCGTCAATGAAAATGGTGAAAAAGGCGGAATGGTAGCAGAGATTGCTGAATATATTCCAAATTCATATGTATCTATTCGCCACCTTGGCATCTTAGATAAGGGCCAGGAAATTTTATCCGGACCAACTGTTGAAGATTGGGCAGGAGCGTTAGAAAACTATTCTTTTTCAGCCATCGAGGGACAAACATTATTGAAAGTGGATGTTGATACAAACGACGAATACATCGATTACTTTAATGAAGCTTGGCCAGATGCTTTGCAACGGCTAAAGGAAATCAGTGAAACGGAATAAGTAAAATACCCCTACGTATTGAATAGCTTTGCGATATCAATACACAGTTCAGCAGCTTGTCGGTTAAATACAAAAACGGCATCTAGATTTAGATGCCGTTTTTGTATTTAACCGATGCCGTTTTTTCGCTCGTTTACTTTTGTTTTTTAACCCTAATATCGAATATATTATAATACTTTAAGGTACTATAGTCTTTCAGGCTCATGAAGTCATAAGTAAGTGGATAATTAAAGATATTTTCCGTCTGACTCACATAAAGGAGCATATCGCGGAGTGCTGCCCCAATAGCCTGGGCTCCTTTTGGATACTGAATAAAACTGTTCTTCCCGCCACCACGATAGTAGATCAGCAGACTACTACAATCCAGGACTTTGGTATCTATGTCATCCAGCGCTTTCTTTTCCAATATTTTGTCTATCGCTGTATTGAGCCTTACCCGTGTTGAATCAGTTTCTCCCATCAGAATCATATGAGTACCATAAGTCACCGAAGCAAGCACATAAGGAGAATAGCCGGCTTTGGTTAATGCCTCTACTTCCGATGTTGGATAAGCTTCATAATACTCCGTATAATCAATATATATTGTAAGCTTATTGACATTGCCTATCCGAAGTGTACTATTGGGTTTACTGATCGTCGTTGAATCTGCATGTCTCACAAGGGATAGGGCCTTTTTTACATCCTTCGAATTACCAAGAAATCCCTGTATTTCGGCGTAATCTTCAAAAGTACTGGAGGAGAAATTCATGCTGCTCGCCTGTTTCGATTTTTCGAACTTATTGGCATAAGCAAGGCCATTCGCATAGCTGGGTTCAAAGAACCCCATATCTACAGAGAAATCGTTATCAGACAAAAAATGGAATTTAACTTTTTTTGCTTTTGCTTCCAGGCTTTCTAGCTGGGGACCTTCAAGGGTATCTTTGAGGCTCCAAAGTCCACCCAGGAAAACCTTTTCATCAATATAGTCATCAGCGAACAGTTTATTCATCTGAAACTCTACTTTTCGAATTTCATACTTATCTGGCGGAACAGTGGGTTCATTTTTGGTGGTATCTGTAGGCACCACCTCTGGGGGCTCTACCTTTGGCTCGATGGGATCTTTTGTACAACTTAGCCATATCAGTGAGCTAAGAAGAAGTAAAAAATTTCTAGTGTGCATATTGAAGTTCTTCGGTTTCAAATTCCGTTATCATTAAAAACAGGGATCGCTCGCACTTTTTTATCTGATAAATTAAATATAATAATCGAAGATAACATTTTTTTTCATCAGTCCAAAACAAAAAAAGCGGGGTTTTCACCCCGCTTAGATTTAATCTTTTGTAACACCGTGAAAATGCAGAAGCCTCTCAGCTGGTTGAAATCAAGAGCGATCGACTGCATTAAACACCCCAAAAAGCTCTACACGCTCTAAAGAACGATCCACAACCGCCACTCGTATAGGTGTCTGAAGTATGTGTACCGACCAATTGTGCCGTATCATAGTCATAAAAACTCAATACAAAAACACAATGCGTTAATTGGCCTTTGCTTTCTTTGACCTCTTCGGTGACCTTCACGAGGGTGTTCGTTTTAGGAAGGCGGTAAGTCGTCGTTTTAACATTGACATTTTCTTTTGGAGCCTTTTCTGTTGTCTTTGCAGAAGCCACTGTAGATAGCAGCGCAACGGCCATCAAACTCATCATTAATTTTTTCATTGTTTCTATTTTTTTGTTAAACCATAACATGCTTTTGAAGCAGGTCTTTATTTTATGGAAGTAAAAATAGAAACGCCTTTAACTAATTTTACGGTTATTTATTATTTGTTGCAACTTATTCATTATTCGTGGTTGTTAGTCTATTATTCGTAATACGACTGTTTGTACTATATAGGTTAATCATGACAGCAAGTCTTATTTTTATACATTGTATGTCTCTAGCATTATTTGTATTTAGGGGTCTGATTCAAAATAAACTACAGTTCAGCAGCCCAATTATTACAGCATCGGACAAATTCGTTAACAATGCCCAAATATACTAGCGCAAATGGGGTTAAAAATTAGAATAGCGAACCGTAAACATTGCTTTTTATAAGAAAATGGAAAATAATAGAGAAAGCAGAAAGTATTTACCTGTGGTGGTAATGGCGCTAATTGGTTTCCTGGAAAACCTATCTATACAAGATAAACACCACGAGCAAATTACAGAATAGCTTCTTATAAGACTTAGGTCCATAAACTTAGAACCGGCCCCGATGTAAATTTTTATCCAAATAAACCAATAAAGCTTTATTATTATCAAATTTATCATATGCCTTGGATGTGAGATATATTTTGTTCATAAAAAAAGGAGACTACTATTGACTAGTGTCTCCTTAAGTGCCCAGGAGCAGATTCGAACTGCCACGCCCATGCGAGCGCCACCCCCTCAAGATGGTGCGTCTACCAATTTCGCCACCTGGGCTCATACTCACCTTTGGTATCACAAAAATAAAGATTTTTCGCTCTTTTACAAGTCGAAAATTGCTTTTTAAAGCATTATTTCACTAAATTCCTATTGATCAAGGTTCTAATTACACCGTCAACAAGTCCAACCCTTGGAACAATGATTTGTTTTAGACGGCCATACTTCATAATCGTCAGGAAAATTTCACTTGCAGGTATAATTACATCCGCACGATCTTCGTTTAACCCCAATAAAATAATGCGCTCTTTTAAAGAAAAGGAAGATAAATGTTCATATACCGCTTTTAATTTGGCATAGGATAATGGTTTATCCAGCTTCTCATTAGAGAGGCGTGCAAGCTTATTAATATTACCGCCAGTACCGATCCCAACGACTTGCTTATACATATGCGTATTGCTACGTACCCATTCCCTCAATTCATCCCAGGTTTCTGCCTTATCCTGATTGTCCAAAATACGAATCGTACCCAAGTTGAAAGACTTAGAATTAACCAAAACACCATTGGCGAATAACGATAATTCAGTGCTACCGCCACCAACATCAATGTAAAGGTAAACTTTGTCCTTTTCCATCTTATTATCCCAATGACTATTGTAAATAATCTCAGCCTCCTTTGCCCCTTCGATAATGTCGATGTTTATACCGTTTTTCTTGACCTCCGCAACAATGTCAGCCCCATTTCGCGCATCACGCATGGCCGACGTCGCACAGGCCATATAATCCTCCACGTGATAAACATCCATCAACTCCCGAAAAGCCTTCATCGTTTTGATCAAACTCTCGGCTTTCCTTGGTGAAATTTCCTGATGAATAAACGCGTCATCTCCCAAACGGAGTGGAACACGTAACAGTGTATTTTTCTTAAAATTATATTGGTCTTTCTGTCCTATAATGTCAGCTATCAAAAGACGGACTGCATTGGAGCCTATATCTATTGCGGCGTATCTCACTTTATATACGATTTCATTAAATTACGCTAAAATAAACACAGTTATTAAAAACTATGTTATACAAATGTTAAGTTATCATTAATTTAACAAATAACAAACGATTATTACAAGGAATTCTTGCGTGCACAACACCTGATATTGTCGTAAAACAACTAAAATTCCTATTGATCAAAAATATAAACTCATTTCCCGACAAAATCATCTCGCTGACAATCAACTGACTCAGGATACAACTAGCACATGCTATCGAAACGCAGTACCTATCACAATTCCATACAGAAAATCCATTATTGCCAGCAAAAAACTCATAAAAAAAGGAATATTCATTTTAATGAATACTCCTTTCCTTCTATTTATCTTATTTCTTAGTGATGGTGTTCTTCAACTTTACCGCCAGCTAATTTGTAGATCTCTTCCACTTTTTTCAAAGACTCTTCCGAAAGGTGAATAACATCCTTGTTTGTATTGTGTTCTTCATGAGACAATCTTGTATTGATCTCACCTTGTTTTTTAACCACAAGTGCTAAAAATGCTTTATCGTTGAATGCCGCTGTGCTGTCCGAACCAACTGAAGCTGGAACTTGAAATGCAGGCACACCACGTTGCGCCTCGCCAACATGCAATTCTTTTGCTAAATTGTCCAATTCTGGTAAAACTGTTGCGTAAGCCTCTTTAATCTTTGCGGCTACATTTTTCACCTCTGTTGAGGTAGATTGTTTTGCAGCTACATCGGCAAGATTTACCAAGTAGTTTCCATTTTCGCCAACGAATTTAATCATTGCGAAAGCATCACCATCCGCTAAGGATGCATTAGAGTATTGACGCTGTCTATCTGCAGCTGTTTGACCACAAGATGCAAATAATGTACCCGCACAAGCCGCAACAATAAATAACTTATTAATCTTCATATCAATTTTGTTAACTATACAAAAGTAGATAAAATATATGTTCTCCGAAACCCTATCCGTGAAAAGAAAGAAAAATTACGCAACATTTCTTCCGGCATTCACCACGCCAAAGATTGTACGCGCTATTAACTTCGAATAATCTTCACGTTGCGCATCAGTCAGCTGATCCGAATTCAATGCACGAATCGCAAAATGCTGTATAACTAATAACGGTAATACAATCCCCTCGCGCGCTAAAATAGACTCACGATCCACAGGATAGTTCTCCATCAATTTTGAGGTTCCGCTCAGTTTTAACAAATATTCTTTTGTTATCTGATACTCGGCATACAAAGTTTTCCAAAAATCACCATAGATAGGATCATCTTTCATGTATGCTGTAATATCAAAGTTTGACTTTGTCATCGACATCATACAGTTGTCGATCAATGTCTGGAAAAATCCCGATGAAACATATAATTGCTGCACGTCTTTCCAGAGGTTATTTTTTTCAGCCCATTGCAATGCTGTTCCGACACCATAAAATCCAGGAATATTTTGTTTCAGCTGGCTCCATGAAGTTACAAAGCTAATCGCCCGCAGGTCTTCCAGTCGCAATTCACGGCCTGAGTTACGTTTTACAGGTCTACTTGAAATATTGATCGAGGATAACGCTTTCAATGGCGACATCGTCTCCAAATATGGTAAAAACAATTCATTCGTGCGTAGATCCATAAACTTATGATGACTCAACTCAGCTAGCTTATCAATGATCTCCTGTTGATGCTTGGTTAAAGTATCGCCCACACGTTGCTTTAAATCTGAAATAATACCGGCATGCAAAAGTTGCTCAATATTAAACCGCGCTGTATCTAAAGATCCGTACTGGCTACTGATTGTCTGTCCCTGAATCGTCAATTGAATATGATCGTTGGCAATCTCCTTACCCATAGATGCGTAAAAACGTTGCGTTTTACCACCACCACGTGCTGGAGGCCCACCGCGGCCATCAAAGAATACCAAATCGACATCGTATTCGCGTGATATCGCCGTAAGTTCGATTTTCGCACGATAGATCGACCAGTTCGCCATCAGATATCCACCGTCTTTGGTACTATCTGAATAACCCAACATAATCGTCTGTTTGTTTCCTCTTCGTTTCAAATGTGCCTTGTACTCCTTATTACTATACAAGGTTTTCATCACGTCCGCTGCTCTCGTCAAGTCATCAACGGTCTCAAACAAGGGCACAAAATCGATCGTTAAAGCATCCTTCTTCCATCCGGACCATAAAAATAATTGACGCAGTCCCAAAATATCACTTGCTTGCTGGCAATTACTGATAATAAAGCGTTGTGCAGCTCGCTCAGAACCGGAACGTTGAATCTCCTTTAATAATTTTATCACGCCCGAAGTATCTTTCGTTAACGGATCCGCATCCTCTCCCACCGTTAAATCAAGTTCTTTGAATTTTAATGCTTTTTGCTTATCATTTTCACTAAGCTCCAGATAATCCAATGGCATTCCAGTCTTTTCCTGGTTGTGCTGAATCAGATAATTGGTAGCCTCACGTAATATGCGGCTGTCTTGTCTGATATCCAATGTGGTAAAGAAACAACCAAAAGTCATCACTTTACGGAGTAGATCATCAACGATCTCTACAAAAAGTCCATTGTGATATTCCTCCAAAACATTTTTGATTGCTTTTAGATTCGTGATAATATTATCGGTTTCGTCTGCAGGATGTTCGACCGGATTAAAACTATTTTCGTAGAACAATGTCTGCAGATTTTCCATATACTCCTCCACACCTCTAAATGTGATGCGTCGTCTAACGATACGGAAATCTCTATAGTAACATCTAAACAAGATAGTACGTAGCAAAGCGGCAACTTTCTTGGTGCTATCAACACTTACGTTAGGATTCCCGTCTCGGTCACCTCCCGGCCAAAAGCCAAGCTCAATCAATTGTTTTACCTCTTCGGTATCAACATCCAATTCATCATCAATGAAGGATTGAATCTCCGATGCCACTTTATAAAACACGTTTTCCAAAAACCAAGCTAAGCTCGCAGCCTCATCAACTGGAGTAGGTTTATTTTTATTGATGAAAGGTGTTTTACCCAATTGCTGTAACAGCAGGTGGATACTATGAATATCGTTGGTCTTGATTGCATCGATCAGGTCGTTGATAATACCCAATACCGGTCCCGGATAAAATTGAGTAGGATGTGCAGTCAATACAAGACGTACAGAAAAATCCTTCAATTTTGACACAATCTTACGGCGCATATCTTCGTTACCTTCGGCGTTTTTAATTAATGCCCCTAAGACATTTTCATCATCGCCACGACCCACCATCTGAAATGACGAATCTTCGATCGCATCAAATAAAACAACCTGACGCTCTATATATTGAACAAATCGAAATAACAAATCAATACGTTGCTCTTCCGAAGAAAATTCCTCATGCTGATCGAAGAAACTCTTTATGATCTCATCAGGAGTTAAATGCTGATCCACACCCTTTTCACATTGCTTTGCAAAAAATGGTAATAAAGTACCGGTATCTTTAACACGTTGAAATGGCAATGTTAAAAACAAACTTTTGAAAAGCTCAAAGCGTGTCAATACCTCGTCCTGAAAGACGGCTTCATTTTTACTTTGCTTCATATTTAAATCTTTGAAAGTGGTCAAGAGAGTTTAGGTGACTCTTGAAATTTTGTAATGTCTCTGAAATTACCCTATGGCCCCAAATATAACAATATTATATCTAAACAAATAAAAAAGTATAAATTAATCAAAAAAACAATTGAAATTTTATAAACATACTAACAAATTTTAGTAATTTTTCATTTTTAACACATTAACATAGTACAATATGGAAACGACCAGTGTCGATCCCCTACCTCATAAAGCCCGGCTACAAAATGAACCTTTCTTGATCAGACAGGAATCAACCAGCTATATCGCTATCATCAGTACAAAAAAGAGCAAACATAGCAGAACAATTGTTTTTAATATGAAAAGCAATTTATCTAAGTTTGTACTATACACATTATGAAACAGACACAAGAAATAAAAAGTTTTTTCTATAGCCAATATTTTGCAGATGGACTCCGAATTACCATCGGATGTATCGTGCCTGTCCTGATCTTTGCAACCATCGGGCAATTTACCAATGGAACCATAGTCTCTCTGGGAGCGCTCTTAGTAGGCTTATCGGATACCCCCGGTGCGCCTAGCCATAGAAGGAAAGGTATGATTGCCGGTGCGATATTGACTACTTTAACTTTTATTTTAACCAATATAGTTAATCAAAATGTATATCTATTGGCAATTTTTATCGGCGTAGCCTGCTTTATATTTGCCATGTTTGCGGTTTTCAATGGAAGAGCCGCCAACGTCGGTCTCATGTGCATCCTGATGATGTTGATCCATGTGCAGATTCACTACCCTCTTGCAGAGGCCATCAACTATTTAGGTTTCTATACTTTAGGTGGTTTATGGTATATCGCTATTAGTCTTTCCATCACCCAAGCACGCCCTTACAGGCTGGCCGAACAGGAACTATCAGAAACAATTCGCTATGTTGCTGATTACATCCGGCTAAAAGCTAATTTTTACGATGCTAAAATTGATAATGATAAAAACTACCTCAAACTAATCGACAAACAAGTTGAAGTCAATCAGCATCAGGAAAACCTACGGGATGTATTATTTCAAAGTAAACGATCGATTAAAGACACCACAAAGGTAGGACGTTATTTAACCCTCGTTTTCAACGATATTGTCGATCTCTTTGAACAAAGTATGGCGGCGCACTATGATTACAATACCATTAGCGAACGCTTTGGACCTACTGGCATTTTGGAAGACTTCAAAAATGTGATTTTAAAATATACCAATGAGCTTGACAATTTAGCCTACCAGCTTAATACAAATACACAGCCAAAACCATTGTACGATTTCGACTCGGATCTCAGTCGTCTTCATACTAAAATTGATCAACTAGATAAAAATCAACAATATAGCACATTTGCTTTACGCAAGGTGTTGATCAATTTACGTGATCTGGTTCGCCGGATCAAAAATATCTATGGTTACTCGCATCTACAACCTGACGATGTCAAACGAAAAGAAATTGACGACGCAAAACGCTTTGTTCAAAGCTCTGCAATTGATTTTAAAAAGTTTCGCGAAAATCTTACCCTAAAATCCACCATCTTTCGACATGCCTGCCGTATGGCAATTGTCATGTCGGTCACCTATTACGTGTTTGAGGTCACCAATATCACCAATAATGTATACTGGATCCTCCTAACCATCATGGTTATCCTAAAACCTGGCTTCGGACTCACAAAGGAGAGAAATATCCAGCGTCTCATCGGTACAACAATAGGTGGACTCATCGGAGCCCTCATCCTGTTAACCATACATGACCCAACTATACTATTTGTTCTCTTGGTATTCTTTTTTCTGACGGCATATAGTTTATTCCGCGTCAACTATGTTATTGCCGTACTTTTTATGACACCTTATGTATTAATAATGCTGAGCTTCGTCAGCGCCAATACCCTGGACGTCACGAAAGAACGAATATTGGACACCTTTATCGGGGGCATGATTGCATTCTTATCCAGTTATATTATTTTTCCAAATTGGGAAAGCATGCAAGTCAAGGAATCCATGCGAAAGCTACTCATTGCCAACTACAATTACATCTTTCAGGCATTGAAAGAAATTGCAGGCCAAGCGCCTTCCATCACGGATTACAAACTAACCCGCAAGGCAGTCTACGTTGAAACAGCCAATATGGGTTCGACGTTCCAGCGCATGCTTACCGAACCCAAGAAACGTCAAAAATATAGTAAGGAAGTCAATAAATTCGTCATATTCAACCATATTTTAGCTTCTTTTTCGGTGACATTAATGAACCATCTCGATGAAATGGACAATAATTATATCAATAAGGACCATGTCCGGACAATCCGAAAAATATTAAGCTCCTTGGAGCAGTCCATTCAGCTGCTACATTCTGACGATAGCGTCAATGCATTTATTCCTTTGGCGATCGAAATTCCCAACGACCAATTTGATAATACAGATGTCAGTTCGGTTGATGGGCAGCTATTGACCGAACAGCTGGACTTCCTAAATAAAATTTCACAGGACCTACATAAAATAGTTCAGGACCTTCATGCTAAAAGCACAGCAGTGTCAGAAAATGAACTGTCTAAAGCTTTAAGCTGATTTATTCTTTAAAATTCTCGACATTTATACCATGAGCGATACGATAACACGGTACGACCTGATTATAGTTGGCGGCGGGCCAATTGGCTTAGCTTGCGCCTTAGAAGCCAAAGAAGCAAATTTAAGCTATCTTATTCTTGAAAAAGGCTGTTTAGTCAACTCACTGTATAATTACCCCCAAAATATGACCTTCTTCTCTTCCTCCGAAAGATTAGAAATAGGTGATATTCCCTTTGTCACAACCAACCCCAAGCCAAAACGCATGGAGGCTTTGGAATATTACCGACGTATACAGCAAAAGTTCGCTCTGGATACCCATCTTTTTGAAGAAGTACTGGAAATTAAGAAAGAGGATACGGAGTTCCTGGTCAGTAGCAACAAAAGCGTGTACCTGACCAAGAAAGTCATCATTGCCACAGGTTTTTATGACATACCGATGTTGCTCAATATCCCGGGCGAAGAACTTCCCAAAGTTAGGCATTACTACGATGACCCACATTATTATAGCAGCCAGAAGGTAATCGTTGTCGGCGCCAGTAATTCATCCATTGATGCAGCGCTTGAAACCTACCGAAAAGGAGCGCAAGTTTCTTTGGTAATCCGTGGTAGCGAAATCAGCCGTCGCGTAAAATATTGGGTAAAACCTGATATTGAAAATCGAATTGCTGCTGGTGAAATCGATGTGTATTATAATAGCCACTTAACAGAAGTTACTCCGACTACTGCACATATCCAAACACCAGACGGTATCGTCGAACTCGATAATGATTTTGTACTGGCTTTAACCGGCTATCGCCCAAATTTTGATTTTTTAAAAAAGATTGGAATTGATATTCCCCAAGAGGCACCTTGCATTCCTAGCCATAATGAAGAAACAATGGAAACCAACATAGCCGGGATTTATTTGGCAGGTGTCGTTTGCGGTGGCTTAAATACCCACCTTTGGTTTATTGAAAATTCACGAATTCATGCCAAACAGATTATCGGACATATTCGCTCAACACTTACTTAACGACTTGAAAACGTAAACCATTTAAGAAGATTTTCATCATTTTCTTCTGTAAACTGAGAATATGATCGAATTCTTCTTTTGTTGGGAACAACATGTTTTTCATGTCCTTTAAAATGCCCATACGCATACCGAATAGTGAATACAGAAGAATTCGCGCAGTTTCATTGATATCTTCAACCTGTATCTCGCCGGCATCGATACCAATATTGAGAATCTTTTCAATAATTTCTACTTCACGTAGATAAGATTCTTTGAACACCTGCTCCAACTCATCAGGAAGCTCTTTCACCATCTTCATGGTGTATTCAAATAAATTATAATATTGATTGATAATCTTGACCCGCATGTCAATAGAATACATCATGATCTCCTCAAAGTCACCACCCTTAGCAATGACATCCTCGAGATCCTCGATCATTTTATCAATAACGTATTCGAAAACTGCAGAATATAAGCTATTCTTATCCGGAAAATAATAATACAGCAATGCTTTTGAGAAATTGAGATCTTTGGCTATTTCCGACATCGTTGTCTTAGCCATTCCAAAATGTGCAAAGCGCCTCGTCGCAGCTTCTAGAATTTTGATTCTTTTTACATCTGCATTACCCATTAAACTTATATTTTTTATCGTTAAATAAACGGTTTATACTATCTTTACCGATTATCATGCTAAAGATAGCTGATTTTTTTGAATTTCTGAAAACTAAAGTCAATATGAAGTTAAACATTCAATCGAATATATCTTTAAAAGCTTTCAATACGTTTGGAATTGAAGAAAAGACAAATTTTCTAATCGAAGTGAATGACAATGAAACATTGACCGAAATTTTTAAAAATGATATTTTTAAGGAGAACTTTTTTGTTCTTGGTGCCGGTAGCAATGTCCTTTTCACCAAAGCATTCGACGGCTACATTATTCGCATGACCAGTAAGGGCATACAGTCGAAAATTGATGGCGATGATGTTTATGTCACAGCGCAAGCTGGAGAAATCTGGAATGACTTCGTTTGGTATTGTATCGAACATAATTACGCTGGCATTGAAAACATGGCCCTAATTCCCGGTACTGTCGGGGCTTCACCTGTGCAAAACATCGGTGCCTATGGTACCGAGTTAATGTATGTCTTTCACGAATGTCAGGCTTTCGATACGCATACCGGCAACTTTGCCACATTCAAAAAAGAAGATTGCAATTTCTCCTACCGCGACAGCATCTTCAAAACAGCATACAAAGGACGGTTTATCATTACCGAGGTAACCTATAAGCTTAGCCGAACAGCTCATATCAACACAACTTATGGTGCAATAGAAGCCGAACTCGCTAAAGAAAATATAACGAACCCAAGTATTGCCGATATCGCAGCCATTGTCTCCAAAATCCGGGTAGAAAAGCTCCCTGACCCAAGTACAGTGGGAAATGCCGGAAGTTTCTTTAAGAACCCCGTAGTTACAGCATCGACTTTTGAGCCTCTTCAGAAAGAATATCCCACAATACCGCATTATCCAATGCCCAATAATGAAACAAAATTGGCTGCTGGATGGTTAATAGAACAATGCGGTTGGAAAGGAAAAGAATATGGACAAGCAGGTGTATGGAAAAATCAGGCACTTGTACTAATAAATAGACAAAACGCTACAGGGCAGGAAATTTACAATCTATCGGAACAAATTATAAGTGATGTAGCCAACAAATTTGGCATTAAGCTGGAGCGTGAAGTTAATTTACTGTAAAGATTTAAAAAAAGTAAAAATATTTTTTTTAAATCTGAAAGTAAAAGAAAAACAGGCTTCACTTTAGTAAAACATCACTTTGAGCTAATTTTATTTACTTAAAGTTAGTCTACGCAAACGTTTGCCCTGCTTAAAATAATCTTAAAATTATATTAACAAATCTAATTTTGCCATTTTTGGCGCATTATTTGCCTCATACTTAATGAACCGCATTTTATAAACGTACTGTTTTGTAAAAAGAACAGTTATAATTCATTAAGCTATGACAAAGAATGAATTTGACACAATGGTTATTGAGCAATCGGACTCATTAAAACTCTACGCCAGAAATTTTACCAGTGATTACGAAGATGCCAACGATCTCGTTCAGGACACTATCCTGAAAGCTGTGACCTATTTTAAAAATTTCAAAGAAGGAACCAATTTGAAAGGATGGCTTTACACCATCATGAAAAACACGTTTATTAATAACTATAGACGTATTGTGAAAACCAACTCTTTCATCACGAAAGACGAGGATATTTCTAACTCTAACCTGCTATTATCCGCCTCCTCAAATCAGGGCGAAAGCAAATTTGTCATGGAAGACATCCATGAAGCTTTATCTAGTCTTTCCGAAGAATATTACATCCCATTTTCACTGTACTTTGAAGGGTTTAAATACCACGAGATATCTGAACATTTAAATATCCCCATCGGAACGGTAAAAACAAGAATACATGTCGCTAGAAAATTAATGAAAAGATCGCTATCGGCATATAAAATAGCCTAGTTTTTCTATCTTCGCCTTTTTACAATTACGAATGGCAGAAGAATTATCGGAATACAGCAAAAGCCAATTGGCTTTACGTAATGGTCAGGACAAACCACAGATCTGGGTTGCATATCGCGGATTTATCTATGATGTCGGAGAAAGTAGACTGTGGAAAAACGGAATGCATTACGAACATTGGGCCGGACAAGATCTAACTGAGGAGCTCCAAGAAGCCCCTCATTCAGAATCTGTATTTTCAAAATTTCAGATCGTTGGAAAACTGAAAGATCAATGATTATAAATTAAACTGAGATAGGGCAACAAAAGCGTTCAAACGCTTTTGTATGTCCTCTTCGGTAAGATCAACCAAACGATCTGTTCCAAATTTCTCTACACAGAATGAAGCTAGCGCAGAACCAAAAATCAACGCGTTCTTCATGTTTGTAAAGTTTATACTTTTTACTTTGGCAAGATAGCCAATAAAACCTCCAGCAAAGGAATCCCCCGCACCAGTTGGATCAAACACATCTGCTAATGGTAGAGCTGGAGCAGAAAAAATTTGATTCTCTCCAAAAAGAAGCGCACCATGTTCACCTTTTTTGATAATTAAATATTTAGGTCCCATTGCTAAAATGACTTTTGCAGCTTTAACCAGAGAATACTCTCCTGACAGTTGTCTTGCCTCTGAATCATTTATGGCTAACACATCAACCTTTAGAAGCACCTTTCTTAAGTCATCCATCGCAACATTCATCCAGTAGTTCATGGTGTCCAGAACAACCAGCTTAGGTTTGTGTACCAAGCGCTCCAACGTTGTCAATTGTATTTGAGGTGTAAGATTACCCAAGAGAAGATACTCACAATCCTGGTAACTTTCAGGAATAATTGGATCAAAATCAGCTAATACATTTAAGTCTGTCGCCAGGGTATCACGGCTATTCATATCGTTATGATACCTGCCTGACCAGGAAAAAGTTTGCCCACCAGTAATCACCTGAACACCCGTAACATCTATACCACGGTTCCTGATAAGATCGAGATTGTCATTTCCAAAATCCTCCCCAACAACACTGACCAATTTGATTTGATCACATAGATATGATGCCGCCAGACTAGCAAATGTACCGGCACCACCTAGAATTTTGTCAGTTTTACCGAACGGTGTTTCTATTGTATCGAAAGCCACCGTACCAATAATTACTAAACTCATAGTTTTTTAATAAGCATGGTAAACAAAAAAACCGGCGTAAAGCCGGTTTCAATATTGCTCCTGAAGCTGGGCTCGAACCAGCGACCCTCTGATTAACAGTCAGATGCTCTAACCTGCTGAGCTATTCAGGAATTTATTTTTCGAGAAATTCCTTTCTCATAGAGTGTACAAAAGTAGTACATTTTAATATCATTTGCAAATAAAATATTTGCATTGTTGCTCCTGAAGCTGGGCTCGAACCAGCGACCCTCTGATTAACAGTCAGATGCTCTAACCGGCTGAGCTATTCAGGAATGAAAAATTGAATATTTTAAAAACCCCGGTTATGTAAGTTATTAAATTGCTCCTGAAGCTGGGCTCGAACCAGCGACCCTCTGATTAACAGTCAGATGCTCTAACCTGCTGAGCTATTCAGGAGTGTTTTTCAATTTTTCCGGAGACCCTATCGCGTTTCCGTGATGCAAGTATCGGAAGATTATTAGAATACTACAAATTTTTTGAGCACATTTTTTACAACTTCCTAAATTCCAATTAGAATAATTTATTTTTATTTCTCAAACAGCTATACAAAATCCCCTTTTCAGCACTTAAACCAACATTATCCTTCTTTTACCTTCACTAGCAATTAGCTGATCAGTGGGCAATATTGTAAATTCAGCACGATTAAAGCAGTACACCTTTCAAAATAAGCGTAGCCACACTAAAATAAATCAGCAAACCTGTAACATCGACTAATGTCGATACAAAGGGCGCTGAAGAACTCGCAGGGTCGGCCCCAAGCCGTTTCATCACAAAAGGCAACATAGACCCCGTCAACGATCCCCAGAGAACGACACCGACCAAGGATAAAGAGATAACCAAAGCAACCAACACCCAATACTCACCATAGCTATGCGCAAAAGACTGCCATGCCATAATCCTTATAAAACCCAGCGCTCCTAAAATAAGTCCCAGCAGTAAACCCGACAGAATTTCTCTTCGCATCACACGCCACCAGTCACCCAAGGTAACTTCCCCCAAGGCCATCGCCTGAATAATTAATGTTGACGCTTGCGAACCGCTGTTCCCACCACTGGATATAATAACAGGCATCAGCGCAAACAACATAATCGCACTTGCCATTTGCTCCTCGAAGTGCTCAATAACTGTAGCGGTCAAAAGTTGTCCCAGAAAAAGCACAATAAGCCAACCTGCTCTCTTCTTGACCAAGTTCTTAATCGACACATCCAGGTAAGGCTCATCCAAAGCCTCCGTTCCCCCGATACGCTGCATATCTTCCGTGTACTCCTCGTTTGCTACCCAAAGAATATCATCGACAGTCACAATCCCCAACATAACCCCCTGTTCGTCGACAACAGGCAAGGCCACTCGATTATTCATCCGGAAGATGTTGATCGCTTCCTCCTGGGGATCGTAAGCATTTAGCGAAATCAGACGATGATCAATCAGTTCGCCAACAACTCTATCTGGCTCCGCCATCAGCACATCTTTAATCCTAATATCATCAACCAACTTCCCATTTCCATCAATCACATAGAGTACATCTATCGTCTCCGAATCTCTTCCATAACGTCTAATATGTCCCAATATTCGTTCAATACTCCAATGCTCTTTTACGGTAATATAATCAGGCGTCATTAGACGCCCAACGCTGTCTTCTGGATAGCCCAACAACGCCAATGCTTCAACACGATCTTTGGGTGGTAATAGTAAAATTAAATGCTTAATATCGTCCTTCATTTCTGAAAAAAAAGAAGTCCGATCATCGGGGGGTAACTCGTTAATTAGTGCGCTAATTTTCGCTTTAGAAAGCTTCTTAAAAATCCTATTTTGAGTAGGGAAATCCAGAATACGAAAAACGTTAACTGCGCGATTCAAATTTAATGATTCAATAAATAATGAACCATGCTCGGGCAACTCATCAATCAGCTCCTCTACTTCTGAAATATTTAATTCATTCAAAAATTCTTCCAGCCCAACAAGATCTCCACTTGCTATCAATTGCTCTATTTGATTCACCTGCATTTCCAGTTCTTCCATATCTCCTATCAATTTAAAAATCCTACATCTACACAAAATTTATATGTTACAAAAATCGCTTTTTTAAAGTAAATTCTGCATAAAAAAATAAATAATAAAAACCTGCTGTGTGTCGCAGTTATTGGGATAAATTCCCCACGCATCGTTCAATGCTTAAATTAAAAACAAGACATTTTGTCACCAATCAAAATTAAAGAGAAAACCGTTCTCACCAACAACTTCAACAGCTCTAGGCAAAAGTTAGACGATGAAATTTATCGTCTAATTACCGATCTATTTTTTTATTGAATAAAATAAATCAGACGACACCCATCTCACCAAGAGACACCCGAAAGCAACAACCCATAGTCATCAGATTTTTCCACAAAAAAAGCAAACAAATTTTCCCGGCACAGTCTTAGAATCGCCAATTATTTAAGTATATTCGTCGTATGCTTTAACCTGTTCAATTTAGCGCATTTTTTCAGAACAGCCCAATATTACCAGGTTATTTAAAAGAAAAAATAGCAAAAAAAAAGTAATACACAAAAAACATAAAAACCTATTATTCAAAGATAAAGCAATTTCAAAAAGAACTTAAAGTTCATATAAGTAACAATAATAAAACTAAAAAAAATAGCAAACACACGATATACAGAAATTAATGAGACATAAAAACATAATTATCAATACATTATCATTATTGTCATTAATAATATATTCACAAAAAAGTTCCGCTCAATTTTTTGAAGACAGCCAGGCCCCTTTAAGCCAAAAATGGTATAAGATTGAAACGAAGAATTTTCAACTTATTTTCCCCGAGGAAATGAAGAGCAAGGCCCCTACCCTAGCTGACCAGGTTAACCGATCGCTGCGTACAACTTCCAGAAATTACAAAATAACACCGCGGAAAATTCCATTCATTATCCATAACACGAATCTACAAACGAATGGTTTTGTACAGCTGTCTCCACGTAAATCTGAACTGTACAGCACCGCCGGAGCAGAGCCAGACAATCAGACCTGGCTACCCAATTTGATCCTACACGAGTCAAGGCACGTAAGTCAATTTGACAAATTGACAGGAAAATTACGCGCCCCATTTTTTGAACAATTAGCCCTAGCCTACTATGGACTGACCGTCCCTTCTTGGTACTTCGAAGGGGATGCGACGCTAACTGAAACGATATATTCGGAGGGAGGAAGAGGAAGATTACCCGCTTTTGAAATGCCAATCAAAGCAAACTTTCAATCGAATCACAACTATAGTTTTAATAAATATTTACTGGGATCCTATAAAGATATTGTCCCAAGTTACTATACAATCGGCTATCTGATGACCTCCACTTTAAAATCAGAATTACCCTCGAATTATGAAGCCGACCTCTTTTCAGAGCTTAACAAAAAACCGCTATACCCCTATAATATCAATCGCGTTTTAAAGAAAAAAATAGGTGGAAATAGTGCCTATTTATACAACAAAACAATAGCAAATTTAGATGCCATATGGAATAAAAAAACAAGCGATTATCAATACCAGAAGTACACAGAAATAAACAAAAAAAACAACAATTATTACAACAGTAATTTATTGCCGAAACACAAGAATGGTCTGATCTATTTTATTAGACAGAATCCACAAAAGACCAATGCAATTTACACCTATGATGCGGTAACAAACACAGAAAATAGGCTCGTCAAAACCGGCATACAGTTGACGCCACACTTTGACGTAAACAGCAATTACATCTTATGGGATGAGCTTCATAAAGATCCGCGTTTCAACAAGAGAACATACAGCGTCATCAATATCATGAATCTCAAAACAGGGAAAATTAACCAGCTCAGTAAACAGACGAGATATTATTCACCTATTTTTAGCCCACTAGACGAAACCATCGCCTGTGTTGAGGTAGATTTATCCAACGACAGCTATCTGACGCTTATAAGCCTTAAAAACAACAGTATCATCAAACGGATTAAAATAGGCAATGCCGAACAGCTCCAACACCCAGCTTTCAACTCCCAAGGAGATAAAATAATAGGTATACGATTGTCCCAATATGGAACCGCATTGTGTGAAATTGACCTGAATAATAACAAAATCACCAACTTAACACCATGGGGTAACCAACAATATGAAAGACCGCAATACCTTTCAGGTATGAAAATTATCACAAAAGCTAACTTCAATGGTATCGATAACATTTACAGCATCGACCTCTTATCTGGCAAAAAACAGCTTTTGACAAAGGCACAGTTTGGCGCGTTCAACCCTTTTTACGACAAGGATACAAGACAATTATTCTTCAACGACTACCAGTACAATGGCTACAAGATTGCCCAAACACCTATAGATACAGCATTTGATATCGCTCCAGAAACGGATTATTTTTCCCATTATTACGCCACGGCATTGACCAGAGACAGTGTAAAAAATATCGCTTCAGTCTCAGTAGATACTAGTCAGCACTACCAAATTGTTCCCTATCGTGGACTAGGTAGAACCTTCAATTTTCATAGTCTTTCGCTAAGTAGCAGCAATTTTGAAAGCTTCGACAATTTTAAGCCCGGAGTTTTCTGGTTATCAAACAACATCTTAAACACCACACAAATTGCACTGGGATATGAATATGACACCGACATTCGAAAAGGAGTATACTCGGCAGAACTGACCTATAACAAGTACCTCCCAAAATTCTCACTACGTTATGAAAACAGAGGGCAAATCGCAGCAGCAAGCATCCCTAATAAACCAGACAGTAGCATCCGTTTCGACTGGCGCGAGCATTATATATCCTCACAGATCTCTATCCCACTCTCCTTTTACAGAAGAGACTACGTCTATTCCACTGGATTCAACCTGGCAACAGCCTATCTAAGACGCTATGATCTTAGCCGAACAGATGTCAAAAACTTTAATTACGAGACTGCATTTCCATTAACATACCAGCTTTACCTTAATCGCAATGCGCGTATGGCCAACATGGATCTCTACCCAAGATGGGGGCAAAATTTTAGCATCACCTATCGGCATACTCCATTCGAAAACAATGCAAAAGGTGAAATTCTATCGGCAAGAACAGTATTTTATCTACCTGGATTCATGAGCAATCACGGCTTTCAAATCAGACTGAGCGCTCAAACAGGATCAGGAATTTATCAATATATCAACGATATCCCTTTAGTGAGTGGATTTAGCTACTACAAATATGAAAAAATAAAAAACACGGTATTGGTCAACTATCGTTTCCCCATAGCTTATCCCGACCTTGGATTAGGATCCTTAGCTTATATTAAACGTGTAAAAGGAGGAATATTTGCCGATTATCAAAACATTCACAAACACAGGGAGATTTCACCAAAAAGTTTTGGAGCCTATCTCTCGCTTGATTTCAATGCTTTCAGATACCCACTTCCAGATTTCGAATTCGTCGTTAAAGGCACCTATATCAATGACAACACAACAACGCAACGCATAGTTCCAACATTCAGTTTAAACTACACCTATTAAAGATGAATCGCCCAGTTAAAATTCAGTGCCAAAGCATAATGATCCGATAAGGGCAGCCCTTTAATATTGGTGAATAGGTTATTTTCTATATTATAATCCCGGGCAGTAAGACTTACGTGACTGCTGCTCCGATAAAGAATCTTATCGATAGATTCGCTCTGATTGCCGATAGACAACATATGTGGAGGCTTAAACTCATGTCGCACCTCTGGCACTAAGCCTCCATTTTCGAGCTCAACCCAGCTATCAACCAATGTTGTGGAATCCATAAAATCATGCAGGTTATCATCACAAAAACTATAATGTGCATTAAAATCGCCCATTACAATAAGAGGCCTATCACTCGAATGCTCTCCGATATAATCACGTAGCTGATTGAGATTATCCCGACGTGCACTTGAAGCTTTCCTGCTATTTTGCGCATTCGCATGAACGTTATAAACATCCAACCAGACTTCAGGAACGATTTCTATCTGAACTAGGGTAAAGCCTTTCGGTGTTAGAAAATCTGCTCCCGTACGTTTCTTCCAAGGCACGCGAACAACATCGGTCATTGGAAAATGAGACAAGGTATTGAGACCATCACCAAAGGGAACGCGCCCTTTTGTTCTTGTGCGATATGGATGTAAATTCCCGCCCCAATATAAACTTCTATTATAATTGAAATCCTCCTGTACATTAACAATATCAAAAGGATTGATCTTCTTTCCAATTTCAGCAATACTTCTACTTCTGCCTGTAATCGCAGAAGAAATAATCCCGGGCAACCCCGCTACATTATACGTCAGTACCGAAAAAAAACCAGAATTACCTTTTTCTTTACTCTTATTAGCATCCATCAATATCTGCATATATAACCCATGTCATGATAAATTTAGCAAATACAATAAAAACTCACCAGTACTACACAAACATTTAACAGATAATTGATTTAATCTGACATTACATCAATAGTTTAGTACACAATACAGATCTTTTTTAATAAAAAAGGGACAACCTATTGTTGTCCCTTTCTAAAAATTTGATTTATATTAATCTTCAAGTGCCTTCACACCTGGAAGAACTCTTCCTTCCATGTATTCCAAAAGTGCACCACCACCTGTACTGACGTAACTTACATCTTCAGTCATACCAAATTTACTTACCGCAGCAGCAGAATCACCACCCCCTATTAAAGAGAATGCGCCATTCTTCGTTGCTTCAACAACAGCATCAGCTACAGCTTTGGTACCCTTCGCAAAAGTATCAAATTCAAAAACACCCATCGGACCATTCCAAAGAACCGTTTTAGAATTTTTGATGATCGCAGCGAAATTTGCTGCAGACTCCTGACCGATATCAAGACCTTGCAAATCTGCCGGAATTTGATCATTTGGCCCATCATATACATTAGCATCGTTTGAAAATGCATCTGCAATCTGAGCATCCGTAGGAATAACCAGGTTTACACCTTTTTCCTTCGCTTTTTTCACCAACTCATTCGCTAAATCAAGTTTATCGATTTCAACCAATGACTTACCAATTTCGCCCCCTCTAGCTTTGATGAACGTATAAGCCATACCTCCACCGATCAAAAGATTATCAACTTTATCCAATAAGGCCTCAATCAACTGAATTTTATCAGAAACTTTTGCCCCCCCCATAATAGCAGTAAAAGGTCTAACCGGATTGTTTAATACTTTTTCTGCATTTCCAACTTCTGCTGCCATCAAGTAACCGCTATATTTAGCTCCTGGGAAAAATTGCGCAACAATTGCTGTCGAAGCATGAGCCCTGTGCGCTGTGCCGAAAGCATCGTTTACATACACATCACCTAATTTGGACAACTTTTCTGCAAATCCAACATCTCCTTTTTCTTCTTCTTTATAGAAACGAAGGTTTTCAAGCAATAAAACCTGACCAGCCTGTAGCGCTGCAGCCTTTTCTACGGCCTCTGTGCCGATACAATCATTGGCAAACTGAACATCAGTACCTAAAACCTGTGAAAGATGAGCAACAATATGTTTTAATGAATACTTATCAGTAGGACCATCTTTTGGCCTTCCTAAATGGGACATCAATATCACGCTTCCACCATCACTCAAAATCTTCTTTATTGTTGGAGCCGCTCCCTGGATACGATTATCATCCGTAATATTGAAATTTTCATCCAAAGGCACGTTGAAATCCACGCGTACCAAGGCTTTTTTACCTGCAAAATTTAAATCGTCTACTGTTTTCATTGTGTAACTTTATTGATTTGGGATTAGGTCGTTTTGTCAAACGAACAGCTAAATATAAAAAAAAGCATTTGCTTTCATTAGAAATAATTATTTATTAACAGCAATTCTTACCTTGCATAAATCTTCTCATGACACAAAGTAAGAATTGCCTACATCGTTATAAACCATAATAACCTAGAGTCATACAACGATTGAATTTTCTTTACGAGGCGATTACTAATGAATCTCAACGCTATAAGGCAATCTCGCCTGCACACCCGTCTGTGCAGTAGCTTTTCTCATGACATCAAAATAACGATAATATTCACCCATTTGTTCTTTTGCTACCCAAACTTGAACTTTTTCTTTTGAATTATTCAATATTGAGGTAAAAGGATCTTCTTTCTCTGGATACTGGGACACTTTATATTTACTCAAGTTTGCCTTTTTAGCGGCAGCCTGAATAGCCGCATCCAAGTTCCCCAGACGATCAACCAATTTATTATTCACTCCTTGTGCACCAGTCCAAACTCTTCCTTGTCCAATACTATCAACATCAGCAATGGATAATTTACGGCCGTCTGCAACAACTTTCGTAAATGTACCATATACTTTATTAACTTCTCGCTGGATGATGTCTCTTTCTTCGGCTGTCAACGGTCGATCAAAAGAAGTCATCAAATCGGCAAACTTACCCGTTTTTACACCATCGTAATGTACTCCAATCTTATTGTTCATCAGATTCTGGAAATTAGGAATCACGCCAAATACGCCAATTGATCCCGTAATCGTGGTTGGCTCAGCAAATATCGAATCGGCTGCCGCCGAGATATAATACCCTCCTGATGCAGCTAAATCTCCCATGGAAACGATGACAGGTTTAACTTTCTTGGTCAAGATAACCTCCCGCCAAATAATATCTGACGCTAAAGCAGATCCACCGGGTGAATTGACACGTAAAACAACAGCTTTAACCGCATCATCTTCTCTTAATTTTCGTAGTTCGCGGGAGAATTTATCACCGCCAATTTGGCCAGGTCCAGTTCCTTCACCGTCAACAATTTCTCCAGCAGCATAAAGAACCGCGACTTCAGATCCACTCGCATCGTCTTTTACCTTTTTATTATAATCCAGTAGGGAAACAAACGATATTTCATCTTTTTCCGAAATTTTCAAACGCTTTCTCAGATCTGACAAAAGTTCGTCTTTATACAGCTTGGCATCCGCAAGCTTATATTTTACCGCATCGTCCGCATCCCGAACACGATAGTCATTCGCTATAGCCCGTAATGAATCGGCAGCAATATTTCTGCTCGCCGCTATTTCATTGATAAAAGTACCGTATATACTTCCCAAATATGATGTTACCTGTAAGCGATTGGGATCACTCATTTTATTCAAAAAGTAAGGTTCAACAGCACTTTTAAATGTACCCACCTTCACAATCTGCATCTCTACCCCAACCTTATCCAAGAGGTCCTTATAGAACATCGTAGAACTTGCCAAACCTCTAAAATCAATCGTCCCTTGTGGATTAACATACACCTTATCAGCGGTGCTCGCTACATAATAGGCCTTTTGGTCATACCCGGCATTATAAGCAACAACAAATTTCCCGGTTTTCTTAAAGGCCAAAAGTTCGTCCCTTACTTCCTTTAAGCTCGCAAAACCAACACCGATATGACTAGCATCTAAATAGATCCCTTTAATATTCCCATCCGTAGCTGCATACTTGATCCTCGCCAAAATATCGTCTAGCCCAATATTTTTGGTAGAATAGCCTGGAAGATTGAGACTACCCAAAGGATTAGCTTCACTTCTCTCTGTAATATCATAATCAAAAGATAGGTATAAAACCGAGTTGCTTTTAACAACAATCTCCTGATCAGAGGACGCCGAGCTGATGATCGCCCCAATAATTCCCATCAAAACAATAAACAACACAACAAAAGAGATCACAATCCCCGTAATTGTTGCCAGTACGTACTTAAAAAATGATTTCATATTTTGTAATTAAATCCGATCCATAACCTATCTTCCAGTGGAAAGACTTATTTTTCACTAAAGGTAACGCAATATTTTTTATTCACCCAGTCTTTTATTTCAACTACAACATATTTTTTTCCACGAAATTAGGGCTTCTGGCCGACGGAAATTCACTTTTTCACCTACAATTAATACCCGCATTTCTTCCCATTAAAATCAACAAAAGCTTAATTTAGCATTATGAATAAGATTTATATACTTTTGGGCACTAACCTTGGAGACCGTTTTCAACAGCTTAATCTAGCAAGAAAACAACTTGAAACACACGTTGGAGCAATTATTGAAGCATCGTCGATCTATGAAACAGCGGCTTGGGGAGTTGAAGACCAACCGGCCTTTTTGAATCAGGTCGTTTTAGTAACGTCCGAGTTACAGCCTTTGGCATGCTTAAATCTAACACAACATATCGAACAAGAATTAGGACGTATACGTTTCAAAAAATGGGGAGAAAGAGTAATTGACATCGACCTTCTCTACTTTAACCAGGAAATCATCGACTTGCCCTCACTGCAGATTCCACACCCTTACATCGCCGAACGGAGGTTCACGCTCGAACCATTAGTAGAAATAGCCCCTGGCTATATCCACCCCGTTTACAAAAAAAATAACGTATATTTATTGGATAAATGCACAGACGACTTACCTGTAAAGAAAATTAGCGACGATGAACCATATCGACATTGAACTGATCCGCCAAAACATGTTTGACAACCACGAATTAATCAAACAATTTGTATCCATGTATCTTATTCAAACACCTGTAGATCTCGACAAGCTCCGACAAGCGCTGGCTGAAGGTGATCTTCAAAAGATTGGTGATACAGCCCATCATATCAAACCGACAATGGACTATATCGGTGCCTTTCACTTAAAAGAAAAATTTGAGGAATTAGAGGCCAATGCAAAAAATGAGGAATCTCTCGAGGGGCTTCAAGCCACCTTTGATATTATAGATATCGAAATGAAAGAGCTCCTTTTTGAATTGGAACAATATGAAAAAACGATCTAAACCAGATCGTTTTTTTTATTGAAATGCAATGCCGACAATAGGAAATATAAAACTAAAATAATCGGTAAAGCCATAAATTGACCAACAACAAACAAGATCAGCGTCAAGATCAAAAATATAAAGCGAAACTTATTCGTTTTCCAGTCCATCGAACTAAATTTCATCGAAAACAACCTAATTTCACTCACCAAAAGATAACTGGTTAGAAGAATACTAACGAGTAATACAATCGGATTTAAAACCAATTGCGGATACTTGTCTGCTATATAAGGCAATGAAAGCACATAAAATGTATTCATTGGCGTATTCAAACCAATGAAATCAGAAGTTTGACGCTCATCCAGGTTGAACTTTGCTAAACGTAAGGCTGAGAAAACAGTAATGATATACCCTAAATAAGGCAACAGAGAGCCATCAGGAAATACCTTTGTCAATAAGGTAAACATGATTGTCCCAGGTAAAAAACCAAAACTGACCATATCGGCCAACGAATCAAGCTCCTTTCCGATTGGCGATTTAACATGAAGAAGCCGCGCCACCATTCCGTCAAAAAAATCGAATATCCCGGACGCAAAGACACAAATAGTAACCACTTGAATATTGCCTTGCAATGCCATCAATACAGCGATACAGCCACTAAATAAATTTAGGCAAGTCAGTAGATTTGGGATATGTTTTTTCATTTACAGGATCTATTTTATAAAAAAAGCCATCATTCGATTAAAAATGATGGCTAAAATATCAAAATTTGATGGGATTACCCATTCATACTGATCAAAAATTCTTCATTTGATTTAGTTCCACGCAATTGACCTTGTAAAAATTCCATGGCCTCTGTAGAATTCATATCAGATAGGTGGTTACGAAGTACCCAAATACGTTGTAATGTATCTTTGTCAGTCAATAGATCATCGCGACGTGTACTGGAAGCTGTGATATCGATCGCAGGGAAGATACGTTTGTTAGCCAACTTACGATCCAACTGTAATTCCATATTACCTGTACCTTTGAATTCTTCAAAGATAACTTCATCCATTTTAGAACCTGTATCTGTTAATGCTGTTGCTAAAATTGTCAATGAACCACCGTTTTCGATATTCCGGGCAGCACCAAAGAAACGTTTTGGCTTATGTAAAGCGTTAGCGTCCACACCACCTGACAAAATTTTACCTGACGCAGGCGCAACCGTGTTATATGCACGAGCCAATCTTGTGATTGAGTCTAACAAAATAACGACATCATGTCCACACTCTACCATACGTTTCGCTTTCTCAAGCACGATATTCGCGATTTTCACGTGGCGGTCAGCTGGCTCATCAAATGTCGAAGAAACAACTTCAGCGCGTACGCTTCTCGCCATATCAGTAACCTCCTCAGGACGCTCATCGATTAATAAGATAATCAAATAAACTTCTGGGTGATTCTTTGCAATAGCATTTGCAACCTCTTTTAACAAGTTTGTTTTACCCGTTTTCGGTTGAGCAACGATTAATCCACGTTGGCCTTTACCTATAGGCGTAAATAAATCCATGATGCGCGTAGAGTAATTTCCAACGCCCATATCCAAATTTAAACGCTCATCAGGGAACAATGGTGTCAAATAATCAAATGGCACACGGTCACGAACCTCAGCAGGATTTTGCCCATTGATAGCCTCAACCCGTACCAAAGGGAAGTATTTTTCACCCTCTTTAGGTGGACGGATACAACCACGTACCGTATCTCCCGTTTTCAAACCAAATAATTTGATCTGAGATTGTGATACATAAATATCATCAGGAGAAGTCAAATAGTTATAATCTGATGAACGTAAGAAGCCATAACCATCAGGCATGATCTCCAATACACCCTCATTAACGATCACATTATCGAAATCTGTACTTGAAGAAGTGTTTTCTGCTTTAGGAGTTTGTGTTGCTTTTTCAGGTTGGGGACCTTTATCTGCTGATGGAGCATCTTCGGTTACAACCGGAGTTTCGTCATGCTCAGAAACCTCACGTTTTCTTACCGTGACAGGTTCCGCTGTTTTTACAGTCCGGACACGTTTACGTGTACGTTCAGCATGTTCCTGATTATCTTCCTCTACTTTAGCTGCGTTTTCAGCTGGCGCTGGAGCTGCTTCCTCTTCCCCACCAGTATTGCTAATTCTTTCGATTAATTCTTGTTTACGCAATTTATCAGCATCTGCGATACCGATCAATTTAGCAATCTCGCGCAATTCCGATACGAGTTTAGCGTTTAATTCGTTAATATCCATTAATGTGTTGTGTATGATTTTTGGATTTTTTTTTGAGCTTTTTTCTGAATTCTGATTACACACTTAAACAAGTTTCCATGATTAAGTGTGATGAAGAACTTAATGATTTCTTTTAAACCCGAAGTGGATTAAATATTGAGAACCTAGACAAAGAAAAAAACAAATTTTGTTATTTCAAAATATTTCAAAAAAAATATTTACTATTGTAGCTAGTAAAACGATTTAACAACATTTTTAGATTGAATTTTATATTTTTTTTCATAAGTTCGTACCTTTCAAAATTTAAGTTTTTAGATCCCTTATATGGAACAGCAACAAACTAAAACCAATTACCCCGCACTCTACACATTGATTATTGTGTTTTTCTTTTGGGGGTTCATTGCGGCAGGGAACAGTGTTTTTATACCGTTCTGCAAAAATTACTTTCATTTAGACCAGTTTCAATCCCAGTTAATAGACTTTGCTTTTTATACAGCCTATTATATTGGTGCATTGTTACTATTTATTTTCAGTTCAATCGGAGGAAAGGACCTGGTTGGAAAATGGGGATATAAAAAGAGTATCGTTTACGGTTTACTTTTCTCGGCCTTGGGTGCAGCAGCCATGATTGTTGCTGTCGAAGTAAATTTGTATGTTGGTATGTTGTTGGGACTATTCGTTGTAGCCCTTGGTTTTTCATTACAACAAACTGCAGCAAATCCATTTGCCGTTTTATTGGGCGATCCAAAAACGGGTGCTTCCCGCGTGAACCTAGGCGGTGGTATCAACTCATTTGGTACAACAATAGGACCTCTTGTTATCGGATTTTCCTTATTCGGAACTTTTGAACCTATTTCTGACTCCGAGATCGCCAACCTTCCTCTAAACAAGGTTGTGTATCTTTACATAGGTGTTGGTCTATTGTTCCTGCTTGCTGCAGCATTATTTAATTTCAGTAAAAAAGTTCCTGCTGGCATTAGTGATGAACCGATGGAAAAGGCTAATAAAGCTTTACGTACATTGATCATTATGACCGTACTACTTTTTGGTATGTTCACACCAGTTTTTTTAAGCTACAAGAGTGACTTAGCCTTGCAGGTAGAGCAGTTACACAAACAGGTTTCAAGTTTAACGGATCAGGTTCAGATTGACCAACTCAAATTGCACATTAAAGAAGTTGCCAAACCACTCGAAATGCAACGTATGTTATGGTTGGCTGGAGCATTGGTCGTTGTCATCGGTGGTTTATTGTTCTCCAATAAGAGCGCGCAAAAAAATCCAGAAGGCTGGGGTGCGATGAAATATCCACAATTGGCTTTGGGTATGCTCGCCCTATTTATCTATGTCGGTATCGAAGTTGCTATCGGTAGTAACCTCGGCGAATTATTGACATTGAAGGAATTTGGTCACTTGCAATCATCGCAAATTACACCTTATGTATCCATGTATTGGGGGAGTATGATGATTGGTCGTTGGGCCGGTGCAATTACAGCCTTTAACTTGAGTAAATCGGCTAAAAATGGATTATTGATTATCGTTCCTCTGATTGCATTCTCCATTATCATCGGAGTCAATACGCTTGCAGGATTTGAAATGTCGCATCTCTATTATTACGTAGTATGTATTCTTCTTCAGATTGTAGCATTCTACCTAAGTAAAGAAAAACCTGCTCGTACATTGATTATTTTCGGATTATTTGGAATCATCGCGATGTTAATTGGCCTATTCTCATCGGGTACTATTGCAATCTATGCTTTCTTATCAGGCGGTCTTGCTTGTTCAATTATGTGGTCTTCGATTTTCAGTTTATCCATTGTAGGTTTAGGTAAATATACAGCTCAAGGTTCGGCATTTCTTGTCATGATGATTCTTGGTGGTGGTGTTCTTCCTCCGATTCAAGGAAAATTAGCGGATATTATCGGCATTCATAATTCGTATATTCTACCATTAATCGGATTCTGTTATGTTGTTTTCTTTGCGATATTTGTTAAGGGAATATTAACAAAACAAGGAATCAATATTGACGAAATAGAGGCTGAAGGGGGACATTAACACCCCTCACTAATTGTAAATAGTACACTATTTAAACAATTTTATTACACAGCTCAAAAACTGGCTTAACAATATCGTTAAGCCAGTTTTTTTATATGGTCACCAAAGTACAAAAATTTATTTTTTGAAAAATACGTGGATAAATTATGATATTTAAAATTAAAAAATGTATTTTCGGGGAATTGATTAATGAATTGATTACTCATTTTATAACGATAAACACAATTAAAACTACTCAATAATGATAATCATTGCTGACGGGGGATCAACAAAAACAAACTGGTGTTTGTTAGACGATTCGAATAAAAAAATCTACTTCAACACAGAAGGATATAACCCTTATTTTGTTGATAGTGAATACATTGTAAACTCCCTAAAAAAAGGACTACCGCAAGATTTACCTTTTGAAAAAATCTCAGAAGTAAACTATTATGGTGCAGGTGTTCATAACAAGGAAAAAGCACAAATTGTAGTTGATGCCTTAAAACAAGTATTTACGACAGCTGAAGTTGAAGTAGGACACGATCTTCTTGCAGCAGCAAGAGCATTATTAGGAACTCAAGCCGGATTCGCTGCGATCTTAGGAACAGGAACAAACTCTTGTCTCTACGACGGCAAAGAAATCACATTAAACATCGACTCAGGTGCTTACATTTTAGGTGATGAAGGTTCTGGTAGTTATATCGGTAAAAAATTACTGGCAGATTATGTTCGTAATTTGATGCCTAAAGATGTTAAAGAGGTATTCTATAACACGTATAAAATGACAAAAGATGAAATTATGGACGCGGTTTATACCAAACCTATGCCAAATCGTTTCTGTGCTAGCTTTAGCAAATTTGTCTATGACAACAATGTAAATATCGAATACACACGCAATATCGTTGATGAAGCTTTTGAAGCATTTTTCAGAAACCTTGTTAGCAAATACCCTAATTATCAAAGTTATACTTTCAACTGTATCGGTTCAGTAGGTTATAATTTCAGAAATGTATTAGCTGAAAAAGCTGAGCAATATGGAATGAAAGTAGGTAAGATCTTACGTTCCCCTATTGACGATTTAGTACAATTCCACATCGATAGAGCGGCAGCAACTGCCAAATAAAAAAGAAAAATAATCTTTAACATAATGAAAGGTGTTCAATAAAATTGGATACCTTTTTTTGTGGCCCTTACCCCACTCCATTGTCTTTCTGATCGTCTCCTCAACGAAAATTTCCTGCTAATATTAATTTCCAATAAACTAATTCATACCGTTTTACAAGATATTTTAATGATTTAATAACAGGAATTTCATCGGTACAAAATAAAAGTATCTTTTTTTTGTAAAAGAAGATAACAGATTTATTGAATGAAAAATCGTGGCATACAATAACACAAAAAACGGTAAAATAGATCGTTCATGATCGATTCATTTCAGACAAATCCGTCAAAGGTGAAATATAGTCCTCAACAGACGGACAGACAACAAAATCAACAAAGGTTGATAAATCTTTGTAGACATAGATGAATAAACAAATTTATTGCAAATGAAAAGAAGCCTTGATATACTTGTAATCTCAGATTTACACCTAGGTACCTACGGTAGTAGAGCTAAAGAGCTTTTACTTTACCTAGAGTCCGTATCTCCCAAAATACTGATACTCAATGGAGACATCGTAGACATTTGGCAATTTAAAAAAAGCTATTTCCCACAGGAACATCTCAAAGTCATCAAAAAGATTATTGACATGAGCTCTTCTGGTACAGAAGTGCATTACATCACGGGCAACCACGATGAAATGTTGCGCAAATTTACCGATCTAAAATTAGGTAATATCAAGCTGAGCAATAAACTACTTCTCTCACTCAATAATCAAAAAGTGTGGATCTTTCATGGGGATGTTTTCGACGCATCCATTCATCATTCTAAATGGTTGGCCAAACTGGGTGGATGGGGATATGACAAATTAATCCAGCTCAATAATATCATTAATTATTGCCTGGATAAAATGGGTAAGGAGAAATACTCTCTTTCTAAAAAGATCAAAAACTCTGTTAAAAAGGCCGTCAAGTATATATCGGATTTTGAACATACAGCTACTGAACTAGCGATTGAAAAAAATTACGATTTCGTTATCTGTGGACACATCCATCAACCTCAAATCAAAGAAGTTATTACCCGAAAAGGAACCTGCACCTATATGAACTCAGGGGACTGGATTGAAAATCTCAGTAGTTTAGAATATAAAAATGGGGAATGGAAGCTGTTCTACTTTGAAGAAAACAAAGAACAAATCCTGAAGAATAAAATCATCGATATCCCTCTTTTCAGCCTGGAAGATCTTAAAAAGATTGTCATATCTTAATGGACACAACGCAGATCTGCATAAAATCAGGAAAACAATACAACAAAAAGCCGAGCTAGCTCGGCTTTTTGTTGTATTGTTTATAACTCAAATGTCGAACCGATTTCCGGCAATGACAATGAAATATCCTCATTTTGGAATTTATCCAAAGCTTGTTGTTTATCGATCGTTATTGGCGGAAATGAATCGTAATGGATACCAACTACCCGAGCACAATTCACAAATTCAGCGGCTTTAATTGCATCATCCACGTCCATTGTATAATGCCCACCAATAGGCAAAAATGCCCAATCCAGCTTCATGTCTGCCAGCAATTTCATTTCCATGGTTAACGCAGTGTCTCCAGCAAAATAAATTCGCTTGCCTTTTACATTAAAGACAAAACCTACAGGAAACCCACCGTATTGACCATCAGGTGTACTATTGGTATGTGCGGCATATACCATCTTTACCGAACCAAAAGGCAGTTGAACTGTTCCGCCCAAGTTAAACTCGATAACTTTATCGTCAGGCACTCCCTGTCTTCTCACCCAGCCTGCAGTTTCAACAATCGCTAAAACAGTGGCACCGCTGTTTTTTTGAATCGTCGCCATATCTGCTACATGGTCCTGATGCCCGTGACTTAAAAAGATATAATCCGGTTTAATTGTATTTACATCGATTTCTTTTGCAAGTGGATTATAGCTTACAAATGGATCTAAAAGAACCTTCGTGCCGTCAAAATCAAACTCCACACAAGATTGTCCGTAATAAGTCGCTTTCATGATAATATTGCTATTGATTAAATAATCCGCCTAGTCCTCCTAGTCCACCCAACATATCCTTGCTTGCTGCTTGCATTTCAGCCTGGCTGATATTCTCAGCTTGAGCAATTGCCTTATTCAGAGCAACCACAAGCAACTCCTCCAATTCTTCTTGATCTGCGTTTGATAAAAATATAGGATCGATGGTAACCTCTTTTATCTCTTTATTTGCTGTCGCTATCACACGGATTAAACCACCTTCCGCTTCACCAGACACAGAAATTGAATCCAATCTTTTTTTGATTTCCTCCGCCTTTTGCTGGGCTTGAAATAATTTGTCAAACATATTTATATCATTTATTTGATGCCAATTTACAAAAATCTGTGCATACCTACTATTGCTAATTTACTTTCGCTAATGCTTCCCTTTTATTTCTGAAAGTGTCTGATCTTATTGGCCAAAAAGAACCTTCAGTTCGCTTTCATTGCTCTTGGTGTCTGCGAAGTCAGGAAGGTTTTGTATTTTTGCAACATGCAAAGCAATCAAGAAAAACTAGTCGCCCATATTTTGGACCAGTTGGACCTAAATCCGGCAGCTATTCCAGCTGAAACCTACGACACATTGATTTCAGATCGCCCTCAACTTGTCGACATCGATGATATGGTCTCCTATATCAAACGTATCGGGACTGATCTCGATGCCATCGATAAAACAGTTGAACTGGTTGAAAAAATTGAAGACGAAACAAGTATTCTAATCCATAAGCTTAAGTTTATTTCGGCTACTGACAGGCCCAAGGTATTGGTACTGGACCAAATACAGCCCCTTGAAATAAACCGTTCTGCCTATCTGCAGGAAGCCATAAAAATTGCAGGTGGTATTCCAGTTACGACAGAAAATGAAGCCGATAAAATCATTGTCATCGGTCATGGGGAACAGACATTTATCCAAATCCCACAATTGTTGAATACGGCAGCTATCGCATCATCCAAAGCTATCGAGCTAGATCAAGTCTTTATTATGACCAGTGAACAATTTGCAAAGATTCCCGGATACAATTACTTGAGCGAACTCGAATCCTTAGCCGAAATTCTTCAGCCAAAGTATTTTGTATATGGTCATGAAGGGAACGATTGGCTACAATTTCAACTAAGCTAAAAAACCAAAAATATCGGCATAAAAAAACAGCTCCAGTAGAACAAGAGCTGTTTTTTTTATGTTTTATGATTTTAGTTATATCTTCTGCGCAGGACGTCGTATAATTTTTCAACGGTATGCGGCTTATCTGCCCATTTATTTTTAATAGCATAATTTGTCTGCAAAAATGCGTCCGCTTCTGCGTAGCTTGTAAACCTATTCAATAATTCGACAGCCTCACTATACGCTAAACTATACCCATTAAACAAATCCTTAATAAATAAGAGTTTGTCATTTAAGCTTATCCCTGCTTTAATATCCGTGAGTTTATCGGTATGTCCAGATTGATTCACCTGATAAACACGATTCTGCACGCCGGCTTGTTTCTGTTGAGAGATAATTTCATTTAAGGTCAATGGTCTTGCTGGAGCTTCCTCAATGACCGTATTGATTTCTTCCTGAATAAAAACTTCTTGCGGCTGTTCGATAACGACTTCTTTTGGTTCTTCGATTACTTCTGTAACGAAGACAGTCGGTTCTTCGACTTGCTCAGTGACGTCCTTTTCTGCCTGATAAGCTAATTCCTCCACTGGGGCAGCTGCAAAAACCGGGGGAATTGCAGCAACTGGAGGAATGACAGGTTCAACAATTTCAGGACTAGGTTCCTCCGATTTTGCAGGTTCACTTTCAGAAACAAATGGGACTTCTTTTTCCGCCACGATAGTTTCTTCATTTACCACAATGCTTTCTTCATTTCCACGGCTGAAATCTTCAACTGGCTGAGCGTCTTGAACCTCTTTTTGAGGCTGTTCAGCAACAACTTGTTGCGCTGATGTTCTAATGGTAGAAGGTGGGGTAAAATAATCGTTGAAAGCAATCTTCTTACTGTCCAAGGCAGCAGTACTTAAAGCATGCTGCGATTGACCTTCCTGAAGAACAGCCTTGGTCTTTAGTAAAGTTATGTATGCTGCCACAGCCTGTGCTTTCGCTTCCAGTGTTACTAATTCGTTAATTTCGGACAAACTCCCCTGCTCTGACAAGCTTAGATACTGTCCATTTAAATCCTGTAATAAATCGCCTATCTTATTAAAAATTTCCTCTTTAGTACCCATAATTCTATTTGAAATCACCAATTAATCATTTATAATACTTATACCTTCAACCGACCGAAAAGTGGAAAACTCAATCCTTTGATTTAGAAATATTTGGATTTACGTTCACTTTTTTGCTACCCAAATTTAATATTTAATTCTGATATTAGCAGTGTCAAAAACAGAATATAATGGGAGGTCATTTTACAAAAATCACCTTATTTGCAGACCTTCCGACAAAATTAAATTAATCAAATGCTTTTTTCCGAACATAATTTGGCTTTGCGCCCCGCTCAATATGGTAGCATTGAAATTGTCTGTGGCTCGATGTTCTCAGGCAAGACAGAAGAATTGATTCGCAGGCTAAAACGAGCACAATATGCACGTCTGAATGTCGAAATCTTTAAACCATCTGTTGACAAACGATACGATGAAAAGTTGGTCGTTTCTCACGATAGTAATAGCATCCCGTCAACACCCGTTGATCATTCTTCAGCGATCCTACTCTTAAGCTCATCTACCCAAGTTGTCGGAATCGATGAAGCACAATTTTTTGATGACGGTTTGACAGAGGTGTGTGTCAAATTGGCAAACAGTGGTATTCGGGTAATTGTTGCCGGGCTCGATATGGATTTTCAAGGGCAACCATTTGGCCCAATTCCCAATCTAATGGCAGTAGCCGAACACGTTACGAAAGTACATGCGGTTTGCATGCAATGTGGCGCTCCAGCGAATTATTCCTATCGCCTGACCAAGGATACGGAAACCGTACTTTTAGGTGAAAAAGACGCTTATGAACCACGTTGTAGACCCTGTTATTTCCACTTGAATAAATAGCCTGATCAAAAAAGTCAACTAAAAATCTGCCAAAAGTGCTATAAACACTATTTGGCATAGGATTTGAAATATACTTTATAAATAAGAAGATTAGCGCTATTAATAGCGACAAAATACTTTTCATAATTTAGGTTTATAATTGGTTAGTTAGCACCTCCTTGCCCATCAAGGAGGTGTTTTTTTTAACAAAAAAAAGAACGCTGCTCTCTTTGACTGAGAACAGCGTTCTTTTTTTGATCAACTCCTATATACAAGGTTTAAGGCTGAACACCGTAGTTTATTACCTTACGGCCGATATTCCCTGTTTGATCCATTCCCTCGACGATTACCTTGTAATTTCCATTTCCGTCGGCATTATAAAACTGAATGGCAGCCTCCCCGGTCTCTGTGATCGAGACTTTCGGATTCCAGTAAATGGTCGTTCTCAAATCGTTTGCAGCCTTTCTTTCCGGCGTATCATATTTTGGAACATAGAATTTCCGCTCTTTAATATACCCCAATGGATACATATCGATTACATTTGATTTAGGCAATAAGCTTTCAATCTCACTCAATGACATCCGTGGTTTCTTCGCTTCCACTTTCTTCGTATAGATTGACACAACACCATTATTTTGATACATTCTGGAGACTGTACCCAATTCATCACGTAAGAAGATTTCGATACCTTCGATATCCGCGACATTGATGCTATTCAATCCGGGCTCATCAATAGCCATACCGTTCAGAAAGAATTGAACAGGTGTACGCCCACCCGCATTATAATCACGAGAAACATAATATTTCAATGTCTGTGGATCATAAGTAATGCCCGTCAATACCGTTTGAAGACACATGGTCAACACGTTACAACCGGTCAAACGTTCGGGTTCAATACGGTGTTCCGGCATGGACAGCCCCGAAATAGAAGGAAAATCTTTATTGGTGATTACTTTCTTCACTACCGCCGTCACTTCGACCTCATCCAAGAGAATCGATTTTCGATATTCTTTTCGGCTATTCGCCAAATAAGGAGCAAAAGCTTGGTCTATATTAGGTACAAAATAACTCTTATAACCATTATTCTTATCGATCTCGGGGTAAAAGCTCTGGTCCATATTAATAACCAAGCTTCGGTAATTGTCATTCGATCGGGCATTAACCGTTACTTTGGACGAATCCGGGAACACAAGATCTTTAAATGTGAATCGTCCATTTTGATCCGTATAAACGTCCTTCTTAATATTACGGGAAGGTACCGATAAAAGTAACCCACCATTTGGATAAGGACGTCCCGTATTCATCCGAAGTATACCTGACAATTCGATTCCTTGCTCAGGAAGAAAACTAATCTGCGGCAACTTCTCCGATATAAGCGTCGGGTAGTCAAATCGACGATAGCCCTGCGTCATTAATAAAGCATCCAAAGCTTTATCCCGGTTGGGATTTTTTTCATCAAAATATGAATTTGGGTTCTCTACATTTCCTTTGAGGTCCGAAGTCAACAAAAAGTTGCTCACAATCGATAGATCTGCCTGATCATTATAAGGAACTTTGGATTCGTCTATTACAGCTACTGAATAGCTTCCTGGGAACTTCTGTCCATTGTTGTCTACAGCAAGTTTAAGATTGACCAAGTCTTTGGCCTTATAACTTTGCTTATCGCTCGTAACCTGAATATTTAAAAGCTTTTCACTTTGAACAAATGCCAGACGCTCACTGAGAGGCTTTCCATCAGGACTCAATAAAGTTACCTGGACAATACCATTTGGTAAACGCTCTTTCGGAATATTGACCAATGCTGATGAAGATTTTAAATTCACTTGCGCGCCAAAACAGAGATGTCCATTCGACTGAACCAAAACATAATAGGATTGCCCCTGGTTTTTTGAAAAATTCTCTTCACTGGTTACCACGGCAAACTCAGCATTTGTGGCATCCTGTTTTACAAAAACAACATTTGCCTTATCATTGACAACAGCCGGCAATTTGTATTTGCGTTCCTGTCCATTCTCAAACTTCACAACTGCTTGATAATTTTCTCCTGCGAGCGGTAGAAGAGAAAAATAGCCCATTCCATTTCCGAAGTCCGCAAACTCTGCTACAGATTTACCCTTAGAATCTAAAATAATTCCTTTTACCTTTAGACCCTTTCCATCGGATCCGAGGGCTTTAAATGCCACTTTTTTTGCCAATCCGGCGATAATATCTCCCCCTTCAGGAAAGAATTGCACATCCGCATCCCATAAGGCATTTTTTAGCAAGAAAGAACTAGACAAAGGTTTTTCATTTTTATTCTCTTGAATGCTAATCTTCAATTGTCCCTTCTCCAAATTTGCTTTTTCCTTCGCAGACAAATTTATCGTTACTTTCCCTAGACCATCAGTCTCACCTTTACCCTTGTCGAACGTTTCCCATCCCGAGACAAACTCCCAATTGATTTTTGAATTGATCATCGGCTTTCCCGTACGATCGCGGAACTGTATGACAGCTTGGGTTTTATTGCCACCAATGTTATTTTGAAATTCAATGTTCGTAATCAATTTCTTATTGATAACATCACCGATTGGCACCACCTTATTAAAAAAATAGGCATTATCAAAGTTGGCCATCCATTTTGTGTAACCTCTAAATCGATAATTGTCCTGAGACATAAATTGAGGATCAAGTACAATCTGCCCATTTCCTACCCCTTTATCCAATGGAATTTTTAATGTCTGAATCAGGGAATCACGACTGTTCAATACTTCCACATAAGCTATTTTACTCGGCTCATATTCGGCCAAATTGCGGGATAAATAAGTCGAAAACCAGAGGGTATCCCCCACCGCATAATATGGCTTATCGAAATGTAAATGTACCTTTTCAACTGGGTAGACCTGAAAATATTTCTGAACTCGTTCTACGATCGTATTAATAGGCAACGTAGGTGTAGTCTGGGCATAAGTGGTCCCCATTCCTAACAGTCCTATCGATAAAGTCAATAGTTTTATGTGCTTCATTGAAAGTCTTAGAATAAAAAATGAATAGCTAAATATATTCAATTTTGAGCAAAGACCAACCCTATTGGGGTATTTTTAACATTTATTATACCTATTCATAGGGTCATTACCGACTCTTTAAAAATAATTTAAAGCAATGGAGCCAAAAGCCTACAGATTGAATCAACTCCTCTTTTCCAGCGGCTTCGCTGCATCCATTTTCGGATTGTAATCAGATCTGATAAGTCGATATCAGCCAAAAATTGTGCATTAAGACGGTCGCAAAGCGCTTTATCCGAGACAATTCCCGAGATTTCAAAATTGATATAAAAACTTCTGATATCTAAGTTTGTCGTACCGATATAGGCAAGCTTCCCATCAATACAGATGGTTTTGGCATGCAGAAATCCCTTTGTATAGAGGTATACATTGACTCCTCTTTCCAATAGTGGTTTTATAAATGAGAATGAGGCATGCTGTACAAAAAACGAATCAGACTGGGCCGGCAACATCAAGTCCACACGGACACCTGAAGATACCGCGAGCATTAAAGCGGTCGTCAATTGATCGCTGGGAATAAAATATGGCGTACACAACTGTACATATTCTTTTGCTTCGTTGATACCGGCAATAATTGCTTCCATATTAAAGGGCGCTGGCGATCCAGGATCACTGGCTGTAAATCCTACTCCACTCGCATCTTCATCGGTAAGTGGAAATCGGTTTAAATAACCTCGGCCCAATTCAAACGATTCCGCATCTGTCTGGTTCCAGCTGTTCCAAAACTGGATTTGCAACGTATTTACGGCCGCGCCGACAACCATCATAGCTGTATCCCGCCAATAAACCTCATTTTTTCCATTATTGATATATCGATCTGAAATATTGATTCCGCCGACAAAACCTATTTTCCCATCGATCACCGCTATCTTGCGGTGATTTCGGTAGTTGCTATTCGCCAAGGAACTGAAGGTTACTGGAAGAAAAGCTTGAAACACAAAATCGGGTTTATGCCGCCGTAAATATTTAATTACATCAGGAGCACCAAAACTATCCAATATCAGACGTACGGTGACCCCAGCTTTTGCTTTTTCTTCTAGAATATGTAAGATTTCCTGCCCTATTCCATCCATTTCCCAGATATAATATTCCATGTGAATGGAATGCTGCGCAGCTTTAAGGCGATCAATAAGTACCGGAAACTTTTCTTCCCCATTGATAAACAGGGTTAAATCGTTGTTGAGGGAAAATGTAGAGATCTTTTGATTTTTAAGGTAGCGGTACACCATGGCCAAACTACCGATCCGCTCATTTAACGTATCAATATGTTCCTCCATAATTTCGGATTCCTTACGCCAGGCATCCAGTAGCTTTTTGGACTGCTCGCGATACACGCGTTTCATCCTTTTGACCTTCTTAAACTTCTGACCAAAGAAATAGTAACTGAGCAAACCGACGACAGGTAAGAAAACAATGACCATAATCCAGGCAATGGTCTTGGAAGGATTACGGTTTTCGATCAAAATCGTCCCGATTACACCAATATAAAGGATGAGTAAGGGAATCCAATAATATTCTAATGCAATCTGTAAAATATGATGAAGTACCTCCATATTGTGTGCTAAGGGTTTTACCAAATATAATACTTAGCATCGACATATTGTTTGTCGTTAAACACAGTTTATTGCACCATCGACATGAATGAATGGACTTAAATACGGAATGTCTAAATTGGCACCCCGCAGTATAAACCATATTCCCAATAAGAAATAGAGAAAGGGAACCCATTTCGAAAATCCGATTTTGAAAGATCTGGAGAAATTTCCCAAAAAAGAAAACACAAACAATAGCGGGATAGTTCCTAAGCCAAAACACAACATAAAAAAGAAACTTTGCTGTGGGCTGTCTGCATTTATGGACGACATGAGTGCCATGTAGACCATACCACAGGGCAATAAGCCATTCAGTACGCCGGCAATAAAACTCCCCCCCGGTTTATAGAGCCATTTCGACAATAAGCGTACAATTGGCTGCACAGCCTTCGTCTGCCAGCTAGCGATTTTTCTATTATGCTTACCAATAAGCTGGAATAAAGCAATTCCGATCAGAATAATACCTGTGGCCCAGCTCAAACTTCGCTGCCAACCTTGAATTTGCGCAAATGTCCCGATCGTACCGAGTAAAAGTCCTAAACAACCATAAGTCAGTACCCTGCCGGATTGATACAGTATCTTATTTAAGAAAACGTTCCAACCAAAACCCTGCCTTCCTTCAATAGCAAAAATTAATGGACCACACATTACCGCACAATGTATGCTTCCAAACAATCCCATGAAAAATGCAAAATAGGTATAGCTCATTTCCTTAAACTAAAATAAAATATGCTCTTCAAACAAAAAATCTTTACCTACACTCTTCCAGTCAATATACAAATTCCACATTCCTTTATCGAACGTGGAAATGGGCAGTGTATATAAATTACTGGTTGTCTGAAATGGTAATTCTTTATCCAATCGGTTATCCGAAGGTTTTCGAAACAGCAATTTCCCTTTATTTTCTTTGGAGACAAAATGAATATACAAGGTATCCTGCCTGATTTCAATTGTCGGTGATTCCTTCATAATCAATACATTTTGCTTTTTATCGTAAGCTTGATCATAATTCAGTCCCTGCTCGTAATAGTCATCTTCTTCCAGACTATCCGAATCGTGACTCACCATGTATATTCCTGTTCCGACTATACACAACATAAATACCGCCAAGGTTAAAAAAATCTTCGTACCCCAATTCATTGTTTTTCAATTTAATTCATACCCGGAGGTGCTATAAAAGTGGTTTTTAAACTCTCCACTTTCTTATCTCCCGAATAGATAGCTAATTTTATATTACTTTTATAGGTCTCAACATCCTTATTCGCGATAATTAGAAAAAAGCTCAGTGTCGCATGTCCATCTTTACTCAATTTTTGAATAGGATTGACCAGTTGAATCTTTAAACGCGGATCATCACAGACCAATTTAAAAGGCATTTCTTTACCAGACTTATTAATCAATTCCAAAGAATACAGGTTGCTTATTGTCTTATCATCACGAAGTTGGTAGGTGCTTCCCTTTGCCCGCAGCAATCTTCCATCCACCTGAGAACGATTGAACAACAGAAAACAAAAGACCGACATTAATGCAACCAACACGATAGAATAGGCTATTGCTCTCGTATTGCTTTTTTTCTTCAGTGTTCCTTCAATCTCACCCATTGGATAAAAGCCAATTAACTTTTTAGGCCTTCCAATTTTGTCCATAACAGCATCACAGGCATCTATACAGGCCGTACAGCTTACACATTCTAATTGCAGGCCATTTCGAATATCAATTCCCGTGGGGCATACATGTACACAGAGTTTGCAGTCTACACAATCTCCATGTGTCGTCATTGCATCCTTTTGCTGTTTTCCTCTTGGCTCTCCACGTCTATGATCATATGCAACAGTAATACTTTGGTCATCGAGGAGTACGCCCTGCAATCTGCCATAAGGGCAAATTGCAATACATACAATCTCCCTGACATACGCAAACACGCCATAAAAAACTAATGTAAATATGATTATTGATATCAATCCACCGATATGTTGGTCCAATGGATCAGTGATGATCTTCATCAGCGCATCAACACCGATGATATAAGACAAAAAGATATTTGAAATGAAAAATGATATGATCAGGAATATACCATGTTTCAAAAATTTTTTCAATTGTTTTTGATCCGTATTTGGTCCAGCATCCAATTTCTTTTGTTGTTGCCAATCACCTTCGATCCAATATTCAATTCGTCTAAATATTAATTCCAAAAAAATGGTCTGGGGGCAAGTCCATCCACACCATACCCGTCCAAAGACAACAGTAAACAAAACCACACATACCATCACGATTAACATGCCGAATACGAATATGTAGAGATCCTGTGGATAGAAAAGATTTCCTAAGATGGAAAACTTTCGCTCAATAATGTTGAACATGAGAAACGGTTCACCATTTATTTTGATAAAAGGAACTACAAACAAGAACAGCAGTAGTGAATACCCAACCCACTGTCTCTTTTTGTAAAGCTCTCCCTGCGGTTTTTTGGCATAAATCCATTGTCTTTTTTTTGACTTAGATCCACCGTTATTGGCATTATTCACGACTACTGTACTCATTGCTATTTCAATTTACTACTCTGCTTTTTTATCTGTTTCAGCCTGATCTGCTTTGCTCTCATCTGCCCCCTTCTCTCCGCTTGCAGTTTGACCACCGCCATAGGTCACCTCATCACCTTGCGGAGCTTTTGGATTAGCAGGGTGTGTATCCCTTAAGGTGATAATATAACTGGCAACCTGTGCGATTTGTGCAGGACTTAAAGTTTGTTCCCATGGCACCATTCCTTTATCAGGAACACCATACTTAATGGTTTTGAAGATATCTTTAATCTCGCCACCATGAAGCCAAAACTTATCGGTCAAGTTAGGTCCGATGCCTCCCTCGCCACTACCACCGTGACAAGCGACACAGTTTGCGGTAAAGATCGCTTTTCCATCAGCTGCCATTTCCGGCTGAAACTCCACGCTACTTTCGTCTACATTGCTCGCAGAAGCGGTAAGATAAGCCTGACGCTCTTTCTCGGCAACGACCATCTCATGTTCATACTCCTGGTCCTGGTTCATTCCGATGCCCGACACCTGATATACAAATAAGTAAACAAGGCCGAAAAAAATCGTTCCATAAAAAAGGAAATTAAACCAGATCGGAATCGGATTATCCAATTCGCGGATACCATCATACTCATGGTCTATGACAATATCCTTTTCTTCTGAAATCGGTCTGATACCCATGATCTTGTTCCACGACCTTTTCATCCAGCCCTTATTCGCCGCCTTTTTGAGTTTTTCCTCCTTGGCCAATTCAGGCATGGTAATCTTAATGATGGATTTCATCGCGCGATTGACCATCAATGCCGAAGCAAGAAGAGCCAGCATCACAACGATCAATACAACAATTAAGATATCTGTGTATAAATTATCTGTACCGAATCCTATCGTAGATTGAACAACTTCTGCGGTAGCTGGTGCAGTATCCAATAATAAACTCATATATTATAGACTTTCAGGTGAATGATTCAGTTCGTTTTCTGTTTCATCTTCTTCCAAAGGCAATTCCTTCATATAAGTAACATAGTCTTTTTTCATTCGAAACAACATTATTGCTACTGAAATGAAGAACACCAAGAAGATCCAAAGTGATGCGATTAGATAAAGCTCACTGCCGTTTAGATTTGTTATTTGCTTAAACATGGCTTTATTGATTTGCGTTAACATTATCAGCTACTTTTGGAGCTGCTTTTATATCTGTTCCTAATCGCTGTAAGTATGCAATTACAGCTATAATCTCACGGTCAGCTAACACATGCACTTGATTTTGTTTTAGATCATCGGCAATTTTTTGTGCCTGTTTGGTGAGATCCTGCTCAGCATGTTCAATTTCCGCATCGGTATAGGGAATTCCCAATTTCCGCAATGCTTTCATTTTATCTTGCAGAATAGAATTATCCAGCTTCTGATCGATTAACCAAGGATATGTTGGCATAATACTTCCTGGCGAGGTAATCGTCGGATCCAACAGGTGATCAAAGTGCCATTTATTTGGATATTTTCCACCGATGCGATGCAGATCCGGTCCCGTCCGCTTCGAACCCCATAAAAACGGTGTATCGTAAACAAACTCTCCCGCCTTGCTATACTCTCCGTAACGGGCGGTTTCGGATCTAAATGGACGAATAGTTTGCGTGTGACAGTTCACACAACCTTCCCTAACGTAAAGATCCCTTCCCTGCAGTTCCAATGCTGTATAAGGTTTTACACTCGCAATCGTTGGAACGTTTTTAGAAATTGTAAAAGTCGGCACCATCTCCACCATACCCCCGATGAGGATAGCAATAAGAGCCAGTACCATAAATAAAATTGGCTTACGTTCAAGGCGGCGGTGTTGAGACTGTTCGTTTACTTGAACGGGCAATAATGCAGGAGCTTCTGCAGGCTCATTGGCCAAAAGCTTCCCTTTTTGCATAGTTTTGATCAAGTTGAACGTCATCAGGAACACGCCCGATAGATAAAGTGCACCACCTAGTGCACGCATCATGTGCATTGGCAAAATTTCCAATGTTGTCGCAAGGAAGTTTGGATATTTCAAAACCCCTTCCGGTGTAAATTCTTTCCACATCAGGCCTTGCACTACAGCTGCCCAATACATCGGGATCGCATAGAACAAAATACCCAAGGTACCTATCCAAAAGTGCGTTGATGCCAACTTTTTAGAATATAACTCTGTTTTATAAATACGTGGTATCAACCAGTACAGAATACCAAATGTCATAAAGCCGTTCCATCCCAATGCACCTACGTGTACGTGTGCTACGATCCAGTCGGTAAAGTGAGCAATTGCATTCACCTGCTTTAAGGATAGCATAGGGCCTTCGAAAGTCGCCATACCATAACAAGTAAGGGCCACTACCATGAATTTTAACATAGGCTCCGTCCGTACCTTATCCCAGGCACCACGTAAGGTCAACAAGCCGTTAATCATACCGCCCCAACTCGGAGCAATCAACATAATGGAGAATACAACCCCTAAAGACTGTACCCAGCCAGGTAGCGCCGTATAGAGCAAATGGTGAGGACCTGCCCAGATATAAATAAAGATTAAAGACCAAAAGTGAAGAATACTTAACTTGTAAGAATAAACTGGACGGTTGGCCATCTTAGGAAGGAAATAATACATCATTCCCAAATAAGGAGTTGTCAAGAAAAAAGCAACTGCATTGTGACCATACCACCATTGTACCAGCGCATCCTGTACGCCTTTGTAGACATAATAGCTTTTCCAGCCAGCTACAGGTAATTGGATGGAGTTAACAATATGCAATACGGCTACTGTAACAAATGTGGCAATATAGAACCAAACAGCGACATACATGTGACGTTCGCGTCGTTTGATAATAGTACCGAACATATTGATTCCGAATACGACCCAAATGAGGGTAATTGCGATATCAATAGGCCATTCCATTTCGGCATACTCATGGCTTGAAGTAAGACCGAGGGGTAGTGTAATAGCCGAGGCAACAATAATTAATTGCCAACCCCAAAAATGGAGCTTGCTCAAAGCATCACTGAACATTCTTGCTTTAAGCACCCGCTGTAAGGAGTAATAAACTCCCATAAAAATACCATTACCTACGAAAGCAAAAATCACCGCATTGGTGTGCACAGGACGTACACGGCCAAATGTTGTAAATTGCAATCCAAAGTTCATCTGGGGCCAAACAAGCTGCGTCGCCACAAGCAATCCTATGGTCATACCAACTATCCCCCAAATAATGGTAGCGATTCCGAAATTCCTGACAATCTTGTTGTCGTAATTAAATTGCTCTAACTGCATTACTTAAATTGTTGATTCTGGTTCAAAAATAAGCAGCAATTTATGACAATCTAATGATGGACAATGCGTACAAAAGTGATGTACGTCACTTTTTTATTACCCGATTACAAGGCTTAGTTAGCAATTTCGACCATTGGTTGTAAATGACTTAGGGAAAATAGAGATCTTGAAAGATACTTTTTACAATTAGATCAGACATCAAAAGTGACCGTAGTCACATTTCTTAAAGTTTAATACCATGTTTCAATGGCAATATGGGTTAGAATCACTGTTACATATACACGAATTTATCCCAAAAACATCGGGACTATTGGCACGAAGTGAATTGTATCTATAGTGCATCAAACCTCATCAGAATAGCAAACCTTAATCTGAAGACTTATTTTACTATTCGCCGGTAGCAAGGGAGTTAAGGACTCTTCGTAAAGAATCAGTCGTGGGATTAGCATGAACTGGCTTCCGTATACTGTTATAGCATAATTTAGTTAACCACTGTAGAAAAAGCCACTTATTAAAAGAATATGAGCTCAGCCTGAGTTTTGTAATGACCGGTGGCTACGACAGTGCAGCATAGCACAGGAGCACAGTGATGACTGCATGACCGCCTGCTATGACTGTGTACCATTACCACTAAGAGACAGTGACAGTTGCAGGATAGCGACGGTTGCGGAACAGGCTCATCGACGGCCATGTGCTGCGATAACCGATATGCGGAGGATATCCAATAGCCTGTACATGGAAATACGGAAGTATTTAAACGAAAGAAGCCCTTGACTGTTTCCAGCAAGGGCTTCCGTGTAAAAAAAGGCACCGACCTACTCTCCCACCTGTTACGGCAATACCATCGGCTCTGGCGGGCTTGACTGCTCTGTTCGGAATGGGAAGAGGTAGACACCGCCGATATAGGCACCTAAAAATCTTTATTGGCTGATCTATGATATTCATATCATCTTATTC